>CABUXJ010000023.1 GCA_902495455.1 uncultured Prevotella sp.
GTCTGGCGTCTATCAGGTGACGATGGTCGAGAACGGCGTTGTCGTCGGAACAAAGAAATTTACGAAATAGTTGTAATAATATTTTGCAGTTCGGAAACTTTTGTTTACATTTGCAGTGTGATACAAAAACCGAACTGCAATTATATTAAACATTAACTAAATAAAAACGAAACGCTTATGAAAAAGACATTAACACTCGTCATGCTTTTTACAATGGCAACGGCATCGTCGTTGTTCGCACAGGAAAAGAACATCAAGGTGATTGACCGTATGCCGACTGTCGGTGCCCAAGGTTTGGACATGGCTCTTGGCACTGACCGCTATACGATAGACTCTCTTGTCCTGACTGCTTTCCCGTCTACAGAACAGGATAAATGCTTCAGTTTGCTTCGTGACTGCTGTGAGAAAGGGCGGCTCACGGGAATTGACATGCGTTGCTGTGAGTACGCAAGAGAAATTCCGGAGATGGCGTTTATGCCATCTATAATAAACGGTAAACCGAAAAAGACAGATGGTGATGGCGAGAAAAATCCTGCCCGCACAAATCTACGATATATCACACTTTCTGCAAATACAGATAAAATTGGGGATTATGCGTTCGCACACACCAATCTGGAAGCGATAACAATTCCCTATCTTACAAAAGTAATAGGAAATGGCGCTTTTGACGGCTGTGATTATCTGAAAAATGTAGCATTTATCGGCAATAAGGTCAAGTCGGACGATGCAGGTTATGCTTTCTCCTATCTGTCCAACGGCGCTGTGCTTCATGTCGCAGAAGGACTGGCCGACAGCTATCGCGGCAAGGAGTGCTGGAGTGCTTTCGGTGATGTTCGGGAACGGTCAGACCTTTACAACATGATGGACATCACGCTTGACGGCAGTCGCACTTTGGAGGAAATGACTCAAGGGCAGATTTTGTTTGTGGACTCGATGGCACTGAGCGGACCGATGACAAAGGAGGATGTTGATTATCTGAGGGACAACAACAATGGCGGACGTCTGAAGAATCTGGACCTTTCAGACTGCGTGATAGAATGTGAGAACGGTCTGTTCGGATGCAGATATAATAATCTGCGTATGCCGAAACAGATGAAGAAGATTACATATTGTTTCCTGCAGTTGTCAATGGTCGACAATCTTACGATGCCGGAGAGTTATGAAGAGATTGCTGTGGCCGCTTTTGAGAGGTATAAGTGGTTTGAGGACAGCACTCTCGTCATTCCGGAGGGATGCCGGAAGTTGTCGTTCCAGGCTTTCAGTATATGCCGAAGCCTTAAGAAGATAGTGCTGCCTTCAACGATGGAAATCCTTGAACCGTTGTCTCTCGGATTCGGTTATTGGTATGACTGGGACGCCCTACCTATGGACATTTATGTGAACCGTATGTATCCTCCCGTTTCTTCTCAGCGCTGCGAGGATGAGGATAGAGACCTTAGTCCGACTCAATATGCGGGACCGTTCGGGTGCAATTACAAATCAGGTTCTTGTGTGACCCGCAACATGCGTCTCTTCGTCCCCGTCGGAGCGAAGAAGAACTACGAAACGGCGGAGCACTGGGACCACTTCCGTACCATCATCGAGACTCCGCTGCTCACAGGTACGCCTGACGGCATCGCTGAGACTGTGACATCAGTCAAGCCGGCGGCGTCAGCGGCTGACGGAATATATACCATTGACGGTCGCCTCGTGACACGCGACACGACGGCAAAGGGCAGTCTCCGCGGCCTGTACATCGTGCGTGAGAACGGCACGGCGCGCAAGGTGACGTTTTGAATGATGAGTTTTGAATGATGAATGATGAGTTGTCGGCCTGTGGCCGATGACGAGTTGGACAATTACGAATTATCAAAATCGGCTTTCGACATGCTATAAATATCATACGCGACATTTGACCGGCAGGGGCGTAATCTTGTTTGAGCCCGTGTGCGACAAGGATTGCAACCAACCAATATCGTGATTTCGGACAAAAACGAGATTATGTCCCTACGGTCGGATGAAATCGGATGAAGATGACGTAAGCCAAACCAATAAAGATATAATAACACAAAAAGACAAAAAAACGAAACGCTTATGAAAAAGACATTAACACTCGTCATGCTTTTTACAATGGCAACGGTATCGTCGTTGTTCGCGCAGGAGAAAGTTATCAAAATTATAGACTATAGTGACATACAAATGACTTTCAATAAGGCGTTAGGGAATGACAGATATAATATAGACTCCTTAAGAATACTTCATGTTGGGGATGATGCCAGAACAAAGACCGGTCTGGAGGAGATTTTCGCAATACTCAGAGATTGTTGCGAGAAAGGGAAACTGACCGGAATAGACATGTCACAGTGCCGTAGTATCTCATCCGTTCCTGATAACGCTTTCTTGCATACGACAATAAATAGTAAACCGGGAAAACAGAATGAGGCAGAAGTTCCGTTCCGCTGTAATCTTCGTTATATATCTTTGCCAAATACGGTGTTATCAATAGGTGAAAATGCCTTTGCATGTACCAACTTGGAGGCTATAACCTTGCCGCATTTCGTAAAGGCAATCGGTGACAATGCCTTTTCTGACTGTGTACATCTGAAGCATGTCTCTTTTATCGGGAAAGAGATAAAGCCTGCGGATGCAGGTCTAGCTTTTTCCGGATTGCTTTCCGGTGCAGTGCTTCATGTTGCCAAAGGATTGGGACTTGATTACAGGCGGACCGGATGTTGGAATGCTTTCAGTGAGATAAAGGAAGAAGAGGACCTTTACAATACAGAAGAGTTGGATATTGATGAAAACCATACATTGAAAGATATACTTGGTGGACGTGATATGTATATAGATGAGCTTAAAATCAATGGAAGTCTTTCTGCCGACGACTTGGATATGTTGAAACATGCTGTCCAATATGGACGTCTGACCGACATAGATCTCACTAATTGTGTTATAGATGAAAGTAAAGGTTCGGCATTTTCATATTGTCGTCTGGAGAGTCTGCGTCTGCCGCGGGTGATGAAAAAGATAAACGGGTCTTTATTGTCCCATTCACGCGTGAATTATCTTGCAATGCCGGAACAATATGAGGAGATAGGCGCAGGTGCGTTTGAGGGATATAAGGAATTCGTGGATGGTACGTTGGTAATCCCGGAGGGATGTCGCGGAATAAGGCCGGCGGCATTCCGTTACTGTTCTTGCATAAAGAAGATGATGATGCCCTCGACTTTGGATGAATTACATGAGCTCTCGCTGTATTTTGTTGGAAGTGATTATCTTGTCACTGACGTTGAACTGTATGTGAACAAGATGAATCCCCCTACAATGATAATAGATGAAGAGGGATGGAGCGCTTTTGGCTTTTCCAACGAAGATGAGGCAATCCGTACATGGCGTCTTTTTGTTCCCATAGGAGCAAAGAAGAACTATGAGAGTGATGAAAAATGGAATATGCTGACTATCATCGAGACTCCGATGCTCACAGGCACGCCCGACGGCATCGCTGAGACCGTGACATCAGTCAAGCCGGCGGCGTCAGCGGCTGACGGCATCTATACCGTTGACGGTCGCCTCGTGACACGCGACATGGCGGCAAAGAGCAGTCTCCGCGGCCTGTACATCGTGCGTGAAGGCGGACTGACGCGCAAGGTGACGTTTTGAATTATGAATTATGAGTTGTCGGCCTCCGGCCGATGACGAGTTGGACAATTACGAATTATCAGAATCGGCTTTCGACATGCTATAAATATCATACGCGACATTTGACCGGCAGGGGCGTAATCTTGTTTGAACTCGTGTGCGACAAGATTGCAACCAACCAATATCGTGATTTCGGACAAAAACGAGATTATGTCCCTACGGTCGGATGAAATCGGATGAAGATGACGTAAGCCAAACCAATAAAGATATATAACACAAAAAGACAAAAAAACGAAACGCTTATGAAAAAGACATTAACACTCGTCATGTTGCTGATATTGTCGGTAACATCATTCGCACAGGAGAAGAACATCAAGGTGATTGACAGAGTGGAGCCATCTGCTGAAAGTTTCAGTAGAGCTCTCGGATCTAATCGTTATACAATAGACTCTCTCGCCATTATCGGTTACGATTTTTATCCGGAGTTTTTTTACCTGATTAAGGATTGTTGTGAGAAAGGTCGCCTGACCGGTATAGACATGTCTCGCACATGTTTTTTTTGGTCATATATCCCTGCCCATGCCTTTGCCCCGACTATTATTAACGGGAAACCGGCCAAATCAGGTAGTGACACGGAAAAAGACCCGACGCGCACGGACTTGCGTTACTTCACGTTGCCGACAAGTATCGGTAAGATAGAAGACATGGCTTTCGCATGGACTAATCTGGAAACGATAACCATCCCCTCCATAACACATTTGGGCAACGGCGCGTTTTCCGGTTGCGAAAAGTTGAAGGATGTCTACCTCATCGGAGGCCGCAACAAATCAGAGGAGGTTGAGGTTGCGTTCAGCGGACTGCCGGAAGGTGCCGTGCTTCATGTGGCGAAAGGACTTGGCGCGCTTTATGACACAGAAGTGATCCGTAATACATTTAGTGAGGTAAGGGAGGAAGACGGCCTTTACAACGTGATGGACATAACGCTGGATGGCAGCCGCACATTAGAGGAAATGATGCAGGGGCAGGTTATGCTTGTAGACTCGATGACGCTGAGCGGACCTGTGACGGAGGCAGATATAGACTATCTGAGAGACAACAGTTGTTGGTATGGACGTCTGAAGAATCTGGACCTTTCGGACTGTGTGATAGAATGTAAGAATGGTTGGTTCGGATGTAGATTTGAATATCTGCGCATGCCGAAACAGATGAAGAAGATTACATATTGTTTCCTGCAGGAATCAGCAGTCGACAATCTTACGATGCCGGAAAGTTATGAAGAGATTGGTGTATGGGCGTTTGAAAAGTATAAGTGGTTTGCTGACAGCACTCTCATCATTCCGGAGGGATGCCGGAAATTGGCATACCGCGCGTTTTGTCATTGCACAAGTATCAAGACCCTCTTTCTGCCGTCAACATTGGAAATATTGGAGCCGAGCTCGTTGGGGTTCAGCCTTTGGCATGAATGGGAAGGATTGGAGGCTGACATTTATATAAACCGTATGTATCCACCGACGTCTACCCAAACTTATGAAGATGATGTTAATGACCCGGAGATAGATCCGGCCGGCGAGAACGGACCGTTCGGCTGTCGTGAACACTATAAAGGAACAGCCGGATGTCTGACCCGCAACATGCGCCTCTTCGTTCCCGTCGGGGCAAAGAAGAACTACGAGACAGCCGAGCACTGGGACCACTTCCGTACCATCATCGAGACTCCGATGCTCACCGGCACGCCTGACGGCATCGCCGAGACCGTGACATCAGTCAAGCCGGCGGCGTCTGCGGCTGACGGCATCTATACCGTGGACAGTCGCCTCGTGACACGCAACATGGCGGCAAAGGGCCGGTTGCGTGGCCTGTACATCGTGCGTGAAGGCGGACTGACGCGCAAGGTAACGTTCTGAATGGTGAGTTTTGAATGATGAATGATGAGTTGTCGGCCTGCGGCCGATGACGAGTTGGATAATTACGAATTACGTTGTTGCAAACGTCATAGCCCCGATTCGGACACGACGGTCAGGATACCGTCGTTCTGAATCGGGATTTTCTTACATGCCACAATCATGTCGCGCAAAATTGCGGACAAACCTTGTTTTTTTACCTTAATGATGAGAAATCGCATATTAGAGATGCAACAACCGAGAAAATTCCGGTAATCCCAACAAAGCACAATTTCACCATCGACATAAACTTGTGTACACTTGCATCCATAGCAGGAATTCCCTCTTTGACAGTCATTTATTTGCTTATTCAAATGATTTTGAGTACCTTTGCAGCCGCAAATTTAATATTATATAAGGTATATAAGGGATGATAACAGTAACAAATCTTGCTATCCAATTCGGAAAGAAAGTCCTCTACAAGGACGTGAACCTGAAGTTTACGAGCGGTAATATCTATGGAATCATCGGTGCCAACGGTGCCGGCAAGTCCACATTGCTCCGCGCCATCAGCGGCGAATTGGAACCCAACAAGGGTTCCGTGGAGCTCGGCCCGGGCGAACGCCTTTCGGTTTTGGAGCAGGACCACTTCAAATATGACGAATATAGCGTGCGCGACACCGTGCTCATGGGACATCAGCCTCTTTGGCAGAACATGAAGGAACGTGAGGCTCTCTACATGAAAGAAGACTTCAACGAGGAAGACGGAATACGTGTGGCCGAGCTGGAAGACAAGTTCGCACAGATGGACGGATGGAACGCCGAGAGCGACGCCGACCAGATGCTGACAAACCTCGGTATCAAGGACGACCGCCACGACAAGATGATGAGCGAGCTGTCGAACAATGAGAAGGTGCGCGTCATGCTGGCAAAAGCTCTTTTCGGTCATCCGGACAACCTGCTGCTCGACGAGCCGACCAACGACTTGGACCTCGACACGGTGATGTGGCTGGAGGAATATCTGAGCAATTTGGAGCAGACCGTGCTCGTCGTGAGCCACGACCGCCACTTCCTCGATGCCGTAAGCACGCAGACGGTTGACATCGACTTCGGCAAGGTGACGGTGTTCTCCGGAAACTATTCTTTCTGGTATGAGAGTTCGCAGCTCGCCCTGCGTCAGGCCCAGAACCAGCGCCAGCGCGCTGAGGAGAAGCGCAAGGAACTGGAGGAGTTCATCCGCCGATTCTCTGCCAATGTGGCCAAGAGCAAGCAGACGACGAGCCGCAAGAAGATGCTGGAGAAACTGAACGTGGAGGAAATCCGTCCGTCATCACGCAAATATCCCGGCATCATCTTCCAGATGGAGCGCGAACCGGGAACGCAGATTCTCGAGGTGTCAGACCTGAAGGCTGTCGATGCTGACGGCACCGTGCTCTTCGACCACGTGAACTTCACCATCGAGAAGGGACAGAAGACGGTTTTCCTGAGCCACAACCCCAAGGCGATGACGGCTCTGTTTGAGATCATCAACGGCAACCGCAAGGCTGACGCCGGCGAATATAAATGGGGCGTGACAATCACGACGGCCTATCTGCCGCTGGACAACACGGAGTTCTTCAACAGCGACCTCAACCTCGTCGACTGGTTGAGCCAGTTCGGCAAGGGCAACGAGGTGCAGATGAAGAGTTTCCTCGGACGCATGCTCTTCAAGGATGAAGACGTGCAGAAGAAGGTGAACGTGTTGAGCGGAGGTGAGAAGATGCGCTGTATGATAGCACGCATGCAGATGAAAAACGCCAACTGTCTCATCCTCGACACTCCGACCAACCATCTCGACCTCGAAAGCATCCAGGCGTTCAACAACAATCTCGTCGGGTTCAAGGGCAACATCCTCTTCGCCAGCCATGACCATGAGTTCATCCAGACCGTGGCCGACCGCATCATCGAACTGACACCGAAAGGTACGATTGACAAACTGACAGAATACGACCAGTATATCTACGACGAGACTGTCAAGGAACAGAAAGAGAAGATGTACAATTGAAGAATGGTGAGTGGTGAGTGGTCGGCTGCGCCGATGTGGAATTATTGAATTATGAATTGCCTGCGGATGGTGTGCCCATCATGTTGGCAGCGACATTCAATCCCGTAGGCAATTCATAATTCAATAATTCCACATCGGCGCAGCCGACAACTCACCATTCACCACTCAACACTCAACACTCAAAATGGCATGCTTTTTGCTATACGTACATTATATAATATTAATATATAATCTCTAAACCGATATGGAAGAAAAGACAAATATAAACGAGGAGAACATTCTCGACAAGGAGGAACAGACAGAGGAGGCTGTGAATGACAATTCTACCGCAAAGCAGCAGGAAGAGGAAACACAGACAGCCGGAACAGAAGAAGAAAAGACGGAAGAAAAAGATCCGCTGACGCTCGCAAACGAGAAAATAGCGGAACTGGAAGACAAATATCTCCGCACCGTGGCCGAATTTGACAACTACCGCAAACGTGTGCTCAAGGAGAAAGCCGAACTGATTCTCAACGGCGGAGCAAGAGTAGTTGAGGCAATTCTCCCCGTACTCGACGACATGGAACGCGCCATCGACAACGGAGGAAAGACAGACGATCTGCAGGTGTTGCGCGATGGCATGGAGTTGATTCATGCCAAATTCGTCAAGACACTCGAAGGTCAGGGAGTCAAGAAGATTGAGACGGAGAACGCCGACTTTGACACAGATGTGCACGAGGCCGTGGCAATGGTTCCCGGTATGGGCGACGACAAAAAAGGAAAGGTCATAGACTGCATACAGGCAGGATATAAAATAAACGACAAGGTTATACGTCACGCCAAAGTGGCAGTAGGGCAATAACACCTGACATTTACCACAGAACATCATGGCAAAAAGAGACTACTATGAAGTGTTGGGCGTCAGCAAAAACGCTTCAGAAGATGAAATAAAGAAGGCTTACCGCAAAATAGCCATCAAGTATCACCCAGACCGCAACCCCGGAAACAAGGAGGCAGAGGAGAAGTTTAAGGAGGCAGCCGAAGCATACGACGTCTTGCATGACGCTCAAAAACGACAGCAGTATGACCAGTTCGGTTTCAGCGGTCCTGCCGGAGCCGGTGGTTTTGGCGGCGGTTTTGGCGGTAGCATGAACATGGACGATATATTCTCCATGTTCGGAGACATCTTCGGAGGACGTGCCGGCGGATTCGGAGGCGGATTCGGAGGCGGACAACGCCGTCCGCAGCAACACCGCGGAAGCGACCTGCGGCTGAAAGTACGGCTGTCGCTGAGCGAGATTGCAACCGGCGTAACAAAGAAGTTTAAAGTCCGTAAAGATATCACCTGCTCACACTGTCATGGTAGCGGAGCCGAGGCCGGCAGCGGTACGGAGACATGTCCGACATGTCATGGTTCCGGTGTCATAACACACACGACACAAAGCATTTTCGGCATGATGCAGACGCAGGGCGTATGTCCTACGTGCGGAGGCGAGGGCACTGTGATAAAGAACAAATGTCACGTGTGCGGAGGCTCCGGAGTCGAAAAAGGTGAGGAAGTTGTCGAAATAAAAATTCCCGCAGGTGTAGCCGAAGGCATGATTGTCAATGTCCCCGGTAAAGGCAACGCTGGACACCGCAACGGAATCAGCGGCGACATTCAGGTATTCATCACAGAGGAGGAGAACGACACTTTTGTACGCGACGGCAACGATGTCATCTATAATCTGCTGCTCGACTTCCCTACCGCGGCTCTCGGCGGCGACGTGGAAATACCGACAATAGAAGGCACCAAGTTGAAAGTGAAGATAGACAGCGGCACACAACCGGGCAAGACTCTGCGTCTGCGCGGCAAAGGTCTGCCTGCAGTACAAGGCTATGGACGTGGCATGGGAGATTTGGTGGTAAACGTCAGTGTCTATGTTCCAAAAACACTTAGCCGCGAGGAAAAAGAGGCACTGACCAGACTGCGTGACAGCGACAACTTCAAAGGAGACTCATCTACCAAACGCTCCATATTCGAAAGATTCAAGAACTATTTTAATTAAACGAATAATCCGGATACAGAGACGCAAAGACGCGATGAGAAATAATGCTCGTGCGCTTTTGCGTCTCTGCGTTTGAACATCTGCAAAACAAGAAATGACCTATCAGGAAACGACCGAATATCTGTTCACCAGGATACCCATGTTCGAAAGACAAGGCGCATCCGGGTATAAGGAAGGACTGCATAACACATTGGCATTGGACGAACATTTCGGTCATCCACACCGGAACTATCTGACCATACACATCGCCGGCACCAACGGAAAAGGCTCTTGCGCTCATACGCTGGCCGCCATATTGCAACAATGCGGCCTGAAGGTAGGTCTCTACACATCACCCCATCTCGTCGATTTCCGCGAACGAATACGCATCGACGGCAAACCGATAAGCGAAAACTATGTTGTTGATTTCGTTGAGCGCGAGCGCAACTTCTTTGAACCACTTCACCCGTCGTTTTTTGAGGTCACAACGGCAATGGCATTGCGCTATTTCAGCGACATGCAAGTGGACGTCGCTGTCATTGAAGTGGGCCTCGGAGGCAGACTCGACTGCACCAACATCATAACCCCGGTCCTTTCCGTAATCACCAATATCAGTCTTGACCACACGCAGTTTCTTGGCGACACATTAGCGAAGATAGCCGGAGAAAAAGCCGGCATAATAAAAGAAGGTGTGCCGGTCGTCATCGGTGAAACGACAGCAGAGACAAAACCGGTGTTTGATACGAAAGCGAAAAATGTCGGCGCACCTATTATATTTGCTGAAGAACAACCGGAAGTCATGACGGCAGAACCGTCAGAAGACGGGATGATGATATATGAAACAAAACATTGGGGCCGCATCGACGGCGAACTGGGCGGTATGTATCAAATCCGCAACACAAACACAATACTTCATGCCGTCAACCAACTGACACAAACAGATATTCTCCAAAAATACCGCAATGACCGCGAAGGCTTGTCTGACGCCGTTCGCCGAGCTTTTGCAAACGTAACAAAGTTCACCGGCTTTATGGGCAGATGGCAGAAAATCCAAGATTGTCCAACTGTCATTTGCGACGCCGGACACAACATCGGAGGCTGGAATTATATCAGCCGACAGCTAAAAAACATAACTTGCAAACAACTGCACATAATATTCGGCATGGTTGACGACAAGGACATAGACCATGTTTTGGACTTAATGCCCACCGAAGCAAAATATTATTTTACCAAAGCTGACAACAAACGGGCACTACCGGAAGACACCGTCAAACGACTCGCAACCTCCCACGGACTGACGGGAGAAAGCTACCCGGACGTACATACGGCATATCAAGTAGCAATGGGAAATGCAGGAAAAGATGACGTCGTATTCGTGGGCGGCAGCTGTTATATAATAGCGGACTTCTTGAAAAGCCTTATTTAGGGGTTTTTAACACAGAGCGCGACGTTTTTTTTCACATTTCGTTCGTCATTTACGTTTTTTTTAGGTTACTTTGCAACAACATAATCAATAACTAAAAACAACGGATTTTATGACGAACACAACGGAAAACGCTAATCTGTGTGGTCTGAACAGAAAGGACTTTCAGACCACAATTAACGGTAAGAAGACCGATCTCTACATACTGAGAAACAGAAAAGGATATGAAGTAGCCATCACAAACTACGGTGGTGCGATAGTAGCAATAATGGTGCCGGACAAAAACGGCAACGTAGCCAACGTCATCCAAGGCCACGACAACATCCAGGATGTCATCAACAGTCCCGAACCTTTCCTGTCAACACTTATCGGACGTTACGGCAACAGAATATGCCGCGGACAGTTCACCCTCAACAAGAAAGAATATCAATTGGCCATCAACAACGGCCCCAATGCACTCCACGGCGGTCCAACCGGCTATCATGCACGTGTTTGGGATGCACGTCAGATGGGACCACGCTCACTCGCACTCAACTACATCTCCGCATACGGCGAGGAAGGATTTACCGGAGAGTTGCGCGTAACGGTCGAATTTACATTCACAGATGCCAACGAACTTGTCATCGAATACCTCGCTACAACCAACAAGAAAACTATTCTCAACCTGACACACCACGGTTTCTTCAGCCTTGCCGGCATCGCAAACCCAACACCGACCATTGACAATCTCGTTTGCGAAATCAATGCAGACTATTATATACCTATTGACAATACATCCATTCCTACCGGAGAGATTCGCTTTGTCAAAGACACACCTTTTGATTTCCGCACTCCGAAAGAAGTCGGACGCGACATTGACGCCGATGACGAACAGATAAAGAATGGAGCCGGATATGACCACTGCTTCGTACTCAACAAAAAAGAGAATGGCGAGTTGAGTTATGCCGCAAAGATAACTGAGCCTGTCAGCGGTCGTACAATGGAAGTCTACACCACCGAGCCGGGTGTACAAGTATATACTGACAACTGGGCCGACGGTTATGCCGGCCAGCATGGGGCCACATTCCCGCGCCGTTCGGCAATATGTTTCGAATGTCAGCACTTCCCTGACACACCGAACCATCCGTACTTCCCGCCTGTGACACTTGATCCCGGACAGCAATACAAACAGAAGACTATCTACAAGTTCGGAGTTGAATAGACAGAAAACATACTAAAATTTACTATTACCAATAACTTTTTATACATTAAGAAAAAGACATGAGTCAAAATCAGAAACCGAACTATACGTTCGCACTAATTGTCGTATTTATCGTCTGCTTCCTCATTGGATTTGTGACGACGATGAACAACTCGATGATTCCGTTCTGCTCTAAAGCATTCAACCTGACAGCACAAGACGGACAGTATGTGAATTCAGCATTTTATGGAGCCTATCTGTTGGCAATACCTTTCTCGCTCCTCATGAGCAAAATCGGCTATAAAGGTACGATGGTACTTGGACTTGCCGTTGTCGGCATTGGCTTTGTCATAAACTCACTTGGCATAAACGCAGCCATTTCATCCGGTTCCAATGTATATGCCGTATTCCTTGGCACCATGTGTATAGTAGCAATGGGTATCGTGATGCTTCAGAATGTGGCCAATCCTTACGTCATGGTGCTCGGTTCACCTGAAAAAGGAGCTTTCCGCATGACGCTGTCTCAGGCTCTTAACTCCGTAGCGACCACTGTAGCCCCCATCTTCATCACACAGATAATCATCGCCGGCAAAACTCCGGCACCCGAATATGTACCTGGTCCGTATCTTGGCCTCGGTATCTTCACTCTCGTTATCGGTCTGATACTCGTTCTGCTCAAACTCCCGAAAATTGACGAAGGCAAACAGGATGAAGAAGCAGGAATGAAACATGAGTATAAGAGCAGCTGTTTCAAATATCCCCACGTATGGCTCGGCGCCCTTGGCATATTCATGTATATGGGCGTGGAAATCGGTGTTCCGTCAATGCTAAAATATCGTTTTGAACTGTTACCCGAATATGCAGGCACCGATGTGTCAGACATCGTGACCAACTTCCTCGCATTCTATTGGGGCGGCATGATGGTCGGACGTTTCATTGGCGCAGCCATACTTACGAAATTCGAGCCCCGAAAACTGCTTACCGCATGCCTGTGTCTCGGAGCATTTTGCATTCTGATATCACTGCTCTTCTCGAATAGCATGTTCGGAATTTGGTGCATGCTGGCTGCTGGACTATTCCACTCTGTTATGTGGCCGCTCATATTCAACCTCGGTCTGCAGGAGCTCGGTCCTCACACAAAAGCAGCATCTGGCGTGATCAACACCGGCGTGATTGGCGCAGCTATCCTTATGCCTATCATGGGCCTTATCGTAGACATGACTGGAGTGATCATCGCAATGTGCATCATGTTCGTTTACTATGCCTACATCATCTGGTTCTGCAACTGGGGTAGCAAGATCGGATTAAGCAAATAAGCAAATAAACCTACAATATAACTCTATTAAAAACTATTAGAACTATGGATATAGAATTTGTAAGAAGCCGCTTCATCAAGCATTTTGATGGCAAGGAGGGAAATATCTACGCCTCTCCAGGACGTATTAATCTGATTGGTGAGCACACCGACTATAACGGAGGATTTGTTTTCCCAGGAGCTGTTGACAAGGGTATCATGGCAGAAATGCGCCCCAACGGAACAGAAAGCACCGTGCGTGCATACTCCATCGACCTGAAGGACCGCGTTGACTTCGACCTCAACGACCCCGCAGGTCCCAAGGCAAGCTGGGCACGCTACATCTATGGTATCAGCCTTGAGATGAAGAAGCTGGGCGTACCCGTAAAGGGATATAACATCGCCTTTGCCGGTGATGTACCCCTCGGAGCCGGTATGTCTTCTTCCGCAGCAATGGAGAGCTGCTTCGCCTGTGGTCTGAACGACCTGTTCGGCGAGAACAAGGTAAGCAAGTGGGACATGGTTCTGGCCGGACAGGCAACTGAGCACAACTACTGCGGCGTGAACTGCGGTATCATGGACCAGTTCGCCAGCGTCTTCGGCAAAGCCGGATGCCTAATGCGTCTTGACTGCCGCAGCCGTGAGTTCGAATACTTCCCCTTCAATCCCGTAGGCTACAAGCTCGTCCTGCTCGACTCTGTCGTTAAGCATGAGCTGGCCAGTTCACCCTACAACGACCGCCGCAACAGCTGCGAGAACGTCGTTAAGCACATCGCCGCAAAACATCCGGAAGGCAAGTTTGAGACCCTGCGCGACTGCACATGGGAGCAGCTTGAGGAGGTTAAGGCTGAAGTTGGCGATAAAGACTATATGCGCGCTAAGTTCGTGCTCGGCGAGAAAGACCGCGTACTTGCTGTCTGCGACGCCCTCAATGCCGGCGACTACGAGACCGTAGGCCAGAAGATGTACGAGACACACCAGGGTCTGTCGAAAGACTATGAAGTTTCTTGCGAAGAGCTCGACTTCCTCAACGACATCGCCAAGGAGAACTGCGTAACCGGTAGCCGTATCATGGGCGGTGGATTCGGCGGTTGCACCATCAACCTCGTAAAGGAAGAACTCTACGACAAGTTCATCGCCGACGCCAAGACCAAGTTCAACGCCAAGTACGGCCACGAGCCCAAAGTCTATGACGTTGTCATCGGCGACGGCTCACGCAAGATTTGCTAAGAAATCTGTCTTACCATTCAGATAAGATTATAAGGATGTGCCTCATCTACGGCACATCCTTTTTAAATAATAAGATACTTCTATAATCATCCTAAAATACTTATCTTATACATTTATGACTAAAGAACAAATTCATTTTTCATATAAGTTAGCAACTCGCGTATATAACAAATCTTGTACTTTAAAAGAAGCCAAAGATGAAGGCCAAAGAATGGGTATCAATCCAAACTCCATGAACTACTATTGCGCTTCATATCGCCACATGCTAAACGGCACTATACATAAAGGAACCATCGGAGCTGAAATACGCGATTATTTTCTTCAGGAGATTTTCAAATCATTTGATAATAATATAAGAAAGAATGCACTAAATTCTTTTGAACAAACTATTGCTTACCAAGAAAAACTTCACAATGGGTCTATACGAATAAAAGACCGCACCATTTTAGAAAAATACAATAAGATGTTGCATAATTAGGAGTTAATAATACACCTATTTACGTGAGTTCGACGAATTCAGAATAATGTAAGTCGTGTATCGTGTATCAATATACAACGAACATTAAGGCACACAGCTTACATTATCCTGAATTCGTCGAACTCACGTTATATTATTTTATTTTCAGTATCCATCCAACAGGCCGACTTTCTCAGATGGAAACTTTCCGAGCAAACTTCTTGCGGGCCAATGTCTGTAAGTCCTCGATTGTGTCACACTCATCGACAATCTCTACGCCAAGCATCGTCTCTATCACATCCTCCATCGTGACTATGCCCCGCATACATCCATATTCATCAGTGATTACAGAAATATGCTCCTTCTTTTCCAGCATAGTCTGCCAGATATCCGATACTTTCATCGTCTCCGGGAAGAACAATATCGGACGAATAAGTTTATCTACCGTCATTGCAAACTTGTCTTGCGTAAGCATTTCAAGAACATTCGCACGGCGCACATATCCAACGATAAACTCCCGTTGGTTTTCGTAGACAGGTATGCGCGAGAATGCCGCCAACGACTCATTGCCATAAAACTCCTCCATTGTCGTCGACTTTGAGACGGACGCCACGACAACGAATGGAGTCATTATCTCTTTAGCACTGATATTGCAAAGTTTCAGGAAGTTCTGGATTGTCTTATTTTCTGACGTCTCGATTACCCCCGCATCAGTACCGACATTTACCATTGCTGCGACCTCCTCCCGACTGACAGGCAATGGCTGCTTTTTAGGCGATATGCATCGTGTCAGCTGTTCCGACATCCACACCAACGGAAATGTCACGACTATCATCACACGTATTATTTTTGCCGAAGGCATGGCGAGGTCACGCCAGAAAGAAGCGCCTATTGTCTTAGGAATGATTTCCGAAATGACAAGGATAAGCAGCGTCAGAATGACGGATATGATACCGAAGTAAGCCTCACCAAAGACCTTGACCGACTCCGACCCCACACCGGCCGCGCCGATGGTATGGGCTATCGTGTTAAGCGTAAGAATAGATGCGACCGGACGGTCAACGTTGGTTTTGTACTTCATCAAAAGAGAGGCGGTCTTCACACCTTGCGCCTCCTTCATTGAAATGAAAGATACAGGAGTTGAAAGCAGAACTGCTTCAAGAACGGAACACAGAAACGAAACGGCAAGTGCTCCGAATAGATATAAGAATATAAGTGTCATTTGTTTATGTATAAGTTGAAACTGCCGAAAGGTCAATACACTTCCGGTGATCATAAGATACGGCTACAACTCATACAGCCTATTCACGGAACACACAATTAAGAATTCTTACAGGCGGCATTTTGCCCGCCGGACCGGCACAATCCCCGATAACATGACGTAACATTCCGAAAGACTGCCGGCACGGTCCTTCCTCATTATGTTCATCCGATGTTGATTCCGCCACGCAATAACACAATTCACAACATACCATTTCTGTCTCCGATTCATATTCAGCTTCCGCCTGAACAGGAATAAGAAACAAAGCGACCCAAAGGCTTAATATGAATGATATTACTCGTTTCACTCATGCAAAGTTAAATATAATACATGAATTTCCAAATGCAATGATACAAATTTTAACCCAATGCGGCCGGACGTAATATTTATTAATATCCTACACATCTACACAATATTGACATTCCCCTCCATAACTTATATCCAAACGAGCCAATAGACACATCGTACAGCCTCCAAAAGGGCTTCGCAATACCAACCCGATACCAATCAGACGCAAAAACTTATAGGCCTACAAAGTAAAATAAGTTATTTTACAGACCAATATAAGTTGTTTTACTTTGCAATATAGTTATTTTACTTTGTGACAAGGCCTTTGACACTCTCTTTATAAACCATATCGTGGATGCAAACTTCATCGTAGTGTTAAGTCCTTCAACGTGTCACAAACCCAACTTCCGTACAAAATTACTGATTTTCGTACGATTTTCCAATAACACATATACAATTTTCATATACTTTTGCTCATGCCAGGACACAGTTCCGGCAAACAAACGAACAATAGCTAAAACAATAATGACATCATGAACAAACATTACCAAAGTCTCAGATTGTGCGCCTCAAGGTTGGCCTTGGGCACAATAATCCTAACCTTATTTATACTCTCGTCAACCACCGCCCATGCCGACGGTTTAAGACAGAGCATACTCTTAGACAAAGGATGGCGGTACAGACCCATCTCTGATCCCAACCTGACGGTCAAGGATACAGAAGTGACGCTGCCGCACACATGGAACGCTAACTACACACCGGGCACAACCCACTACAATCGCGAGACTATGGTCTACAGCCGCGACATAAACGTGACGGACGCCATGCGCGGCAAGCGGCTTTTCCTATACTTCGAGGGTGTCAACTCCGTGGCCGATGTGTTCATAAACAGACGTACCGCCGGCAGCCATCACGGTGGATACACCGCTTTCTGCATCGAGATAACGGACATGGTCCATCCCGGCGTCAACGACCTTCAAGTATGGGTGAGCAACGCCTTCCGCACCGATGTGCTCCCGCTTGCCGGCGACTTCAACGTCTACGGCGGCATACACCGCCCGTGCCATCTGCTCGTGACCGACGCCGATTGCATCACCCCGCTGTTCTACGGTTCGTCCGGCGTAATGATACGGCAGGACAAGGTGACAGCCGACAAGGCAGATATCACCGTCGAGACCCACCTGTCGCTCTCCGGAAAACACGACGGCATGAAGCTCCGCACCACCGTGACCGATGCTGCAGGAAAGATTGTGGTGCACAGCGAGACCGACGCCACGGGCGACATAGTGAACCAGCCGATGACCATCAGTCACCCCACCCTGTGGCAAGGACGCAAGAATCCATATATGTATAATGTCAGTGTAGAACTCTGCGACGCCTCCGGCCGGGTGACCGATCGTGTTGACGAGCGCACCGGACTGCGCTATTTTCATGTGGACACAGAGCTCGGCTTCTTCCTCAACGGCACGAGCTATCCACTCCGCGGCTTCAACCGACATGAAGACGTCGACGGCAAGGGCAGCGCTCTGACCGACGCCGACCATGAGACCGACATGCAGCTGCTCACAGAGACCGGCGCCACCATGATGCGACTGTCCCACTATCCGCAGTCAGAGACCGTCTACCGAATGTGCGACGAACAGGGCATCGTCCTTTGGAGCGAAATACCTCTATGCGGTCCCGGCGGCTACAACTTCACCGGCTATCTCCACAATCAGGCTCTCGAAGAGCACACACGCCGGGTCGCCCTCGAAATGATATATCAGAATTTCAATCATCCGTCTGTCTGCTTCTGGGGTATATTCAACGAGATACTTGTCGACGACGGTCGTTTCCGGTCCTACGACGATCCAGTGGAGTTTGTCAAGTCCATCAACACGCTCTACAAACAGACCGACCCTAGCCGCCTCACCACGCTTGCTACCTGTGTCGACCACACCAGGTTTGCCGGCTGTTCCGACCTGATGGCATTGAACAAATATTTCCGCAAGCCCAATTCCGAGTCGCTCGCATCCAAATTTTTCAGCAGCGTCCGTCCCACCAAAGACGGACAGCCGCTCGGCATATCCGAATACGGCGATGCGGGAAGCGTCAAAAACCACTACGACCCGCGTTACGACAAACCGCGCAGTCATCCCGAAGAGTTCCAGCTGCTCACGCACGAAGGCTATTGGCGTGCCATCAAGGACAGCCGGTGGCTCTGGTGCAAGACCATCTGGCAATTCTCCGACATGCAGTCCTCCATACGCAAGGAGGGCGACCGCGACGGCATCAACGACAAGGGCATGGTGACCTACGACCGGAAAACACGCAAGGACATATATTATTTCTATAAGGCCAATTGGACCGAAACACCCATGCTCCACCTCACCGGCCGCCGCTTCACCAACCGTCGCCATGCCGTCACCGACGTCAAGGCATACGCCAACGTTGACCAAGCCACACTATACGTCAACGGCAAGAAAATCGGCACGGCGCGACGCGACGACATCTGCCGCCTGATATGGAAAGACGTAACGCTCTCGCCGGGAGCAAACCGCATCAAAGTGGAGGCACGCAAAGGCAAGACGCTGCTCACCGACACGTGCACATGGCAACTGGAAGAGCCGTTCCCCACAGCCATCGCTCCCGTCACGGCTCCGTTTGACATGCCGCAATTCCAGCACCCGACATTCCCCAAACGCACCACCGACATTGCCTTGGAAGGAGCACGGCAGGAAGTTAAGTGCACTGAAATAATTCAAAGAACCATCGACCGCATGGCGGCAAAGGGCGGCGGAACCGTTATCGTTCCGCGCGGAAAATGGCTGACAGGCCGCATCACGCTCCGTGACAACATCGAACTGCGCATCGAAGAGGGGGCCGAACTCCACTTCAGTGGTCTCATCGCCGACTATCAGCCGGCTGTCATCACCCGCAATGAAGGAATCGACATATATTCCCTCGGTGCCATGATCTATGCTAACGGTGCCCACAACATAGCCATCACCGGCCGCGGACGCCTCGTCGCCCCGCCACGCGACTGCGAAATTTCGGTACGTCAGGCCGGCGGTGTGAGCGAAAGCCTCAATAACATCCCGCTCGCCGAACGCATATACGACGGTCGGGAAGGGCAGAACATCTACATGCCCGTCTTCTTCGGCCCAATCAACTGCACCGATGTATTCGTCGAGGGGGTGACGTTCGAGCAATCACTGTTTTGGAACATCGTGCCCGTCTATTGCCGCAACATCATCATACGTGGCGTGACGGTCAACAGTTTCGGTACCGGCCGTACCGACGGCATCGACATCGACTCATCAGTCAATACCCTCATCGAATATACCACACTCGACTGCGGCGACGACTGCTTCACGCTCAAGGCGGGCCGCAGCTACGACGGCGTACGCAAAGCCCGTCCCACGGAAAACGTCGTCATCCGCCATTGCCGCGTGAAGCGTGGCGTGGGCGGACTGGCTATCGGCAGCGAGACTGGCGCCATGATTCGCAATGTCTACATGCACGACTGCGTGATGGAAGATGCCAAATTCCCCTGCCTTTTCAAGACCAGACGTCCACGCGGCGGTGGAGCCGAGAATGTGTGGATGGAACGCATTGACATCAGACAGACCGACAGTACACCGTTTTTCTGGGACATGCTCGGGTCACGCAAATGGGTCGGCAATCTCGCCAACCGCTATCCGGCACAACCTGTCAACGAACTCACACCCGTATTCCGCCATTTCCGTTTCAAGGACATCACCATCGGCAAAGCGTCCAAATTGGCACGCGCCATCGGACTGCCCGAAAGCCCCATCGAGGATGTTGTCTTTGAAAACATAACATCCCCGAGCAAAATCATGGACCTTCAGGACGTGTCACGTGTAATCATAAAATAAGCACGAGGCGTCTTTGATTACATAAAATTGCGGTTATGACGGCAGCAAATCATATCATTAGCGCCGGTTCAGATAGTAACAGTGCAAAAAGTTACTATCTGAACCGGCGCTTGATATTGCTCCGGATACATCATGACCTTAACAACCCCGAGACACTCTCCTTTAAATTCCAAAAGCACTCCAAAAGCAAGGTCTTATCCATCGTTTCCGCAAAAAAGGTAAATATATCTGTAATTCAAATAACGAATTGACAATGCTTTTTTTGTAATTTTGCCGGCAATTCGTAACGAAACACTGCAACATATACATAAACAACATGATGAGAAAGAACATTTTGCTCCTTATGACAGGATGCCTTCTTACAGTCGCAGCAGCAGCCCAAGAAAACACAGACCACAACACAAACGACCTCAAACTTGATGAAGTCGTGGTGACCGGCACGCGCAATGCCACCGACGTGCGCCACCTGTCACAGACCGTTTCGGTATTAAGCAGACAGACCATTGAACAGAGCTTGCAGCCCTCGCTGCTGCCCATTCTTTCGGAACAGATACCCGGTCTCTTCGTCACCGAGCGCGGAGTGATGGGCTACGGCGTGTCCGGAGGAGCCGCCGGAGGAATATCCATGCGCGGACTGAGCGGCGGCAATGCCCGAATGATGGTGCTCATCGACGGTCATCCGCAATATGCCGGCATCTTCGGTCATCCCATCTCTGACTCCTATCAGTCGTTTCTGGCCGACAAGGTGGAGGTCCTCCGCGGTCCCGCCTCCGTTCTTTACGGCTCAAACGCGATGGGTGGCATCATCAACATCGTCACACGCAAGATGCGCGAAGACGGCGTCCGCACCGACATCCGCATAGGATACGGTTCCTACAACACCGTCGAGACGGAACTGACCAACCGCATCCGCAAAGGGCGTTTCAGCAGTGTGGTCAGCGGTTCCTACAACCGCACGGACGGCCATCGCGACAATATGGAGTTTGAGCAATACGGCGGATATGCCAAGATCGGATATGACCTGACCGACAACTGGAGCACATACGCCGATGTCAACATAACCCATTTCAACGCATCCTACCCCGGACCCGCCGACGCCCCACTCATCGACGGAGACCAGCGCATCACCCGCGGTGTCACGTCTGTCGCCTTGACCAACAGCTACGACCGCACATCCGGTGCCTTGAGCTTCTTCTATAATTGGGGAGACCACCACGTCAACGACGGCTACACGCCCTCCGAAGGAGAGACTTCCCAAGACGGCCGCTTCCGTTCCAACGACGACATGATGGGCGTCTCACTCTATCAAAGCGCCCGGCTCTTTACCGGCAACCGCCTCACGCTCGGCTTCGACTGGTTCCGTTACGGCGGCAAGGCATGGACGGACTATGTGGCAGGCAAGAGGGCAGGAACACGCAATGACCTCGTCGACACTCATGAGGATGAGTTCGCCGGATATGCCGACTTCCGTCAGGACGTGTGGAGATGGCTCACGCTCAACGCCGGTCTCCGCATCGACCACCACTCGCGCGTCGGAACCGAATATGTCCCGCAGGCCGGACTAGCCTTCCACCTGCCCCACTCCATCGAGCTGAAGGCTTCTGCCGCCAAGGGCTTCCGCTACCCGATACTCCGCGAAATGTATATGTTCCCGCCCCAAAATCCAGATCTGAAACCGGAGTCCATGTGGAACTATGAAGTCGCTCTGTCGCAGACTCTGCTCAGTGGGCGTATCCGCTACGGCATCAATCTCTTCTATATCGACGGCAAAAACCTCATCGTCACCAAGCCCAATCCCCACGGAACAGGCCGATTGAATCAAAACTCCGGCAAAATCGACAATGCGGGAATCGAACTGCAAGCGGCCTACCGCATCGACCGCCATTGGTCCGTCGACGCCAACTACAGCTACCTCAACATGGACAATCCCGTCATCGCCTCGCCGGAGCACAAGTTCTATGCCGGCGGCAACTTCACGAAAGACCGCTGGAGCATTTCCACCGGCATACAGTATGTCGGCGGACTCTATACCGATGTCGACGAGCCAACACAGGAGAATTTTGTTCTGTGGAACCTGCGCGGCTCTTTCCGCGCAACCAAGCACTTCGAAATCTGGCTGCGCGGCGAAAACCTGTTGGCTCAAAAGTATGAAATCAATGCCGGCGACCCGATGCCGAGAGCGACAGTGATTGGCGGCGTTAACGTGAAATTCTGATAGAACGGAAAAAGGCTCATCCGACAGATGAAATGTGAAACAGAGCAAATTTTGATATTCATAAAAAGGCCGAAGATGTTGCAGAACTCCCACAAGTAGGGTTACCCTACTTGTGGGAGTTCTGCAACATCTTGATATAGACGACACTCTATCGTGTTCTCTCAAAGTTCACAATCGCATCTGCGATAACTTCAGCCAAACGACTGTAACCATATTCGCTTAAATGCATATCGTCACTATATAACCTTGTTGTATCAGACTCTTTCTTCAGATTGGCGTACGGTATATAAATCACATCATGCCTGATGTTCTCCTTATCGATTTCTTTCAATAGTGAAGCCCGGTATCTTGCGATGTTGTCCACTTCAAGAGAATGACTGTTTACAATAGCACGAAGATGATAGAATAAAACCCGCAGTTCACTATATTGAGCATATTTCCTCGTTATCCTATAATCCGGTAGTTCAAGATAAACGGGATGGATACCATTCTCAATGAGATACTTCAGAATAAGCACCGTATGGTAAGCATAGAAGTGCTCTCCATACTGGCCATGCGAGTCGTTGACTCCGCAAAACAGGACTACATACTCAGGCCGGCAAGTTATCATGTTCTTTAGTCCGGCCTCACTCTCCGCATCAAACAGACGTTGGTATATTTCCTTGGATTTGGCGCCACCGGTTCCTTTGGATTTTGTAGTGGAATTAATTCCATTCTTCCTAAGTATCGAGTCTATCTTTTGGTCAAGATGATTGCTATTAGAACGCTCCGCCCACGAGTCTCCTATTATAGATACGACCGTGCTGTCTCGATTTCCACCCGATTCCGGATGTTTGCCGGTTTCTTTAATCGGCGTTGCCAAGGGTGACTTTATCATAAAGTATCCAACCGATAACACACAGCAAATGGAGCACAATATAATCAGTTTTCTCATCTCTTTACGATTCGTGAGCCCATTGATATTGACAACAATTTAGGCATACATTTATTCAGTGCCCTATAAATAGCGGTGCATATCAAAACCGTTACAACAATCATAGTCCAGTAAAGAAGTATTTGTGTCAAGGCAGAATCGGAATTGACAAACTTGATTTGCAGTTTTTTCAGTACCGATATTAACGGATGGTGGATTGTATATATGAAAAAAGACAAACTTGCAAGTGTTTCCACATGGCTTACTTTACTTGCAAGATTTTTTGATATCAGCAGAAGCCAGAACAGCCCGACAATCAGTGTTGTTCTGTGTATGTATAATTCAAAAGTCGTTGTATCAAAGACATGAAAGTATAAATCGGCCATAACCGACACAAGACCTAAAGTGTGCAACACGTATCTGTATTTCTGACAGAGCTTAAGAATCTCAAGATGTTGCATCCACATTATTCCTCCCATCGTGAAAAACAGAAGGCTCGATGCCGAAAAAGCGAGACTGTCATCAAGCATCCACAACGCAATCAGCGGTATAAGAAGCCAATACTTGAGATACTTCATAAACAGCATTATTACCGGTGATATCAGAACCAGCATCATCAAGTTTCTGATATACCAATAAGGACCAAGGACCGGCATCCCGTTTCCTTCATTCCAATCGCCTCTATCCCAATAGAGTCTGATGAAATCGACAGCGGACATATCGCCGAAGTCCTTTACCACACCAGACGCAAATTGTGAAAGCGAAGGTATCGACTGCAATAGGAAATATACAAATATCATTATCGAATTCCAAATCAGAAACGGTATCAGCAATGATTTCACCCTTGACTTAAGTTTTCGTTTGTATGTCGATACATCAAAATGTTCGGATTGAAAAAACAGAAAACCTGATATAAAAAAACATCCGGGAACACCTATCTCACCGAAAATCAAGGAGAATAAATATGCCGTTGCCCAATATTCATGCGACATATTCGGGATTTGTGCAGTGCTGAACGAATGTAATACGACAACACACAAAATGAGAAGTATTCGCATCACATCGATTGTTCTTGAGTAATCGTCATTCAATTTGTTCATTTTTCTAATGCGACTTTATGATTCGCTTGATTAAAGATGATTCTTATCCGAGTACAAAGTTACTTAAAAAACATAAACGAAAGAATTTAATCACCAAAACATACACAATTTTTATCTGTTCACGTCAAACGACAGAGATATTTAATATTTACAAAACCATGTCCGTCAAAACACTCAAGGAATGATGGCCGCAGGGGCAACGAGGGCCTCTTTGGTCATAAATACGGGCGGCGGACGTGCGAAATGTGAACGAAAAAAAAGGTTTGGAGATCCCGTAAGGGCCTTACTGCTCACAAAAAATGCAAAACCTCGTGAGTTTTTGATGTCCGAAAAAAGGCAAAAAAGCGGTCGGCAGCGAACCATAAGGCCCTCCCGGGGTCGCAACGGGCACGCCGTTGGGTTGCGACGGGGCCCTCGTTGCAACCCAACGGCGGCCCCGCGGCAACCCCATAAGGCCCTTATTGGCTACTCGTCTCTCCTCATTTGTGGAAGTCGGGTGAGGCCACTGTTTATAAATGACTATTTATCAATAAGTTACAAAAACAGTGATTTTATGATTGGTAAAACGCCACGATTTTGACCTTCACAGGATTTGAAAATTTGAAGGCACGGCGGGAATTTTTTCAAAAGTACCTCTGAAAAACGACGTTAAATTCAGAATTTATTTGACACGAAGTTCCTCCATATCTCCCCAAATGAGAATAGACTGAGTGGATGAGAACAATTTGCAAACATGCGACCTAAGGAACAGAGGAAAAACAAACTCCCGACCATGACCAAAAAACGACAATGGACAGTCAGTTAAATAGCCGACAAAACGGCAAAAATGCGTTAATGAACTCTAAAAGACGTGCTATAAGTGTAAAAACAACACTTTTTCGCAAAAAAAACACGTTTTTTTATTGTTATACCAAATATTAATATTAATTTAGCACCGCAATAAGATAATCTTTAAAACAATATTAAAACTACTGATAATGAAAAACCTGAAAACATCCTTCATGGGATTAGGCATTGCCATAGCCATGCTATCGGCTTGCACGTCCGGTCAGCAGACACCGGCAACAACGGTCTCGGGACTCAATCCCGCTCAGTTTGACTCCATCATCAACGGTAAGAAGACAGCCCTCTACACACTCAAGAACGCCAACGGCATGGAGGTGTGCATCACCAATTTCGGTGGTCGCGTCGTCTCGCTCGTCGTTCCCGACAAGGACGGCAATCCCACCGATGTCGTTCTCGGCTACGACAATGTCGCCCAGTATGCTGACGCCGAAAACTCGCCGAGCGACTACGGCTCGTCTGTCGGACGCTATGCCAACCGCATCAACCAGGGAAAGATTACCGTCGACGGACAGGAGTATCAGCTGCCGCAGAACAATTTCGGCCACTGTCTCCACGGCGGCCCGACCGGATGGATGTATCAGGTCTATGACGCCGAGCAGCCCAACGACTCTACGCTGCGCCTGACCATCGTTTCGCCCGACGGTGACAACGGCTTCCCCGGCACCGTCACGGCCACAACGACATACACCGTCCTCAGCGACAATACGCTTGACATCACCTTCGAGGCGACGACCGACAAGGAGACCGTCATCAACATGACCAACCACTCTTACTTCAACCTCAACGGTGACCCGGCCAACGAGGGCATGGACATGGTGCTCTACATCAACGCCGACAACTACACTCCGGCCGACTCGACATATATGACCACCGGAGAGATTGCTCCCGTCGAGGGCACACCGATGGACTTCCACAAGGCCCACGCCATCAGTGAGACCATCTGCGACACGACTTTCCAGCAGATCAAGAACGCCACGGGATATGACCACAACTGGTGTCTGAACACATACAAGGACGGCAAGGGCGACGACACAGAGGTCTGCGCTTCGCTCTACTCGCCGAAGACGGGCATCATGCTCGAGATGTTCACCAACGAACCGGGCGTACAGGTCTACACCGGCAACTTCCAGGGCACGGGCATCACCTGCAAGAAGGGCATCAAATATCCCAAGCACGTATCCGTCTGTCTCGAAAGCCAGAAGTATCCCGACTCTCCCAACAAGAAGGACTGGCCGTCGCCCTACCTCAAACCGGGCGAAAAATACTTCAGCCACGTGGCCTACAAGTTTTCGACTAAATAACTTATTACTAATCATATAAAACAAGTTAAAATATAACTATTATGGAACTGTTAGACTGGCTTGTCATTGGAGTGTTCGCTGCAGCGCTCATCGGCATCGTCGTCTGGGTCGTGTCCCAGAAAAACAACAACTCGGCTGACTATTTCCTCGGAGGCAAGGACGCCACGTGGATAGCCATCGGTGCATCAATCTTCGCTTCAAACATCGGTTCGGAACACCTCATCGGTCTGGCCGGCGCAGGAGCCTCGTCCGGTATGGCGATGGCCCACTGGGAGATACAGGGATGGATGATTCTTATCCTCGGATGGGTTTTCGTCCCGTTCTACTCGCGTTCGATGGTCTACACGATGCCCGAATTTCTGGAGCGTCGCTACAACCCGCAGTCACGCACCATCCTCTCCGTCATCTCGCTCATCAGCTATGTGCTCACCAAGGTTGCCGTGACGGTCTATGCCGGCGGTCTGGTGTTCCAGCAGGTATTCGGCATCAAGGAGCTTTGGGGCATCGACTTCTTCTGGATTGCGGCCATCGGCCTCGTGCTCATCACGGCTCTCTACACCATCTTCGGCGGTATGAAGTCCGTTCTCTACACGTCTGTGCTCCAGACCCCGATTCTGCTTCTCGGTTCACTCATCATCCTCGTGCTCGGACTCAAGGAACTCGGCGGATGGGACGAGATGATGCGCATCTGCTCCATTCAGACTGTCAATGACTACGGCGACACAATGACCAACCTCATCCGCAGCAACAACGACCCCAACTTCCCGTGGCTCGGCGCGCTGGTAGGCTCGGCCATCATCGGTTTCTGGTACTGGTGTACGGACCAGTTCATCGTTCAGCGCGTCCTCTCAGGAAAGGATGAGAAGGAAGCCCGCCGCGGAACCATCTTCGGCGCATATCTGAAGCTGCTGCCCGTGTTCCTGTTCCTCATCCCGGGTATGATTGCCTTCGCCCTCCATCAGAAATATGTCGGTGCCGGCGGTGAGGGCTTCCTGCCTATGCTCAACGGCAATCCCAATGCCGACGCCGCCTTTCCCACCCTCGTGGCCAAACTGCTGCCCGCCGGTGTGAAGGGTCTCGTGGTCTGCGGAATCCTGGCAGCCCTGATGTCGTCACTGGCCTCCCTGTTCAACTCTTCGGCCATGCTCTTCACCATCGACTTCTACAAGCGCTTCAAACCAGAGACTCCGGAGAAGAAGCTCGTAGCCATCGGACAGGCCGCAACCGTCGTAATCGTCATCCTCGGCATACTCTGGATACCTATCATGCGCAGCGTCGGTGACGTGCTCTACACCTATCTGCAGGACGTCCAGTCCGTGCTCGCTCCCGGCATCGCCGCAGCCTTCCTGCTCGGCATCTGCTGGAAGCGCACATCTGCCAAGGGCGGTATGTGGGGACTCATCGCCGGTATGGTTGTCGGACTGACCCGTTTGGGAGCAAAGGTATATTACAGCAATGCGGGCGAAGTTGCCGACAGCACGTTCAAATATCTCTTCTACGACCTCAACTGGCTGTTCTTCTGCGGCTGGATGTTCCTCTTCTGCATCGTGGTTGTCATCGTTGTCAGCCTCATGACCGAGGCTCCGAGCGAGAGCAAGATACAGGGCCTCGTCTTCGGTACGTCCACTCCCGAACAGCGTGCCGTAACACGCGCCAGCTGGAACAAGTGGGATGTAATCCATTCTGTTATCATCCTTGCCATCACAGCGGCATTCTACATCTACTTCTGGTAAATGGACATGGCGCTTATCAAAATGACATGAAGCAAACCGTAGGGACATATGCTTGTATTTGTCCGCCTGTAACATATCGGCATACGACGATTGTATGACGGAAAACACAAGGATGTGTCCTTATAAAGCATCATGCCGCCGTTTTGAAACAGCCTCAATGCCATATATTATTGCACACCAATATCCATAACATGAGCTATAACGACTCCCTGATAAAAGGTTCGTCTGCGAAAGAACCCAAAGGGATGACATACTATAACGAACACTCAAAAGTCCTCGTTTCCGTGGACTGCATCATCTTCGGCTTCGGCGAAGGCAAATTGCGCGTACTCATCGGACGCCGCCGCCTCAACCCCGGACAGGGCCAATGGTCACTCTACGGAGGTTTCGTGCGCAACAACGAGAGCATCGACGATGCCGCGAACCGCGTCTTATATGAACTGACAGGATTGGACAATCTATACATGCGTCAAGTCGGAGCCTTCGGTAACGTCGACCGTGACCCTGGTGAACGGGTCATCTCCATCGTCTACTATGCGCTCATCAACACGACCGACTACGCCGAAGAATTGCGCCAACAGCACGAGGTGGAATGGGTCAACATCGACGAACTGCCGCAGATGTACTCCGACCACAACGATATGGTCGCCAAAGCACGCCGCATGATGCAGGAGAAAATTTCCCGCGAGCCCATCAGTTTCCGCCTGTTGCCGGACCTGTTTACGCTCACCCAGCTGCAACGACTCTACGAGGCCGTTTGCGGCGAGGAGGTGGACAAGCGCAACTTCCGCAAGCGCATCAAGGACATGGACTTCATCGAGAAGACCGAACATATAGACAAGACCGGCTCCAAACGAGGAGCCTACCTCTATCGGTTCAACAAAAAAGCATATAACGAAGAACCAAATTTCAAACTATAATACAATGTTGGAAGAACTGAAAGAAAAAGTATTCCGGGCAAACCTCGACCTCGTGAAGCACAATCTCGTGATATTCACATGGGGCAACGTCTCGGGAATAGACCGCGAGAAAGGTCTCGTGGTCATCAAACCGTCGGGCGTAAGCTACGACAACATGAAGGCGTCGGACATGGTCGTCGTCGACCTCAACACCGGCAAGGTCGTCGAAGGAGACCTCAACCCCTCGTCCGACACACCGACACACCTCGTCCTCTACCGGGCTTTCCCCGAACTGGGCGGCATCGTCCACACTCACTCCACCTACGCCACGGCATGGGCTCAGGCCGGACGTGACATTCCCAACATCGGCACGACCCATGCCGACTATTTCCACGACGCCATTCCCTGCACGGACGACATGACCGAGGCTGAAGTGAAAGGCGAGTATGAGTTGGAGACGGGCAACGTCATCGTCAAACGCATCAAGGCCGGCGGCATCAATCCCGTCCACACGCCCGGTGTTCTCGTGAAGAACCACGGTCCGTTCTCGTGGGGCAAAGACGCTGACAACGCTGTCTACAATGCCGTAGTCATGGAGCAGGTGGCCAAAATGGCGTTTGTCTCGTTCGCGGTCAATCCCGCAACGACAATGAATCCGCTGCTCGTCGAAAAGCATTTCAGCCGCAAGCACGGCCCTAACGCCTATTACGGACAGAAAAAGAAATAAAGGAACAAGGCCCAACCCTACCTCCACAAGGGGAGGTGAACTGAACACATCAGCCTTGGAGAAGAGTGAAAAGTGAAGATTTAAGAGTTAATGACGAAGAGTTATGATTATTCTTTGAGCTTACTTTATCACTATTCCATAAAAGTGAGGAAGGGCACTCCAACATAACAGAATTATATATAATAAACTAATAACTAACAATATCCAAACTATTATGATTAAAGCATTTGAAAATTACGAAGTGTGGTTCGTGACCGGCGCACAGCTTCTCTATGGAGGCGACGCCGTAGTACAGGTAGACGGTCACTCAAAGGAAATGGTGGACGGACTGAACAACTCGGGACGCCTGCCCATAAAGGTAGTATATAAAGGTACGGCAAACAGCTCAAAGGAGGTTGCCGACATATTCGCACAGGCCAACAACGACAAGAAGTGCGTCGGTGTCATCACATGGATGCACACGTTCTCACCCGCCAAGATGTGGATTCACGGTCTGCAGATACTCCACAAGCCGCTGCTCCACCTCCACACACAGTTTAACGAGGAGATACCTTGGGACACGATGGACATGGACTTCATGAACCTCAACCAGAGCGCTCACGGCGACCGCGAGTTCGGACACATCATATCCCGCATGCGCATACGCCGCAAGCTCGTCGTCGGCTACTGGAAAGACGAGAAGACGCAGGACCACATCGCCGTATGGTCACGTGTCTGCGCCGCTTGGGCTGACTCTCAGGACATGCTCATCCTGCGCTTCGGCGACCAGATGAACAACGTTGCCGTGACTGACGGCGACAAGGTGGCTGCCGAGCAGGTGTTGGGCTATCACGTCGACTACTGCCCGTTCAGCGAGGTGATGGGATATTTCAACAACATCAAGGACGCTGACGTCGACGCTCTCGTGAATGAATATTTCCGTCTTTACGACCATGATGCCGCTCTGGAAGATAAAGCGACTGAGGCTTACAAGAAGGTCTGGAACTCAGCCAAGGCAGAGCTTACGCTCCGTGCCGTACTTGAGGCTAAGGGTGCCAAAGGCTTCACAACCAACTTCGACGACCTCGGCGATGTCAACGTCGAACAAACCGGTCTTGGCTTCGACCAGATTCCGGGTCTCGCCTCTCAGCGTCTCATGGCCGAAGGCTATGGTTTCGGCGCCGAAGGAGACTGGAAATCGGCAGCTCTCTATCGCACCGTCTGGGTGATGAACCAAGGCATGGAAGGCGGATGCTCTTTCCTCGAAGACTACACGCTCAACTTCAACGGCGAGCAAAGTGCCATCCTCCAGTCTCACATGCTTGAGGTTTGCCCGCTCATCGCTACCGCACGTCCGCGTCTGGAAGTCCACTTCCTCGGAATCGGCATACGCAAGAGCCAGACCGCACGCCTTGTCTTCACGTCAAAGGTAGGCAAGGGTGTTACTGCCACTGTCGTAGACATGGGCAACCGCTTCCGCCTCATCGTCAACGACGTCGACTGCATCGAGCCGAAACCGCTGCCCAAGCTGCCCGTGGCTTCGGCTCTGTGGATTCCGCAGCCCAACTTCGAGGTTGGTGCAGGATGCTGGATTTACGCCGGCGGAACCCACCACAGCTGCTTCTCCTACGACCTGACCGACGAATATTGGCAGGACTACGCCGAGATTGCCGGCATCGAGTGTCTCCTCATCAACAACGAGACCACAGTGGACAACTTCCGTCGCGAGCTCCGCGTGAACGAAGTCTACTACATGCTAAACAAGGCTCTCTGCTGATAACATTGTAACCTAACACGAAGACGCGAAGGCACAAAGTCTTTTCTTTGCGTCTTTGCGTCTTCGCGTTGAACATCACCCGACAAAATGTTTTCTTTATGAACTCAAATGCGAAACAAACCATAGAGTCCGGTAAGGCCATCCTCGGCATCGAATTCGGATCTACGAGAATAAAGGCCGTCCTCATCGACGAAAACAACAACCCTATCGCACAGGGCAGCCACGAATGGGAGAACCAACTCGTGGACGGCCTGTGGACATACAGCACCGAAGCCATCTGGTACGGATTGCAGGACTGCTACGCCGACCTGCGCGCCAATGTCAAGAAGCTATATGACACGGAAATCGAAATTCTTGCCGGCATCGGCGTCAGCGCTATGATGCACGGATATATGGCGTTCAACGACAAGAACGAAATACTCGTTCCGTTCCGTACGTGGCGCAACACCAACACGGCACAGGCTGCGGCCGAACTGTCCAAGCTCTTCGTCTATAACATACCGCTGCGCTGGAGCATCTCGCATCTCTATCAGGCCATATTATACAATGAGGAGCACGTGAAGGACATTCGCTTCCAGACAACTCTGGCCGGATATATCCACTGGCAGCTCACGGGACAGAAGGTGCTCGGCATCGGCGACGCTTCGGGCATGCTCCCGATAGACCCTGAGACGAAAAACTATTCGTCCGAGATGGTGGACAAGTTCAACAAACTCATTGCCCCGAAAGGCTACGACTGGACGCTGCTCGACATATTCCCCAAGGTGTTGCAGGCCGGCGAGAACGCCGGATTCCTCACGGAAGAGGGTGCAAAGCGGCTCGATATCTCCGGCCATCTGAAACCCGGCATACCGATGTGTCCGCCCGAGGGCGACGCCGGTACGGGAATGGTGGCCACCAACGCCGTCCGTCAGCGCACCGGAAATGTGTCGGCAGGAACGTCATCGTTCTCCATGATTGTCTTAGAGAAAGACCTATCCCGTCCATACGAAATGATCGACATGGTGACTACGCCCGACGGAAGCCCCGTGGCAATGGTTCACTGCAACAACTGCACGTCTGACCTCAACGCTTGGGTGGGACTGTTCCGCGAATATCAGGAACTGCTCGGCATACCGGTGGACATGAACGAGATATATGGCAAGCTCTACAACAATGCTCTCGCGGGCGACGCCGACTGCGGCGGACTCATCTCCTACAACTATATTTCGGGTGAACCCGTGACGGGTCTGGCCGAAGGACGCCCGATGTTCGTGCGCTCGGCAAACGACAAGTTCAATCTTGCCAACTTCATGCGCGCCAATCTCTACGCCTCCGTCGCCGTGCTGAAGATCGGAAACGACATTCTCTTCAACGACGAGAAGATAAAGGTAGACCGCATCACCGGCCACGGCGGACTGTTCAAGACCAAAGGTGTGGGACAGAGCATACTGGCCGCCGCCATCAATTCTCCGATCTCTGTAATGGAGACAGCCGGCGAAGGCGGTGCATGGGGTATCGCCCTACTCGCCTCCTATCTTGTCAACAACAATGACAAGCTTGCCTTGGCTGACTATCTTGACAAGGTTGTCTTTGCGGGCAATACCGGTATTGAGATTGCCCCGAAGGCGGAAGACGTTGCCGGTTTCAACGCCTACATCGAGAATTACAAGGCATGTCTGCCCGTCGAAGAAGCAGCCGTGGCCAACAAGAAATAGGCGCGGCGGCATCATCGTATTGTTACACGGCTCATGTAACGCTGTTACAAGGGCTGTGTAACAATGTTACAAGGGCCGTGTAACAACGTTACATGAGCCATGTAGCACAACGACACCATCATCAAAGAGTTATTTACGGGGGAAAAATCCCCTCTATACGTATTATTAATATAAAGTAAAGACCATTCTATGAAAAGAATACTCACCGCACTGACCATGACAGCGGCAATGGCAACATCGGTCATGGCAGACAACGCGACAGCCACGATACACGTCGGTCAAGGCCAGCAGAAAATCTATAAGGAAATCTACGGCCAGTTCGCCGAACACCTCGGCTCGTGCATCTACGGCGGCCTCTGGGTCGGCGAGAACTCTCAGATACCTAATATCAACGGCTACCGCAAGGATGTCTTCGACGCGCTGAAGGCACTGCAGATTCCGGTGCTGCGCTGGCCTGGAGGATGTTTCGCCGACGAATACCACTGGATGGACGGCATCGGTCCGAAGGAGAACCGCCCGAAGATGCAGAACAACAACTGGGGCGGAACCATCGAGGACAACTCGTTCGGTACGCACGAGTTTCTCAATCTCTGCGAGATGCTGGGCTGCGAGCCTTACATCAGCGGCAACGTCGGCAGCGGAACGGTCGAGGAGCTGGCCAAGTGGGTTGAATATATGACGAGCGACGGCGACACGCCGATGGCAAAGCTGCGCCGTCAGAACGGACGCGAGAAGGCGTGGAAGATAAAGTTCCTCGGCGTGGGCAACGAGAGCTGGGGATGCGGCGGAAACATGCGGCCGGAATATTATGCCGACCTCTATCGCCGCTACTCCGTCTACTGCCGCGAATATGACGGTACGAAGCTCTACAAAATTGCCAGCGGAGCGAGCGACTATGACTACAACTGGACCAAGGTGCTCATGAACAACGTCGGCCACCGCATGAACGGCGTTTCGCTCCACTACTACACCGTGACGGGATGGAGCGGCTCGAAAGGCTCGGCCATCAAATTCAATGACGACGACTATTACTGGACAATGGGCAAGTGTCTGGAAATTGAAGACGTCATCAACAAGCACGCCGCAATCATGGACCAGAAAGACCCGAAGAAGCAGATAGGTCTGCTCGTCGACGAATGGGGAACATGGTGGGACGAGGAACCGGGAACCATCGCCGGACACCTCTATCAGCAGAACTCCATGCGCGACGCTTTCGTTGCCGCCCTGTCACTGAACGTGTTCCATCGTCACACCGACCGTGTGCGCATGGCCAACATCGCCCAGGTGGTCAACGTCCTCCAGTCTATGATTCTCACAGACCAGAAAGGCACGGGCCACATGGTGCTCACACCGACATACCACGTGTTCGAGATGTACAAAGGCTTCCAGGAGGCGACATATCTGCCGATGGACTTCAAGTGCGACAGCATCACCGTGCGTGGAGACAAACGCGCTAAGGAAGGACGCAAGGTCGCCCTGCTCAACACCTCTGCCGCAAAGCAGACCGACGGTTCGATAATCATCTCATTAGCGAACATCAGTCTGGATAAGGCTCAGAAGATTGACATCAATCTCGACGGATTCACTGGAAAAACTGTGACAGGCCGCATCCTCGCATGCAAAAACATCACGGACTATAACGACTTTGAAAAACCGGAGACAGTCAAGCCCGCCGACTTCAAGAACGCGAAGCTGAAGAAGAACGTGCTGACGGCCGAAATCCCCGCAAAGTCAATCGTGGTGCTGAACATCAAGTAACGGTTTTAATAAAAGAATTATTAATCCAAACAATATGAACGACAAGAATCTTATGAAAAAGGCGGCGGACAATATCCGTATCCTCGCCGCTTCAATGGTTGAAAAAGCAAACTCAGGCCACCCCGGTGGAGCTATGGGCGGAGCTGACTTCATCAACGTGCTCTTCTCCGAGTTTTTGGTTTATGACCCCGAAAATCCCAACTGGGAAGGCCGCGACCGCTTCTTCCTCGACCCGGGACACATGTCTCCAATGCTCTACTCTGCCCTCGCTCTGCAGGGCAAGTTCACTCTCGATGAACTGAAGGAGTTCCGTCAGTGGGGCTCTCCCACTCCGGGCCATCCCGAGCGCGACCTCGCACGCGGCATCGAAAACACCAGCGGTCCCCTCGGACAGGGACACACGTTCGGTGCAGGTGCTGCCGTTGCAGAGAAGTTCCTTCAGGCCCGTCTCGGCAAGGAGGCCATGCAGCATAAGATTTACGCATATATCTCCGACGGTGGCGTGGAGGAAGAAATCTCACAGGGTACAGGCCGAATCGCCGGTATTTTGGGACTGAACAATCTCATCATGTTCTATGACTCAAACGACATCCAGCTCTCCACTCCGACAAACGTCGTGATGAAAGAGGACACCGAAGCAAAATATAAGGCTTGGGGATGGAATGTCATCACCTGCAACGGTAATGACGCTGACGAAATCCGCGAGGCTCTCAAAGCCGCACAGAAGGAGGAGAAGCGCCCGACACTGATTATCGGTAAGACAATCATGGGCAAGGGTGCACTGCGCGCTGACGGTACAAGCTATGAGGCTTGCATCAATACCCACGGTGCTCCACTCGGCGGTGACGCATACGTAAATACAATTAAGAACCTCGGTGGAAATCCCGAAGCTCCATTTGCTATCTTCCCCGAAGTGGAGAAGCTCTATGCTGACCGCCGCGAGGAACTGAAGAAGATTGTGGCTGAGCGTCACGCAGCCGAGGCTGAATGGGCAAAGGCCAATCCCGAAAAGGCTTCTCTGTTGAAAGAGTGGTTCAGCGGCAATGCACCGAAAGTGGACTGGAGCGCACTGGTTCAGAAAGAGAATTCTGCCACACGTGCCGCCAGCGCCGCATGTCTCGGTGTGCTCGCTGAGCAGGTGCCCAACATGATATGCGCCTCTGCCGACCTGTCCAACTCGGACAAGACTGACGGCTTTCTCAAGAAGACGACTTCGCTGCAGGCAGACGACTTCAACGGTGCTTTCTTCCAGGCTGGTGTGGCCGAGCTGACAATGGCCTGCATGTGCATCGGTATGTATTTGCACGGCGGCGTAATCCCCGCTTGCGGTACGTTCTTCGTCTTCTCTGACTATATGAAGCCCGCCGTACGTATGGCAGCCCTGATGGAAGTGCCCATCAAGTTCATCTGGACTCACGACGCTTTCCGTGTCGGCGAGGACGGCCCTACTCACGAGCCCGTTGAGCAGGAAGCACAGATCCGCCTGATGGAGAAGTTGAAGAACCACCACGGCAAGGACAGCGTCCGTGTGTTCCGTCCGGCCGATGCCGACGAGACAACCGTATGCTGGGCTATGGCTATGGAGAACATGGAGACACCGACCGCGCTCATCTTCTCACGTCAGAACATCACCAAGCTGCCCGCGGGCAACGACTACGAACAGGCCCGCAAGGGTGCTTACGTCGTGGCCGGCTCAGACGAACAGTTCGACGTTATCCTGCTCGCCAGCGGTTCTGAAGTATCAACACTCGTTGCCGGTGCAGAACTGTTGCGCAAGGACGGCGTGAAGGTGCGCATCGTCAGCGTTCCGTCTGAGGGTCTCTTCCGCAATCAGAGCAAGGAGTATCAGGAGTCAATCCTGCCCGCAGGTTCGAAGATATTTGGTATGACAGCCGGTCTACCCGTAACACTCGAAGGCCTCGTTGGCTGCAACGGCCGCGTATGGGGTATGCCGAGCTTCGGTTTCTCTGCTCCCTACAAAGTGCTCGACGAGAAACTGGGTTACACCGGAGAAAATGTCTACAAACAGGTCAAGGCTTTCTTGGCTGAATAATCACTAATCAGACAGATGTGCCCGAGAGCAAAACCACAAGGTCGCTCCGGCGCATCTGTTTCTTTTCTTAAACATTATGGAAATCAAGACTGTTGGAATAGCAAGCGATCACGCAGGTTATCCGTTAAAGAAATACGTGATACAATATCTCGAGGAACACGGCTATCCTTATAAGGACTACGGCACATATAGCGATCTGAGTTGCGACTACACCGATTTCGGACACGCCCTGGCCGACGGCATAGAGAGCGGAGAAGTCTATCCCGGTATCGGAATATGCGGTAGTGGCGAAGGCATCAGCATGACGCTGAACAAACATCAGGGCGTGCGTGCCGGATTGGCATGGATTCCTGAAATCGCCCATCTCATCCGTCAACACAACGATGCTAACGTGCTCGTCATGCCGGGACGCTTCATCGACAACAACACAGCAGCCAAAATTATGGACGAGTTCTTCCGCGTGCCGTTTGAAGGCGGACGTCATCAGCGCCGTGTGGAAAAGATCGCGTTACATAAATAATTGGCATTATTGCAGACAAAAGCGATTAGCGAACAACCAAAAACCGGGATTGCTATCTTTACCAGCAATCCCGGTTTTGTGTTATTACCGTTCATTCAAAAAGAACTAACGGATATTCAAACGTCACTTGAATATCACCGTTGCGAAAGCACGCAAGCGCGTATTCTTATTAAATACGACATCACCATCCGCACAATATGAATATATACCTCCATCCGACTTTCTGTAAAAATAAGAAAGTCCTGGAGTTATGCTATTACCACCAGCTGCCGTTAATACAGAATTTATCTTCTTGTAATTATCACTGACAGCAACAATCTCATCGTATAACGGCAAGCGCCAACCAGATATACCATTAACAGCAAGTTCCTTTATAGCCGTCGTCACCGCACTCTCTACTGAACTGTCATCACCTTCCGTGAATGTTAGGCCATAAGTATGCTTAGCAGACATCAACACAACTTTCACACTATTGTCACTCAACATCTCACTCGAAAGAACATAACAGCCGTTATACATCGTTCCCGCCTCTGGAGCATCACCGACGATAGGCGTATCAGACGTATTGTCTCCTTCTTTGCTGTCATCCATGTCAAACGTAATGACCCGTTCGCCGGCCCAAACATCTCCGGAGATTATTCCCGTGAGCGATATACCGCTATGATCAACATACGTTCCCTCTATTCTGATTTTGTAGTTGGCCTGCATCTCGTCCGCGAGAGAATAAGAATAGCTCTTTGTCCCCTCAGCATCCGTCAACTGTACTTTTATTGTTGCACCGGGTACGGCTTCAAGCAGATATGCCTCTGACGTATTTCGCCATACACTGCCATCCCCCTCTTTCACTAATATCACATTGTGAGAACCGCCCGCATCGGAATAATTACCGTCGATGCGCAACCCTTCATATATAGGAGCTATGCTGACAGCCACAGATGTCATGTCCGACGAGACATCTCTTATCACGACTTCCTGCAACAGCATGACCCTGCGCTTCAATGGCAGAGTCAACGTATTTTTCTCCTTTGCAGCCAAGGTCACTGCACTATGAGCATACATCAGATCACTATGTTTCTTACCATCTTTCAATCTGACGACCGATGTTGGCGAAACATTTTCTTTTGAAGGAATATCGTAATCATTGCTTTCGGCTCCGGCAACTGCATAAACATCATAAGTTCCCGCTGCAAGTTTAACAACGAGCTGGGTTTCAGATGACTCTATGACAGATTCTTCTACACATACTCCATTTGAACCAAATATATAAACATGCACAGGATAGCTGATTTTGGAGTCTCCAGCTGATTCTGCTCGTGTGCGAACCTGCAATGTACAATTGGCCTCTGCCGATTTAGGTGCATCAACATTAGTCGAGCCCTGTTCTTCTTCTTCGTCTTCACTATAAACATCTTTGGAACACGAAACGGTCATCAGTGCTGTCGACAGAAGTATCAACAGAGCCGAAAGGGTTGTCAATTTTAATTTCATATAGAGTTATTTATTGATGACTTACAGTCGTTTTTCAAATCTTCACAAAGGTAACTATTATTATCTATAACAGAGAATAAATTCAAAAAAAATTACTGCGAAGGTGGCTTTTTAGCACCACTGTAAGCCCAATACCGTGTCACTATTCAGTCTGTGCGACATCCGGGTCTTTCACAACAACCTTTATCTTGGATATACGCCGTTCATCCATTTCCTGCACTTCAAACGTAAAATTGCGATATACAATCTTTTCGTGCAGCTGAGGGAACTCACCCTTTATATCCAATAGCAGACCTGCTATGGTCTCAGCATCTCCTTCTACATCAGCAAAGACATCGTTGTCGATCTTCATTACACGACAAAAATCGGCCTGCTGCGTTTTCCCTTCAAAGATAAACGTATTGTTGTTGACACGAACATAGTTTTTCTCTTCCTCGTCATACTCATCATTGATCTCTCCGACTATCTCCTCCAAAATATCCTCGAGGGTGACTATACCGCTTGTTCCACCAAACTCATCGACCACCACCGCTATGTGAACCTTATTCTCTTGGAATTCGCGCAACAGGTCGTCTATCTTTTTCGTTTCCGGAACAAAATAAGGCGGACGTATCAAAGACTGCCAACGAAACGTCGCCGGTTTGCCCAAATGCGGAAGCAAGTCCTTGATATAGAGGATACCGCGGATGTTGTCGATGCTGTCCTGATAGACCGGGATGCGCGAATAGTTGTTATCAATGATACAACGGAGCACATCCGAAAACTGCGATTTGAAGTCTATGTCCACCACATCCTGACGGCTCGTCATTATTTCCCGTGCCGTCTCGTCACCGAAACGCACGATTCCCTCAAGCAGATTTTTTTCCTCCTTGATGTCTTCCGTATCCGTCAATTCCAACGCTTGTTCCAAATCATCGACACTGAGCGTATGGCTCTCCTTCTGCATGACCTTACCTGCCAAGACACCGGAACGAATGAGCACGGTGGCCAATGGATAGAAAACCCTACGACAGAAAAGCAATGCGCCGACTGCCATACGGCAGAAGCGCAACGGATTTTGCCCACTATAAACCTTTGGCAATATCTCTCCGAAAAGCAGAAGAACAAAAGTAAGTATAATTGTGATGCAAACAAACTGCAACCAATAGGCCGTTCCGAAATCAATGATATGGCCAAAAAAGTAGTTGCAGAGCATGATAATAGTCACATTAATCAGATTGTTTGTGATAAGGATAGTGGCCAACGTGCGTTCGGAATCCCTACGCAAATCCATTATACGCTTGTCACAATCAGTCTTTTCCTCTGCGAGTTCATCTAAATCACCGGGGGAAAGCGAAAATATGGCTATCTCGGAACCAGAAGCAAAACCTGACGCTATCAACAGCAGAGCCGCCAACATTCCGGAAACAATCACTCCGATGGTGGGAGTCATAAAATGGATTTCTCCCAAAATCTGTTCTATCTCTATCGGTAACAATTCTTTCTACGATTTTAAAATGGCAATCCGCCGTTTCCTGTCGGCCCTCCGGCATTTGAGTCTGAACCAATAGAGTCTGCCCTTGACGATTCAACAGTCTGTCCTTGTTGAGTGGCAGCGTTAGAAACGGCTTTCGGTGTCAGCATTTCCATGTTTTCCGCCCATACTTCCGTTACATTGTGCCTTATACCACGCTTATCGTCATACGTAGTGTAGCGCAAGCGTCCCTCTATGTATAGTTTATCTCCTTTGTGGACATACTTTTCCACGACTTCCGCCAGACGCCGCCAAAGGACGACATTATGCCAATCAGTACGGTCGGGCACCTGTGTACCATTCGGCAAAGTATATCCACGCTCTGTGGTTGCCAACGGAAATCGTGCCACAGCCATATTACGGTCAACATACCTGACTTCTGGTTCCTTGCCTACATTGCCTATCAACATCACTTTGTTCATCGCGGAAAGTCTGTTAGTTCATCTGTCCATTATTTGCACAGACCGAGAAAACGGAATCTGAAGTTCTTCCCTTTAGCCGACGGAAATTGACTTCGCGAGTCGACACGTTGGCGCAGATGGTCAACGATCCGATTGTAGCAGTCTATACCCGATTCAGCCTTGCAACATGCGACGAAGTGAGTGTCACGATATTGAAACTTACCCGTACCCGGCACTTGCAAAACACGCTTGAAGTCTATCGTGCCTTCATACCATCCGAACTGGTCCTCATTCAATCGTGTCAAAACCGCCGACGTCATATTTCGACGGTCATCGGCCACAACCGGCGTATGGACGGCACGCTTTTCCTTAAAGTCAAGCATGGTCGCTGCTTCCGTCTTGATTATAATGAAATAGACCCGCGGACGTATTTTGTAACGCTTGGGATAATAAACATCGCTTGCCGCATATTCCCTTACATCTGCCTCAAGCATGGGATTCATTCCTATCTCGTCTATGTCGTATAAGAATGCGACAGCCTCATCGACATTATGCACCAATGTCTCTCTATCGAAGTACCTTAAATATAAATTCATCAGAAGTTTTTGTTTTCCAAAATATCGGTAAAAAACGAGCGGAAAACGGGACTCGAACCCGCGACCCCGACCTTGGCAAGGTCGTGCTCTACCAACTGAGCTATTTCCGCAACAAAAAAAATAATGAGTGAAGAGGAGGAGACTCGAACTCCCACGTCGCAATTGACACTACCCCCTCAAAGTAGCGCGTCTACCAATTCCGCCACCTCTCCAGCACATTAATCATGTTGAATAAAAAAGAGTGCCCAAAACAGGACTCGAACCTGCACGCCTCGCGGCACACGCACCTGAAACGTGCGCGTCTACCAATTCCGCCACTTGGGCATTTTTCACTGAGACCAACTCTCAGCGCCCTTTTTTGTTCAATATGTGAGCGGAAAACGGGACTCGAACCCGCGACCCCGACCTTGGCAAGGTCGTGCTCTACCAACTGAGCTATTTCCGCGTTCATTCTGTTACCAGAAGCATCTCTCTCGATTGCGGTTGCAAAGGTACTGCTTTTTTCTTAACTGCCAAAACTTTCGATGACTTTTTTGCGAAAAATCTTCTAATCCATGCGATTTTTATAGTCTTCGTAGCCAAAACGACGCAAAATTTCCAGTTTCCCGTCCTCATGAAGCATACCGATTGCTGGATGAGTGATGCCGTTAAACGTACATGTTTTTACGGTTGTGTAATGTATCATATCCTCAAAAACGACCTTATCGCCCGGTTTCAGCGGTCCGTCAAAACGCCACGAGCCCATAAAGTCACCCGATAGACAACTGTTTCCTCCGAGCCGGTATGTGTTTTCTTCCGTAGCCGCTTCGAGCGGACGCAATTCCGCACCGCGCACTTCCGGCTGATAAGGCATCTCCAGACAGTCGGGCATGTGGCACGTGAAGCTCACATCAAGAATAGCCGTCTTGACGGAATGGTCCTCAACGACATCAACAACAGAAGCTACGAGCGGTCCTGTCCGCCATACAAAGGCGCTGCCAGGTTCGAGTATTATGCGCAGATTTGGATAGCGGCGATGCAGACCGTCCATCAGACGGACGAGCAGCTCCACGTCATACCCGCGCCGCGTCATCAGATGGCCGCCGCCAAGATTGAGCCAACGGAGCCGCGGCAACCAGCGTCCGAACTTCTCCTCTATATGCACGAGCGTCCGTTCCAGCACATCGGAACCGCTCTCACAGTGGCAGTGGCAGTGGAAACCCTCGATGCCCTCAGGCAATATATCCGGCATGCGATCAGCCGTGATGCCGAAGCGTGTGCCTGGAGCGCACGGATTATATAGCACCGTCTCCACCTCCGAATACTCCGGATTGACCCTCAGGCCGCACGACACCGCCGGATTAATCTCACGCACACGCCGACCGAAACGTTCATATTGGCTCAGCGAGTTGAACGTGACATGGCTCGAGCAGCGCGCTATCGTGTCAATGTCACCGTCGGTATAGGCCGGCGAATACGTATGTGCCGGCGCTCCGAACTCCTCAGCTGCCAGTCGGGCCTCACTCAGAGAGCTGGCCGTCGTCGAACTGATATATTCACGGAATATCGGGAAAGTCTTCCACAGTGCGAACGCCTTGAAAGCAAGTATTATCTCGATGTCGGCACGACGGGCCACATCGGCTATCAGACTGAGGTTGCGACGCAACAGGCGCTCCTCTATTATATATATAGGTGTAGAGACGTTGTCGAATGTATTGTTCATAATTGTCCTTTTATTATCCGTTTTTATTGTTATGCGTCCGCAAAGTTAATACATTATTTTGGCTTTGACGCCAAATAATGCCGTTTGTGTGACAGGAGTATGAAAATTAGTCTTTGCTCAAGAACAAGACATCTTAGGTATTTGTCCTATTCTTGGCTGGACAAATTGTGCAGATACAGGCTGCACAATTTCAGAACTCAGATATAATAACGAGTACCTAATCAGAAATAACGGTAGTTTCTTGTCATGCAGAATTGCAGCGTAACAAACATGAGGAACTTATGGGAAGACAGCCAAAGTACATGAAGTCGCCACACCAAACACTCCATCCTACATTGCACAAAGTTAGCTTTTCATTGGCTCAATGGGATTGCTGAGCAACAGCAGCCCTTCTTGCAATGTTATCGATTTGGAAGCCTATCTGGAAATGACAGAAATTCTCCGTAGGAAGAAGAAACGCAAACGTGGAATGAGACTATAATAGGACAAGACTAAATGGTATAATAAATCAGAATTTACCGATGCTTGTCCGTTCATCAGTAACGGTAGAAGTTCGTCTCGCTGCTTAGTAAGAGCATTGATTTCATCAATGTTATTCTTTATATTATCAAATATGGCATCAACCTTATCATGGAATGCTTGTAAAATTCGCTTTGGCGGATAAACCACTTTTATTGAAGCAAATTCATCTTTACTCATATTGGCAAATACATTGCCAGTTTTGGCTTTTGCATTCTCAAAATATAATTTCAAAGCAAAGTATACAAATTCTCTATTGTATTCATTCTCAAAAACTACAGAATTAATCTGTTGGTTTGTTTGCGATAATTTTGCGACAAATCCCATAACCCCTATTGTACCAATGCAAGAAACTGAAAGTGAACCAATTGGTAGGTATTTTTTTGTTTGACTTTCTGCACCTTTTGTGGAAAGGGTACGTTTCGAATTGAATACGAATAAATTGCCTCTTATATCATCTATGGTTATAAAAGGAATATCTCCACCAAAATTATTTTCATCGACACATGACGGAGTTTTGCCAGTTATGATATTATTTTCTACTTCGCCAATAGTCATGCCACACCATCCTTTTGGAATCTCTCGCTTCAACTTCTCATTCCACATCATTTCACCATCACTACTTTTATACGGTTTGCCCTCTTCATTGGGAAAATCAAACTGCACAAACCAGTAATCGTATAACTGCTTTGCCATCGCTTCTAAATTCTGATTTA
>CABUXJ010000024.1 GCA_902495455.1 uncultured Prevotella sp.
CAAAGTTACAAAATAAATCTCAAATCCATCTCACTTTGGGAAACAAAAATGACACTTAAAAGCGCAATTCTCGGAAATCATCGGAATTTACCTAAATTCATAATAAATTAATATTAAGACTTTTAATTATATTTACCCTCCCATCATTTCTCTTGTTTTCGCTATAATGGGTATTAGGCTCCCACCACATTGACCGATGTGGCAACTTCGCGCAAGCGCGTTGTCTATAAGCCGACCTGGACGATGACCACGGGAATCGGTCAGGCATATACCAGGAGAGGCGCACAGCGCACGTCAGAGAGGCTCGGAATGGCCTTCTGCAACGGTGTGGTACCCGCTATGACCGGAAGCAAGCTACGGCACGTTTTAGAGGCTGTTATTGATGAAATCAACTTTCAAATGGTTGAAGAATCCGTCGAGCGCAGACCGGGCATCTGTAATAGAGGATGATTCTATGACCGCTTTGATAACGGATGTCTCATGGTGGAGACTGGGACCGTAACCCTTAAGGAGTCGGCGCCAGTCCGACCAGTTGCCGGATAGACACACATTGAAGATGTGTCCATGGCACTCGTTGCTATAAGAGTCTGCCATCTCGGGAAGCTCTGCCGGGTGGTTGTGCCATTTCCCAATCATCTGCCGAATCAGTGAATACTGTATGAATGAAATCTTGTGCGAATAAGTATCATCGTCTTCTTTGTCAAAGGATTCGAGCGTTTCTACGATTGTCTCTACAAGTTCGGAATCGGATATATTGCCGTCAAGCCATTCGTCCATCTTGCCGGGAACGCTTCACTCTGTCACACATGCCGTGAATCAGCTATTGTTAATAGTCTTTTTCCCAAGGTGGCGAAGGGAACGGTTCCTCATAATCTTTGGCGGTTCGTGCAACGACATCAACTCCCCGACGCCTGAACGCACTTGAACCTTGGCTAAATTCTCTTTCAATTCTTTCATTTTGATTGTGCTTGAAAAATTTTCGGACAGAGTTGATAAAATAGTTCCTACAGTCTTTCTCTTCCCTTCCTTTTTCTCCTTTATCGCGGAGACGGGAGAAGAAACCGTGAATCTGATTTTCAAGTTCCAGACGGCTTACAGCCGGAAACTCGCGAAGAATCTCATCATGCCATCCGGCATCGGCGAGGAATATCTCCTCCAACTCATCTAAACTTAAAATTTCATCTGTCCGCCCTTTATTATTAAGGGATATTATATCTTTATTTTGAATATTATTATCTTTAATATTATAAGTAGGCAGGCTGTCAGTCATGCCGTCAGTCTCATTGTCCGTGAGTCCATCCGTCTGTTTCCCAGTCTCGTTTTCAGGCTGTTCCTCGGTCTTGCCGTTAGTCCATTTGTTGGGTTCTGAAATGACCGTATAAGCGGGCGCCATGGCATTACCATTACCTTGTATGAAGGTAATCAAACCTCGCTCGCTCAGTTTGAGACGAGCCGTGAGGAATGTCTGCTTGGCTACCTTGATAGATCGGCAGACAAGAGCCGTCGAGCATTTGAACGGCATCTTCCACCGTCGGCAGTTGGCACGCTCCAGCAGAAAGAAGAACAGAGCGATCTCGGCGGTTGCGAACGGCTCATATTCATTCTCCTGCCAGAAGGCGTGCATCAGTTCGTAAATGTTGACTCCCTTAGTCATGCTTCCATAGATTTTGATTGTTACAACTGTGAGCATAAGTCATGTTATAGACTATGCTCATTACGATTGCTTCAGTCATAATGCCTTAACATCGTGGTTGACGACCGGCAAGTTGAAGCGCAAGTTCCGAGTCAACGATAATCTTGCGGCCACACTGGGTGATAGCCTTGTCGATTACGCCGCTCTTCTTGATTCGGTTGGCAGTCGGTATGCTACATCCGAACAGTCTTGCTATTCCGGCCAGACCATACACATAATACTTGGACGGATTAATTTCACGGTCGGTAGGAGCCGGAGCAGATTCTGCCGGCTTCTTTTCGTTGATGATGGCAAGAAATTCCTCGCCAGTCATTTGCCACAGGGGTTTGTTCATGAGTTCATTGATATTCATATTATATATTTTTTGATGTCCCATATATCAGGGTGATTCGTAGGGATGTCCTACGATGCAAAGTTACTATGTGTGATGAGTGGAGCGTAGGTGTAAAATTGAGAAACCTCTCTGTTATATTTAGCTGAAGACCAATGATTAGAGATGAGATGAAAAATTTATTTGAGTGGAATAGGTGGATACATTGTGGATAAAAACGAGTGGAAACACATTTCTGAACATTTATGACTTAATTTGCCCAAAAACAAATCGAGACCGCACGAAATTGTGCAGCCCCGACTTGTAAAAATTTCCTGTCCTCTCTCAATCAAAAAGACTCATGGCATTTGCCCTTACGCTGTCGGCAATGTCAATATAGGGCTTCATTGCCTTATAGTCGCTGTGACCGGTCCATTTCATCACTACATTGGGAGCGATGCCAAGCGACAGCGCCTTGCATATAAAAGTCTTTCGTCCGGTGTGGGTGCAAAGCAGCTCATACTTCGGATATACATGGTCGATGCGCTCATTACCCCGGTATTGGGTTATGCGGACTGGAGTATCGATTCCGGCAAGTTTACCAAGTTCCTTGATGTAAGTGTTCATCTTCTGGTTACTGATTACCGGCAACGCCTTGTTATCCTTGAATGGGATATCGGCATACTTCTCCAGTATGGCACGACTGTGTTTGTTCAACTCGATTGTCAAGCTATCCGCTGTCTTAACAGTCGTCACCTCTATATGATCTTCTTTTATGTCGCTTCTCCGCAAATTTTCTACATCTGAATAACGAAGGCCGGTATAGCAACAGAAAATCAAAACATCCCGTACCCGTTCCAGATACCTTTTCGTATCAGGAATCTCACACTCCATTATCTTCTTAACTTCTTCATCTGTCAGGAATATGACTTTCGCTTGTGTGGTTTTCAGTTTTGGTCTGAATGTATTGTAATCCATAACGGCATGATAGCCCTTTGCCGCTGCCCATTTCAGGAACCATTTGAGGTAACCCATCTGTTTACCAATGGTGCTGTTTAGCATATCGCAATCTTTGCGAAAAAAATCAACGAGATCATTAAGTCCCTTTTCAGTAAAGAAGTCAAATGACGGATTCTTCGCAAATTTCTTAAATGCTATAAGATGATTCTTGAAAGCTGCGAATTTTTCGTAGGTGGAGTGTGTCCAGTCGTTCTTTCGTCCACACTCTTTCACGAACTCAGCATATATATCCCAAAAAGGTTTTTCAGGAAGTTTTTCTTGAGGAGGCTCCTCACTCGCAGTTGACACCACCTCGGCGACCTGCTGTTTGAAGACCGTCTTGATGTCATCCATCGTTGGCTTCTGTTCGGTATATTCAAATTCACGAAATATATCCTGAAGCAGATTTTCAAGACGATTAAGCTCAGTGTTAATCTGAATAGCCGTCTCTTTCCGTTTATTGGTACAACCGTTTTTGACACGCTGTTTCTTCGCATCCCATTTTGACGCATCTATCCTGTATCCCGTAGAATAATCGAACGCTTTGCCTCCATAGGAAAGGCGCATGCGTATAACCAAATTCTCGGTAACGGATACGCCATCCTTCTTGCGGGAATCCAGCCAGAAATTAATATTACGTTTGAGTATCATACACTATCAACTTATAAAACTACGCACGAAATTACGCACGATTTTTGAAATATCCAAATATTTCAAAAGATTTTTTATTTTAGCGTATCAGCGTATAATGTTGTATTACTGATAGTTTTAGATTTTAGATGACAATGTCTGATTATATAGGTTATATTCCCTCTCTCTCCGCAAAAAGATAAACAGCTCGTTGGTTTCCAGCGAGCTGTTTTTATTCATCAACCCAAGCAATCCCGAGACCCAGAATGACTCATCCGATAAACTTCGGGCTGGTGCGACTTTTTGCATACAAGCAAAGGTCTGCTTAAGGAGATTTTAAGAAAAAGAATTTAATTTTTAGTTGATGAATATTTCACATACAGAGGTTTTTCAACGAAATGTTCAAAAGATTTTAATATATCGGTCTATTTTCTTGCCGAATAGTCTTTTTGTATAATTTTGCGCCCAAAATTTAAGAATTGAATTAAATAAGGACGAAAATGTTTAGAAAAGTTTTTGCTGGCTTTGCCTTTTTGGCACTGTTTTCTTCGCAGCCTGTGAGCGCAAAGAAAATAAGTATTTCTCAAGCGAAAGAAACTGCACTGAGATTTATGGGAAATGGCGGCATAAGACGTGCCCCGGGAGTTGTTGCGACAAAAGAATTATCTTATTGTGCGACAACGGCAACACCTTATTATTATGTGTTTAATAAGGGTGAGAACGATGGATACATAATCGTGTCGGCCGATGACGCGACCGTGCCCGTGATAGGATTCTCCGATAGCGGCAATTTCGACTATGACAACATGCCGGATGCCATGAAATGGATGCTGAGTTCTTATGAGAAGCAAATCAAGGCGAACTACGCCAATACGGAGGCAAACTCTTCCGATGTTGCCGGATATTCATCCGTAAGGCGCAGGGTTCTGTCCCGCAATACAGCAGAATGGAGTCAGGAAGAACCTTTCAACTATTTTATTCCGGGACGCAAACTTGTCGGATGTGTGGGTGTCGCAATGGCAACGATCATGCAATACTATAACTATCCGACGGCAGGAAAGGGCTGTCTTGACGGCAATGACTTCAATCATACATACGACTGGACAAACATGCGCACGGACAACTACCGCAGCGGGTATACCACGGCACAGGGAGACGCTGTCGCCAGACTCGTGGCCGATGCAGCATTGAGCATCCAGACCAATTTCAGCATGTCGGGAAGCAGTGCCAGCGAGGTGAGGGTTCCGGCCGCTCTCGTCAATTACTTCGGGTATGACGCGGGCGTATCATACAAGAAGAAGTCGGAAATGTCTCAAAAAGCATGGGAAGAACTCATCATTAGCGAGATAGACGCCGGCCGTCCTGTACTGTACAGCGGACAGGACATATCTGTCGGCCACGCTTTTGTCTGTGACGGTTATGAGATGCGCGGCAGCCAGCCCTATTTCAGAATGAACTGGGGATGGGGCGGTATCGGCAATGACGTATTTATTGTCTCGAGCCTTACACCGACCACTCAGTCGGGCAACAAATGGAACTTCTCCGAACAGGCTACCATAATATATAACATCAAGCCGGCAGAGAACAGCATCGCCTGGTCTACGATTCAGCTGACAAGCGACGAGAAGCAGGTCGGTATAAGTTCGGATAAAGAGACGGTCGGAGCAGGAGAAACCTTTACAGTGCGCGCCGGTGCGTTCAAGAATGTGTCTTACGACAATTTTTCCGGAAAAATCGCTGTGGCCATGTTCGCTTCTGACGGTGCGTTCAAGACATTGGTATCGCCCGAGTATAACTACGGCCTTTCTGCTTTCCAGATGGACAGAACGCTCTATCGCGATTTCAACTGCACCGTTCCTGCCGGAACAACGGTTGCGGCAGGTGACGTCTTCCGCATGGCGACAAAAGCCGCAGGAGAGAACGAGTGGAAACCCATCACGGGCGGTTCGCTCACGACCAACGCAATAGAAGCGATAGGAAACCATATTGATTATTTCACGGTGAGCAAGCCGGCCTCCGTCAATGGCGCTACACTTGAAGGCGCGGCAGACAGGGTGATAAAAGGACGGAAATATGCTTTCCGTGTGATCCCCGACAATACGGACGACGTGGTGACGGTAAAGGCCAACGGATATATCCTCACTCAGGGCAACGACTTCACCTATACGCTTCCCAACGTGATTGAGAATGTGACACTCGATATCTATGTACAGAATGTCGCGGACGTGAAGCGGAACAAGACCGTATGGGTGTCGAGCGGCATGCTGGAGAAGACTCTGACCGAAGAGGAATGTGGAACGGTGAAGAGTCTCACACTGTTCGGAACTATGGATGTGCGCGACTTCGATTTCATACGTGAGAAAATGCGTGTGGACTCGCTCGACTTGTCGGGTGTGAGCATCACAGCCAACGGAACGAATGCAGCAAACACCATTCCGGCACGTGCCTTCCGTGCGTGCGGAACACTGAGAGCAATAAAGCTGCCGGCCGGTGTGACACGTCTGGGCAACCGCGCTTTTGAACTCACGGGGTTGAGGGAAGTGGAGATTCCGGCCTCGGTGTCAACATGGGACTATAATGTGTTCCTGGGCTGTGCAAATCTGTCGAAAGTCATATCACGACGCCGCAGTCCGGCATTTATCAACTGGTGCGTATTTTCCGGCACTCCGCGTACACAACTCATAGTACCTATCGGAAGTGCGGCTTTATATCAGGCAAAGGAAAACTGGAAAGACTTTAAGAATGTGATTGAGGAAGATGCCGCTCCGGCAACATCCTACAAGGTGATAATGCAGGATGCCAACGGCGTGAAGCTCACCACACTTGACGGTTCTTCTTCCGAGATGGCGCCCGGCGGAAAATATCGTTTCACGGTAGAGACGGACGGCAGTCATGGCGACGACCGCATGACGGTATATGCCAACACCGGCAAACTTACGGCCGTGAACGGAGTGTATGAGGCTACGATAAACGCAAATACGCTGATACATATTGACTTCACCGAGCCGGCAGCCAACGCCGGAGTGTCTCCTTGGAAGATCACTTCGTCAAAAGGAGGAGTAGGCATGGTGACGGATGTCATCAACGTCATGCCCGGAAAGGCTTTCACCATACGTGTAAACGCACTGGACATCCCTTCCGGAGACTCGTTCAAGAGCGGCATCGCCTATGCGGCCGTACTGACAGACAAGGACGGAAGGATAAAGGAAGTGATTTCTCCCGTTGTCACCAACCCGTACACCAACACCGGTGTCCTGCCGGCAACGTTCAATTGCTGTGTCAAGGAGTCAAACGTCAACGAGGGCAACCTGATACGTATCGCCACATCGTCGAACATGAAGACGTGGAGCCTTGTCGAAGGTACCGACGCCAGTGTGAAAACTGCTGTGCCGGCAATAGGCAACGAGGTAATCTATCATACGGTAAAGATGCCGTCCAATTTGGAAAAAGTGATAATCACCGACGCCGTGACTCAGGTCGTGCATGGCGGTGACATTACATTCTCCGTAAATGCCAAACTGTCTACGGACCGTGTGTCAGTGACAGTGAATGACAAGGATTATGTCGTAGGAAAGCAGTCGGCTACGGTGCAGATACCCAATGTCAAGGAGGACCTTGATGTGACAATATCTGCCTACGACCAGAATGAGACGCCATACAAGACATACAATATATATGCCGGACAGCTGGCCGAGAAGATCACCGAGGCCCCGAAGAACACGAATATACGGCTCGTCGGCAAGATGAACGCCAAAGACTTTGAGGTCATCAAGACTTACACGGACATAATCACCGCGCTCGACCTGTCGGATGTTGAGATTGTCGGCGACGGAAACAAAGCGAACTCTTTGCCTACACAAGCTTTTGCCTCTATGACAAAGATGTCGAAAATAACAAAAATCATACTGCCGAAATCGCTCAAACGAATAGAGAACAGTGCTTTCTTCCGCGTATTCAATTTGACGGAAATAACCATACCGGAGAATGTCGAGTACATAGGAATGTCAGCTTTCACATATTGTTCCAAACTGAAGAAAGTCATCTCTTTGTCCGCCAATCCGAAACCTCTCACAAACGGCGACCCGTTCCCCGGCGGTTCAGGAATGACCAAGAACATGACATTGGAAATACCGAAAGGAAGCAAGTCTAAGTATCAGGCACTGTCGTACTGGAATTTGTTCAATACTATAAATGAGATTGCTCCCACACACACGGTCACTTATGACCCCGAGCGCGCGGAGCCGTACAATATAACAACAAACACGGATAAGGTTGAAGAGGGAAAAGCAATATCCATGAAGGTTAAAGTGCACCCCATATATAATAACAGCCATCCGATCAAACCCGACCAGAAATATAAGGTTTACCTGAACGGCACGCAGACAGACGGAGACTACTTGGCTAAAGAGTATAACATGTGGAGTGTTACGGTCAACAGTGACGTTCGCTTTGATGTGGTATACTTCTATGACACGGAAGTGACCGCACCTGAAAACATCACCGTGGCAGCCGTTGACGGCTATCGGCTCAATGACATAAAGGAGGGCGACCTGCTGAAGTTTACCGTCACCAAGCCCGAAAACGAGGAACTGACCGTCAAGGTGAGAGTAAACGGAGACGAGATGCCTGCTGACGAAAGCGGTATATACACGGTGGAGAACATTCAGGCCAATGTGGCTGTCGATGTGGCTGTCGTGCCCGTCAACGGCGCCACGCTTACCAACGAAGACCTGAAGAACATCGCGACCGACGAGGTGGCAGACATAACGGACGTGAAACTTGACGGCGAAATATCCGATGAGACATTTGCCACCATACGCGACAACTTTGAAGGACTGGAAAACATCGATCTCAGCGGAATCGAAAACACCACCATTCCGGACAACGCGCTGACCGGACTGACAAACCTTGTGAATGTCGACATACCCGAGACGGTGACAACCATCGGAGAGAACGCTTTCGCCGGATGTTCCAACCTTGAGACAATCACACTGTCAAACGTATCGGAAATCGGCAACGGAGCATTCTCCGGATGCGACAATCTGACCAGCGTCATCATAAACACGCAGGGACAGGATGTCACGGCAAGAAGAGTGGCCGGACGTGCCAATGCACCGACCGTGCCCGGAATAAACACCGGCTCATTCACCGGAGCAAATCCCAACTGTCTCGTGTTCGTGATGGACGGTGTGGCCGCAGGTGAGAACATCATCGCCAACAAAGGCGGAGAGGTCGGATATGTTGCTACGGCCGATGTGCGCATGAACGCAAGCTACGCCTTCTCCACTCCCAACAAGTTTGCGATGGACGGCAATAAGGTGATATTGGAACGTGACTTCGGTGCTTCCGACAAGTGGAACGGCATAACATTGCCTTTCAGCATGAATGAGGAAGAGATAAAGTCTGTCTTCGGAGAGAAGACACTTGTCGCCTCACTTGACACTCTTTCGGGAAACACACTGTTCTTTGACGTGGAAACAAAGGCGATGGCAGCCAACAAGCCTTATCTGATAAGAGTTTCGGAAATCAAGGACAGCTATACCCTGACTGCCGGCGAGGTATTGCCCGTTCAGGCGGAAATGGTGGACACCAGACAGGGCGTGGAGTTTGTCGGCACTTATTCGCCTGTGACACTGCAAGAAGGTGAATACCACATAGCGGACAACGCCTTGAACGAGGCCGGCGAAAATCCGACAGAAGCGTTTACCGGATACTTCCGGATGCCGGCCGGCGGCGAGGTGTACAACCTCTGCCCGGGATATGCCAAGACCGTGTTTGCCGGGTCGGGCTTTGCCACATTCAGTTCCGACCGTGCCGTGAACGTTCCGCAGGGCGTTACGGTCTACTCTTCGGAGATCTCGGAAGACAAGATCATCATCCGCCCCATTGACGTCAAGGTGATACCGGCAAATACCGGTGTGATAATCGGAGGCTCGGGTGAAGTCGGCTTCTCCGTGGCCACTGAAGAAGGTTCTGGCATACAGACAGTCTTGACAGCCGCTCCGGCCGGATATGTGTCTGACGGCAATATCTACGGATTGAGAAAAGACGCTGGCGTATTCGCCAAGGTGGCAGCCGGCACAAGTCTCGCCAAGCACACCGCATACTTGAGACTTTCGGACAGCGAGGCGAAAGCGATAAGAGTGGTCATCGGCGGTGAAACGACAGGCATCGACAGCATAAGAGAGACCATCTTGTCCGGAAACGACAGCGTCTACGACATGAACGGCCGTCGCGTCTCAACTCTGCGCAAAGGTATCAATATCGTGAATGGAAAGAAAATCATCATCAAATAATATTAAGGAAGTATTGCAATGAAAAAGATATATATCCGCCCCGAAATGACAATTATAGAGCTCGAAACAGAGTGTGGAATACTGGCCGGATCGACCGGTGGACAGGATCATGAACTGGAACTGGACCGCGACACGACATTGCCGGGAGATAGTTTCAACTCAAAGAACCATAATTTCAGTATCTGGGACGACGAAGACTTCTGACATCAGATAGCCGTCTGAGCAAAACGGTTTTGCCGGACAGACGCAATCCGGGACACAGATAAGAAACAAACCTTAATAAAGAGCGGCTGCCCGAATGGGGTAGCCGCTCTTTATTTGCGTATGGGATATATGAACAAAGTAGGGTCGCGACCTGTCGCGACCCTACTTTTACATCCCCGGAAGGCAAAAAAGAAGGTCTCACGATTGTTTCGTGAGACCTTCTTGTGTGGGCGCTGAGGGATTCGAACCCCCGACCCTCTGCTTGTAAGGCAGACGCTCTGAACCAACTGAGCTAAGCGCCCTTGCTTGTCGTAAGCGGTTGCAAAGGTAGGGAGTTTTTGCGAAACAGCCAAATGTTTTGGCAATTATTTTTTGTTTTCGCTGTTTTTTCTTCAAACGGGCGAAAATTGGTAAAGAGAAGACTATTGAAAGACGAAGCAGAGACGGCCCCGCGAGCTGCTCCGCATGGTCGCAAGAGGGTGGATTTGTAAAGCAAATTGGTAAGAATTTAACATTTCGGAAATGCTCGAAAAAGAGAGACCGGAGGCTCTTTTTGGTGTCTTCGCATGGTTTTGGGAGTCCCGTCGCGGGGTGGCGGCGAGCCGTAAGGCCCCCGTTGGTCTCCAACGGCATGCTCGTTGAGTTGCAACGGCGTGCTCGTCGTGATGCAACGGGCGCCCCGTTGCAATCCCGTAAGGGCCTTACGGCAGAACGAAAAAATCGGCGAAAAATCACAAATATTCATATATCGTTGAATAACAGCGGGTTGCGAAAAACGCCAAAATTTTGCGATTTTCGGACCAAAACCGAAGTTTTTCCGAAAAACGGCGTAAATTCAGAACCGCATGTACGATATTTTCTCAAATTGTTAACAAACCGTTAATATATGTTTACCACCGCTCCTACCACCCCTTGGCGCCACCATTTCTCCTTCCGCCCACCCCACTCTCCACGGATAAGCGCCGAATAAAGCTCCAATAATCCACTTATTTATAAACTTTTACATCCATTTGTCCACGTCTTTCATGGAAAAGCGGTATCTTTGCAGTCAGATTTCGAAATTCATTTTAAGATTATTATGGCACAAGAAGACGTTTTTAAGAAGATTGTATCCCATTGCAAAGAATATGGATTTGTCTTTCCCAGCAGCGACATCTACGACGGACTGGGAGCTGTCTATGACTACGGTCAGAACGGTGTGGAACTGAAGAACAACATCAAGGAATACTGGTGGAAGAGCATGGTGCTGCTCCACGAAAACATCGTGGGCATCGACTCGGCCATCTTCATGCACCCCACCATCTGGAAGGCATCGGGACACGTGGACGCTTTCAACGACCCGCTCATAGACAACCGCGACTCAAAAAAGCGCTACCGCGCCGATGTGCTCATCGAAGATCAGATTGCCAAGTATGACGACAAGATAGAAAAGGAAGTGGCCAAGGCCCGCAAGCGCTTCGGTGAGTCATTCGACGAGGCCCAGTATCTGGCCACCAGCCCCCGCGTGCTGGAGACGAAGCAGAAGCGCGACGCGCTCCACGAACGCTACGCCGCTGCCATGCAGGGACCGGATCTCGAGGCTCTGAAGCAGATCATCGTCGACGAAGAGATAGTCGACCCGATCTCGGGAACGAAAAACTGGACCGACGTGCGTCAGTTCAACCTCATGTTCTCCACCGAGATGGGTGCCTCGGCCGACGGTGCGATGAAGGTCTATCTGCGTCCGGAGACGGCTCAGGGCATCTTTGTCAACTATCTGAACGTCCAGAAGACGGGCCGAATGAAGATACCGTTCGGTATCGCACAGATCGGAAAGGCGTTCCGCAACGAGATTGTCGCCCGCCAGTTTATCTTCCGCATGCGCGAGTTTGAGCAGATGGAGATGCAGTTCTTCGTGAAACCCGGAACGGAGCTCGACTGGTTCCCGAAGTGGAAGCAGACCCGCATGGCATGGCATCAGGCCCTCGGTTTCGGTGCCGAAAACTATCGTTTCCACGACCACGACAAGCTGGCCCACTACGCCAACGCCGCCACGGACATTGAGTTCCGCATGCCATTCGGATTCAAGGAGGTGGAGGGCATCCACAGCCGTACTAACTTCGACCTCTCCCAGCATGAGAAGTTCTCAGGCAAGAGCATCAAGTATTTCGACCCGCAGACCAACGAGAGCTACACTCCGTATGTCATCGAGACATCCATCGGTGTCGACCGTATGTTCCTCTCCATCATGTGCCACTCGTATGACGAGGAGAAACTCGAGAACGGCGAGACCCGCACGGTGCTCCGTCTGCCGGCCGCCCTCGCTCCGGTCAAACTGGCCGTCATGCCGCTCGTGAAGAAAGACGGACTGCCCGAAAAGGCACGCGAGATAGTCGACGCCCTGCGCTTCCACTTCAACTGTCAGTATGACGAGAAGGACTCCATCGGCAAGCGCTACCGCCGTCAGGACGCCATCGGTACGCCCTACTGCGTCACCGTCGACCACGACACGCTCAAGGACAACTGCGTCACACTGCGTTTCCGCGACACGATGGAACAGGAGCGCGTCAACATCGCCGACCTCAACGGCATCATCGAGGACAAGGTGAGCATCGCCAGCCTGCTCAAAAAACTGTAATGACAGAGATGAAGAAACATCAGATAATGACACTCGCCATGATGCTGCTGTCGCTCCTGACGGCAGCTTCATGCAGCGAGGAAGACAATACGGTGGATGAGTTTGCCAACTGGCAAGCCGTCAACGACGACTACTTCAACCGTCTGAGCGACGAGGTGAAGGCAAAACTCGCCGCCGACCCTTCACGCACGGACTGGCGGCGCATCCGGACATGGTCGAAAGCGCAGGACGGCGAGGGCCCCAACTCGGACTATATCATCGTGCACGTGCTCGAGAGCAATCCCGACGCCGACGCCGAAAAGCCGCTCTACACGGACACCGTGACCGTGAGCTACATCGGCCGGTTGCTGCCCACGACGTCATTCCCCGCAGGATATGTTTTCGACCGGACTTACGAGGGAGACTACGACCATCTGGTCAGCGGGACGGCGGATTTTGCCATCGGCAACAGCACGGGCAACAATCTCATCGACGGATTTGCCACGGCACTGCAGAACATGCGGCGTGGCGACCATTGGGAGGTCTACATACCTTATCAGTTGGGGTACGGAACAACCGACAGCGGAGAGATTCCGGCTTACAGCACGCTGATATTTGACCTCCGGCTGATTGATTTCCGGAAACCGTAGGAAGGAAGCGGAGATAAGAAAACGATAAAACAAAGAGGCGCAAAGACGCGGGAGAACTTCTGACTCCATGTCTTTGCGCCTCTTTGTTGTATGCGGGATGTGCCGACGGCGCGGCGGTCAGTAGTCAAGAATGAGCACCTGGCGCGGCCGCAGGCGGATGTCGGACGTGAGGCGGTGGGTGCGCCCGGTAGTGATGTCGCGGGCATGGGTCACACGGCCTATGATTTCGGTATAACGGCTGACACGGAACACGGCGGGACGCGACGTTCCGTTGAGCACCGTCGCCACCGTACGGCCCTCGTGACGGCGCGCGATGACGTAGACACCGTCGTGGGGGACAAAGTGGGTCTGGCTGCCGTGGGCGATGACGGCGTTGTCACGACGCCAGTGAAGCACGCGGCTCAGCCAGCGGAACATGTCCTGCTGGGCGCGGGTGCGCCCTTCGGAGGTGAAGGCGTTGCGCCGGTCGCCGGGAAATCCGCCGGGGAAATCACGTCGGACATTGCCATCGTCGGGCCATTTGGTGCCGTTCATGAGTATCTCCGTACCGTAATAGAGCTGCGGCGTGCGGCGGATGGTGAGCAGTATGGCGAGCGCCTGACGCAGGGCGGCCACGTCGTGACCGTTGCCGAGGAAGCGCTCGGTGTCGTGATTGTCGAGAAACGCCAACACGGACGAAGGGTCGGCATAGAGATAATCGTAGACGAGAGTGTTGTAGATGCGGTTGAGGCCCTGCTCCCACGCATCCGTCTCTTCACTCTTTGCACGGTTGAGGCGGTCGAACAGGGCGAAGTCCATCACCGTCGGCAGATGGCTGTCGGTCCGCGCGACGGGCGAACGGGACTGCCATGCGGCTGTATATGCAGGCTCGGTCACCCACGTTTCGCCGACGACATTGATGTTAGGATATTCTGTCCGGAGTGTTTTCATCCATCCGGCCATAGCCCCGGCGTCGGCAAAGGGATAGGTGTCCATGCGTATCCCGTCGATTCCGACGGTCTCGATCCACCACTTGCTGCTCTGCGTCAGATAGGTCATGAGGTGCGGATTGCGCTGGTTGAGGTCCGGCATCGTGGGCACAAACCATCCCTCGGTGGTCTCCCGACGGTCCACTTCGCTGGCGTATGGGTCGAGAACGGGTGTCAGGCGATAGCTCGTCTGGAGGTAGGAAGCGCTGCGGGCGGCCACAGCGTCGGGGCTATCAGCGCCTGACGATGCTGCTTCGGCATAGTCGTCGAGCCACTCGGGCGTGTTCAGCCAGTCTCGCATGGGTCTGTCCGACACCCACGGATGGTAGAATCCGCAGTGATTGAATATCATATCCATCACGACCTTTAGGCCCCGTGCATGGGCTTCATCGACCAAACGGCGGTAGTCTTCGTTGCTGCCGAGGCGCGGATCGACACGATAGTAGTCCGTCGTGGCATAGCCGTGATATGTACTTCGGCCGTCATAGTCGGGCTGGTTGTTCTCTAAAACAGGCGTGAGCCATAGTGCGGTGACACCCAGTTCGCAGAAATAATCGAGGTGGCGGCGTATGCCTTCGAGGTTGCCGCCATGACGAAGAGACGTGGCGGTGCGGTCGATGGAGTACGGAAACAGTCCCGACGGACGCCCACTGCGTGTCAGCCGGCTCCCACTGCGTGCCGACGCCCGTGCGAAACGGTCGGGCATGAGCAGATAGAGCACGTCTGCGGAAGTGAATCCCATGCGTCGGTTGCCCGCCATCTCACGCGGGCGGATGCTGTAAACAACAGAAATGTCGTACGGCGCGGGTACGGAGGATGTGAAACGGAGTGTGAGCGTGCCCGGAGAGACACCCTCGAGATTGAGATAAACGATAAGATAGTTGGGGCTGTCGGTGCGTATCACACGGTCGATACGCACGCCGCCGGAATGAGAAACGCCCCTTGAAGAGGTCGCGGCAGATGGCTTCAGACGTTTGTCGGGATTCTCCGCGGCTTCTTCAAAGGACACTATGGCGACTTCAGCCGAGCCAATGGCACGGCCATACACCATCAACTGGACGACAGGCTCGGTCATTCCGGCATACCAATGTGGCGGATCGATGCGGTCGATATGTGCGTCGTGGTTTGTCATGCACGTCCGCTACGATGTATCATGGCTGCGACGGCAGCATTGAACTCATCCGCCCGCATGAGCTGTTCGATGGTGAGATGCATCCGGTAGCGCCAATAGTGACGCGGATTGGCCGGAATATTGATGCGCTCGGCGTTCTGATTGGCCAATCGCAGACGTTCATCGGTGGCAAGCCAGTCCTGCAACGACAGCAGACAGAGCATCGACGGACTCTCCAGATGCGCCTCCACGACGGCACGGGCGATGTCTCCCGTCATCGGATGGGGCGCCTCGCCGTCGCGGTGGAGCACGGTGTTGTAGTATGCCTGAGTACGATTGACATCCTCATCCCACCACTGGCGCAGCGTCGGCATGTCGTGGGTGGAGATGGTACAGACGGAACGGTAGAGATTTCGCTCGGTTACGCCAAAGCGGACATGCTCGTCTTTTGGCATCGACTGTATCTCGAGACTGAGTATGCGCAGCCCGTTCATGACCCAAGGAACACACTCCGGCACCATGCCAAGGTCCTCGGCGCACACCAGCATGCGCGTCGCTTCGGTCAGACGGGGCAGCTTTTTCATTGCCTCATTATACCAGAACTGATTGTTCCGGCGATAGAAATAGTCATTATAGAGCCGGTTGAACGCCTCTTTGTCGCAGTCGTAAAGCGCTTCATAAACGTAGTCGGTCTGCACGCCGATGCGCGGGTGAAACTTGCCCGGCGTCTTGCGGTCGCGCACAAAGAGCACATCGCTGACGAGCGAATAGAGCTTTTGAACGAGTTCTTTTTGAGGAGGGAGGAGGGAGGAGGGAGGAGGGAGATTACCTTCGGGCGTAGAGTATTCTCCCTCCACACTCCTCTCTCTACACTCCTCGAAAGCCGAAAAGTACTTCTCAATTTTCCGCTGCGTATCAAACTCCGGTTTCATGTCGTAAAAATAGTCGTCACGGCGGTCGAGGAACGTCTCACGGACGTAGTCGGCATCTTCGGCGAACAGGCGGTCGAGCACCCAGTCGGTGATGAACGGCCGCGTGAACAACGCTTCCTGCCAGTTGAGACCGTAGGCGCTGATTTCCTCCGGAGTCATGGCGAGGGCCGGGGAGAACTGCCCCAGCAGACCGTGGACGGAATGGATGGGTATCTCCCAGATGCGGAAGAACCCCAGGACGTGGTCAATGCGATAGGCATCAAAGTATTCCGCCATCTTGCGGAAGCGCCTTATCCACCACGAACAGCCGTCGCGGAGCATCTCGTCCCAATCGTATGTCGGGAAGCCCCAGTTCTGTCCGTTGACGGAAAAGGCGTCGGGCGGTGCTCCGGCCTGCCCGTTGAGGTTGAAATAGCGCGGTTCGACCCACGCCTCCACGCCGTCGCGACTGATACCGATGGGTATGTCGCCCTTCAGTATTACGCGCCGGGAACGTGCATAAGCATGTGTGGCACGCATCTGGGCATCCAGATGATACTGCACATAATACCAGAACGCCACTTCCCGATAGCTGCGCGTCAACGGATTGGCCATCGCCTCACGCTCCTTGTCCGTCAACGTCTGATGGTCGGGCCACTCTCCGAAGACGGCCGTGCCGTATTGGTCACGATAGTGGCAGAAGGCGGCGTATGGCACGAGCCAGTCGCGGTTGCGGTCAAAGAAATCCTTGTAGGATGCCCGCCGACGCACCGTAGCCCCTTCCTGGGCATACAGTTCGCGCAGATAGCTCATCTTTGCCTCATAGACCCGCTCGTAGTCTATCTGCGGCAGGGCGTTCAGCTCGACGCGCAGAGCTTCGTAGCGTTCGCGCGCGGCCTTGTCCTTCAGTGGCGGCAACTGCCGGAAATCCATGTATTGCGGATGGAGAGCATAGATGCTGATACTGTTGTATGGATAAGAGTCCTGCCACGTGTGGGTTATGCAGGTGTCGTTGACGGGCAGAATCTGTATGATGCGCTGTCCCGTGAGGTCGGCCCAATCGACAAACATTCGCAGATCACCGAAGTCGCCGACACCGAAGCTGCCCTCTGAATGCAGCGAAAAGACCGGTATGACGGTGCCCGCCCCGCGCCACGGACTGCGCCGGAAGTCAGCACGGGACTGCTCGAAAACAACCACATCGCCGTAATCCATAGACGGGATTGCAATCCGCCGGTTGCGTCCCAACTCCCAAAGCGGGTCGCCGGAGCCGGTGATGACAAACTTGAACTCCATCTGCCGCCCTTCCAGCGTCGCCCCGTCAAGCGAGACGACCCACTCGTGGGGCCCATGTTCGGTCATGGGGATGGCACGGGACGTGTCCCATGCGCCCAAGCTCTCGGCCTCGCCGACCAATGCGAGACGTTCGCCGGCCGTCAGCTGCGGCGCACGCACCTTGATGCGAACCGTGCGCCCATAGTCTGCCGGACTGCTCATCTCACGCTCACGGGCGGCCACACAGTCGGTAAAGGCGGAGCTGTACATGTAAGCATCGTCGGGCGTATCGGTCCACAAGTCACTGACGACATAACGGCGGGCGGCCGTGGCGGCCAGTTCGAGCCGATGGGGTATGACGAGCCAGTCATGGCGCAATTCGCGTCCGGAACGTTCGACGCTGTAGAAGTAGTCCACATGAGTGCCCGCGTCAGCCTTTACCGCCATCTCGCAGGTCCACGTCCGGCCGTCGCCGGTGCCCATCTTGTGTTTGCCGGGGGGCAGGGCTGTGCTGCCGGAGAGTATGTTCAGCATGAGTTCCTCGCCGAACCGGGTGTGATAGTCCAGGTTGAATAGTATTGTCATGAGTCTTTCCGATTGGTTCTTATGCTTGTAAAGATTATAATCCGAATCTATAAGGATAGGTTTTATGGCTGTAAAATTACAAAGAAAAATCCATTAAGCGGTCAAAAGACAACGAAATAATGAACTGCCGGATGCCATAAATCACCGCCGGTACAACCCAACTATATAAAAATAAACCGACGCAGAACATTTGTCCTGCGCCGGTTGGTCTCTTTAAGTATTCCGAATTGTCTTCCTATTACTTGATAGTAACAGTAGCGCGACGGTTGTAAGATACAGGTGAGAGTGTGTTCACACCACCGGCTGCAACAACCTCGATGTTGTCGCGGTTTACACCCATCTTAACGAGCTCGTTGGCAACAACGTCAGCACGCTTCTGGCTGAGCTTCTGGTTGAAGGCGGCGCTACCGGTCTTGCTGTCGGCATAACCTGTAACGACAATCTTAGAGTTGTTAGCCTTAGCTACTTCTACGAGGTCCTTAACGTTCTGGAGGTCCTTCTTGGAAGCGATGCGAGACTTACCGATGTTGAAGAATACAGATACCGGAGCAGCTGCGATTTCCTTAACAACCTTTGTTGCAGTCTCAACGGGCTTCTGGTTAGCCAGCATGTTCTTCAGCTTGGCGTTCTCGTTCTGAGAGTCAGCGAGCTGTGCGTTGAGAGCGTCGATCTGGCTCTGAGAGAGAGCCTTGAGAGCGTCTACGTCAGGAGTCTTGTTCCAGCGGGTCTTGCCGAGGTTGTAGGTCAGACCGACTTCCACGCTGACCATCTGGTCGCGGCCGGCAGGGCCGTTCTTTGTCTCGAGCGCACCGGCTGAGATGCCGTCCATATCGGTCTCCCACATGCCGTAAGCCAACTCAAGGTTGAGGGCGAAACGATCGCTCAGACGGAATGTGTTGAGGATACCGGCAGACAGGCCCATTGCGTAAGTATTGGCAGACATGTTGCGTCCGATACCACCACCGAGATAGGGGATGAAGTTCCAAACGCGAGTGTCGCTGTATCCGCAGAAGAGGTTGCTCAGGTTGAAGAGAACCTGCTCGTTCAATGTCCAATACTTGTTTGCATTGTCGTCCTTGCTCCATTCCTTACCCTTGGCTTCAGCGCCTACTGTGCGACCCCAAACACCATTGAACTTTGTACGGAGACCGAGACCCGGTGTAAACCACTTACCGACGGCTACAGAGAAGCCGAGGTTGTTACGGAAGCCCTTGAAAGGACTCTTTGAGAGATCCCATCCCTGCTCCTCGTTGCTATAGAACGCTGTTCCGGCAACGTTTGCCTGAACGAACCAATTACTCCAGAATGAATTTGTAGCTACGCTATACTTCATTTCCGGTACGTTTGTCTCATTGTTCTGTGCCATACCGGCTACAGAAATGCCGGCGAAAGCCAGCGCAAGTAATAACTTTTTCATACCTATACTAAATTATACTTTAAAACAATATGCACTTTAGCCAATTATTGTGCAAAAGTAAGTAATTATTTTTTAAAAGCCAACGAATTGTGCAGAAAATTTACATTTCGCAGCAAAAAACGATACAATATAGGGACGAAAGGGGAAAAACGCGAGGAAAAAGCCGTAACAAACGGACTTTGCGGCCGTCTGCCCTTATATTAATAATGTGTAGCAATCCGTCGGAGTCTGTTTCCACGCGATGTCGCATGCCGACGCCGGGGATGCGGTCACCGCTGTCAATGTCGTCATCGCTGTCAATGTTGGGACGCTGTCAAAGTATGGTCACGACCCTACTTTTTGGTGAATACGTGTAAGACTGAGATAAAGATGTATACAGAGAGTAGCTTCGGAAGGATTGGTATGTTTTTTTCCGGCTTTCGGGCGGGGATTGTTAAATTCAGAATAAATCTTACAAACGGTCTCCATTTTAACACGGATTTTCCGCCAAGTGGTCCCTCGGTCTCAAATATGCGAGTTTTGCGCGTGCATCTTTTTCTCTTTGACAACCAGCGCGTTATGACAAAAACCATGAAAGTGTGCAACATTTTCGCCGGTTTTCCCGAGCCGTAAGGCCCTTACGGCATTGCAACGGGGCCGCCGTTGCATCACGACGGCGTGCCCGTTGCAAGACAACAAGCATGCCGTTGCAGACCAACGGGGGCCTTACGGCAAGACGGCCGACAAAATTTTGAATGACAAAAGAGATTTTTTAGTCGGATTACAACGTTTTTAGACAATTTTTCGCACGTTGCGAAATGTTAATTTTAACAATCTTTTTCTGACATTTTGGCTACGCGGGTAATCTCATTCCCCGCCTTGGAAGCTACTCTTTGCACACATCTTTCTGTTTATATCAACATAACGATAAACTCATTTGGTACCCTTTAAGTGTGGTAATCTCACTTAAAGGGCTCCTAATAAGGTCGTTATGTTGGTATAACCTGAAATAAAGATGCGTGCAAAGAGTTGTCATCTCGCAGGCACCCTCCCCTTAGGGGGAGGGCCGGGGTGGGGCCGTCAGCCATGTGGTCAGTCCAAGAGCTTTTCGATCTCGTGCTGCGGCAGTATGCAGATGACCGGTTTGCCGTCGGGAGTATAGTTGACGTTGGAACAGGCGAACAGTTCGTTGACGAGATTTTCCATTTCCCCATTGTTGAGCATCTGGCCTTGCGGTATTGCCGAGCTGCGGGCCATACTGAGAGCCAACGAGCGCTTGATGTCGTCGAGACTGCCGGAGGCGTTGTCCATCGCGTCGCTGACCATGCCGCGCAGGAGGGAGACGGTGTCTGTCCCCTCGAGGCCGGCGGGAATGCCGTTGATAGCGTAGCTGTTTTGTCCGAGATCGGTCAGGTCGAAGCCGACGGCGGTCAGGTCGGCCATCACCTTGTCGAGCATCACGACCTCGGAGGGTGAGAAGCGGACCACGTCGGGGAAGAGGACGTGCTGGCTGCCGGCTCCACCCGTCTTTATGCGGCTGAGATAGCGCTCGTAGCGGATGCGGATGTCAGCACGCTGCTGGTCGATGATCATCAGTCCGGACTTGACGGCGGTCATTATGTAACGACCCTTATACTGATAGTGGGCGGGCGACTTTTCGGATATCAGTCCCTGCCCGGATTGTTCCTGCGGGCCTGCAGCCATCCACGGAGAGTCGGCGGCGACGGGACCGGACGGCGCGTCGGGCATATCGTCGTCCAGAGGCGTCACTCCGTCCTGCGAAAGGATGTCGTTGCCGAAGAGGTCGTCGGAGGAGTGGCCTGCGCAGGGTTGGGATAAGCCGTCTGCCCCACCCTTGCGGCGGGCTGACTGTTCCTGCTCGTAGAGTAGCTGCCAGCGGTCCGGAACGGCCGATGCGGAAGGACGGTCGGACGCGGTGGCGAAAGGATTGTATGAGGGATTGAACGTCGGCTCAGGCTGGGCCACGTCGAGTGTCGGGTCGTAGGGCGGGATGTCCGGACGACCCTCGGTGTCGAAGTCGATGGCCGGCACTTCGCAGAAGCGGCCGATGGCGTCCTTGACAGCGGCGGTGAGTATCTGCCAAATGGCCTGCTCATTCTCAAACTTTATCTCGGTCTTGGTCGGATGGATGTTGACGTCGATGTCTGCGGGATTGATGTCAAAATAGATGAAGTAAGGCACCTGCATGCCGGAGGGGACGAGACGCTCGAAGGCGTTGGCCACGGCTTTATGGAAATAGGGGTGCTTCATGTAGCGGCCGTTGACGAAGAAGTATTCGTGAGCGCCTTTCTTGCGGGCGGATTCGGGTTTGCCGACAAATCCGGTGATCCGGCAGAGCGCCGTGTCAACCTCGATGGGGAGTATCTCCTTGTTGAACCGCATGCCGAAGACGTCGGTTATTCGTTGACGGAGACTGCCGGCCCGCAGGTTGAGCAGTTCGCTGCCGTTGCTGTGGAGAGAGAAGGCTATGGAGGGATAGACGAGCACAATGCGCTCGTAGGCGGTCATGATGTTATTCAGTTCGGTGGCGTTGGTCTTAAGGAATTTGCGCCGCGCGGGAACATTGAAGAAGAGATTTTCGACGAGAAAATTGCTGCCGACGGGACATGAGACGGACTCCTGGGATGTCACCTTGGAACCGGAGATGGTGATGGCCGTGCCGATGTCCATGCCTTCCAACCGCGTGCGCAGCTCAACCTGGGCCACGGCGGCAATGGAAGCCAGAGCCTCACCGCGAAATCCCATCGTGCGGAGGGCGAACAGGTCGTCGGCCTGACGAATCTTGGACGTGGCGTGGCGCTCGAAAGCGAGACGGGCATCGGTATCAGACATGCCCCGGCCATCGTCAATGACCTGTATGGAGGTACGACCGGCGTCGACAACGAGCACCTTGATGGAGCGTGCTCCTGCGTCGATGGCGTTTTCCACGAGTTCCTTTATCACGGAGGCGGGACGCTGTATGACCTCGCCTGCGGCTATCTGATTGGCCACCGAGTCCGGCAGCAATTGTATAACATCACTCATAATCTGTTGTCATCTCATAAAAAACATAAGCACCTCACGGCCTGCGACGGTGCTTCCAAAAAGGAATGTCAACACGGCAAGGATGGCTGCCGACAATAAAATCCACAGGCGCGGGGCGCTCCACGATTCGTTACGGCGGGCGTGTGGACGCGAGAAAACGCCGTGGAGGTTGCGACATGACGCTTCGGCATCAGGTCCGTCATCCGCGTGTGCGGCAGGCTTGGCCAGCTCGCGGCGGGCCCGCTCCTCAATGGCCCGCAGGCGCTCCTTGCGCTCGTCCGTATAAATGGGGCGCAGGGAGAAACGGCGTGGCTTATCGCTGCTGAAGAACATCATGACGGCTGTTGTCCGGACGGTGTTCCGGAGTTGGCTTCGGGTTGTTCGACGGTTGCTTCGGGCTGCCCGTTGACAGCACCGGAGGGCTCCGGATTGTCGGTTTGCGGCTGTTCAGGATTGCTCTTTGGCTGCTCCTGATTGCTTTGTGGCTGTTCCGATGTGGCGTCGGCAGTCTCTTGTGTTGTCAACGCGGCGTTACCGCCTTGCGGCTTACGGAGTTTCTGGAGCGGTGCCTCGCGGCGTTTGATTTCCTTCAGCTCCGTTCCGGCTTTCTTGCCGCGCCAGTTGAAGATGTCCTCCTTGTCCAACGGACGCACATAGTCAAACCATGCGTAGCTCGGAAGGAACTTCTTGTCCGGCGGAATCTGGGACATCGGATAGAGCGTTCCCTCGGCACGGGGCATCCATATCTTCTTCATCTTGCGGTTCTCCAAAAACATCTTCATCTCACTGGTCTCCGTATAGTTGAGTCCGATGAGAGCACTGTCGCTCTCATCGACGGGATAGTAGATGATAAGGACATTGTCGATGGCATTGCCTTCATATATTTCGCCGTTGCGGAAGAAGGCCTTCATCTCCTTGGAAGAGACCTGATTGTAGTGGACCGAGTCGGGCATCTGCTCCACGGACAAGGCCTGACCGATGACATGGGCGCGATCGATGGTGGAGTCACGCATGTAGATTTTGATGACTTCGCCGAGCAGTTGCTGGTTGGAATTCCACACGATGGGGTCCCGATACATCGTCATGCAGGAGTCCTGACTGTTGAACACGAGCGAGTCGCACACAGCTTGGACGTCCACGCGATAGGCCCTGACCTTGTTGTAGGCGTGGACCTTGCGGTAGACGGAGTCCGTGTTGATGTTGAATGTGTAGATCTTGAAAGTGTCGGCATGCATATACAACGAATCTTTTTGGGAGTAGTCGATGGCTACCGCCCGCTTTGTGGCCATGCCGTAGCCGGTCTGTTCGTTGTAGAAACAATAGTCGGCGGTGAGCATGTTCTTGTTCACCGTGTCGGTATAGACGACGTTGTTGAAAGCTTCGTTAGCACCGGTGAGTTCATCATGATAGACGCTGTCGCCGACGATGATGCGCCCTTGGTCCCTGATGACCGAACGGTTGAAGAGCTGCGACCTCTTCGTCTTGGTGTCGTAATAGCCATTCTCCGTATGGATGCGGCTCGTCCCGGAGTATATGTCGGACGGTCCAAGAACGTGGGCCGTGGATATGCGGGTGTCATAATGGAGCGTATCGGATGTGATTACGTAGTCGGGGCCTTTCAGTTTAACGCTGTAATTGAATACGGCCATCTTCGTCTCCGTGTTGTATTCGCCCCAATCGGATGTCAGCGTGCTCGCCCCGTCGACGAGCTTGCCGCCCTCAAAGAAGTAGCCGATGCTGTAAAGGCGGTCGTAATTGAGGCTGTCGGTATAGAGCGTGGACTCGCGATTCTTCAACACGACATTGTAACGGGCGATGCACATCATCTCATTGCCGTCATAAAAGGCATAGTCGCTGAACAGCGAGAGGGTGTCGCCCTGATACATCCGGACGTTGTCGAAAGCCTCAAAGGAATTTGTTTTCTCGTAAAAATGGGCGCTGTCGCAATAGAGGGTGGCTCCCTGATGACGGAAAGCGACATTGCCGTCGAGTATCTGGGCGTCCGGGTTGCGGAATCTGTCGTAGTGGAGATTGTCCGAATGTAGCAAGTAGACCCTGTTGTCGTCATACTTCGCGGACGGTTTGACAACCCGCTTGCTTTTGTTTCGTTGTTTCACTTGCTTGACAACAGGTCGCTGCGACAAGACCGTGACTATTCCAAAAAGGCATAGAACCATCATGACGATGATTCTATGCCAATTTAACGTTTGTCTTGTTGTGGCTCGCTTTGTCATCTTACCCAGCCTTGATATTCAAAATTGCAGTTCTTGTAACGGTCATTTATGCGAACGTATGTGGACTTGATCTTGTCTACCACCCAATCATGAATGACCTGTTCTCTGCGCTTGTTGAGCACAACGTTCTGCATGACCTGAAAGTCTTCCGTTATCGTGGCTTTGTGACCGTCGATGCGATTCTTCAGTTTGACAATGGCGCAAACGGTCTTTCCCTTCTCATTCATCATCTTGAAAGGAGCCGAAATCTCCCCTATCTGCATACCGTCGATAGCTTTGGCCACTTCGGCGGGAAGGTCTTTCATCTGAAATCTGGATGTCCGGCCGTCCTCGGTGACATTTGACATCAGACCGTAATTGTTGCGCGTGTCCTTATCATCGGATATGATTGACGCACCCTCCTCGAATGTGAACTTGGCGTCCACGATGTCCGTGCGAATCGAGTCAAGACGGGCAAGGGCCTTGTCGACGGCGTCAGAAGACACTTGGGGGATGCGGAGGATGTGGCGCACCTTGATTTTGTCACCACGCTTGTCTATCAGCTGTATGATGTGGAAGCCGAACTCAGACTCCACTATCTTTGAAATCTTCTTCGGGTCGGTGAGGTTGAACGCTACCGCGGCAAAGGCGGGGTCCAACATTCCGCGGCCGGTGTAGTCGAGCTCGCCGCCGCGACGCGCCGAACCGGGATCCTCGGAATAGAGACGGGCCAATGTGGAGAATGACGACTCACCGTTGTTGACACGTTCGGTATATTCGCGCAGCTCGTCTTTCACACGGTTTATCTCATCCTGTTCGATGCGCGGCGTCTGCGTCAGTATCTGTACTTCAACCTCCGTCGGGACAAAAGGAATACTGTCCGCAGGCATATCCTTGAAGTAACGGCGCACCTCGGCCGGTGACACCTTGATGTCCTGCACGAGATGTTCGCGCATCTTCTGTGTCAGCTGGCGGTCGCGCAAGGCGTCACGCAGTTCGTTGCGCAACTGGCTGATGCTCGCTTTCTTGTATTCCTCCAGCTTTTCCCGCGAACCGGCCATGCTGATCCAATAGTCTATATACTGCTCGACAGACGCCGACACATCCGCTTCGGTCACCTCGATGCTGTCGATGGCGGCCTGATTCAGAAAGAGTTTTTGGACGGCAAGCTGCTCCGGTATCACACAGTCGGGGTCACCATTCCATCTCGTACCTTCCTCTTCAGCCTGCCTACGCATGGCCTCCACGTCAGACTTGAGGATGGCTTCGTCGCCCACGACCCATATAACCTCGTCCACGATGCTCCCTTCATTCACTTCGGTGCTGTCCGTGTCCGATGCCGCAGCGTCAGCGCCCGGCATAGAGGAGCCGGCCACCGACGTCAAGGCGTCACCCGCAAATGTCGTTGCGGACATGCCGCCGGCCATCAGACCGAGTCCGGCCACGGACATGGCTACCGAAAGAACGAAGCGTCTTATGTCTGTCTTGTTCATCTCTTAGTGCTTATTAACTGTATTCAATACCTCGCGGTTGATGACCACGGCATATTTGCGACGCAGTCCGGCCACCCATTCCTTCTCCAGTTCGTCCTGATAGTCGGCTGTCACGAGACCACGGACGTCGGTATAGTCCTCCGGACCTTTCTTCAATATCTTACCGTAAGTGGCGTCGATGGGATAGTCCTTGACCGGTGCGGCCGTTGTGTCGACCTTGAAGACGTTGTGGTCCACGAGAGCATTGTCTCCCTTCTTGAATATGCCTTTCTCCACGCGGATACGGATTATGGAGTCGTTGTTGAACGTCTTGCGGAGCGCGTCAGCCCAATCATCAAACTTGAGTTTCTTCACGCAGTCCCTGACGGCCTTGACATCACTGTCGACCTTGACGTGATAGGCCATACCCTTGAAACGCGGTTCGTCCCATGCGTACTTCTTCTTGTTCTTTGCGAAGTAGGCAGCCAATGCCGCATCGTCCTTTGCCGCTTTCTCCCAAACCTCACGGTTGCTTATCTCATAGAGCAGCAGACCGTCGTGATATTCGCGGATGAGGTTCTTCATGTCAGGGTCGACAGCCTGCAGCGAGTCTGCCTTACCATCCATAAACGCCTCTTTGGAGATTGACGCCATCTTGGAGAGGGAGTCTATCTTATTGTCGATGATGCGTTCGCGGATATTACGTTTCTCGATAAACTGCATGATGTTGTTGCGCAACGAGTCGTACGGTTCCAACTGTTTGCGCTCTTTCATCAACACAATGTGATAGCCGGCAGGCGACAGGAACGGTGCGCTCATTTCGCCCGGTTGCAGCGCGTAAGCCTGATCTTCAAACTCTTTGAGTGTCTGGTTGGGGCTTATCCACGGCAACATGCCGCCATTGCGGGCCGAACCGGGGTCCTCGGAGAGGCTGACAGCCAGCTGCTCAAAACCGGCACCGCCTTTCAGTGCGGTATAGATAGAGTCGATGCGGGTCTTCGCCTTGTCTATCGTTTCCTGCGGAGCCTGCTGCGGAACATGCAGGAAGATATGAGCGGGACGTATCAGTCCGCGCTCGCCGATACCGGCCTTGGTCGTCTCATATATCTTTCTGGCCTCGCGCTCCACATCCTCATCATTGATGAGCGTGGGACGTATCTGCTGGTCGCGATACTGAGCGAACTCCTTGCGAAACGAGTTCAGCGTGTCGAGACGGGCGTCAAGCGCTGCGACGACCTTCAGCTTGTAGTTGACGAACAATTCGGCATATTCGTCAACCGTCTTTTTGTCGATGACGCCGTCCGCGTTGTTCTTGTTGTATGAATATTCGAACTCTGAGCGGGCCACGGGCTGACCGTTGATTGTCATCACCGTGGGGTCTTCGCTTTGAGCGCAAGCCGTACCGCATGCCATGAGCATGGCGGCAAACAAATATGCTCTTCTCATTATTATATATATATACGTTGTGTAGCAAAAGTAGTTATGAGGAGTAAAAAGGAGGTATCGCTCCCGGCGGTCGCTAAGAAGATAGAGGACGATAGCTGAAAGCGCTAAGACATTTGTCTTCTATCTCCCTCTATCTTCTTTTATCTCCCTTTTATCTCCCTTTAATTCCCTTTCTCTTAATCGTTCGGACGCGAATAGTTGGGAGCCTCACTCGTGATGGAGATGTCATGCGGATGGCTTTCCATGACACCGGCGTTCGTGATGCGGGTGAACTTGGCGTCATGCAGCTTTTCGATGGTGGCCGCTCCGCAATAACCCATACCTGAACGCAGGCCGCCGACCATCTGGTAGATGACCTCCTGGACGGTTCCCTTGTAGGGCACACGTCCGGCGATGCCCTCCGGAACGAGCTTCTTCACCTCCGTCGTGTCACCCTGGAAGTAGCGGTCCTTAGAACCGTTCTTCTGCTCCATAGCCTCCAACGAGCCCATACCGCGATAGCTCTTGAACTTACGTCCGTTGAAGATGATGGTCTCTCCGGGGCTCTCTTCCGTTCCGGCTACCAGCGAACCGATCATGACGGAGCTTCCTCCGGCGGCAAGAGCCTTGACGACATCACCCGAATAGCGCAGGCCACCGTCGGCTATCAGAGGAACGTCCGTTCCTCGCAGAGCATTGTAGACGTCATAGACGGCGCTCAGCTGCGGCACACCGACACCGGCGACGACACGGGTCGTACAGATTGAGCCCGGGCCGATACCGACCTTGACAGCATCGGCGCCATTGTCGGCCAGCAGCTTAGCGGCAGCGCCCGTGGCCACATTGCCCACGACGATGTCGACATTGGGGAACGAAGCCTTAGCCTCAACCAGTTTTTCGATTACGTATTTGGAATGTCCGTGGGCCGTGTCGATGACGATAGCGTCGGCTCCGGCATCCACCAGGGCCTGCATGCGCACCAGTGTGTCGGCCGTCACGCCCACTCCGGCGGCCACGCGCAGACGTCCCTTGCTGTCCTTGCATGCCATCGGTTTGTCCTTGGCCTTCGTGATGTCCTTGTATGTGATCAGTCCCACGAGGTGGCCGTCCTTGTCCACCACGGGCAGTTTCTCAATCTTGTTCTCCTGCAGTATCTGTGCGGCGGCAGTCAGATCCGTCTTCTGGTCCGTCGTGACGAGATTTTCCTTGGTCATCACCTCGTCAACCGTCTTGTCCAAATGGCGCTCGAAGCGCAAGTCGCGGTTGGTCACGATGCCCACGAGATGGTTGCCCTCGTCAACGACGGGTATTCCGCCGATGTGATATTCGGCCATCATGGCCAGCGCATCCTGTACGGTGGAACCGCGGCGAATCGTCACCGGATCATAGATCATACCGTTCTCGGCACGCTTGACGATAGCCACCTGACGGGCCTGATCTTCTATCGGCATACTCTTGTGAATCACACCGATACCTCCCTCACGGGCGATGGCAATGGCCATGCGGGATTCGGTCACGGTGTCCATCGCCGCCGTTACAAAGGGTATGTTCAGCTCAATGTTGCGGGAAAATCTTGTCTTGAGTTCTACCGTCTTTGGCAATACCTCTGAATAAGCGGGGATTAACAGGACGTCGTCATAAGTCAGGCCGTCCATCACGATTTTATCTGCAATAAAAGATGACATATAAATGATGCTTTAAAAATTATTGCGTGCAAATTTAGCATAAAAAATCCACAATAAGCACCTATTTCCTGCAAATTATTCGTTTATTAATACGTTTTAACTGCTTGTCGATGGGAGTTTTGTTCTCTTTTTTCATGTTTTTACGCCCGCGAGAATAGGGACTTTCTGAATTTTTCTTTGCCTGCTCCCAAATATCGCAGCCACGCGCGTATCAAAAATTAGGGGTCGCCATGACGATATATTTACACGTTTCGTAACATGCTCATCCATAACGGCTTACAAACGGCAGCAATTCTCTCGCCCCTTGGGGAGGGTCGGAATGGGCTCCCGTAAGGCCCTTACGGCATTGCAACGGCGGCCCCGCGGGATTGCAACGGGGCCGCCGTCGCACAGCAATAAGGCCGCCGTCGCGACCCCGGGAGGCCCTTACGGCCGGAAAACGGCAGCTTTTTCGGGCAAAAAACGTGGTCAGAAACCCGGCAAAATCTTCGCTCCGAAAGAGCCGTAAGGGCCTCCCGGGGTCGCAGCGGGGCAAAAACGCGTCAAAAACCGCATGGGTGTCGGAAGCCGCGGGGCCCTTACGGGTCATGAAATGCTCGGGAAATGCACAAAAACGGGATTTTTTGCGCGTCTCATTTTATAAGAAAAATTCAAACTTATGTTTATTAGTTCAGATGCGAAGACGATTCAAACATAAAGATAACAGAATTTAAACGCAAAGACCGCAAAGACGCAAAGTTTTCTGTTCGTGAATTAATACAATTGCAATGAAACTTTGCGTCTTTGCGGCCTCTGCGTTTAATTTGCTTTTGAATTGCGTTTAATTTGCTTTTAAATCGTCGTTGCAATTTAAAACCGCATATTCCAATAAAAACAGGAGGGCGCAGCTGACTACTCCTGCACCCACCTGACTAAATCCTGAACACAATCTTATTTACCATTCCTTACGTAAGTATTCAATCGGGGTTCATTTCGGGATTACAACCGTTTCCCTCCAGGGAATTGTCGGTGTACCGTCCGCCCCCCACTCGATGGGAAGCCAAACATATCTGGAGTCCTCGAGATCTTTCTTGTTCCACCTGTCAAACATGGCGAGCCAGACATCCTTTGTTCCCTGAACCGGCTGGACGTATGTGCTCTGTGCATAGAAAGTCTTGTCGGCATCCTTTCCCCGGCACGGGTCGCCGAGAACGGTCCACGGGCCCATGATGGAGTCCGCCACGGCCATCTGTGCCGAGTTGGGGTCCCAGCCCGAGCAGCCCGAAGTCAGCACATAGTACTTGCCGCCACGCTTGAACACCGCAGGAGCCTCACGGCTCTTTCCGATGAAGTTGCGGGTAAACCGGCCTGTCGGTTTGAGATAGTCATCGGAAAGCTCGTTTACATACATTGTCGCATTGTTTTCCGATGATGCGAACTGATAGGCCTTTCCGTCGTCATCCACAAATACGGTCTGGTCACGGCTCATGGCGTTGTTGGGGCGGAAACTTCCAAGATAGGTGAACGGTCCCGTGGGGGAGTCTGCCACGGCGACACCGGCCGCCGCCTTGGAATAGTCGGCGCTCTCCACGTGGGCCCACATGACGAATTTTCCGGTCTTCCTGTTATACACCACTTTCGGGCGCTCAAGGACTTTGGACGCGTGAAGGTCGTGCGACGGGTCCTTGTGGGCCTTAAGGACCAGCCCCTCGAACTTCCAGTTTCTGAGGTCTTTGGACGAATAGCAGCTGACACCGGTGACATCCGTGCGGTAGCACTCCCATGTCGCCCACTCCGGAAGAATGGTCTTGCCGACCTTATATTCACCGTACATATAATAAGTGCCGTCATGAAAGAGCATGCCGGCGCCATGAGCGTTGATGGGCTTGCCGTCGGTGTCAAGCCATTTCTCGCCCTGCACGAGTGGAGCGGCTCCGTCCGTGTCGTGACAACACTGGGCATAAGCAATCTGCATGGTTGCTAAAGCCATGATAAACGTGACAAATTTCCTGACCATAGTTATCTAATGACTTTTTTTGCGTGGTTACCACTTACTACGATATATATGTTACCTTTCGGTTGAAGCTCGTCCGGAGAGTCTGCAACGCGGACGCCCTGAAGATTATATACGGCCGTGCACCTCCCCTTTTCACCATCAGCCGTCAGCGATGTGACGGCTGACGGTGTCATCAGCTCAAAGTAGTTGCTGCGCACGCCATATCCCGGTTTGTCCGAATAGACATGGCTCCAGGCTACATTGCTGTCGGTACCGAAAAACTTTCCCGAACCGAGGTTCTTTATTAAGATGTAGCCTTCGGAACATTCCGTCTTGAAGAGGAAGTCGTTTTCGGAGAGCCTGTCGGTCTTGTCCGTCACAAGCAGGTCCCACTTTTCGCGATAGACATATTTGCCGTCAGCGGTACGGATGTTCATGCCTTTCGACTTGTCGACACCCGGAGCTTCGATAAAGGTGAAGTCCTGATGATAGTCGGGACTGCCGTTGTCGGTGATGATGACACACTCCTTCTCCTCAAACCATCCGGAGGAAAGGGTGCATCCCGACAGCAGATGACGGAAACGAAACGTTCCTCCGCCGGCGCATGGGTCGGTCATGGACTTCAGATAGCTGTCCATGACCTTCTGGAGCGCGTCAAGAGCCGCGTCGATGACGTTGTCGTCAGATGTACCGAGAAGAGCCTGCGCGTCGGCAATGGCCTGCTCCAGTGTCCTTGCGGCATCAGCGGGGAACTTGCTGCTATCGCGGTTGTCCTCAAGGAGCTTCTGTGCTTTCGATATACGATAGCGCAAGGCGGCATCAGCGCTCTCGGGCACATAGATCCTGACATAGTCGACAAGGTAGCGGGCCGGAAACTCCGTGTTGGTGAGCGAGCCGCCGTTATCTCCGCCGAGAGCGAGGTTGAGCCATACTCCGAATTTGTTGTTCGGGTCACGGTAGGGATTGTAGCCGTCGACGTTGTACCACGGCTGTCCCGGATTAGCGTTGACCGTACGGTCGAGGTCCGTCTCGTTGATCAGGCGGTCGTCCAGATACACACGGAGACTGTTGTGGTCCCATTCCGTGCGCCAGACATGGAACTTGTCGGCGAAATCTCCCTCAAACTCATTCATCTTGGGAGCCATGCTCGACCATGTCGCCTGCCAGCGCGTGTTTGAACCCCACGCGAGGTTGGCGTGAATGGCGTTGCCATAGTATTCCATGATGTCAAGCTCACCGTTGTAAGGCCACTCATAGCTGTCGCCACAGCCCCAGATGGCCGGCCAGTAGCCGGTGCCGACAGGGATTTTGGCCCTGACCTCATAGACACCGTAATGATAGCGGTAGGGGTCCTTGAGAATGATGGAGGCTGAGGAATACTCGCCGTACTTGTCCTTCTTGTTCCAGTCGCTTGCATAACGCTGGTAGTCGGGGTTCAGGACTTTCTCCTTGCGTGCCTCTATCACAAGACAGCCGTCGGCAATGGTGGCGTTGTCGGTCGTGTAGACCTGATTCTCGTGGTTACGCCGCATGCCGGTCTCAAACTGCCATCTGTCAGGGTCCGGCGCCGTCCCGCTTTCAAACTCCTCGGCGAAGTCGAGCCTGTAGCCGGGATATTTGTCCTTGACGTCATCCGCGGCCAGACAAGCGGACACTACGGCGCATAAAAGTGTGGTTATGATCTGTTTTTTCATTATGACTTATGTGAAAAAGCCCCGGAGCCACACCGTCACGGATGTGGCCTCGGGGCTTGATTGGTTCAGCGGATAATCTTGTGTGCACCGTCAGTCGTCTTGACGATGAAGATGCCTTTTGCCGCGCCGAGATTTTCCTCGGAATCGGCAACGCGGATGCCGTTGAAATTGTAGACACCGCAAGCCTTTGCGTCAGATGCAGCGGATATGCCGGCAATGGAGGTAGCCTTGTTCGCCATGTACTGCGCATAGTCCTCCGGAGTCATGATGGCAATGTCATCGATGTCCATCCAGAAACCTTCGGAGTGGTTTCCATCCCATTTCGTATTGTTGTGGGTGATGCGCAGACGGACATTGCCGCTGGCGGGAGCCTTGAACTGCTTCTCGTAAGGACACCAGTAGTCAGCCTCGGCAAGAGCACCGTCCTTGTCGTCGATGAGGTTTGACGCACCGTATTCCTCCTTATTGTCGTTCAGAGGCATCAGTTCGATGCGGAAGTAAGGGTCATCCCAATCAACGGTAGTACCTCTGGAAAGGGCGATGATGGCGCCAAGCGTGTATGTCGTACCGGGAGTGAGTCCGGAGACAATCTGCTCGATGCCGCCGGCCTGCCATCCGTTGTCATCGAAACGGTAGAGATGGAGACACTGCTTGTTGCCCTGTCCCTCGAAGACATATTCATCGTCGGCTTCCGGCTCTACGAGCATGGCCAGGACACACCAGTCGTCAAGACCGTTGATGGTCCAGTCTGGAAGAGCCTTGAGGTTGTGCTTTGTGTCATCCCAGTCCCAAGGCGTATTCTGTTCGACACCTTCTGTCTTCTCGAAATCACCGTTGGCGACGAAATTTGTCTGTGCGCACATGGTAATGGCGCTTGCAGCTACTGCTGCGGTAAGTAAGATTCTTTTCATGATTAATTGTTGTTTAAAAAGTTGTTGTTTATGAGGTTTACTCCGGCAGCACCGTGGTGCTGCCGGAATGGTTTTTCTGTTGTTGTATTATATTTCCTATTGCTGTGCTGCAGTACCACTGACAGTCTGCCAGTAAGGGTTTTGATAGATCGGTGAAGTCTCGACATCCACACCGTCAGCTGAGGAAATCAGGAAGTGGTCAACCGCTATCGGCGACAGATAGTGTGCAATATGCCAGGTCATGCCGGAGTTGTAATACTGGTTTTCATTGGTAATCCGCCAGAGGGACAGGTATTGGGCATCTCCGTTGAGGCCGCCCTCTATGTCCGAAGGAGACGAGACGTTGTTGGCTGATTGCTTCGGCTGGTCATACTTCAGACGGTTCTTCGGGTAGGACTTCAGCATCGGACCGAATATCTTTGCTCCATGAAGGAAGAACTTTCCACCTTTCAGCTGGTCGAGGGAACGCCAGCGGTAGAGGTCGTCGAGACGGAATCCTTCACTCATTAGCTCGCAGCGACGCTCGCGGCGGATGTTGTAAAGCACTTTCGACTCTATCCTCTTTCCTGCGGAATAGAGCGCAAAGTCATGCGTGTAATATTCCTCCTTGTCAAGATCGGTTGCCGCAATGGTCTTCTGTATGTCTGTGTCGACGCCGGCTCTGGTCCTCAGCGCCTGCCAATACTTCCATGCGTCGGGATTAAGACCGTCGCCATATTTTTCCCAGGCTGCTTCTATATATATAAGGTATGCTTCTGCAGCACGGAACACCACCGATGCCGTCTCGTCCGTGCCGGTGGAAGTGTATTTGGTTTCCTTCGTCATGCACTTCCCTTTCTTGTAGCCGGTGGAGGTGGCATACTTGAATGAGCCGCCCCTGACATCGGGAACGTCGTGCTTTGTTCCTAATCCCATTACGTCTGTCGCGTCAGCATAAGGATAGTCGCCGGGCGCCTTCATGAATAGCTTCCATCGCCAGTCCCGGTTCTTCTTCGTGTCGGCAACGAAATCATCGCCGGCATATCCCGAGTTCGGCGCATAGATAGGCAATCCGTTGTCCATGAGGAACGCATTGGCAAATTCCTGAGTGTAGCCACGGGCCTGTCCGGCGCGCATATACTGGTTGAGGGAGTGGGCTCCGGCCTTGACACGGTCTGCGGCACGGTACATAAGCACCTCGTCATAGTCGGAGACATCCACCGAAGCGAACATGTCGTAGTAGGGATTGCTGCCGACGGAGTTGGTCACGCCAATCTCCTGCTTGTTGTTGGCCGTCAGGTCCGGATGGTTGTCGGCAACCTCCTTTGAAGCGGCCAAAGCCTGTTCGAGGAAATATGCCACCTCAGCCGCATTGTCGTAGCGGAACGCTGCGTTATAATCTTTCTTCGCGCCCGGCCAGCCGGCTGAGGCATCAGGGACGAACGGTGTCCCGGCAAAATATTTCTCCCATGTCGCCTCATATAAAGCGACCCTTGCCTTCAGAAGAAGTGCCACATCTCTCGTGATACGGGCTCTCCCGCCTATGCCCTCACCGTCGGAGAGAAGAGTCGCTGCCGAATCAAGGTCGGCAATGATGAAACGTGCTACCACGTTGCGGGGACTGCGGCGTGAGGCCATGATCAGGTCCTCACGGACATCAGGCAGGGATGATGTAATGATGGGGAAGTCTCCAAGTTTGCGCAATCTGAAGAAATATTCCTGCGCACGGAGGAAATAGGCCTCACCGAAGTAGTGCTTTGCCGAGGTTTCGTTGCCTTCAATCCCGTTGCTCTCAATTTTAGGACGGACAGCGCGGATAAACCAGTTGAGGGAGTTGATGCGGTCAAAGTTCCAAAGTCCGCCGCTTTGGCTCACTTTATAGTCCTGACCTTCATAATAGATGCTGCTGATAGCGCCCTCATTGTCAGTCGGGCCGTCATCATGGATGAACGAAGTGTAGTCGGCATGCGAGGGAAACTGGCCTCCGACCCCGTTGGCATCCCATGTGGAGTAGTTGCAATAATAGTTCAGGGTGTAGTATCCGAGCTGGTCTGCGGTTGTGAAATACATCTCCGGCGAAACGCTTGACGGCGGCGTTACATCGAGATAGTCGTTGCAGGAAGATAATGCCATCGCTGCCACGAACGTCATTGTTATATGCTTAAGGAATTTCATTACTTATGCTTTTAAAGGAATTTATAATGTGACGGAAAGGCCGAAGGAGAACGTGCGGGATAGCGGATATGTTCCTCCGGACTTCATCTTTGAGACCTCAAGGCTCTCAGGATCGATGACCTTGCTCATATTGGTCCATGTATGAAGATTCTCGGCCGAGAAGAATATTCTGAGATTCTGTATGAAGAACCTCTTTGTGAGCGATTCGGGGAACGTGTATCCTATCTGAAGGTTCTTCAGACGGAGATAAGAGGCGTCCTGAAGGTAGCGTGTCTGGACCTCACGGTTCTTGTTCGTGAAGTAAAGAGGCCTTGCGTAATAGGCGTCATAATTCTCTCCGAGCAGACTCGTGTCATCACGCCAATAGTCAAGATGCTCATCGAAGAACAGTGATTCCCATCTTCCTCCGACGGTTGCGCCCCAGAATGCCGCACCTTTCTCACCGGCACCCTGACCTCCGTAGGGACTGAAATAATAGTCGCGCTTGCACACGCCCTGGAAGAAAGCGGAGATGTCGATGCCTTTCCAACGGGCATACAGATTTATACCTATTCTATATCTTGGTGACGAGTTGCCGATGACCCGCAAGTCGCCTTTCTCATATATTGTGCTTTGCTTGTGGATTTTTCCGTCGCCGTCGGTGTCGACATACATTATGTCACCGGCTTGCCACTGGCCTCCATTTATCTCACTTTGGTCGACACCGGCAAGATGGGCGTCCATCTCCTCCTGGGTCCTGGCTATGCCTTTTGTCTCAAGACCCCATATCTCACCGGTGTAGCGTCCGGCGATATATTTTCCAAGATTGCCCTCACGGTTGGGATAGTCCGTGATTTTGGTCCTGTCGTCTGAAAGGTTGAACCGGACGTCGTAGCTGAAGTCTCCGATGTTCTGACGCCAGCCCAACGAGAGCTCCCATCCGGAAGTGCGCATGGACAACAGATTCTGTGCCGGCGGAGTCGTTCCAAGTGTCGCAGGAAGAGACTCTCCCGGACCTATCATATCTTTATTGTCGCGCCAAAAATAATCGAAAGATGCTGTCAAACGGTTGTTGAACGCCTTTATGTCAATACCGATATTTGTGTTGCGGATTTTCTCCCATGTAAGTGATGTGGAAATAAGTCCCGGTGTCCATGCAGTGTTGGATTGTTCCCCGTTGACGAGCCATGAACTTGACGAAGAGCCAAGTCCCATCACGCGGTATGTCGGATACCAGTTGGTCGTGTTCTGGTTTGCCAGCTGGCCGTATGAAGCTCGTATCTTGAGAAGATCGACATATTCTTTTGCCGGCTCAAAGAATTTCTCCTCGGCGATGTTCCATCCGGCTGAAACAGACGGAGACCACACCCAACGGCTGTCGCTGCGGAAGCGGGACGTTCCGTCATAACGGAGGTTGATCTCGACAAGATAACGGTTCTTATAGTCATAGTTGATGCGTCCGAAGAAACCTGCCGTGCGCCATAGCTGATAACGGCCTCCTATGGAATAGTCATCCTTGCTGTTTGTAAGGTCAAGCACCGGCAGAAGCGTTGTCGTAACGTCATTACGGCTCGCGCTTACAAAACGGTCCTTGAAGCTCTCAATCTGTGTACCGAGCAGGAAAGTGAAGTTGTGCTTGTCCTTGATGGATAAGGTGTAGTTTGTGAAGATGTTGGCATTGAGATATGTGGACCGGTAGGCATATTCACTTACGTAGGAAGTGGTACGTGAATAATAGGTCGGGATGTGTGTCTTCTCCGGATCCACCGCATCGTGTGCGTATATGGGGAAGGCATCTTCGTGCGTCCAGTTGTCGTTTATACGTACATTGAACTCGCCGATGATGTTCCAGTTCTTGACCGGTGTGATTGTCACCTGCAACTGATTTGTGAAGACGTCGTTCTGTTCCTTGTGGCGTCCTCCGTTTTCAAGGGCATCAATATAGTTGAAGTCAGATGCAAGGAAACCGTTAGGGTCATATTTCGGCGCAATGGAAATGGCGCGCCGCATCAGGTTGTCATAGAAACCGCCGCTCATCGTTGTAGCACGGTCGTAATCCGTCCGGTTCCAGCGTGAGGTGAAGCCGATTTTCAGCCATTTATAAAGCTGGGCATTCATCTTTCCCATGAGGGATGCCCTCTGGAAATCATCCTCTCCATAGCGCATGAAGCCACCCATATCCAGAATGTTGCCGGAGACATAGTAGCTGATATTGTCATTGCCGCCGGTCAAGGATAAGTTATGTTCCTGAGAGAAGGCTGTCTTCTTGTAATACTCGTCCATCCAGTCGGTATTGGCATAGACTCCCATCAGCTCGCTTTCACCCCAGATGGAATGACCGTCCTCCCAATGATGGCTGTCGGCAACGACATCGCTTTCTCCCGTATAATACTGACGCACTTTCTCGACATACTCTTCATCAAAGGTAAATGAGCCGGGATTTGTGTAGCGTTGCACATCATTAAGATAGTTGACAAGATGCCACGAATCCATCTGATTGGCAATCTTAAGAGGCTGGCTGAACCGGAAACTGTTGTTATATCGTATCTGAGGCTTACCCTTTGAACCTGTCTTTGTTGTGACCAGTATGACGCCGAATGGCGCACGCGCACCATAAATAGATGAGGAAGCCGCATCCTTCAGTACAGAGATATTCTCAATGTCCTGTGGGTTTAATGTATTGAGGTCACCTTCCATGCCGTCTATGAGAATAAGTGGGCTGCCGCTTGAGCCTTCTCCTATGGTCGCAATGCCTCGGATGTTTATGCTCTTGCTTGCATTGAGCTCACCACCGGAACTGGAATTTGAGATGTTAAGACCCGGTATGATTCCTTGAAGGGCGGTGACAGCATCGGAAACCGGACGTTCAGCGATTTCTTTTCCCGAAGCAGTGCCGACTGACCCCGTAAGATTTACCTTCTTCTGTGTCGCAAAACCGACAACCACAAGCTCGTTCAGGTTTTTGGAATCGTCCTTCAAATGGATTTTCATCGGTATCTCTGTCGCACTTACCTCTTGGGTCACACATCCTACATACGAGATGATGAGTATGGAACCTTTTGGTACGGACAGTTTGAATTTACCGTCAAAATCAGTAACCGTTCCGATTTTGGTCCCTTTTGTAAGTACCGACGCTCCGATTACAGGTTCTCCGTCAGAACCGATCACCACTCCTGTGACGGTAATGTCGTTTGCCTGAACCGACGTCTGGATGACTGAACCTGCCGGGCCTGCAAATGTTGAGCCGGTAATGGTCAATCCTCCGAATACGAGTAGCAGCCTCGCTGCCCAACGCATATTACACGATTGCTTAGGGTTCATTGTGTTTTATTTTATTTGGTTTTTAATTCTTTCGGTAAAGCTTGTGATTGACATAGAGAGCCTTGCTGCTCTTCGGTGCGGTTCTCCCGGTCAGGTCGCGATAAAATAAATACTTTAATGTTCTTATCTCATGTCGCAATCTCATGTTGACCGGATATTTCCATCGTGATAGATTTTTTCGGTAGTGAAACGAAGGGGACTTACACGCTCCGCCATTGCACGGAGCAAAGATAGCGACTGTTATTTCTAATAGCGGGTGGAATATCATTATAAAAAGAGGGGGTAAATCGTAAATATTCCAGTTTTGCCGCTTATAGAGAGACGGTAAGGCATGAAATACTAAAAAGCACCTTGTTCCATACGAAAAACAGCCTATGCCAAAGTCTGTAAAAGGCCTTTTTCTCGTAATAAATTACTAAATTTGCTGTCATAAAGAGTCAACAAGCAAGTGCAATATTACGAAAAGTTTTTGTAAAACTCTCTCACGGGTGTAGAAAAATGTAGTTTTTCTCTTGGTCTTCGGTTTATTTTAGCCTGTATGACCGCA
>CABUXJ010000025.1 GCA_902495455.1 uncultured Prevotella sp.
GGTCATACAGGCTAAAATTAACCGAAGACCGAGAGAGAAACTAAAATTTTCTACACCCGTGAGAGAGTTTTACAAAAACTTTTCGTAATATTGCACTTGCTTGTTGACTCTTTATTATTCCGGCGGGGTAACCTATGACGGCATTTCTACTCAGTGACTTCATCTTATACCTTTAACCGGCGCAAAGGTAATCATAAAAATCAGATGAAACCACTTCTTACGGAGGAATTTGTCACGCAAGCGCGGAAGACCTGTCATCTTCACACGCCGGCAGTAGTAAAACCTCGGAACGATGAGGAAGAACCCGTTACGGAGTGCCGCGAAGTGGCAGAAACTCATAAATGACGTTACATAATCATAAAAGCCATACGCTTTCGGAGAATGTGATGTATATTTGCAGGAGACATAACGTATGCGCGCAGTATATATAATGTATGCTTGCGGCATGTATAAACCAAAACAACAGTATTGATTATGGAAACAGGAAACAAGGCGCCGGAAATCCTCGGACGCGACGAGAAAGGACAGGAAGTGAAACTGAGCGACTTCGCAGGCAAGAAACTCGTGCTCTATTTTTATCCGAAGGACATGACTTCGGGATGTACAAGTCAGGCCTGCAATCTGCGCGACAATTACGACGCGCTGCGCAGTGCGGGTTATGAAGTGGTCGGCGTGAGCATCAACGACGAGAAATCGCATCAGAAGTTCATCGCAAAGAATGAGCTTCCGTTCCGCCTCATTGCCGACACGGAGCATGCTCTGGCGGAGAAATTCGGTGTGTGGGGCGAGAAGAGCATGTGCGGCCGGAAGTATTTCGGTACGTTCCGCACGACGTTCATCATTGCCGAAGACGGCACCGTCGAGCGCATCATCGAACCGAAGAAGATAAAGGTGAAGGACCACGCGGCCCAGATATTGGGCTGACACGCACCATGCGGCCGCCGCAGAACGGCGTTGGGAGACCGGCCGGAGACCGCGGACGATGGGCTGATGAAAGGAGGAAAACTTATGAAGAAAATCGTTTTATCAATAGCGGCGGTGGCCGTTGTCGTCACAGCTGCCGTTGTCGGAAGTAGCCTCTACCTGCTTTCCTACTCGCTAACGCCCGATCCGAACCGCCGCGACATGGATAGTGCCTACGCGCAACTGTTCAACAATTATCCCGACATGCGCCAATGGACGGACAGCATGCGCGCCGGAGGATTGCTGAGAGACACGTTTGTCGTCATGCCGACGGGCGAACGTCATCACGCCCTCTATGCCCGCGCCGACGGGGCACACGGGCGGACGGCCGTAATCGTCCACGGATATAAGGACTGCGCGGTCAAGTTCCTATATCTCGGACGTATGTATCAGCGCGATTTGGGTTGGAATATCCTCATGCCGGACCTCCATGCTCACGGCCTCAGCGACGGCGACGCGATACAGATGGGATGGCTCGACAGGCTGGACGTCATCCGGTGGACGGAGGTGGCGGAGGAACTGTTCCGCGACAGCGTGTGTCCGTCGCAGCTGGTGGTCCACGGCGTCTCGATGGGCGCGGCCACGACGATGTGCGTCTCGGGCGAGGAGCTGCCGCCGTACATCAGCCGTTTTGTCGAGGATTGCGGATATACGAGCGTCAAGGATGAATTTACGGTGCAGCTGAAGGAACAATTCGGGCTGCCGGCGTTCCCGCTGATACAGGTTGCCGGCGTTCTTTGCAAGATGAAATACGGATGGAGTTTTGATGAAGCGTCACCCTTGCGGCAGGTCGTCCGTTGCCGACGTCCGATGCTGTTCATACACGGTGACGCCGATGACTTCGTGCCGACGTGGATGCTCAAGCCTCTCTATACGGCCAAACCGGGATACAAAGAAGTCATGATTACACGCGGATCGGGGCACGCCCGTTCCTTCTATGACAATCCGGAGGACTACCGGGACAAGGTCGGGGCTTTTCTGAAGCGGTAAAAGAATGTGCGGATGACAAACCAACAGTGCATCAGCAGGGTCACCGCATGGCCGTAGTGGCTTGTCATAACGCGGTAACGCTCGCGCAGCGAGTCGCGATGGTGAAGCGTGGTCTGGCCCTCTTCAGTATAGCAGGCCACCGTCCGGCCCACATTGACGAGCGGCAGACGGCGCCGGCGGGCCTCTTTCATGACGCGGATGCACCAGTCGACGTCGGCCGAATAGCGGTAACGGAGGTCGTAGGCGATGTCCCGGGCGATGTCCGTGCGGGCATAGAACGCCTGATGACAGACCAGCATGCCGTGCGCGAACGACCTCCACGTCAGACGGCGGGGAGGACGCAGACGGCGCGGACGAAGATAGCGGCCCTCGCCGTCCACGATGTCGGTGTCGCCATAGAGCACCGCCGGCCACTCGCCCGATGGCGTCTGCTCAAGCCGGCCGCCGCGGATGACGGTCTCGAGAGTATTGTCGTCTGGAAAAAAATCGCCGGCATTGAGGAACAGAACATAGTCGCCCGTGACGCGCCGGAGTCCCTTGTTCATCGCGTCATAAAGCCCGCGGTCGGGTTCGGACATGACGAAGACCTTATGACCGCATCCCGAACCGTCCGAACGGCGGGCGTAGTCCTCGGCGACGGCAACGGTGTCGTCCCGTGACGCGCCGTCGACGATGATGTGCTCGACGTGCGGCCACGTCTGACGGAGCACGCTCTCAACCGTGCGGGGCAGACAGCCGGCGGCATTGTACGTTATGGTGACTATGCTGAACTTTATCATACGCGACACAAAACCTTATTATATACGATGCTTAACCTTATAATATATAATACTGTACTTGCCTATATCCTGTAGTGTTTCTGTGCCAATGCCTGATTGTAGACCTCTATGTATCTGAGGGCGACGCTCTGTTCGGAATAGTGTGAGACGACTTTGGACACGGCGGCACGGCGCAATTCGTCGGTATTGTCGTGGCTGAGCACCCAGTTGATGCCTTCGGCGAGGTCGGCGGAGTCACGATAGGCGGCGACATATCCGTTGCGGCGGTGGTCGATCATCTCCGGTATGCCGCCCACGCGGAAGCCCACGCATGGCACACCGCAGGCCATTGCCTCCATGATCGTATTAGGGAGATTGTCTTCCAGCGATGGCAGGACAAAGACATCGGCGGCATTGTATATATCCACGATGCGGCGCTCGTCACTCACGTAGCCCAGCGGCAGAACCTTGACCGGTAGCAGCGGTGCCACGTTTTCGGCATGACCGCCGAGCACGGCGACGCTCGTTTCGGCCGCAAGCTCCGGATGTTCGGCCGCAAGACGGGTCATGGCTTCGACAAAGTAGTCCATACCCTTGCGACGGTCAGTGACCCGTTGCGACACAAAGAGTATCAGACGAGTGTCGGCGGGCAATCCCAGCAGATGGCGGGCCTCAGCCCGGTCCGTCGGACGGAATACGCCGGTGGCTATCGCGTTGGGCACATCGGTGACATGCTGTCCGCGGAGCAGCGCACTGTTGCGCGCCTCGCCGGCCAGCCACTTGCTGCACGCGACGTAGTAGATGCTGCGGTCTTTCAGCATGCGTTGCTTCTTGCGCCACACCTTGGCGGCCAAATCGTTGTCACCGCCACCGCCCGGCAGCAGCGGACAGCGCCGGCAACCACTCTTGAACATGCCGCAGCCGCGGGCATAATGACAGATGGATGCCGCCGGCCAAAGGTCATGCATAGTCCACACCACGGGCTTACCCGAATCCAGGATGCGACGTATGCCGGCGAGCGAAAGCATGCCTTGATTGATCCAATGGAGGTGTATGACGTCGGCTTCGCGAAACTCCCGCGTTCCGGTTATGTCGTTTCCGCTATTAGCGATGTCGATCTCAAAAAGATGTTCGCGGTTGAAGTAAAGCCTGACGAAGATTGCCAGACGTTCCCACAGGAAGTGCCAGCGGAGAAGCCACCGTCGGGACAGTCCCGAGACGGTGATACAGTCTGACTCCTTTTCGGCCACGAGCATGCGTGCCTTCACTCCGTTGTTGTTCAGCGCGTCCATGAGCCGTCGTGCTGCTACGGCGGCTCCACCCGTGTTCTCGCTCTTGTTGACTATGAGTACTCTCATTTGGCGTGATATGTTTTATGCAAAGACAATGCAAACGAGCGTAATGTGAGCTTGCTCACCGATTGCCGAGTGTAGCTTGTCTTATGCAAAGACAATGCAAACGAGCGTAATGTGAGCTTGCTCACCGATTGCCGAGTGTAGCTTGTCTTATGCAAAGATAGTGCAAAAATCCGACTTCACGAAGCATCCGAAACGTTTTTTGGACAATCCTGTCAATATTTCCATACCGCATGATCATATCCATATCGCTTTTCATGCAAAAACACACTGTTTTACCACTGTGTGCGCAAACAGTCGTTGATTTACGTCAAGAATGATGCGGTTTTATGTATTTTGCAGACCAAAAATATTCTCGCTTTCGTGCAATCGTCGTACCTTTGCATCGTCAAAAGGTTAATAGATTGTTTTAGGTTAGTAGTAATATTTATAGTTTTAGGTTTTTAGTTATTGGTAAAAAGAAAGTTTCAAATGTGGATAACAGAGGCAACCGTGAGGTTCCCTTAACTTTCTAAGAAAAGGTTAGTATCGGTCACGGGCGCCACGCGGGCCATAAGTGATGGCAGCAGGCTTCCGACCGAGAACCAAGATAAAATGATTTTTCATTTTAACATAGGCTTTGAACGCCGCTGCTCGTTGACGAGTAGCGGCGTTTTTGGTTGGCCGCGGCGGCCGACTGGAGAATAAAAACATAAAACGACGACAGCCCCACCCATACCTCCCCAAGGGGAGGGTGCCTACGAAATGACGGAAGAAAACTCTGATATCTAACATCTGCCATCTAACAAGCAGTTGGGGCTATACATAACGAGGGGAGGGAAAACCCGAAGCCGTGGCTGTCGGATTTTCCCTCCCCTCGTTATGTATAGTTGTTTTATATCACATTTAGAACACTGTGCCCGCTACGGGGTTGGTGCACCATGTGGTTTTCCAGGGATTGGCTACGTATTCAGGGAATTCCGGATAAGCGTCACTGATTCTCATCTTCTCGATGGTCCAACGATAAGTCTGAGGTACGCAAATCTTTGCAGGAGCCTTGCCGGCTTCCGTTGTCAGCATGATGTCGGCGCCGTCCTTGTTGACTACGACGGGTATGTTGTTGGCGTTCCAGTCATAGTTGCCCGGTATGCTGAAGATGGCGACGGGGCAAGTCTTGGTGTCCTTGCCGGTGTTTGCCATGACATCGGTTCCGATGCCGAGTGCTTCGTGTATCTCCACACCGCCGATGGTCAGCGGCAGACGGCCTCCGGCTGCGCGGACGATGATGGTCGTGTGATCCCATGCGATACGTGCGTCGAAGACAACATCATTGAAGTCGAAGTCGCCGATTTCTCCGAAGTCCTCGGCGATGATGCGCTGTCCGTCCTTATAAAGTCCTGGAGCGATGCGGATGATCCAGTCGTTGTAGAAACCGTCGGCCTCGATCTGTTTGTCTGCATCCTGACCGTGGGATTCATAGTCGAAGCCGACGAAATACATTCCGGCTACACTCGGGTCGATTATGTCGCCGGGGATGATGACATAGCGGTAGTACGTATGGTTATCCAACGAGTTGTGGTAGCCGAAGCGCGAGGTGCTGCTGTTGACCATAAACTGGATTTTGTCTGAGTGGAAGACACGGCTGTTAGGATTGTTGGGATTGGTGAGCTCGCCGCCCCAAACTTGATTATTGACAGCTAAGTCACCTCTGTTGAAATTATTGATGTGCTCGTCGCCATCACCGCATGTCAGGTAGTCCATATTCTGACCATAGTCCGTCGAGCTGATCTGCTGAGCAAAGTAGTCGGACCAATTTACGGCCACGCCCTGCGGATTGGGATTGGCTGTGAACCAGTCTGTCACAACCGCAATCTGCTCTTCCGTAAGCGGAGCGGGCACCTCGACATAGCCGCCCCAGTTGTTGCCTTCGGTATTGACACCTTTCGTACCATACTCCTTGGACGTCTGGTCTGCAAATCCCCAGTTATGTCCGGCAGCAATGTTGCCGAACTGACGGATAAACTCGGCCTCGTACTGGGCCTTCAATTGATTTTGAGCTGCATTGGGATCATACATATCCTCGTCACTTGAGCAACTCACAGCTGAAACGACGATGGCCAACATGGCCATACTCTTCATAAAAAAACGTCCTACGCATATCTATATTCTTTGAAAGTTAAAAATCGCGTACAAAAATAGTAAAAGATATAAACATAAGTATATTATCAATGTTAATTTTGCGCAATCAAGCACATTTTATCATTAAAAAATCAAAAATTAGCATGGAAAAGTCCCCTATGGTCCCCCAAAGGTGGGACACTGAGCGGGTGGAGTGGCGGACGGGAAGGGCGGGTAAAGGTGTGCTCCTCGGAGGTTTGTCAAGAATATTCTGAATTTAACGTCGATTTTCAGGCCCACTTTTGAAAATTTTTCGGTCTCGCTCCCGAATTTTCAAATCTCACGAAGGTCAAAATCGGGCGTTTTTTTCGGCGGAGAAACGACAGTTTTTGCAACACATTCATTCTTAGTTATTTATGAATGGCGTCAGCTCTCCCTCCCCTTGGGGAGGGCCGGGGTGGGGCCCCGCAAGGCCCTTATTGCTCTGCAACGGGGCTGCTATTGCATTGCAACGGCGGCCTCGTTGCAACATGGCGGCGTGCTCGTTGCGATGCAATAACGGCCCCATAGCTCGACGACGACCACTTTTTTGTCCTTTTCCGGTAGTCAAAAAACTTGCGATTTTTTGTGTTTCAGAAAAGCCGCGGGGCTTTTAAAGCGTCCCAAGCCTCCCCTTGGGGGAGTTTTGAGGAACTGTCTTAGGGGGCTTCGAGGGCTCTAAGGCCCTTATTGCTCGTGAAAACGCAAATCTTTGAGCATTTTCCCGAACACGATTTTGTAAACAAATTGTCCCTCACTTAACCCCTGTTTCTCGTCAGATTTCCGTTATCTGGCAGATACTTATTTTATGGTCGGCAGTGCGCCCGTGAAAGAATCTCGCACCACCGGCGACGGTTCTGTCCGTACGTTCGAAACCGTTGACTTCATGGCCATCACGGCTGTAACGGTATCGGACGATGACATGCGGCGTAATAATAAGAGGTAAGAATGTGTGAAAATCCTCTTAAAATGACAAAAACGTAAAAATAAGTCTGTTGTAGACGTGGTTATTTTTACGTTTTTGTCATTTTAAGCAATTTTTTTGTTGTATCTTTGCGGCAGAATAACATGTTGTGATTATGGAAATAGATGCACTTTTAAAAGAACAGGTATTGCTCCGCATGAAATATGACAATCCATGGTGGACAACCGACACAATACCGGCAGACTATATGGCTCTGCCGCGGAGGCTTTATCTCGACACTTTCTACGCGATGGTGATGCAGCGTGACATAAAGCGTGGGGTGATACTCATGGGGCCGAGGCGCGTCGGTAAGACGGTCATGCTCTATCATACGATAGACCGTATGATGAAAGAGGGAATAAGTGCACAGAGGATTATCTATCTGTCCATCGACACTCCTATCTACAATAACATCTCCCTTGAGATGCTGTTCGCCATGGCGCGCGAGGCAATGAGTCAGCCGGACATGGACGGAGAATATGTTGTCATCTACGATGAGATACAATATCTGAAGAACTGGGAGCAGCATCTGAAGTCACTCGTCGACAGCTATCGCAACGTGAAGTTTGTGGCGTCAGGTTCGGCCAGTGCCGCCCTGAAGATGAAGAGTCAGGAAAGCGGTGCCGGCCGTTTCTCAGACTTCATGCTTCCGCCGCTCACCTTCAACGAATATATCCATCTGTTAGGATACGAAAACCTCATCGTGCCCAAGACTTTTGTATGGGAGAGCACTATCGTCGACGGTTTTGACACAGTGGACATACAGGTTCTGAATCAGCATTTTCTCAACTACATAAACTATGGAGGTTATCCGGAGATTGTGTTTTCTGAGAGCATGAGAAGAAATCCGGGACAGTTCATCCGTCATGACATCGTCGACAAGGTGTTGTTACGCGACCTGCCGTCACTCTATGGAATACACGACACCCAGGAGCTATACCGATTCTTCGTCCATATCGTCTTCCGCTCGGGAAGCGAATTCTCATACGACGACCTGTCAAAAGAGTCGGGTATAAGGAAAGACACGGTGAAAAAATACATCGAATATCTTGAAGCCGCCTTCCTGATAAAGGTCATAAACCGAATTGACGTTAACGCCAGAAGGATGCAGCGTGTGACGACATTCAAGATATATATCACCAATCCGGCACTGCGGTGTGCCTTGTTCTCGCCGTTGACATTCAATGACAACATGATGGGCAATATGGTCGAAACCGCAATATTCGCCCAATGGGTACAACGCAACAACACCGATGTCTATTATGCCAACTGGAAAGAGGGTCGGAGCAAGGGCGAAGTGGATATGGTGGGGCTGGACATCGCGCGGCAGAAACCAAACTGGTGTGTCGAAATCAAATGGTCGGACAGGTATATTACGGAGACCGCCGGCCTGAAGTCACTTCTGTCATTCCTTGATGCCAACCGGATAGAGTCAGCCATCGTCACGTCCATCAGCACATACGAAACGAAGCAGCTGGAACATGCAACACTCCATTTTATTCCGTCGGCACTCTATGCCTATATTTGTGGTCATAACACCATAAACAGAAAACGGCAGGAATTGGGTATTGGGTAATCAAGAACCTATCCGGTAAGTACCCGTAGGTCCGTTTTTTTCTGTTTTACGCCCGCGAGAAGAACGACTTCTTATTTTTCTTCCATACGTGTGAACGCCCAGTACAGATTAGAGTTTGTTGTGAGAAAACAAGGCGAGCCTGTTATCACAATCTGTAATATATTGGAATTGTCAAACCATTATAAATAGCTGTAACTATGATAGAAATAGCAGGTGTAAGTCCGGATATGATAGCCAACAATGTTGAGCCGTTTGAGCCGACCCATCCCGGCGATTTGCTGAAGGATGAGATAGAATGTCGTGGTATCTCCCAGCGCCAGCTTGCCGCGGAGATGGGAGTTTCATACACTGTGCTTAACTACATCGTCAATGGTAAACGGGCTGTAAACCCCAAGTTCGCTCTGCTTTGTGAGGCGGCGTTAGGGGTTCCGGCCCATGTCTTGATGGGATTGCAGACCGATTATGATATGCTTACCGTCAAGCGTGACAAGTCTTTCCTGAAGAAACTGCGGGGAATTAAAAGGGTTGCGGCTGTATTTTGATTGATACGGAATCGTTGGCTCTGTAAATATCATCAATCGTTGCCGCCATTAAGAATTTTGGAATGAAATCCAAAAAACTTATAAGAAATTGGGAATGAAATCCAAAAATCTTATAATAATTTTGGATTTCGGTTGTTTTATACCTATCTTTGCATTGGAGACAGGGATAAGAAATGCGATGCGGATTGGCTTGTATATCGCTGCTGCGACCTGTCTTCGCCTATAAACATACATTTCTATGATAGAAAGATTGCAGAAACGGAAGATAGAAGAGATGCTCGGCAAGGGCAAGGCCATCATGATAATGGGGGCACGGCAGGTCGGCAAGTCCACGCTTCTGTCCGAAATGTTCGGCGGACAGAAAGAAGTGATGTGGATGAACGGCGATGACGCGGACGTGAGACAGCTCTTTTCCGGCATGACCTCAACGCGCATACGCGCTTTGTAGAGCGGTTGCAGGTGTCTTGTCATAGACGAAGCACAACGTATTCCCGACATAGGACTGAGGTTGAAGCTCATCACCGACCAGGTGCCGGAGGTGCAGGTGGTGGCCACCGGTAGCTCGTCGTTTGAGCTGGCGGCACGTGTCGGGGAGTCTTTGACCGGGCGTAAGCGCACATTCCGTATGTTTCCGCTGACATACGGTGAGATGGTTGCCCACACCAATCTTCTTGAAGAACACCGCATGCTTCCCCACCGCATGGTCTATGGATATTACCCCGAAGTGGTCACGTCGCAGGGGGGCGAGCGTGCTGTGCTGCGTGAACTTACTGACAGTTATCTGTATAAGGATATACTGATGCTTGACAGCATATCCAAACCAGACCGTCTGATACGTCTTGTACAGGCTCTGGCTCATCAGATAGGCGAACAGGTGTCGTATAATGAGGTCGGACAGCTTGTCGGACTTGACCCGAAGACGGTGGAGCGGTATGTCGATGTGCTCGAAAAGTGTTACATCGTGTTCCGTGTCGGCAGTTTTTCACGCAATCTGCGCAATGAGCTGAAGATGAGCCGGAAAATTTATTTTTGGGATCTTGGCATCCGAAACGCAGTTATCGCCAACTTCCAGCAGGTGGAAAACCGTGCCGATACGGGTGCTCTATGGGAAAATTTTGCCATCAGTGAGCGCATGAAACGCCACTACATGCAGGACTATTTTGTCAATACATGGTTCTGGCGCACGCAACAGCAGAAAGAGATTGACCTGATAGAGGAGGCCGACGGTCGTCTGATTGCATTTGAATTCAAGTGGAATCCGGCCAAGGCACAGCGAACGAAAGTTCCTGAATCATTCGCGCGGGCGTATCCCGATGCCGTGTTTACAGTGGTGTCACCGGATGAGATTGACGGATTTTTACTTTGAATGTAAACGGAAGAGCTAAGTCTGAAGGGAAGACGGAATTAAATGTATAATTTATGATAAGTGCAGAAACCGATATTGCCTGAAGACGATACGTCTCCAGTCTGGATTGTTGAGCGCGGACAACGTCGGAATACCGGCGAGTCCGTGCTTTTATTTCGTATTGGAATCGCTTTTATGACAATGACCGAGTAACGGTGTTACAGGCCCGTGTAAATGAAAGGGCCGTGGAATAAGAATAAAACAACGTGAAAGTTTATTGTTGGTGGTGAAAAACTTTTGCATTGTGCTATAATTGTATTATCTTTGTTGTCTAAATATATATTAATGAAACAGAAGAACTAAAATGAATATCCCCATGAGAAATATACGAAGACTCACGTTGGCGGCCGTGCTGTTGTTGCCGTTGACGGTTGCCGCACAGACATACACGGCATTGTGGACACAGGAACAGGCGGCCGAGAAGAAGGACCTGCCGAAGACACAGCTCGACGTGCTGCGGAAGATTGCTGCGAAGGCTGCCGGCGAAAAGGCTTACGGCCAGCTGATGAAAGCCGAGCTGAAGACCATGTCTGTCGAGACGATGGTGTCGCCGGACTCGCTCATGCCGGCCTTGCGGCGCTTGGAGACACGTGAGCGGACGGAGGCGGACGGCGTGGCCAAGGCTGTCTATGCCGCCGTGCTGTATAGGATATACATGGACAACGCACGCCGGATAGGCGAGGGGAGCGACACCGTGGCCGCGCGCTACCGGCGTCTGGCGATGGCTGTTCCGGAGAAGCTGGCCGCCGTGCGTGCCATCGACTATGAACCGTTAGTAGAACGCGGATACAACGCCTCGGTCTTCGGCGGCGACATGCTCAGCGTGGTGGGCTATGAGGTCGAGGACTTTATGACGATGTATCATTGGTATAAGGCAGCCGGCATGCGTCCGGCGGCCTGTATGTCGGCCCTCGAAGCCCTGCGCCACTACCGTCCGGCGGGCGGCAAGAGCCTCAATAAGTCGGAATATATCAACTCGCTTGACTCCATCATCCATGTGTATGAGGACCTCGACATCGTCTGCGAGGCCGCCATCGAGCGTTATGACTACATGCAGGAGTGTCCCGACGTGACCGCGGAAGACAAGGTCGCGTTCGTACGCCGTGCGCTCGACAAGTGGGGCGGATGGCAGCGGGCCAACTATCTGCGCAATGCCGAACGGGAGTTGACGGCGGCACAGTTTGCGGCGTATATGGAGAAAGGCAAGGTAGAGCCGGGTGTCAGTCAGACGATACGGCTGGACAACCTGCGCAACATCACGTCGCTGACGATGAACGTCTATCGCGCGGCGGTGGACGGTGACTATAAAGGTACGCCGCAGAACGCCAACGACTACCGCCGGCTGAAACCGCTGCTCACGGCTCTGCCCGACCGTCGGCAGACACGCACGTACATGTCGCGCCCCGACTGGCAGACGTTCAGCGACTCGCTGACGCTCGCAGGACTGCCCGTGGGGGTATATCTGCTGGAGTTTCAGACCGTGCCGGTCACGACGACGGAGCGCCGGATGTACTATGTGAGCGATGTCTACTGCGTGGTCAATCCCCTGCCGGGCGATTCGATGCGCTATGTGGTGGTGAACGCCACCACGGGACAGCCGCTGCCTGGGGCTAAGGTCCGGGTGAAGGGCATGGGCCGCAGACAGGCCGACGCGACGTTCACGTTGACGTGTGACGCTAACGGTGAGGCCGTCTGCAAGCTGCCGAACGCACATTACGGACAAGAGATATTTGCATATACGGATAAGGACAAGGCCAATCCTATATATCGGGAGTGGTCCGGATACAACAGTTATAGAGAAAGCAGAAATCGCCGCGAGTCGACCTCCATCTTCACCGACCGCCGCATCTATCGCCCCGGTCAGACTGTTCACGTGGCGGCCGTTGTCTATGAACCCGATGGTGCGGTGGACCACAAGGTCGTGACGGGCAAGACGGTGAAGGCCGTGCTGCGTGACGCTAATTACAAGATAGTGGAAGAGCGCGAGCTCACGACCGACAGCTACGGAACGTGTTCGACCGATTTCACCCTGCCTGTGGGCGTACTCAACGGCGTGTTCACGGTTCTGGTGAACGGAACGTCGTCGTCGGTTCGCGTCGAGGAGTATAAGCGGCCCACGTTCCGCGTAGAGTTCCCCGAGGTGAACGAGAAGTACAAAAACGGCGACACGCTGATGGTCAAGGCCCGCGCCACGACATACGCCGGTGTGCCGGTGCAGGGAGCCGCCGTGAGATATACCGTAAGGCGCAACATGGCGTTGTGGTGGCGCAGCTGCAATATATATAACAAGGTGTCGTCCTATTATCCCGGTTCGGGTGAGACCGTCTTTACCGGTAACGCCACGACGGGAGCCGACGGCTCTTTCGTCGTCGAGGTGCCGATGGTGCTGCCCGACGATGCCGTGACCGCCTCAAGCCTCCGGTTGCCGTTGTTCTACAACTTTGTGGTTGAGGCCGACGTGACGGACATGGGAGGCGAGAGCCACAGCGGCAGCATGAGCATACCGCTCGGCAACCGCACCACCGTGCTCACGAGCGACTTGTCGGAGAAGATATTGGCCGACAGCTTGAAGACGTTGACGTTCACTCTCCGCAATGCTGCGGGCATCAATGTCGATGCCGACGTGCGTTTCCGTATCGGCGACGGCGGCGAGTGGAAGACCGTCCGCACTGGCAGTGCATACACTTTCGACGGTCGTCTCGCTTCGGGCAAGCACCGTCTCGTGGCTATCTGCGAGACAGATACGCTGAAGCAAGACTTCGTCGTTTTCGGCCTTGACGACACCGTGCCGCCCACCGACACCCGCGAGTGGTTCTACGTTTCGGAGGAGTCGTTTCCATGCGACGGTCGTCCCGTGACGGTTCAGGCGGGCTCGTCCGACAAGGATGTGCATGTCGTCTACACCATCGTGGCGGGCAACACCGTCATCGAGAGCGGCCGTACCGGCCTCAGCAATGCTCTGATCAACCGCAAGTTCACGTATGACGAGAAGTTTGGCAACGGCCTGTCTATGGTTTTCGCGTGGGTCAAGAACGGCAATCTCCATACATATAACGTCTCGCTAAGGCGTCCGGTGCCCGACAAGAAACTGAAAATGAAGTGGACAACGTTCCGCGACCGTCTCACTCCCGGACAGCAGGAAGAGTGGCGCATGACCATCGTCAAGCCTGACGGAACGCCAGCCGACGCTCAGCTGATGGCCACGCTCTATGACAAATCACTCGACCAGATAGCCCGCCACGACTGGCATTTCAGCCCTTCGGTGTGGCTCAATGTCCCGTATGTGAACATGAATAGCCCCTCTTTCTCTGGCGCGTCGTTCTACGGAACGGCCTCGTGGAAGTCGCTTTCGTGGAAAGCGTTTGCCCCGAGCCGCTTCGACCACAGTCTTTTCCCCGGCTCATATTACGGTGGAGGAATGGTGCTGCGGTCGACCAATCAGGTTATGCACATCAGGGGTGGCATGCTCAAACGTGACTCGGAAGTGCTGGCCGAAACGGAAAGCGCCGCTGATGAGGCTTTCGTCGTGGGCTATGCCCCCGCGGCGGCAAAGATGAAAAGCGCTTCCGGTATGACGGGAGACGCGGCGGCGCCCACTGAGGAAAAGGCGATGGAAGGCGGTGACGGTGGCGAAACCGGCGGACCGGAGGTGCAGATGCGCGAGAATCTCGAAGAGACGGCGTTCTTCTATCCGGCTCTTCTTGCTGACAAGGACGGTTCCGTGAATCTCTCGTTCACGCTTCCGGGTTCGCTTACGACGTGGCGGTTCATCGGAATGGCCCACACGGCGGACATGATGAGCGGAATCATCGGCGGTGAGGCCGTGGCGGCAAAGGAGGTCATGGTCCAGCCCAACGTCCCGCGCTTCGTTCGCGTCGGCGACAAGGCGCAGATACAGGCCCGCATCTTCAACACCGGAACGGCTGTGGCCCGGGGCAAGGCCCGCATGGTTCTGGCCGATCCGGAGACCGGACGTGAGGTCTATTCCCAGTCGTCCGATTTCAATGTCAGCCCCGACAGCACGGTCGTTGTCACGTTCAGCTATACTCCCGACGGCGCCAATAGTCTGTTGGTGTGCCGCATCACGGCTGCCGGCAAGACGTTCAGCGACGGCGAGCAGCACTATCTGCCCGTTCTTCCCGACGCTGAGCAGGTCACGGTGACGGTGCCGTTCACGCAGAATGAGCCGGGAGTGAAGTCCGTCGACATATCGAAGATGTTCCCCGCCAAGAGTCATGACGGTCGACTGACGGTTGAATATACCAACAATCCGGCGTGGATGATGGTTCAGGCGCTGCCTTCGATGGGCACGCCGCGTGACGACAACGCCGTCGATCAGGCCACGGCACTCTACGCCAATGCCATTGCCGGAAGCATCATAAGTGCCAATCCTGCGGTGAAGACCACCTTCGACCGCTGGCGTATGGAGCGCGGCGGGGAGACTTCGCTCATGAGCAGCCTCGAAAAGAACGCCTCGTTGAAGGACGTCGTGCTCGCCGAGACACCGTGGGTGGCCGATGCCAACCGTGAGACGGAGCAGAAGCAGCGGCTCGCCGACTTCTTCAACGAGTCCATGACGGCCAACCGCCTCGCCACGGCAGTTGACAAACTGGCCAAACTGCAGTTGTCCGACGGCTCGTGGAGCTGGTGCCCGGGCATGGACGGAAGCATGTACTTGACGGTGGAGATAGCCCAGATGCTCGTGCGTCTGAACGCAATGACAGGCACGCAGCAGGCCACGAAGAAGATGCTCACGTCGGCCATCGGCTACATGGACAAGGAGATTGTGAAGGAAGTGGCGGAAATGAAGAAGGCCGAAAGAAAGGGTGTGAAGCCCTCGTTCCCCGGTGTCACGACGCTTCAGTATCTCTATCTCAGGGCCGTCGACGGCCGCAGTAAGTCGGCATCGGTTCAGTCGGCATGCAACTATCTCATCGCCCTGCTGAAGAAAGACATCGCTGGTCAGACCATGTACGAAAAGGCGCTGACTGCCATCATCCTCGCCAAGCACGGAGAGACGCAGAAGAGCCGCGAGTATGTCAGGAGCTTGAAGGAATATACCGTCTATACCGAGGAGATGGGACGCTACTATGACACCCGCCGTGCGTCCTATTCATGGCGCGATTATCGTATTCCCACCGAGGTGGCGGCCATCGAGGCCATCGCCACCGTCACGCCAGAAGACCGTCAGACCGTAGACGAAATGCGCCGCTGGCTGCTCCAGCAGAAGCGCACTCAGGCATGGGACACACCCGTCAACAGTGTCGATGCGGTCTATGCGTTCCTCTTCGGCAACATGAAAGAGTTGGCGGCACGGGAGCAGACCGTGCTCGCCATTGACGGAAAGAAGCTCGCCACGCCCGAGGCCACAGCCGGATTGGGATATGTGAAGACCGTTGTCGACGCCCCGAAGGGTAAGACGTTCACGGCCACGAAGACATCCGAAGGCACGTCCTGGGGCGCTGTCTACGCTCAATTCATGCAAAAGACGGCAGAGGTCAAGGCTTCAGGAAGCGGCATCAGCGTCAAGCGTGAAGTCATCGTGAAGTCCCGTAAGAACGCAAAAAAACTCTCCGTCGGCGACCGTATCGTCGTGCGCATCACGGTTGAGGCCAAGCGCGATCTCGATTTCGTACAGATAGCCGACCGCCGTGCTGCCTGCATGGAGCCCGTCGGACAACTTAGCGGCTATCGCAACGGCATATATTGTTCACCGAAAGACAACGCGACATATTATTATATGGACCGTATGGCGAAAGGAAAGCATGTGATAGAGACAGAATATTACATCGATCGCGCCGGTACTTACGAGACAGGCACGTGCACGGCAGGCTGTGCATACGCTCCGGAATATCGTGCTACGGTCAAGTCGGAGACCATAGCTGTGGAATAAATAAACGGCAATAAGCCTGTAACGATACGACAATAACGACTCCAAAGAACATCCTATGAACAGAAAGACCATTATATCATCGCTGCTTCTGCTGGCCGTCATGCCGGCCGCGGCGCAGCGTCTGGTGGTGACCAAGACCTCCGTCTATTGCGGAAAGGTCGCCTACGAGAAGCCCGTCACGGCCACATTCGAACTGCGTAACAAGGGTAGCCACCGCTTGCGGATTTCCGATGTGAAGGCCGATTGCGGCTGTACATCGGTGGAATATCCGACCGGAGATATTGCCGGAGGCGACAAGTTCACTGTCAAACTGACCTACGACGCGCGTCAGCTGGGCCATTTCCACAAGAGTGTGAGGCTCACGAGCAACGGGACGAAGAAGCCGTTGTATCTCACCATGACCGGTGTGGTGATGGCAGATCTGAAGGATTACTCCGGTTCCTATCCCTTCGCGATAGGCGATTTGCTCACCGACCGCCGCGACATAGAGTTTGATGACGTCAATAAGGGTGATAATCCCGTGCAGGAGATATATCTCATGAACAGCGGAACGACCACCTTTACGCCCAACATGATGCATCTCCCTCCATATCTGACAGCCGTTGCGACGCCCGAGAGGCTTGCCCCAGGGCGTTCGGGAAAGATAGCCATCACGCTCAATTCCGACCGCTTGCGCGACTACGGACTGACGCAGACATCGGTATATTTGGCCCGCAACCTCGGCGAAAAGATTAGCAATGACAACGAAATCAGTGTCTCGGCCGTGCTCCTGCCAGGTTTTGAGGGCATCACGGAGGCCACGCGCCAGTATGCCCCGCGTCTGGCTATGTCAGCCGACTCGCTCGATATCAGCTTTGACGGCAAGGCGAAGAAGAGCGCTGAGATAACGCTGACCAACAACGGACGCACCGACTTGAACATATCTTCGCTTCAGATGTTCACCGGTGGTCTGCGGATGACGCTCGGCAAGCGGGAGCTGAAGCCCGGCGAGTCCACAAAATTGAAGATAACGGCCATGCGGGACGAACTGAAGAAACAGCGAACACGCCCTCGTGTCCTCATGATAACCAACGACCCGGACAGGGCAAAGGTTGTGATAAAGATAAATTATAAATGAAGAATGAAGAGTTTATATAATGAAGAATGAAGAACGAAGAATTTGCTGCCGCCTTTCATCTGCGGAAGCACCATAGGAAAGGCGGCAGCAAATTCTTCGTTCTTCATTCTTCATTATATAAACTCTTCATTCTTCATTAAAACATAGCAACTATGGAACATCCAGAAAACAATGCAGAATACAAGGGCTTGACCGTCAATGGCGGTGTCGAACAACCCTCGATAATCAATCCGTATCTCAAGCGCAACCGCTATCGCCGTCGCGAACTCTCAGCTGCCGAGATGGTGGAGGGCATCGTCCGTGGCGACGTGACCGTGTTGAGTCAGGCCGTTACGCTCGTTGAGAGTGTCAATCCCGACCATCAGGCCAAGGCGCAGGAAGTCATAGAGAAATGTCTGCCGTACAGCGGGCGGTCGATTCGTGTCGGCATCAGTGGCGTGCCCGGTGCGGGCAAGTCCACCAGCATCGACGAGTTTGGCGTCCACGTGCTCCGTGAGCATGGCGGCAAGCTGGCCGTACTGGCCATCGACCCCAGTTCGGAGCGCTCTAAGGGCAGCATTCTCGGCGACAAGACGCGCATGGAGAAGCTTGCCCAGCATCCTGCGTCGTTCATCCGTCCCAGCCCGTCGGCCGGTTCGCTGGGTGGTGTGGCCCGCAAGACGCGCGAGACGATAATCCTCTGCGAGGCGGCCGGTTTCGACAAGATATTCGTCGAAACCGTCGGAGTGGGGCAGAGCGAGACCGCCTGTCACTCGATGGTCGACTTCTTCCTGCTCATCCAGCTTGCCGGCACAGGCGACGAGTTGCAGGGCATCAAGCGCGGCATAATGGAGATTAGCGACGGCATTGTCATCAACAAGTGCGACGGCGAGAATGTCGACAAGTGTCATCTGGCGGCGACGTCGTTCCGCAACGCCCTCCATTTCTTCCCGCAGCCAGAGAGCGGATGGACGCCGCAGGTGCTCTGTTACAGCGGCTTCTACGGTACGGGCATCCGTGAGATATGGGATATGATCTATCAGTATATCGACTTCGTCAAGGCCAACGGCTATTTTGCCTACCGCCGCAACGAGCAGAGCAAATACTGGATGTATGAGACCATCAACGAGCAGCTGCGCAACCACTTCTACCACAATCCAGACATCCAGGCACATCTGGCCGACGCGGAGCGCTCGGTGTTGGGTGGTGAGAAGACCAGTTTCATCGCGGCCAAGGAGTTGCTGGAGAGATATTTTGAGTAAGGGGACTATAAGGTCCTTAAGGTCTTTAAAGTATTTAAGGACCTTAAGGACCATTCACAACAATCACAAATGCTACAAATAGAGATCGACAGCGGCAGCGGATTTTGTTTTGGTGTGACCACTGCCATACGCAAGGCGGAAGAGGAGTTGGCAGAGGGCAAGACGCTCTACTGCCTCGGTGACATTGTGCATAACGGAATGGAGTGTGAGCGTCTGCGCCGCATGGGGCTGATCACGATCAACCACGACGACATGCAGCGTCTCCACGGCGTCAAGGTCCTCCTGCGTGCCCACGGCGAACCGCCCGAGACATACGAGTTGGCGCGTCGCAACAACATCGAGATTATCGACGCCACGTGTCCCGTTGTGCTCCAACTCCAGCGCAGGATAAAGAAGCAATATGAGGGGGAACTTCGTGGAGTGAGGAGTGAGGAGCGAGGAGTGAGAAATGCTTCAAGCGCAGAGGACATTTCTCCCTCCTCCCTCCTCTCTCCTCCCTCCTCAAAATCCTCAAATTCCCAAATCGTCATTTTCGGCAAGAAAGGCCATGCCGAGGTACTCGGTCTCGTCGGTCAGACCGAGAGCCACGCCATTGTCATTGAGCAGTTTGACGACGTCGCCAAACTCGATTTCGGCCGCGACATCTATCTCTACTCACAAACGACGAAATCGCTCGACGAGTTTCACCGCATCATTGACTATATCAAGGAACACATCGAACCGTCCGCCACGTTCCGCAGCTTCGACACCATCTGCCGGCAGGTGGCCAACCGCATGCCTAACATCAGCACCTTCGCCACCCGCCACGACCTCATACTCTTTGTCTGCGGGCGCAAGAGCAGCAACGGCAAAGTGCTCTTCAACGAGTGCCGGCGCGTCAATCCCAACAGCCACCTCATCGAGGGCCCCGAGGAGATACGTCCCGAGTGGCTCGACGGTGTATCGACGGTCGGCATCTGCGGTGCGACGAGCACTCCGAAGTGGCTCATGGAGCAGTGTCGGGACGCTATCGAGCAGCGGGTGATATAAAGATAATGTTGACAAACAAAAGAATATAGCTTATGAAACGTCCCGGATATAAGGAAATCATAGAGAAGACCACCCGCAACACATCGTTGTCAGTTGACGAACGCATAGACGAGGTGTTCGACATCCGTCAGGAGACCGCGCCCGACGACGAGAAGGAACGATTGGAGAGAGACGTGACGGCGTTTACGGCACTCATCGAGATGGTTTCCGGGGAGAACGCCGACCATGCCCACGACCTCTCGCTCATGCAACTGTTTGTCCTACTCTTTGAGACTTACGAAGAGCAAAACGACTATCGGAAGATGGGCGATGCGGCGTTGGGCGTGCTCAGACTGATGCGTGACGAGGTGACCCCGTGGGCGGACTACGAGCAGACCGTCCCGCGGATAGTCGACGCCCTCCGTCATTCGGCTTATCATCATTATCATTATGAGATACTTTTGCGCTTCCTGATGACCGCCTTTCGTGAGGGTGTGGAGATGCTGAGCGTGAAACGTCAGGCAGAAGAGATGCTGAAGCTGCGCATGCTTCTGGACGAGACCGGCTGGGTGGACCACCTGTTTGACAAACCGATGCAACGGGCGGTGGCCGGTGTGTTCAGCTCCGACGAGCTGCTGCAGCTCATCCTGCACCCCGAGACAACGTCTCTGCGGCGTGCCCCGGTGGAGTACACATGGATGTGGGAGGACATCTGTTATGATGTCGAGGACGAACTTGAACGCCGTTTCGCCAATGCCCCGCGGCATATGGGGTTCTGCTTCCATTACTGGAGTGCGAAACGGGAACTGCTGAAAGATAAATACGGAATAGAGTGGCGGTCGCCGTCACAGATGAATCCACGCGTAATGTTTGACTGACAATGAGCCTTTCTGACGAATTTCACAGTCTTCTCGCCGGCGGCGAAGATGACCCCGAAGTACAGAAGCGGGTCGCCGAACTGGTGCTCTCCGCGCCGATAGACTCGGAGAGTACGGGGTTGCTGGCCCTGATGTATCACGAAGGTATCGGTGTCGCCGTCAATCTCGACCGTTGCTTCGAACTGGCCGAAAAGGCGGCGTTCGGAGGCGGCGATGGCCTCGGCTATTTCCTGTTGGGCTATATGTGCGACAACGCCGAGACGCCGGACCAGGCCGAAGGCGGCCCGCGACAGAAGTATGACCACTATGACGCCGAGCGCTTCTACGAACTCTGCTCCAAGACGGACAGCCGTTGGGCCACGCCGGCCCATCTTTGGCTCGGCGACTACTATATGGACTCGGCGCAGGGCGGCGACCCGGAGATAGGCGTCGAACACTATGAGGCCATCGGCGAGAAGGATGGTGAGGCGGCCTGCCGGCTGAGTGACTACTATTGGGAACAGCTCACCGTCAACGAGGTCATACCGGAGGAATATCGTGACGCCCATCTGAAGGAGAAAGTGTTCCACTGGACCGAACTCGCCGTCAACCACAATCCGCACGACTATTCCTACCGCATGGGCTGGTGCTACGCCGACGGCATAGGCTGCGACGCCACCAAGGGTTTCCGCCTTGCCCGCAAATATTGGGAGGATGCCTACGGCTTCGGCGACTGGCGGGCTGCCGACGCCATTGCGACGCTCTACGAGGAACGTCTTGAGGCGCTCCCGCCGGACGCGGACGAATGGGAACGCGAGCGCTGCCGCAGGGAGATTGACTCGTGGCGGAAGCTGGCGGAGAAGATCCGAGAGCGCGAATGGGCCGAAGAGCCCGACTGTTCGCAGGAGTAAGATTGATATTGTGTCGTCCGGAGGAATGTCGGGTGGTTTCCGATAGAGGCTGCCGCAGTTTGCTCTGTGGCTGATGAAGGTTTAAAAAGAAAGTAACGATGGATAAAACGGTTAATACTTATTTCAAGACATATCCCGACCTGATGGCGGGACGGAAGATAATGTATGTCCACGGCTTCGGTTCCTCGGACCGGTCGGGCACGGTGACGCGGTTGCGGGAGATGCTGCCGGAGGCCGAAGTGATTGCCCCCGACCTGCCGATACATCCGGCTGAGGCCATGACGCTGCTGCGCGGATTGTGCCGTGACGAGCAGCCCGACCTCATCATCGGCACCTCTATGGGCGGCATGTACGCCGAAATGCTCACCGGCTACGACCGTATCCTGCTCAATCCGGCCTTCCGTATCGGTGACGACATACTGAAAAACAACATGCTCGGCAAGGTCACGTTCTACAGTCCGCGCTCGGACGGCATGACGGAATTCATGATGACGAAGCAGCTTCAGGCCGAATATCAGGACATTGCGACGCAGTGTTTCGCCGACACCGGCGAGGAAGAGCAGCGCCGCGTGTGGGGACTCTTCGGACTGGAAGACCCTGTCGTCCATACGCGCGACCTTTTCGCGGAACACTACCGCAACGTCCTCGACTTCCACGGCGAGCACCGCATGAACGACACCGTGCTGATGCACTCCGTCCTGCCCGTCGTCCGATGGATTGACGACCGCCAGAGCGGACGCCAGCGCAGCATCGTCTATATCTCGATCGAAGGCACGATGATGGACCGAGAGGGCCGTCCGATGCCCAGTCTGCTGAAGGCTTACCGCCTGTTATTGGAGAGTTATGACGTCTATGTGGTGGCCGCGGCGCCGACTAACGACACCGGCTACGCCCGCCGCATGCAGGAATGGACGTTCGAGACGCTTGGCGTGGCGGCCTACAACCGGCTTATCCTCACCAACCGCAAGGACCTTCTTTACGGCGACTACCTCATCGACGGACTCACGGACAACGCCTCCTGCGACTTCATGAGCACGCGGATAGACTTCGGTTCCGATGCGTTCAAGACGTGGGACGACATCATCGAGTATTTCGGACGGCTGGGAGGACAATAAACAGCAAGGGCTTCAAAGACGAGAATGTCTTTGAAGCCCTTTTTTTCTTGAATGTTATAAGGGCTTTAAGGTCCTTAAGGTCTTTAAAGACATTAAGGTCCTTAATGACTTTAAACCTTTATTCCCCAATCACGACCACTCCTTCCTGTTTCTTACCGTCCATCATGATCTTCAGCGGGCGTTCGAAGCGCACGTGGCGGACATATTCCGTCTCGCTGACGGCCGGCATGGCGTCGAGCAGATCCTTTCGGAAGATGCCGTCGTCGCGGTAGGTGTTGATGGTGAAGTAGCCCACACCGAACGACGTGAGGTTCTGGAAGAAGTGAGTTCCCTGGCTCGGGTCGACGCGATAGTTCTGCAGTCCCGACTCGACGATGACGCGGGCGGCGCTGATGTGCGGCCATTTGACCGGTATTCCCAGCCACGGGTCGCTCGAACCCCAGCGTCCCGGTCCGACGAGAACGTAGCCGCGGCCCTCGTCGAGGAAGCGGCGGTTTATTGTTTCGACGTCGCGGGCGATGGCGGGGTTGTTCGCCGCCGTGAAGTTCTCGTCCGTCTTGACATAGACCACGTCTGTGACATCTTCGGCGATGCCGTGACCAAGCGAGTTGTGGGAGCGCAGGAGACACTGCTCGTCGGGGATGGCGGCGAGGTCTTCGTCGAGCACCTGCTTGCTGTCGACGATGGGGCGTATCTGCAAGAGATAGAGATCGCCCGTCTTGTCAGCGTTCAGATTGCACGCGAACTCAATCTCCACCGGCCGTCTCATCTCCTCCGCGCCGACGCGCTGGGCCGTCTGGAGTAGTTCGGGTAGGGGGAAAATGTCGTGCTGGAGCACCCCGCAGAACGTGATGACCTTGCGTCCGCCCTCGTAGATGCCGTCGCGGATGACCTGGTCGTAGGGGTCGAACGTCGACGCGATGTAGTTCAATGAGCCGTCCTTGTCGGCCTCCTTGACCCGCAGGTTGAGGATGTTGAAGCCGTCGTCGGTCTTCAGTTCCGCCCCCGTGTGGCGCATGTCAAGTGCATAGAACCGCGTCTGCGTGTCCCTCAGAGCCGTCTCCATCTCGCTGGTCTGCAGCACCTGTTTCGGATGGTAGGGGCTGACGCGCAGCGTCTGACCGCCGTCGACGATATACTTGCCCAGTCCGAGGGCGAGATTGGCGATGCCCTCCTCGGCCTTCTCATCCCCGATGGGATAGTAGTTGAGCGAGCGCAGCACACCGCTGAATGTCGGATAGTAGCGGTCGCCATACTGACGGCCGACAACCTCCTGCAGGATGACGGCCATCTTCTCCTGGTCGATGACATTGCGTGTGGCCGTCATGTAAGCCTTGGAGTCGCGGAAGAACACCGAGGCATAGACGCCCTTGATGGCTGAGGCCAGCATGCGCAGCATCTCGTAGCGGTCGTCGAGATAGGGAACCATGTATGTCGAGTAGATTCCGGCGAAGGGCTGGTAGTGGGAATCCTCCAGCAGCGATGACGAGCGCACGGCAATCGGCGACTTCACCGCGTCAAAGAACGTGAAGAAGTCGGCTATCAGCGAGTCCGGCAGCTGTGCCCGTAGGAAGTGGCTGAGTATCTCTTCGTCCGAGGCGTCGCTCAGCGCGATCTGATAGAGATTGTTCTTCTCCATGAACTCGTCGAAGAAATCCGTGCAGAGCACCACCGTGCGCGGGATGGTCACCGTCGCTCCGGCGTGCTTGTTGAACTCCGGATGGCGCTTGATGATGTTGTCGAGAAAGGCCAGACCGCGGCCCTTGCCGCCCAGCGAGCCTTCGCCGATGCGTGCGAAATGGCCGTAGGCGTCGAACTTGCCGCGGTCGAAGACGGCCACGATGCCGATGTTCTTCATCCGGCGGTACTGGACGATGGCGTCGAAGATGATCTGACGGTGGGCGTCGACGTCCTGCAACTTGTGCCACGTGACATGCTTGAGGAAGGCTGAGACGGGGAATATCGCCCGCGCGCTGAGCCATCGGCTGACGTGGTTGCGGCTGACGTGATAGAGCATCGAGTCCTCCGGTATCTTGAAGATGTTGTCCTGCAGCTCCTTCAGCGAGCGCACGCGGAGCACCTCCTCACGGGTCGTCGGGTTGCGGAAGATGAAGTCGCCGAAGCCCATGTGCTCCTCCATGAGACGGTGGAGGTCGATGTTCATCTTCTTCGAGTTCTTGTCGACGAAGCGGAAACCCTCCGCACGCGCCTTCTCCTCGTTCTCCGTCTCCGCACTCTGGAGGATGAGCGGCACATATTCGTCCCTCCGGCGTATCTCCCGCAGCAGTCGCAGTCCGGCGTCGGCCACACCGAGATTGCCGCCCGCACCGCCCGTGGGCAGCGGAGATGTCGGCCGTTCGGTGGAGTCGCCGACGGACGTGTCGGGCTGCGCCGTCCGTCCCATCGGGAAACGGGCGTCGCTGATGACGCCGAGCATGTTGTCGGCATAGCGCTCATACATCTCCATCGCCTCCTCGTAGCTGCGTGCCAAGACCACCTTCGGGCGTCCGCGCTTGCGCTGTGCGGCGGCATGGGGATTGAGCGCCTCGGTGGAGAAGCGGTTGCTTTGCTGGAGTATGTAGCTGTAGAGATTGGGCAGTACGGACGAATAGAATCTGATGCTGTCCTCGACGAGCAGTATGACCTGGACACCGGCCTCGTGGATGTCGTGGTCGATGTTCATCTTGTCCTCGATGAGCTTGATGATGGAGAGGATGAGATTGGTGTTGCCGAGCCAGCAGAAGACGTAGTCGAAGATGGAGAGGTCCTCGTTCTCCATGCGGCGCGTGATGCCGTGGGAGAACGGCGTCAGCACGACGCAGGGGATGTCGGGCGAGAGTGCCTTGACGGAGCGGGCCACGTCGAAGGCGTCGTTGTCAGCGTTGCCCGGCATGCAGATGACAAGGTCGATGTCGGTCGTCTGCAGCGCCTCGCGCGCCTCTTCCGTCGTGCTCACCTGCGTGAACGTCGGCGGGTAGCGCAGCCCGAGGTCCATGTATTCGTCAAATATCTTTTCGTCCACCCGTCCGTCGTCCTCGAGCATGAAGGCGTCGTAGGGGTTGGCTACTATCAGCACGTTGAAGATGCGCCGCGTCATGAGATTGACGAACGACACGTCTTTCAGGTAAAAGTCATTCCATTCCTGTGGTATATTCTTGGCCATATTGCGATGTATGTCTGTTTTTATCTCGCAAAAATACGAAAAAATCCTGAGACGACCATAACGGCGGGGGAAAGATTGCACAACACACACAACCCACCCCAACCCTCCCGAAGGGAGGGAGTTTGATATGTCCAATCCCCTTTGTTATGTGGCATCGGCCTCTCCCCGGCCCTCCCCAAGAGGAGGGTGCCTACGAGATGAAGGGCGAAAGCTCTAACATTTGACATTTACCATCTGACATCTACCATCTGACATCTACCATCTGACATCTACCATCTGACATCTGCCATCTCCCATCTATTTCCCTTGCTCTGCTTTTGTTAAAATTCGGAATAATCATGACAAAAGCACGAAAATCCTTGCGATATTCTGAAAAAGTTTTCCCTCGGTGCGAAATTTTTCAAAATACGGCAATTTTGTTAAATTGCTGATATTCAGGAGTATAGCTTCGAGGACGGTCTCGCCGGACAATTTCGGGCTTGCCGTAAGGGCCTTACGGCATTGCAACGGGGCCGCCGTTGCATTGTGGCGGCGTGCCCGTTGCACGACAACAAGCATGCCGCGGGAGACCAACGGGGCCCTTACGGCAAGACGGCCGACATTTTCAGAGCGGAAAACGGAGACGAAATCGCAAAATCACGATGTCGCGGCTGTTTTTTCGGAGCATTTTTAAGTGTTAATATTCGGTATGTTATTCTGACATTTTTCCGCGTTTGCCGACTGCAGAAGCGCCTCGGAAGGGCCCTGCGGACGGCGCGGTTAACGGTTTTTAACCTGTCGATGTGACGTCAAGGACCGTTTTTCGACACTTTTTCCGGCGTTTTTTCCGCGTACAGAAAAACGGCACTGTTTTAGATAACACATTTCCGCTGATTTTCAGTCGGTTATGTCTTCCGCGGCAAACTGCCGTTTCCCGTCGGTCGGGAAAATATCTGAAAAAGTCTTGACCGTGGACCACCGAAAACGAATAACATCGACATTCGCGCCGATAAATCAGATTTTTCCACTATCTTTGCACTGCAAAAAAGAGCAACACACATATTTATGACACCTATCGAACAACGAAACAGTCTGCTGGCGCAGCGGATGATAAAAGCTCTGAACAAGCGCAACATGGACGCCTACTACTGCCCGACCTCGGCCGAGGCCATCGCCCGTGTGCAGGACCTCATCGCCGACGGGAGCACGGTGTCGTGGGGCGGTTCGATGACCCTGCGCGACATGGGGCTGACGGCTGCTCTCCATGAGCGCGGGACGCTCCGGCTGCTGGACCGCGACGAGGCGAAAGACCGGGCCGAGGCGGTCGAGATGTATCTGCAGGCCTTCCGCGCCGACTACTATCTCACGAGCGCCAACGCCATCACGGAAGACGGTGTGATAGTCAACATCGACGGCAACGGCAACCGCGTGGCTGCCATCACATTCGGCCCGAAGCACGTTATCTTCGTCGTCGGCTTGAACAAGGTCACGCAAAGTGTCGATGCCGCACTGGCACGCGCACGCTCCACGGCAGCCCCAATCAACACGGCGCGGTTTGACATCAGCACTCCATGTCGGGTGGACGGCGTCTGCCACAACTGCAACTCGCCGGAGTCAATCTGTAACCACATACACTTCCTGCGCAACTCTCCACGACGCCGCCACACGGTGGTGCTGGTAGGGGAGACGCTGGGGTATTGATTGAGGATTTTTAAGGTCCTTAAAGATTTTAAAGACCTTAAGGACCTTAAAGACTTTATCAGAAAAACCAATGATTGTTTGCATAGCAGAGAAACCCAGCGTAGCCCGCGACATCGCCCGCATCATCGGAGCGACGTCGTCGAAAGAGGGCTATATGGAAGGCAACGGCTATCAGGTGACGTGGACTTTCGGTCACCTGTGTACGCTGAAGGAGCCCAACGACTATACGGAAGCGTGGAAACGGTGGTCGCTGAGCGCCCTGCCCATGATTCCCCAGCGCTTCGGCATCAAGCTCATCGAGGACCAAGGTATCAAACGCCAGTTTGCTGTCATTGAACGGCTCATGCAGGCCGCCGACGGCATCATAAACTGCGGTGATGCCGGCCAGGAGGGTGAACTCATCCAGCGCTGGGTCATGCAGAAAGCCGGGGCGACGTGTCCCGTGCGCCGTCTGTGGATTTCGTCGATGACGGATGAGGCCATACGCGAGGGATTCAATAAACTCAAGGACCAGAAGGAATATCAGTCGCTCTATCTCGCCGGACTGAGCCGGGCCATCGGCGACTGGCTGCTGGGCATGAACGCGACGCGGCTATACACGCTGAAGTACGGACAGAACCGTCAGGTGCTCAGCATCGGACGTGTCCAGACGCCCACGCTCGCGCTCATCGTCAACCGTCAGAAGGAGATCGAAGGTTTCAAACCGGAACCTTATTGGATTCTCTCGACGGTCTATCGCGACACGACGTTCACGGCCACCAAGGGCAAATTCTCATCCAAGGAGGAGGGCGAGCAGTCGTTTGCCGCCATCGCTGATAAGCCGTTTGCCGTGACTGACGTGCAGAAGAAGAACGGAACCGAGGCTCCGCCACACCTCTACGACCTGACCTCGCTGCAGGTCGACTGCAACAGAAAATATTCCATGAGCGCCGAAATGACGCTCAACACGATACAGAGTCTTTACGAAAAGAAGCTGACGACCTATCCGCGTGTCGACACCCAGTTCCTGAGTGACGACATATACCCGAAGTGTGACGCCACGCTGCGCGGACTGCGCGGCTACGAACAGCTGACGCAGGCGCTCGTCGGGACGAAGCTGAAGAAGTCGAAGAAGGTCTTCGACTCGTCTAAAGTGACCGACCACCACGCCATCATACCCACCGGCGTGCCGGCCATGAACCTCACGGACATGGAGCGTCACGTCTACGACTTGGTCACGCGACGCTTCATCAGCGTGTTCTACCCCGACTGCAAGTTTGCCACGACGACCGTCTTGGGCAAGGTGGAGGACGTGGAGTTCAAGGTGACGGGCAAGACTATCCTCGACGCAGGCTGGCGCACGGTCTACGCCAAGGACGTGCAGACGCAGGCCGAAGAGGACGAGGCGAAGCGCGACGACGAGGAACGGACGCTGCCGCCGTTTGCCAAGGGCGAGAGCGGACCGCACGTGCCTTGTCTGACGGAGAAGTGGACGACACCGCCGAAATTCTATACCGAGGCGACACTACTGCGGGCAATGGAGACCGCGGGTAAGTTTGTCGAGGACGAACAGCTACGCGCCGCGCTCAAGGAGAACGGCATCGGGCGTCCGTCGTCGCGTGCAAGCATCATTGAGACGCTATTCAAACGCCACTATATCAAGCGCGAGCGGAAGAATCTCATCGCCACTCCGACGGGCATCGAACTCATCGACATCATCAGGGAGGACCTCCTGAAGAGCTGCGAACTGACTGGTATATGGGAGAAGAAGCTCCGCGACATCGAACGCGGCGAGTATGACCCGGGCACATTCGTGGACGAGCTGAAGCTGCAGATCACTGACATCGTGCGCGACGTGATGAGTGACAGTACAGCCCGCCACATCACGATAACCACGGAAGAGGACCTCAAGAAGAAGATGGCGCCGAAGGCGAAAACCGCAGCGAAGCCCAAAGCCGCTCAAAGCGCTCAAAGTGCCAAAGCCTCCCAACCATCTCAGTCCTCCCAGGCATCTCAGTCCTCCCATATTTCCCAAGACTCCCAGTCTTCTCAGGACTCCAATCTCTTCCAGAGCTCCCATTCCTCCCAAGAGCCTCCCGTAGCTTCCCCGACAGTCTGCCCCGTCTGCGGCGCCCCTGTCATCAAGGGCAAGACGGCCTACGGATGTTCCCGTTGGAAAGAGGGATGCGCATGGCGGCTGCCGTTCTGAGACAACATATAATATATATAAAGGCGAAGAGCCCTGTTTCCTCAATTGGTAACAGGGCTCTTCGCTGTTTCGCAAGAATGTATCATGAACATTGTAGGGACATATTCTTGTATTTGTCCGCCTATCAAATATTGAGATTTAAATATATCTGACGACAAATACAAGAATATGTCCCTACTATATTAATATTCCGTTCCTATGGAAAATGTTACTTCACAATCACCTTACGTATCGTTCCGTCGCTCATGCGGATGATGTTGAGTCCCTTGGCGGGAGCCGTTATCACCTGGCCGGCGGCATTGTAGCGGACAACTTCGACAGCATTGCCGTTTGTGGCGGTCACGCCTTCGATGCCGGAAGCATCGGGAGCAATCTTCGTTTTGGCCACGTTGATGACCTCGCCGGTGTTGGCGTCAATCATCATGCAGACGACATTGCTGTTGGCAATCTCGCTGACGGCGGGCTTTGCGAAGTCGATATTAGCCGTATATACCTCTCCACACGTGACGGTCGACGGTATATGACCTGTCGAACCGAAATAAGAACCGACCTGGGCGCGGGCCACATCGTTGTGTGTATAGACGACATATTCCTTGCCGAGTGTGCCGCCCTTGCTCCATTCGCCGAGTTCATCGGATTCTTCGTTGTAGTGATAGTTGTGCTGGAAGCCGGGCAGACCGTCTTCTGTGATGATGAAGAAGAGGCCCACGTTCTGCTTCTGCATGTTCATGGCGAACTTGGCGGCGACAGCGGTCTTCACCTGCTGCGATGCGTCGTCATAGTATGCGGCCACGTCGAGATTGGCGGTGGCGTCCGTGTCGAACTCCTTTTGCACGAGATCGAGCCAGCAGTTGCCGGCCGGTGAAGTGTAGCTATAAGCAGTCTTGCCTTCGGTGATGGTGGAATACATGGGGTTTCCGATGGTCTCGCCGCGCTGAACCTTGGCCGACGGTGCTCCGGCAAGGCCGAGGAACTGGTTGACATACGAGGACATGCCGCTCTCGTAGTTGTCACCGGTGTAGACATGATAAGCCGCAAGAATCACCTTGTCACCGTAGATGCGCTCCAGATTCTCCCAAGCGAGGTGTCCGCGGGGGCAGTTGCCACAGTCCTGGCCGGTCATCTCCTCAAGGATGACGCGCTTGACGGGCTGGAATGCGAGGTCTTTGACGGCGTAGCGGATGGTGTCGAACTTGTCGTTGAGCTGCACGCGGATGGCGAAAGAGTTGATTTCACCTATCGTGAGGGGCAATTCCTTGGCGAAAGAGAAGTCGTAGCGGTCGCCTTTTTTAAGCGAAAGGCCGCTCTCGGAAATCTCGTCGACAACGTTGTTGGCGGCGTCAAGCAGCTTGATGTTGGCCGTTGTGTATGTCTGCGTCTCGGAGTTGGCTATCACGCGGCCTTCTATCTTCTGGCTTGTGAGGCCTACGACAGTGGTGGCGGAAGTCAAAGCGGTGAGGAAACCGTTGTCGCGGATGACCTTGATGTTGTCCACAAAGACGAGGCTTTGGTTCTCGTTTTCGTTGACGAAGGCCACATAGATGCTCTTGCCGGCATACTTGTTCAGCGGGAATGAGTAGGTCTTCCAGTCGCCGGCGAGGTTGTCTTCGCTCTTGCCGGGCAGCACTATCTCATCCATGACGACCTCACCGTTGGCCCGTATGTCGTCAACCTCGGTCTTGGTGAGATAGTTTATCTCCTTTTCGGAAGCGTAAATGATGACCTTCAGCTTGTCCTGTTTGTAGGAACGGAAGCCCTGACTCTGGAATTCCAGACGGCACTTGGCATCCGGAATGTATATCTGTGGCGTCATCATCCAGTCGTCAGACTTGCCCGCGGGGCTGTAGGCGGAAGTCGACGCGGCTGCAAAATCACTCTCTCCGTCGTCACGCACCGGTATCCAGGGATAGTTGTCGCCGTCGCGGAAAGTATAGCCCTGCATCTCCTCGGTCGGCGTGTTGTGGTCGCCTTCGTATAGCAGCATGCCATTGACACCGTTGGTGAAGTCCTCTTTGTACATCAGGGTGTCGTCATTCACGATGATGCGCTCATATTGGCCCTCGTAGCTGAGTTCATAACGCTCGTTGGCGTTGTCTCCGTTAAGATCGGTGACAGAGCCGGGAGCAAGCACCACTTTATAATCGGTGTTGAGGAAGAGATACTGTGTCGTCTCGGAGAAGATGAGCATCTGATTGTCTTTCACTGCCACACCGAGGTCAGCCAGTGGTGTCGCGTCGCCATCGCGATAGAGCGAGGCGGTTGCGTTGTCGGTCAGAGCGATGTTGGTATCGAACGTCAGGAGCACCGGATTGGTGGTGGCGTTGATTTGTGACACGCTGCTGCCGCTTTGGGGAGAGGCCGTCACGACCTTGACGGGGTCGGCGCCGCGGCCCACGTAGGTGAATGTCATATCCTCGTTTGTGCGCGTCTCGTCGGCCTTGAGGGCTATTGTGCCAGCGGGAATGGTGAGAGTGTACTTCTTTCCGTCTTCAAGTGAGAATGTGCGGAAACCGATGGTCACTGTCTTTGACGCCGAGGCGGATGTGGCAAACGATATGACGCGGCCCTGTGCGGTGCCGTTTTCATCAACAAACTTGATGTCGTCCGTGCTTCCCTTGACGACGACGTCGCGCGAGAAGGTGATCTGTACGGTCTTCATCTTTGAGAAAGAAGAGCCGGACGCCGGTGTGGCAGTGTAGTTGCCGAGCAGGTTTACCTTGGCCGCAGCCTCGGCAAAGGACTCATTCAGGCGGAGTGTGTAGCTGACGTAGGGGTCCGGGAAGGCGGCCAGCACCTTTCCGTCGCCTGACACCGCCATACATGTTCCGGTGTTGTCGAATCCGGATTTGGCATAGAAGTCCATGCCGTAGGCACTTCGCAGGAGCTCGTCCAGTCCATACCAGAATTTACCTGCATATACATACAAGGAGCGTATTGGGGTGCTGCTCGGCGTGGAGACGTAGAGCGTACCGTTGTTGTCAACGATGACGCCATCTGCGTCGCGGAGATCCTGGTTGTCTATCAGCTCTACTTCTTTGGTCTCGATGTTATATCTGTATGACGCGGTTGTCTCGTCGAGTTCGCCTTGTTGTATCACGGCTGTGCCGGCAAGCCACTTGCCGTTGGGGCTGAAAGTGCCACTGGCACCCAACAGGAGCGGAATCCACGGTGTACCGTCGGCATTGAATCCTATTTTCGAATATGTTGCGGTCTGACGGTCGTAGATGAAATCGAGCGTATTCCATGTGTAGCTGAAGTCCACTGTTCCGATGATGTAGCGTCCGTCGGCGGATATGCCGGTGTAGCGGACCATGCGTGCTGTCTCGCCAGCGGAGCCGACGGTGGGTCGTCCCGGTGTTTCGACTATCTGCATGGTGGTGAGATCCCATAGCATGGGTGTCTCGCCGTAGTTTTCGGCGCCGCCGGTGTAGCTGTACATGCGGCCCACTGCCCAATGTCCGTCCGCTGTGACGGCTTCGGCACGGCCTCCTTGCCATCCTGAAGGATGGGGCAGAGCGGTCCATCCGGCGGCCTTGGTCCATACGGCAGGTCCTCCATCGTGTGCTCCGGCCACGAGTCCGTCGTCGGTCACGTCGTCGGCTGTACATTCCGTCGGTATCTCAGTGTCTTCTTCTATCTCGAGTACGGTCACTTCGCCTGTCAGTATGTTGGTCAGGCGAGCGTTGGTGTAACGCGACCCGTCGGTGGGGCTTGTGCCGTATGTCACCATCCACTGTCCGTTGTCGGAGATCGACTTTACGCAGGATTGGTCTCTGAAGTCGTAGACGTCCAGTTTCGGGTCGGCCACGGTCTGGGCGTGCAGATTGCCTCCGGCCAGCGACAAGGCTCCGGCCACAGTCACAAGCAGTGTTTTCAGATTGTTTCTTATCATACTTCTTTTGTTTATGTTCTCTTCATGTTGCGCGTGAGACGCTACCGAATAACGTTATCTGATGACGACCTTCTTGCCGTTGATGACATATACGCCCTTGTCAAGTCTGCCGACAGCATCCTTGTCCGCGTCCTTCAGGAGAAGCGTTCCGCTGATGGTGCTGACATTGACCCGGCCACCTCCGTCTGCGCCGATGGCGGCGATGATGTCTGTACGGCCGGCTGAGGTGAATGTCTTTGAGAATTTGTCAAAAGCCGTCGGATCGACATCAGGTGTGAGTCCGTCAGGGCGTTCGATGCCGGTGAGCGACACCGTCACTTCTGTTCCGGCATCAATGGAGACGTCGGGGATGGGGATGAGGACGATGCGTGCGTTATCGTCTTCGTCATCGGGTGTGACGGAGATTTCGTCGATGGTGAAGGCATGCACTTTCTCTTCGCCGCCGGAGATATATTTCATCTCGGCTCCGGTAAATGTGGCCAAGGTGTCCTTCTTCTCACTCAACCAGAGTTCGACACCCGTTGTCTCGTTGTCGATGACACCGTTTGCGCCGCCCACGGTGTTCCAGTCCATCATGGGGGTGTAGTTCACCTCTCTGAAGTTATACAGATAGAAGAACGAACCGAGGTTTCCTGAGCCGTTGCCGTAGGCATAGTTGCCGTCCATGTCCTTGACACTGTTGACACTGAGCGTCACCACTCCGTAGTTCGTACCGGAGGTCACCATGTCTTTCGCACGGCGCAGCTTGTTCCTGAGATCGATCTGAAGCACGTTGCCCGCCAGCGCGGTAGGCGTGATTGTCTCCGAATAGGATTCGTTAGGGTCATCAGCCTCTGTGTCTCCGTAAGTCAGCGAGACGGTGGGCTTGTTGCCATCCGACATGTTGACATCGCCGCTGAATGTCAGTGAGATTATTCCGGAGTTGTTGTCGTTCCTGTAGTATGACAGGAAGTTCGTCATGGCAGGGTTTCCGTCGGGCGTGTTGGTCGAACTTACGATTTGCAGCGGCATGGCGCCGGCCTTGTAGTTCACCTCGACGATGCCCGTGCCGTTGTAGAGTTTTGTGGCGTCGGCTGCCGGGGCGACACTGGTGAATTTGACACGGATGTTGTCACCGGCTTTCAGAAGGCCGTTCTTATAGAACTGGTTGAGCTGGTCCTTGATGTCCACACTGACATATACGCCGTGGACGTTGGCACTGATAGTCTCGACCCCGTTGCCGGCTGTCAGTTCCACCGCTCCGACATTCACGGTCTGGTTGAACGTCAGGTTGACTATGCCGTAGCCGGCGTTGAAGACACTGCCGTCGGCGGGGTCCAGATCGCGCAGTTCGAGCGTCTCGGCCTCGGTGAGGAACTTGCAGACCATGTCGATGGAAGACATCACGAAGTTGTTGCCGATATAATAGGTCTTGCCTGCTTCGCAGTCGAATTTGAATGCCGTGTTTTGATAGTCACCGTTGTGCATCGGTTTTATGTTTTCGTCCTGTGTAGTGAACGTGGCGTCGGTGTAGACGGAATAGTTGGTCCCGCTGAGCGAGAACGTGCCGTCCGACGGAGCCGTGAACGTGCCGTAGAAGCTCTTGAGGGCATCGACATGATATGTCTCGCCATTGGCAAATATCCAGGGATCGTCTTTAGTTCCGGCACCCTCGGCATGGGCGGCCATGCTGCCAAAGACAAATGCCACGACAATCATCAGAGCGTTGAGCATCCGACTCTTGGTAGGTAAAAGTGTAGTTTGCATACGATTGATTTATTTTTATTTAATGTTGTTATTATACAATACAGCCAACTCCTCTTTCAGTCTTTTGTATCATGGCAAAGTTACTGATTATTTGTGGAATAACGGTTGTCGCCGCTCGGTTTTTTCGATTTTTAACGAAACGTCAAAGCCCCCTATGGTCCCCCAAGGGGGGACACTGAGCGGGTGGAATGGCGGACGGGAAGGACGTGTAAAGGTGTGCACTACGGAAGTTTGTCAAGAATATTCTGAATTTAACGTCGATTTTCAGGCCCACTTTTGAAAATATTTCCGCCGTGTTCCCAAATTTTCAAATCTCACGAAGGTCAAAATCGGGGCTGTTTTTTGACGGAAAAACTGATATTTTTGCAACACTCTCATTCTCAGTTGTTTATGAATGGCGTCAGCTCTCCTTCTCCTTGGGGAGGGCCGGGGTGGGGCCCCGCGAGGCCCTCCCGGCCCTGCAACGGGGCTGCTATTGCCTTGCAACGGCGGCCCCGTTGCAACATGACGGCGTGCTCGTTGCAACCCCGCGGGGGCCCCGTTGCTCGACAAAACCCTTTTTTGACCTCAAAATAGCAATCAAAAAACCGCCAACTTTTGCAAAAATTGAAAGCCGTAAAGCCCTTAAAGGGTCGTTTTAAGCCGCAGGTCTCTCCTCTTTGGGGGAGCCGGAGGGGCCCGTCGAGTCCTTTAAGGCCCTTATTGCTCATGAAAACGCAAATCTTCGGGCGTTTTCCTGAACACTGTTTTGTAAACATATATCATATTGACAACTCTCAAGCCCACCTCAAACCCACCCCAAGCCCACCTAACACCCACCCCAACCCTCCCGAAGGGAGGGAGCCGGATATGCTTTAA
>CABUXJ010000026.1 GCA_902495455.1 uncultured Prevotella sp.
CCCTATACCCGCATCATCGAACACAAGCATTTCGAGATGTTCGGCGACGGGGTCTACCGCTGTCCCAAGACGGTCATCTCTCGCGAGTATTCAACGGAATGGCGCGACGGCATGGAACCTTACTATCCCATCAACAACGACACCAACAATGCCATCTACGCCCGCTACAAGGAGCTGGCCGACCGGGAGGAACGTGTCATCTTCGGCGGACGGCTCGCAGAATACAAGTATTATGACATGGCGCCCATCGTGAAAAAAGTGCTCGAGATGTTTTAATGACTGAAAATCGAATAATAAAAGACAATACATTTGAAAGAAATGCCGCTGATGTTTTTTGAGTGGATATAGAAAGTATGTTAAAGCGAAGCAGGACCAAATAAAATATTTAACGACCTTATATGGAAAAAATCATATCTATAGTCATTCCTACATACAACATGGAGAATTATCTGGAAAGATGTCTCTCCTCTGTTGTTATAGATAAAAGGACTGACCGCGTGGAAGCTATAGTTGTCAACGATGGCAGTCAAGACAACTCATTGTCTATCGCCATGAAGTTCGCAGAGGAACACCCGGACGTGTTTAGGATAATAGACAAGCCCAACAACAACTACGGCTCGTGTATCAACGCGGCACTAAACATGGCAACCGGAAAATATATAAAGGTATTGGATGCGGATGATTGTTTTGACAACGCCTGCTTCTGTGAACTGGTGGATTTGCTCGAAAAAACAGATGTTGACCTTGTCTTGAACGACAAGATGGAGGTCAGACCGGATTGCGAAACATTGAATGCACTGAAATATACACAAACAGGATGCTTTGACTTTTTTGAAGAAAGTGACATTAAACTGTTTGATTCAATCATGATGCACAACGTCATATACAGAAAAAGTATCTTCGACAAAATAGACTATAAACAGTCAGAAGGTATTTTTTATACAGACAACGAATGGATTTCCAGCCCAATGGCAAGTGTCAAAACCGCTTTCCACTTCTCAAAACCTCTCTATAGATACACATTAGGACGAGAAGGACAATCTGTGGACGAAAATGTAGTAATATCACACATTAATGATGAGATATCAATGTCCACAAAACTGATAAGCGACCATTACTACACAAAATACCCGTCAGACAAAGCACGTGAACTGATGATGACCAAGCTCTACTATCACATGCGTTGGGTTTACAAACTGATTATTGTAGAAAACAAACATTTAGATAGTAGAATACTTTTAAATCTGGATGCTGCCATCAAACACTATAACCCACATCTCTATCAACAGCTGAACAATGAAAAGTTGAAAGTATTCATGTTTCACATAAGATACATTAAATTATGGAGAATGAACCGTAATAGTAAGTTTTTTAAGTTTATCATGAATACAAAATAAAATCATAAAATTCATTACTTATACTCTTTCATTGTGTCAATTATCAAAAGAGAACCGTACAGGGTATATGAATAAAATTCATAAAGAACAAATCATAACACCAAACAAAATAAATCATTATATTAATGTAAAGTATGTTCCAAAATTATAAAGTTATATGCTGTACAGCCGCAGGTAGACGGCGATATATGCAATACATTGTTCCTTTTGTTGTAAGCGAAGAGCTCGTTGACAGATATGACATTTGGGTCAACACAACCAACAACTGCGATATAGAATTCTTCAGAATGATGGCTGCCAAATATCCAAAAGTCAATCTTGTATGGCAACCGGATAATATTGTAAACGGAATATCAAGCATAAACAAATTTTACACATTGTGTCAAGAAAGAGACACTATCTACTTAAAAATTGATGATGATGTCGTATGGATGGAGCCGGATATATTCAAAAAACTTCTGAAATTCCGTGTAGACAATCCTGATGCGTTCCTTGTATCACCAATGGTGGTTAACAACGCAATTTGTTCGTATCTATGGCAAGCGACAAAGAAGATAGACTTCGGAATGTATATGAACGCAGCAGCAGATCACTATATACTTTGGAGATGCGGTGAATTTTCTCTTGCACTTCATCATTGGTTCCTTAATAGACTCAAAAAAGACTATAAATTCTACAAGTATCTACACATTGGGCCACGACCGATTGCATGCAACAGATTTTCCATAAACTTCATAATCTGGTTCGGAAAAGATTTGGCAACATTCAAAGGTAAGGTTCCCGGGGACGACGAGGAGTATATGTCCGTCATAAAACCTGCACAGATGGGAAAAATAAACCTCTTTGATGGAGATAGTGTCATATCTCATTTTGCGTTCTTTACGCAACGGGAAATACTCGACAATGCCCATATTCTTGAACAATATGATGACTTGCTTGCTGTGGAATTTAGTAAAGAGAAAGACAAAAAAGAGATTTTTGAATATGCAAAAGAATGTATAGAGGACATCAACAGACGACAAGCTGAAATAGAAGCGATGCCTTGTCCTTATCCTGTTATAATTAAGAAGAAAAAGAAAAAGAATATTATAAAAAGAACTTTCAAAAAGACAAAGAATGGAATTATTAATATCTTTAAAAAGAAAAAGGAACCTATGATTTTCACGATAACCGATACTTACCGTAAAAACTAAATATAAAAAACGCCTTGTTGTAGGAAAGCATCCTGTTCTATACAACAAGGCGTTTTTCATATTTTATTTCAGGAATATACTTGTTATATAGGAACGACCATTAGGCAGCAGTTTTTTTCACAAAGTGTTAAAATAAAACAATTATATGTGCGCGTTATCTTTGATTGATAAATAATCCGTATCTTTGAAAGACAAACCAATAATGACTATATGAAAAAGAATCTACTGAAATGGACTATGGCTGCGGTCATGGCCTTGGGAATTATACCCGCCGGGGCACAGAACCTGCAGAAGGGTGATTACGGATACCTCTATTGCCACATGAGCGGCCGCGGAGAATGGACGGCATACGCCCTGAGCCGCGACGGACTCCACTTCCATGACCTGATCAACGGCGACGCCGTGTTCTCTCCGGAGGAGCATGCACGGATCGAAGGCGGCACTCGCGACGCCTACATCTGCCGCAAGCACGACGGAACGGGCTATCTGATGGTCACGACAGACATGTGCGTGGCCAAGAGCAAGAAGTGGGACAACTACGGAATGGACCTGCTCACGAGCGACGACCTCATCAACTGGCGGTCCGTGACGTTCGACTTTCGCAAGGGACCGGAGATTTTCTGCGACCCCGAGTCGCCCGACGTATATAAGGACTGGTCCACCATCAACCGCGTATGGGCACCGCAGACCTATTGGGATCCTACATACGTGTGGCCAGACGGCAGCAAGGGCGGCTATTTCATATATTATTCTCTTTGGAACAGGGCTGAGGAAGCGTATGACCGCATGTACTATTCCTACGCCGACAAGACATTCACCAAGCTCACCAAACCGCGTCTGCTCTTCGATTGGGGCTATGCGACCATCGACGCCGACATCAATTTCGTCGAAGCGGACAGCCTCTACCACATGATGATCAAGAAGGAAGGGGGCACACCGGGCCTTTTCACCGCCTACTCCAAGTCACTCACCGGCCCGTGGGGCGAGCCTGTTGCCGACGACTACATCGACTTCGAGGGCAAGAAGAAGTGTGAGGGAGTCTCCGCGTTCCAGCTCATAGGCGACTCGACATGGCGCGTGGCATACATCGAATATTCATCAAATCCGAAGCACTACCGCATCTGCAAGGCCGACAAGTATATGCGTAACTTCAGCAATCCCGTCGACATCGAGGGTGTCAACGGCCCGCAGCACGGCTCGTTCATGCGACTGACGAAGGAGGAGTACGACCGTCTGCAGGCTTGGTCGGACTCCCTGGAGGCAAAACACGTGGCCCCCAACGTCGCCAATCCTGTCATTCCGGGACTCTTTGCCGACCCGGAGATAATGTACAGCGAGAAGACCGGCAAGTATTACCTCTACCCGACGACCGACGGACAGAAGAACTGGAAGAACCACGACGCCCGTGTCTATTCCTCGCCGGACCTCAAGACATGGACCGACGAGGGCGTCATCTTCGACCTCAAGAAGGATTGCAGCTGGGCTGACGAGTGTCTGTGGGCACCGTGCATAATCGAGAAGAAGACGGGAAAGAAGAAGTATAAGTACTATTATTACTTCACCGGAGCCGGCAAGATCGGCGTGGCCGTTGCTGACTCGCCCACCGGGCCGTTCAAGGATGCCCTCGGCCGTCCGCTGCTGAGCGACAAGCCGGAGGGTATGAAAGGCGGGGCTGTCATCGACCCGGACGTGTTCCAGGACCCGAAGACGGGAAAGTATTATCTCTATTGGGGCAACGGCTTCCTCGCCGTGTCCGAACTGGGCAAGGACATGACGTCCGTCGTATCGACAAAGGTGCTCATCGACCGCAAGGACAAGACGCGCTTCAACTATTGTGAGGGCACGTATGTCTTCGAGCGCAACGGCCTCTACTACTTCATGTGGTCGGAGAACGATACCCGCAGCGCCAACTACCGCGTGCGCTATCTCATCAGCGAGTCGCCCACGGAGTTCATCCGCAACGGCAAACCGGCCCGTCAGGAGCGCGCCATCGTCATCCAGCAGGACCCGTCAAAGGGCATCTATGGCACCGGCCACCACTCCATCCTGCGCAAGCCGCAGACTGACGAGTGGTATATCGTCTATCACCGCTTCGCCCGCCCCGACGCCATCAAACTCGGATGGGACGCCGGATACAACCGCGAAGTGTGCATAGACCGCATGGAGTTCAACGAAGACGGAACCATCAAGGCGGTCAAACCCTCTCTTTAAAATGAAGAACGAAGAATGAAGAACGAAGAATTTGCTGCCGCCATTCCCTTGTTGCTTCGATATTGTAGCACCGTGGGAATGGCGGCAGCAAATTCTTCGTTCTTCACTCTTCGTTCTTCATTTTAAAGCGGCAGCCAATTCTTCGTCCTTCACTCTTCATTCTTCATTTTCAAAGTCCTCCCTTCTTATCTTCTTCACTCTTCACATCATCATTACTGATGGAACGGTTGGCCTTCTTCACGCCGGCTTTCAGTTCGCCTATCCGGAAGCTGATGCTGACGCCATAGCGTCGCACCGTGTTCATCGACCAGTCATCGGAGCGGAACGTCGGAGTCTCAACGAACGAACTGTTACGCCAGTATTCCTTGAAAGGGTTTTGGGCAAAGGCCGACACGGTCAGCCGCTTCTTCATGAAACTCTTGCTCACGTTCAGGCCGTAGTCAAGCCAGCTGCCGCTCTTTCCCTGCAGAGAGACGGGCTGAGTCATATAGAATATGTTAAAGCTGAAACGCCAGTCCTTCGGCAGAGACAGCTGTGCGCCGCCGTAGGTGAACATATCCCAGCCGTCGTTCTTTAGTCCCTGACCATCATCATAGTAGGAATAGCTTCCCGAGAGGTTGGCGTAGATGCGCAGCGCCGCCGTCACATTCCAGTTGACGTATGCGCTCAGGTCCACACTGCGCGTATGTCCGATGTTGCGGAAAGTCGTGTACATCACGTTCTTTCCCGTCGGGTTCTGAAGTCCGAGCGGCACGAGCGTCACGTCCTCGACCATCTCCGAAAAGCTCTCGATGCTGTTGTTGGCGAACGAATAGCCGGCGGAAAGGTTCATGTTCACCTTCTGCGTGAAATTGCTGTAGGTCAAGTTGAGCGAATGAGTCTTCTCCGAGACGAGATTCGGATTGCCTTGAGAGATAGCCACGGGGTATCTGTCGTCAAAATAGGGATTGAGATAACTTATGCTTGGGCGATAGATACGCATGTTGTATCCCAGCCGCAGATTCTGCATGTCGGTCAGTTTATATCCTATCGAGGCCGAGGGGACAAGGTCGTCGAAATCCTTCCGGAAGTCAGAACCGCGGCCCAGCAGATAGCTGACCTTCTGTGTCGTGTGCTCATAGCGCAGTCCGAGCCGTCCCGACCAGCGTCCGACGTTCAGTCCGTAGCCGGCGTAGGCAGCCATGATGTCGTTGCGGTGGCGGTAGTGGGAGCTGTGGTCGGTGTCGGGCAAGAACGCTTCGTCCGAGCCGACGGCCCGTTCATAGCGGTCGTCCTCTGAGCGGTTGTTGCGATAAATATATTTCACACCGGTCTCCAGTGTATGAATCTTGGCAATGGGCGTGGTGAAGTCGGCTTGCGCCGTGTGTTCCGTCGTGCCATGACTGCCGTCGGTCCACTGATTGCGCAGGGCGTCCGTGAAGTCCTGCCAGTCCTCCGTGGTCTTCATGTTCTCATAGTTGAACGTCATGTCCGACGTCGACGGCGTCGTGCTCAGCCTGTACGACAGCGTCAGCAGCCGATCCTTCACGCCGGCAAAGCCCCGCTGATAGTCCACACCGCCGTTTATTGAGAAATAGGACGTCGCCGACCTGTTCGTCTGTCCATAGGAATAAAGCCCGGCGCCGGTCATGGGAGATGTGGCCGAAGTGATATTGGCGGTATTGGAATGGAGGTTGTTGCCCCACATAGAGAACTCGGCCGAGACGAGCCGCAGCGTGTCAATCTCATAGCTGGCCTCCATCGACGCCGAGTGGAAATTGACGCGGACATCATTTTCGTTCTCCGTAACGACGTCCGAAGAAGCCTCCGTCAGATTGCCGAGCGCCATCACCGTGCTACCGTTTCTGATACCGTCCTTTGAGAGATGAGCGTAGTTGTAACGCGCGCTAACAGTAAGTCCACCCTTCTTGACCGTTCCGAATATTCCCGCGCTGCCTCCGAGATTGAATCCATTGGCACTCGTGGTGACGGTATATCCCTCCAGTCCGCGGCCCTCGGTGGTGATGATGTTGATAATTCCGCCCACGCCCTCGGCGTCATATTTCGGTCCGGGATTGGTGATGACCTCTATGCGCTTGACCGTGTTGGCCGGCAGACTTTTGAGAACATCCTTCGGATTGTCGCTCATCATCTTGTTCGGGCGTCCGTTGACGTAGACCTTGAACGACGACTTGCCGTTGACCTTGATGTTGTCCTCGCCATCGACGGTGACCATCGGCACCTTGCGGAGCATCTCCAAGACGGTGTTGGTCTGCGCGTCGGGGTCATCCTCGATACTGTAGGCTATCTTGTCGATGTCGGCCTTGACCAGCGGTTTCTGCGCTTTGACAACCACCTGCTGGAGCTCGTGACCTGCGGCCGACAGGAAGAGCGTGTCCAAAGAGACCCGGTCGGTACCTTTATCAGCCACAAACCGACGCTCCAACGGTCTGCGTCCCATCGAACCGACCGTCACGACCATATCACCGGTCTCTCCCATGCGCGCCGAGAAGCGGCCCGACCGGTCCGTTACGACTGTCTTCAAGACCGTTCCGACGGAATCTGCCCGCAGAATACGCACTGTGGCAAAAGGTTCTCCCTCGCGTGTGAGCGAGTCTGCGACGGTCCCGCTGACGGTGATTGCCGTCCGTCCGACGGTCTGTGCTACAGCCGCAAACGCGGCGGTGAGCATGATCAACATGATTGACAACTTCTTTCTCATATATTTCTATTTAGTTTTGTTGACACTGTGAAACTATATAAGAGACACACTATACGGGCAATAAGTTTCACTCCGCACGTTTTTTTAATATTTATTTGCAAACGGAAAATGTCTTCTGGTTATGCCGGCAAGACCCTCATGTCATTCCCAAGCCCGCCCTCTGCCCGTCGGCATCACGCCACACAACGCCCGGTAGACGCCCGGCGACATACGATAGTAGCTTGGGCGTGTAATAATAATTGGTGAAATTTAACATTTCAGCGTTCTTGAATCTGAGGGTCAAAAATACCCCGAAAGTAACAAAACATTACAATTCCATCGCATCGCAAAGTCGGTTGCCGAGCAACGGGGGCCTTACGGGGGCACAACGGGCACGCCGTCATACTCCAACGAGCACGCCGCTGCGATGCAACGAGGGCCCCGTTGCAAAGCCGGGAGGCCCTTACGGCAAGACGAGAAATTCGGAAAAGAAACGCAATTTTTGTTATTCCACTAATAATCAACCACTTACGAAAACAGTCGAAAAATTGCAATTTTTCGACCGAACGGATGATTTTTCTAAAAAGCGGGGCTTTTTTCGAGTGTGTTTGTCCGAATAATTCCGAATTTTTAACACTTCATTTTTGCCTCCATAGAGAAAGTTTTATGCCTCATTCTTTTGTCAATTCATACAAACTGACTATATTTGCAGGATATAACAATACCGTATTAAATATGTGTGAGAACAACAAATATATCCGTTTCGACTGGGCCGCAAAGCGCATGCTCCGCGACAAGGCCAATTTTGGCGTGCTCGAAGGGCTCGTCACGGTGCTGCTCAACGAAAAGATACACATCACGGAAATCCTTGAAAGCGAGGGCAATCAGGAGGAAATGTACGACAAGTTCAACCGTGTGGACATCAAGGCGACCAACAGTCGCGGCGACATCATAATCGTGGAAATCCAGCTCACACGCGAACTATATTATCTCGAGCGCATACTCTACGGCGTGTCGAAAGCCATCACCGAGCACATTTCGCTCGGAGACAAATATGACAAGGTCAAGAAGGTCTACTCGATAAACATACTCTACTTTGACATCGGGCAGGGCTCCGACTATCTGTACCACGGCACCACGGTCTTCCGCGGCGTGCACACCAACGACAAGCTCGTCGTCAAGACCAAAGAGCACGAGGCCATAAGTTCAAAAATGCCGGAAGACATCTTTCCTGAATACTTCATCATCCGCGTGAACGAGTTCAACAAGATTGCCACCACACCCCTTGAGGAATGGCTCGACTATCTCAAGAACGGACACATCAAGGATGACACTACTGCCCCCGGACTGGAGGAAGCACGCAAACGGCTGCAATATCTCTCAATGAACAAACAGGAGAAACAGGCTTACGACCGGCACATCGATGCCATAATGGTGCAAAACGATGTCCTCGATACTGCAAAAATGGAAGGTAGAGCCGAAGGATGGGCAGAAGGAAGAGCTGAGGGAAGAGCTGAGGGAAGAGCTGAGGGAAAAGCTGAGGGAAAAGCAGAAGGAAGAGCGGAAGGAAAAGCGGAAGGAAAAGCGGAAGGAATACGTGAAACGGCAAGCAAAATGAAGTCGCACGGACTTCCTATCGAAACCATCGCACAGATAACAGGACTTTCCATAGACGATATCCGGAAATTATAATAAAGATATATGAAGAACGCAAAAGGGCCGACAAATAGCCGGTCCTTTTGTGTTACATATATTTTGCAATATGAAATAATGTTTATATCTTTGCGACTGATTTTACTAACATCACAATGAACAATAAGAGAACCTATTTGCATGATGAGGCCTACGCTGCCTCTCTCGCGTATTTCAACGGTGACGAACTGGCAGCCCGGGTTTGGGTCAACAAATATGCCATGAAAGACAGCTTCGGAAACATCTATGAGAAGTCGCCCGAAGACATGCACTGGCGCATCGCACGGGAAATAGAGCGCATCGAGAAAAAGTATCCCAACCCGATGACAGCAGAGCAAGTGTTTGAACTGCTCGACCACTTCCGCTATATCATTCCCGCCGGCAGTCCGATGACCGGCATCGGCAACGACCAACAGGTGGCATCGCTGAGCAACTGTTTCGTAATCGGCCTTGACGGCAATGCCGACTCCTATGGAGCCATCATGCGCATCGATGAGGAACAGGTGCAGCTCATGAAACGCCGCGGAGGTGTTGGTCACGATCTGAGCCACATCCGCCCCAAAGGCTCGCCCGTCAACAACTCGGCACTGACCTCGACCGGCCTCGTTCCGTTCATGGAGCGATACAGCAACTCCACTCGCGAGGTGGCACAGGACGGACGACGCGGAGCTCTGATGCTCTCCGTGAGCATCAAGCACCCCGACAGCGAGGCTTTCATCGACGCAAAGATGACGGAAGGCAAGGTCACAGGAGCCAACGTGTCGGTCAAGATTGACGACGAATTCATGCAGGCTGCCGTCGACGGCAGACCATACATACAGAAGTTTCCCATCGACAGCGATACACCCGACTATCAGAAAGAGATAGACGCCAAGGCTCTGTGGGAGAAGATTGTACACAACGCGTGGCGCAGCGCCGAGCCGGGTGTGCTCTTCTGGGATACCATTCGCCGCGAAAGCATACCGGACTGCTATGCCGACCTGGGCTTCAAGACCGTGTCTACAAATCCTTGCGGCGAGATACCTCTGTGTCCTTACGACTCCTGCCGACTGCTGTCGATAAATCTCTATTCGTATGTCGTCAATCCGTTCACACCGGAAGCGCACTTCGATTTTGACCTTTTCCGCAAACATGTAGCCGCGGCTCAGCGCATAATGGACGACATAGTCGACCTCGAACTGGAGAAGATCGACCGCATCATGGAGAAAATCGGCGAAGACCCGCAAAGCGACGAAGTCAAGGGAGCCGAGCGGCATCTTTGGGAGAAAATCAAGCGCAAGAGCGGCATGGGACGCCGCACGGGCGTAGGCATAACTGCCGAAGGAGACATGATTGCCGCTATGGGACTGCGCTACGGAACGCAAGAAGCCACGGACTTCTCCGTGGAGGTGCACCGCTGTCTGGCACTGACGGCCTACGGCTCGTCAGTCAACATGGCAGCCGAGCGTGGCGCGTTTGAGGTTTATGACGCCGCACGCGAAGCCAACAATCCGTTCATCCTGCGGCTCAAGGAGGCAGACCCGCAACTCTACGAAAACATGGTGCGCAACGGACGACGCAACATCGCCTGTCTGACCATCGCCCCGACCGGCACGACAAGTCTCATGACACAGACGACAAGCGGCATCGAACCCGTATTCATGCCGGTATACAAGCGCCGCCGCAAGGTCAACCCAGGTGACGAAGCCGTCCATGTGGATTTCGTAGACGAAGTCGGAGACTCATTCGAGGAATACATCGTTTATCACCATAAGTTCCTCACGTGGATGGAAGCCAACGGCATAGACACCACAAAGAAATATACTCAGGAAGAGATTGACGCCCTTGTGGCACGTTCTCCTTACTACAAGGCAACGGCCAACGACGTCGACTGGCTCATGAAGGTGAAGATGCAGGGCGCAATACAGAAGTGGGTGGACCACTCCATCAGCGTGACGGTCAATCTGCCGAACGATGTCGACGAGGCTCTGGTCAACCGCCTCTACGTCGAAGCATGGCGCTCGGGATGCAAGGGATGCACCATCTACCGTGACGGCAGCCGCTCGGGCGTGATGATTTCCGTTTCTAAGGAAGACCTTAAAAAAGAGGAAGCCAAGACCGAAAAGCCCGCTCCATGCAAACACCCCGAGGTCACGGAAGTACGGCCGAAAGAGTTGGAGTGTGACGTCGTGCGCTTCCAGAACAACAAGGAGAAGTGGGTGGCATTCGTCGGACTGCTCGACGGCTACCCCTACGAAATTTTCACCGGTCTGCAAGACGACGAAGAAGGTATCGTGCTCCCCAAGACAGTGACCAAAGGAAAGATCATCAAGAGCACCGGCGAAGACGGACGCCGTCGTTACGACTTCCAGTTTGAGAACAAACGCGGATACAAGACGACAGTCGAAGGGCTGAGCGAAAAGTTCAATCCTGAATATTGGAACTACGCGAAGCTCATCAGTGGAGTGTTGCGCTACCGCATGCCAATCGACCACGTCATCAAGCTCGTCAGCTCGCTGCAACTCAAGAGCGAGAGCATCAACACGTGGAAGAACGGCGTGGAACGCGCTCTGAAGAAGTATATCGTCGACGGCACGGAAGCCAAAGGACAGAAGTGTCCGGTCTGCGGACAGGAGACGCTTGTATATCAAGAAGGCTGTCTGACCTGCAAGAACTGCGGTGCATCACGCTGCGGGTAATATAATCATTATACTCTACATGCAGACAGTATGCAATATTGCACTGCAAATATCTTAATATCGTACGAATGTTGAACATACGTCATTCTTCGATTTATCTCAATGAAGTCCGCATCCATGCCCGTCACGGCGTAATGCCACAGGAGACGGCCGTCGGGGCGGACTTCATTGTCAGTCTGCGGGTCGGCTACGACATCAGTCGGGCCATCCGAACTGACGATGTCGACGACACATTGAGTTACGCCGACATGCTCGCTGTCATTCAGCGGGAAATGAAAATACCCTCCAAACTGTTGGAGCACGTTGCCGGCCGCATTGCCTCCGCGCTCCAAAAGGCTTTCCCTGACATCACCTCCATCGACCTTAGCATAACCAAAATCAATCCACCGATGGGAGCAGAGTGTCACGGCGCGGGTGTGGAGATACACTTAATAAATGATAAAACTATCGGAGATATTTGAGTTTTAATGGGAAAATAAGTACTTTTGCGTGATTAATAAAGCATTATGGGCAGAAAACTCTTGCTTTCCCTATGGCTCACCCTATGCTTTGCTGTCGTAGTAAACGCCGCAAAGGACAGATTCACGCTCGTCATCGATGCCGGGCATGGAGGCAATGACGCCGGTGCTATCGGCAGAATTTCCAAAGAAAAGAACATCAATCTGAACGTCGCGTTGGCCTTCGGACGATATGTGGAGAATAATTGTCCCGATGTCAGAGTGATTTATACGCGCAAAACGGACATCTTTATTCCGTTGCACGAAAGAGCCAACATCGCCAACAGAAACAAAGCAGACCTCTTCATTTCCATTCACACCAACGCACTGCCCAAAGGCAGGACAGCCCGAGGATTGGAGACCTATACTCTCGGTATGCACCGGGCCGCCGACAATTTCGACGTTGCCAAACGCGAAAACTCGGTAATTCTAATTGAAAAAGACTACAAACAGCGATATGAAGGCTTCGACCCACGTTCTTCGGAAAGCTACATCATGTTCGAATTCATGCAGGACAGGAACATGGAGCAGAGTGTAGTGTTGGCCAAAGCCGTACAACAACGCACCTGTGCGGCCGCCGGACGTCCCAACAAAGGTGTCAAGCAAGCCGGCTTTCTTGTGCTCCGTGAGACGTCAATGCCCAGTTGCCTTATCGAATTGGGCTTCATAACAACACCCGACGAAGAGCAGTATTTAAACACGAAAGGCGGTATCGACGCGCTCGGAAAAGGCATCTATCAAGCCTTTTTGGATTATAAGAGGAAGTATGACAAGGGCGCAAGCGTTCAGATAAAAACCCAATCGGAACCAGTAGCGGAACCGACTGCAAAACCGGAAAGAAATCGGAACAAGCCAAACGCAGCGTCAAAGACGACCAACAAGAAGCAGACACCAGTCGAACAAGTGCAAAAGGTGGAAAACAAGCAGTCGAAAAGAAACAGCAAAAACATTATCCAAGAGCTGACTGACGCACGCAACGGGACAACAACCGAGGCACAAGAGGCTGCCGAAAAGCCACAACCTACTGCTCCGGAAATAACTGACAAAGAGGCTGCCGCAGTGGTTTCATCCGCAGAAAACGCAGCCACGGCAAGCACGAAACCCATGCGGACGCTTCCATTGACCGCCTTAGTGCCAAGCACAAAAGCCACACGATCGACAGATACGGCAGAGGCAAATGACAACGCATCATCTATGCGCTCATCAGAAACATCAAACAAGGCTGCGACAGACAACCCGCCCGTTCCCGTTTTCAAGGTCCAGATACTCGCCAGCAGCAACAATCTGGCCACCGGCGACCGCCAACTGAAAGGCAGGACGGACATCAGCTGCTATCAAGAGAACGGATTATACAAATATACCATCGGTTCTTCGACCGACTACAACGAGATATTCAGACTGCGGAAAAGCCTCCTCGACACATTCCCCGAAGCATTTATAATTGCTTTCAAAGACGGACAGAAAGTCAATATCGTGGAAGCCATACGCGAATTTAAAACAAACAGAACCAAAAGACAGACGTTATGAAATTCTTCACTAAGGAAGTACAGATAGCCTGCGTGGCTATATTCGGCGTTGTGGTGTTGTTCTTCGGCCTCCAATTCCTCAAGGGACTCAACATCTTCTCAACGGAAGACACCTACTATGTAGCCTTCGACGACATCAGCGGCCTCTCAGCCTCAAGTCCGGTATATGCCGACGGATATAAAGTCGGAGTAGTAAAAGACATCGTTTACAACTATGGTGCCGACGGAGACATTATCGCCGTGGTCGGCCTCGACAAGAACATGCGCCTGCCAAAAGGCTCTACAGCCGAGATTGAGAGCGATATGTTGGGCAACATAAAGGTCAACCTGCTTCTGGCTCCCAACCCATTGGAACGCATTGCCGCCGGTGACACCATACGCGGAAACAAGGAGATTGGCATGCTCTCAAAGGCAGCAGACATGATTCCGGCCGTGGAGAAGATGCTCCCGAAGATGGACTCCATCCTCACAAGCCTCAATGCCTTGCTCGCCGACCCGGCACTGGCCAGTTCGCTCCACAACGTGGATGCCATCACGACAGAGCTTGCAGCGACCTCAAAGCATCTCAACACACTCACATCAAACCTGAACAGACGCATGCCCGGCATGATGGACAAAGCAGACCGCGTCCTTGCCAACACCGACAAGCTCACCAAGAACATAAGCGACATGGACATCGCAGCAACAATGACAAAGGTCAACAACACCTTGGACAACGTCGAGCAGATGACGGCTGCACTCAACAGCAAGGACGGCACATTGGGACTGCTCATGCGTGACCCGCAACTCTACTACAATCTCAGTGCGACCATGCGCGACGCAGACTCTCTCATGATTGACTTGAAGGCTCATCCGAAGCGTTATGTCCACTTCTCTCTGTTCGGAAAGAAAGACAAATAGGCCGCGCGTATTTTTATTTAGTCTAAATTATACACTTTCCCGGCAATATCGTTGGATAACCGCGAAACCCTCTATTACATACCACTTTCAACAAGCCGCATGGCGGTTGGCCCACAACGGAAGCCAACCACCATGCGGCTTTTAATCTACTGACAATCAAAACATTACATTCTACAAAACGTTCAAAAGCCTATAAATGGCCCAAAATACACTTAAAACGCCTTAAACTAAGCTGTTACGACAATTCCGCGGCTACATTCCTAAAACACCGCAATTTGCTCATTACGGGAAAAAAGGCGAAATTTGCATTTGCAACAATCCATTTATAGCAGTTAAAATACGAAAGTAACACCATATGAACAGCTATGTGGCGCTGTGGGAAAAGTGCCTCAGCCTCATAAAAGAGAGCATAACGGAACAGCAATTCAAGACTTGGTTTGCTCCTATTGCTTTCGAGTCCTATTCGGAAAAGAATAAGACTCTGCTTGTTCAGGTGCCCAGCCCATACATCTACGAATATCTTGAGCAATACTACGTAGGACTGTTGAGCAACGTTCTCACGCGCAATTTCGGCGCCAATGTCAGGCTGACATACCGCATCGTGACGGACAAGACCAACGGCATAGCGCAGGATGTGGAGAGCGACGAACCCGTCGCCATATCCCCGCAACCCACTCCCGGCAATGCGCCCGAGCGTCCGCAACAGTCCCGAAAGACTGCCAATCCCCACGAGTTGAACCCGCAACTCAATCTCCGACAGACCTTCAACAACTTCATCGAAGGCAGCAGCAACAAGTTGCCGCGCACTGTCGGCATGTCCATCGCCGAGCATCCGGGGCGTTCGGCCTTCAATCCCTTCTACATCTACGGCCCTTCCGGATGCGGAAAGACCCACCTCGTCAACGCCATAGGCGTCCGCTGCAAGGAGATATACCCCCAGAAGCGGGTGCTGTACGTCAGCGCACGTCTCTTTCAGGTGCAATATACGGACGCCGTAAGACAGAACCGCACCAACGACTTCATCAACTTCTATCAGACCATCGACGTCCTCATCGTCGACGACATACAGGAATGGGCGACAGCGGCAAAGACTCTGGACACGTTCTTCCACATCTTCGACCACCTCTTCCGCAACGGCAAGCAGATCATACTGGCCAGCGACCGCCCGCCGGTAGAACTGCAAGGCATGAAGGACCGCCTGCTCACGCGCTTCAAATGCGGTCTGACAGCAGAGCTGGAGCAGCCCAACACGGAGCTCTGTGTGGACATACTGACCAGCAAATGCCGCCGCGACGGTCTGAAAATCCCCGCCGACGTAATCGGATATATCGCCCAGACGGCCAACGGCAGCGTCCGCGACCTTGAGGGAGTCATCAACTCGCTGATGGCCTACTCCGTCGTCTACAACTGCAACATCGACATGCGTCTGGCCGAACGGGTCATCAAGCGCGCCGTCAAAGTCGACAACCATCCGCTCACGGTCGACGACATCCTCGAGAAAGTCTGCGGCCACTACAACGTCACCCAGCAGAACGTGTTCAGCCGCAGCCGCAAGCGCGACTTTGTCATCGTCCGCCAAGTGTCGATGTATTTCGCCCAGAAGTACACCAAGATGCCCGCATCACGCATCGGCCAGCTCATCGGCAACCGCGACCACTCGACCGTCATCCACAGCTGTTCGGCCGTCGAGAAGCGGCTGAAAGTCGACAAGGCCTTCTCCGCCGAGCTCAGCAGCATCGAAAATTCGTTCAAACTGAAACAATAGAAGTCCTTCAAACGACATCCATACGCAAACGAGGGTATATCAAAATGCCATTGATACACCCTCTTTTTTTACCCATTCCCGTCTCATTTTCCCGCCCGCCGGCCCTTAATTCGTGATTATTGGCTACCTTTGCACCCGTTATGAATATCATCAGGTTCATCAAACGGTGGTCGCTGCCCGTATCCATATTTGTCGGCACACTCACCTACTTAGTCTTTTCCCACGTCACCCCGCTCATCCCCGCGGGCGACACCATCGGCCCGTGGCTCGTCGACTTCCTCCCCTACGGCATGTTCCTCATCCTCTACGTCACGTTCTGCAAGATCGAGCTGCGCGACATGCGTCCCCGCCGCTGGCACCTGTGGCTCCAGCTCATCCGCGTCGCCACGGCCTGCCTCCTCGCCTGGATCATCACCATGACCACCTCGCCCACTCTCAAACTCATTCTCGAGGGCGTCTTCATCTGCGTCATCTGCCCCACCGCCGCCGCGGCCGCCGTCGTGACGGAAAAACTGGGCGGCAGCATCGCCTCGCTGACCATATTCACCATCATCGACAACCTCGTCACCTCCCTGACCATCCCCCTGCTCTTTCCCCTCGTGGAGCAGGAGGCCGACATCCCATTCATCCAGACCTTCCTCGCCGTCCTGCGCAATGTCACCGTCGTGCTCGTGGCCCCGCTGATCCTCGCCCTGCTCACCCGCCGCGTCGCCCCGCGCCTCAACGCACGCATCTGCCGCACACGCAACTTCGGCTTCTACATGTGGTGCGTCAATCTGGCCATCGTCACCGGCGTGACCATCCACAACATCCTCCACTCTTCCGTCTCCCACACGATCCTTCTCTGGCTCCTCATGCTCCCCCTCGTCGTGACCCTCCTGCTCTTCGCCACCGGCAAGGCCGTCGGACGCCGCTACGACGAGAACATCAGTGCCGGCCAGGCTATGGGCCAGAAGAACACCGTCGTGGCCATTTGGCTGACCGTGACATTCCTCAATCCGCTGGCCGCCGTCGCACCCGGAGCCTACGTGATATGGCAGAACGTGGTCAACTCATGGCAACTGTGGTATAAGGAGAAGTATGGCCGCGTCAAATGGTAGGCTCATACGACCATCGCGCATCATCAAGAAGTATCATCATCGAGAACCTACAACCAATGATCAGACCATACAGACTCACCACACTCCTGCTTGCGGCCATACTCGCTATGGCATGTTCGCGTAACTACCGTTATCCCCAGCAGCTCATCGAGGCTGACAGCATGACCACAGACGCCCCCGACAGCGCCATCACCATGCTTGAACGCCTGTCTCCGGAGATGGACAAAGCAGAAGAGCACGTCCTGATGTACTACCGCCTGCTGAAAATAAAGGCTGAAGACAGAGCATACCGCCCTATTACCGGCGATACGGCAATTACCACCATCTTGGAATATTATGAAAACGGAGGAGACAAGAACATGCTTCCGGAGGCTTACTATTATGCGGGAAGAGTGTTTGCGGAACAGGGAAACATGACACAAGCAATAAATTACTTTCAAAGGTCGCTAACATCCAATCCTACCAATACATCAAGAACGAAAGGCAGGACTTACAGTCAAATGGGCTATATTTTTTCATATCAATGCCTATACGACAACGCAATGGAAATGTTCCGCAATGCCTTAGAATGTAATACGGAAAGAAAAGATACAACTGGCATAATCTTTGATTTGCGCGACATCGCAGATACATACAAAGAAAAAGGTATCGCCGACAGTTCACTGATATATTATACCCAAGCCCTTGACTTAGCCCAAAAACATCATGACACAATAATGATTGCAGACGTTTGCGGCCAAATTGCCGGATTTTATAATAAGAATAAAAACTATGCCAAAGCCCACTCATACATCCGAACTGCATTAGATTATGACGACCCAGCGGACAGGAGTGGCGTGTTTTCTATAGCAGCCAAAATATATAAGAACATGGGAGAAACAGACTCAGCGGTTTATTATTATAAGAAACTCGTCGATCTGGGCTCTATATACGCAAAACAAGTCGCTCACCATGAACTGGCCGAATATTACGCAAAACAGAAAGAGACTCAAACTGCGATATCGCATTTTTCTTCCAGTAAAGCATTACTTGATTCCATACAAGACATGAATGCCTCTGAAGCAATAGCGAAGATGAACGCTTTATATAATTATGACCGAGTAGAAAAAGAAAACCTGAGAATAAAGGCTGAAAAAAGTAGAAAAGAAAGTCTCCTCGTTATAATTATATCTACATGCATAGTTATCATCATTTCCCTATCATACATCATCATCAACAACAGGCAAAGAAAGCGCATACTCAAATATAAGATTGAGAAATATCGGCTGATGATAGCTCGGCAGCATGAAACGTCGGATATGCAGAAGACAAGTTCTCCGGACATAACAGAGTCTGACATATACAGACACATACGTCGCATGCTCAACTCACCGGACAAAAACAAACGAATGACCGACGAAGACTGGGACATGCTCAAGACTGCCGTCAACTGCAGCCATCCAGGATTTGACGAAAAACTGAGCGACCTCTGCAAGATGAGCCTGTCCGACTACCGCATCTGTCTGCTCCTCAAAGCAGGCATACAACTGAAGGACATCGCCAATATGGCTTGTCTCTCACCATCCGGCGTCACGTCAGTCAGAAGCAAGCTCTATCAGCGCGCTTTCGGAGAGAAAAAGAGCGCGGAAGAATGGGACAAAATCATTCTCTCGCTATAAGCCTATCATTGACATCCGACATTTGGGAATGATCTGTGCTCACCACGATAAATATATGGTTTATCCAATATTTGGAGCGATACAGCGCAAGTAGGGACATATTCTTGTATTTGTCCGCAAACGGCATTTGAGATTAAACATTTTGCTTGCAGACAAATACAATAATATGTCCCTACCTTTAACAGCGGAGATGCATGCGGCTGTATCACTCCAAATGTCGGATGAACCTAACAACTCATTCTCGAACTGTTAAAAACTCAGAATTATCCTGACAAATTCATCAAGAAACTTCCAATATTCTGAAATTATTTCCCCCACGGTCCAAAATTTGCAAATTTTGGACCGTTTTGTTAAGTCGTTGACATCCTAACAGTTACCACAACCCTCACGATTTCGCCATTTTTCCAGCTTTGCCGTAAGGCCCTCCCGGCCTTGCAACGGGGCCGCCGTTGCATCACAGCGGGCACGCCGTTGTCATCCGACGGGGCCGCTTTCGCAACCCCGTAAGGGCCCCGTTGGTCGGCAACGGACAAAAAACGAGGTCACAACGGCGGCAAAATGTCAAGATTTCGGCTTTGCCGCGGTCAAAAATCAAAATTCCGAAGTGTTAATTTTTTGATATTATTATGACAACGAAAACATTTTGTTATTCCGACTCCCCTATCCCGCATACCGTTATACACAGGGCTTTGCGCACTGTTTTGCGCAATAATCAGCAATCCATATTTGCAATCAAAAACAAATGCGCACTGTTTTGCGCAATCAATATTGCAGAATAAACGAAAATAAAAAGTAGCTTTGTGACCGAAAATTAAAAATAGTATAAACGTATGAAACGACTAACTACAATTTGCACAGTGTTAATGTTATTCTGCAATCACATTATGGCAGGAGATGTTGTAACTCTATATGGGGAACCAGAAGATAAAGGTATCAAAAGCCAAAACATACATAAAGGTACTGATGTCAGCTATGACCGTGATTATGTTACCATCAGCACTGATAGCACAACAACCGCCCAGGTCACGATAACAGGCACGAATGGCGAGATAATGTACAACAATAGTGTAACATTATCACCCGTAAAACAAAACATTCCGGTATCGGATACCCCAGACACGGAAAAATATATAATAGAAATAAAGACAGAAACTGAATCTATATTCGGTTTCTTCGAATAACAAAATCTTCAAGCGCTTGATAAAGACAGCATCCATGCTGAATAAAAAATGGAAGCAAAACCCTAACGCTTTAGACAGGGAATACATACAATCAATAAAAAAAAAGAATTATGAGAAAAATTATCATTCCGGCCATAGCATTGCTATGTATGTGCAACACATCAAAAGCCAATGACGACGATGTGAAGTACAACATCTTCTATGGCTCAAAAGCCAGCGGCAATGCCAACAATCCATGTAAAGGAGCTACGATAAGAGTCTGCGGAAAACTTGTTGCAACGTTTACAGTCATTTCAGACAACGAGACCAATGTAAATGAGAAACTGATTGATGCCGATGACAATATTCTTAGAATCAGTGACTACAATATGAAATGCTCTATAGATGCTGCGAAATCATACTTTGATCAGATGTGGCATAGAGAAACAGCAACACCGGAAGAGGGTTCTCCTATATTCGACAACAACGAAGACTAACTGAATCATAAATGAAAAAGAGCATATTATCGATAATATCACTTCTCTTCATCTGTCATCTCTCTCACGCACAGGAGCGCGACCTTGTGAGGGAGATGACAGACAATTATATACAGGTACGACAGAAGCCGGGCACGGAGAGGTTGCTACGGGAATATCTGAGCGGATTGGAGACCGATGCTGACACCATATATGCCGTGGCCTACCGACCGGCAAACTGTCCGAGATGCGAGGCGTATATACCGGGATTCTTCCGGATAATGAACGAGACGGACAGCCGGCAGGAGACACTGCTGATAACCGTCTATAAGGAGAAAGCGGCATCCGAGCGATACAACAAGAAGAACGGATTTGAGGCAAAGCACTATCTATATGACACGACCAACACGTTTCACGATATATTTGACGTCAATCTCGGCTCCATCAGCGGCACCGTGATAATGAAACTGAAAAGGAGCACCGGTGAGATGCTGACAGGAGGAGAGGCTACGGAGATGAGCCATAAGTTTGTCAGACAGCTCATAGCATACAGAGAAAAACTGGAGCCGATGACATTCGACAGCGACACGCTGACGAACGACGAAGCGACAATGGAGGCAAGGAAACCGACAGCCGGACTCATCGGAGACAGTTATGATGACTATCCGTTAATCACCGGTGAGCATCCCATATCGGCCATCTATGGCACGCCGAAGTTCGAGCATGGCACATTCGTCTTCAACGACAAGCTGGCGGAAGGCATCATGATGTTTGAGGAAAAGGATGGAAAACTCTACTTCAGGACTCTCCTTCAGGCTGACAGCACAGAGCAGGACCGGTTCGTGGAGATTGACCGCAAGACTCTGCAACAGATGAAACGCCGCCACATGGTGTTCTACATCCCCTGTGACCCGCAAATCATGCCCAACGGCGACATTGCCATGTCATACTCTCTGCCTCACATCATCTGGGACACAATCTATGCAAACGGAAGCACGGCCTATTATAATTCACCGGCCATATTGCGCCGTAAGGCCACCACACTGGAACGGCTGCCGATGATTGCACCTGACTTCATGCTCGACCGAGACACCATGTTCTTCTATAACGTCTTCTCTTTCTCGATTTTCAAGGACAATCTGATTGCCGGATGTCAGAAGCTGACATGGCCGATGGAGTATGACAGGGAAGACTATGAGCACATCACGGACAAGAATCCGTTTGCCGACGGCTTCTATGATACGTCCAATCCCACTTTGGCCATATTCGGTACAGCCGACGGCAAACTGAGACGCCATATTGGCGACATGGAGGCATGTCACCGGAAGAGCCGCACGGGCTACTGGTTCGTAAGACCTGTGTCATACAGTACGGCCGACGAAATGATTTATAGTGACGGTTTCTCCGGGAAGGTCCATATCATCCGCGATATCAATGACGACAGTCCGGAATGTTACAACGCCTTTGATATAGAAAGCGAGCTGTTTCCGACACCGGACACAACCGCTTTCTACAGATATGAATATGTCAAACCCTATTACCGGTTCTTTGACCGCCTCATAACGGCCGTGCGCATGGACCGGAAGAATATCTACTGCCTGGTATGCTATTCAGCCGACAGAGTCGACAACCCGGCAACAGATACTTATACTCTGGTCACCATCAGCCGCAAGAGCGGCAGACGGACCGAGGTTGTCTTGCCGCATTTTGAAGAAATGGAGGCCGTGGCTTATGGACTCAATACAAGCAAAGACGGGCACATCCATCCGTTCTGTATGTACAGGACAGATGGAGGATTTGTCGTAAGAGTGTTTAAAAATAAATAGACAGCCAACTTTTCATACGATTTTTCTTTTCCGAAAACAAGCCGCATCCTGAAAAAGCGGGGCGAAAGTCCTGCTCTTTCAGGATTTTTACGTACATTTGCAGATACGTATAAATACACACAAGGTTATGAAGACAATAAACACGAGGCGGACTATCCGCCGATATTCCGCGCGGGATGTAGACGAGGCGCTGCTCCAACGGCTGCTATCCGAGGCTGCGCGCACTCAGACGATGGGCAACCTGCAACTGTACAGTGTCGTCGTCACACGCTCGGAAGAGGGTAAGAAACGCCTTGCCCAGGCTCACTTCAACCAGCCGATGGTCACCGGCGCCCCGGTGGTGCTGACCGTCTGCGCCGACTTCAACCGCACCAGCACGTGGTGCCGCAACCGCAAGGCTGAGCCGGGATATGACAATTTCCTTTCGTTCATCAATGCCGCTACCGATGCGCTCATATATACGCAGACGTTCTGCAATCTGGCCGAAGAGGAGGGTCTGGGACTCTGCTGGCTGGGAACGACGGTCTATATGCCCCAGATGATCATCGACGCGCTGCAGCTGCCGAAGCTGGTCATGCCCGTGGCCACCATCACACTGGGATGGCCCGACGAAAATCCGCCGCTGACAGACCGTCTGACGACGGAAGCGTTCGTCCATCGGGAGACTTACCGTGACTATACTCCGCAGGCCATCGACCGCCTCTATGCGGCCAAGGAGGCGCTGGAAGAAAACCGCCACTTCTGCGAGATAAACAACAAGGAGACTCTGGCACAGATTTTCACCGACATTCGCTACACACGCAAGGACAACGAGGCAATGTCCGAGGGAATGATGGAGGCGCTCAGACGGCAGGGATTTATCTGAGACGGCATGCTCCTGCCGACCTAATCTATTAACTTACGGAAATATAACATGACGACAGCTATCATCATCATTCTTGCCGCAGCGACAGGTGCAATGGCTCTGCTGCTGACCGGCACGCGCAAGAAACTTGCGGAACAAAACCTTGAGCACGAACGTCTGCTCAAGGCGATACAAAGCCCCATCTGCATCGTCAATGCCGACGGACGGCTGAAGGACATAATAAACAGGAAATACGTGAAGGAAAGCGCCTTCGACATGGACAACACCAAGGACTATGACATGACCGATATGATTGCCGACGACGAGGCGCGTCTGCGGTTCATGAATAACCTGACAAGCGTCATACGGGACAAAGAGGCCAACTACGTCAATCAGGACTTCATCATCAAAGACACCTTGGGAACGGAATACAGGGCCTTGCTCCACATCGTCTTCTACAAGACGGGGCTCGCCTACGTATTCATAAACAGAATAAGACTGCCGAAATAGACCGGCTGAATAAGCTTATAATAGCTAAATAAGCTATAAAGATACAGTAAAGGCTGCGCACCACCTCGTCGAGGCACGTGCGCAGCCTTTATAATATGTGTCTGCTATCGTCGGACGACGACAGTCGGATTTATTCAACTATGATGGGCTTGTACTTCGGTACAAGGGTCTTCATGATTACCCATGCCAACAGATAGGCGACGGCACAGATGCAGAAGACAATCATATAGCCTGCGGGCTTGCCCTCGAAGCCGAGGAACGTAAACGCTGAGCCCTGCTCCTCGGCAAATGTGAAGAGCTGGCCGGAACCCTTGTTGATCAGGAATGAGCCTACACCGCCGGCCATACCGCCGATACCGGTGATGGTTGCGATGGCTGACTTCGGGAACATGTCGCCTACGGTAGAGAAGATGTTGGCAGACCAAGCCTGGTGACCGGCGCCGACAAGACCGATGATGATTGCGGGCCACCATGCGGAATATTCTCCTAAGGGCTGGGCTGCGACGCATACCAGCGGAATGAACGCGATGAACATCATGGCGAGCATACGGCCGGCATACGGGTTCATGCCGCGCTTGTCAACAAAATAAGTCGGCAGCTTGCAGATATAGATGGAAAGGAAAGTCACGATGGCATAGAGCGTCATGATCAACAGCATACCTGTGCCTGAAGAAGCCTTATATCCATATACATCCTGGAAATAGCCCGGAGCCCAGAACAGGAAGAACCACCACACGCCGTCGGTGAAGAACTTGCCGACGATGAACGACCATGTCTGCTTGTAACCGAAGCACTGGAGGAAAGGTATCTGCTTCTCATCCTTTGCATCAGCCTCTTTCTTGACGTCTTCGGCCTCGTCGTCCTGATGGATGTACAGCAGTTCGGCCTCATTGACTCTTGAAGATTTTTCCGGTTTCTCATACCACTTGACAAAGAAACCCATCCAGATAAAACCGAGGGCACCGATGATGATGAAGGCCATCTCCCAACCGAAATATTTTGCCAATGGCGGAATCATCAGCGGGGCAGCCAAAGCGCCGACAGAAGCACCGGCATTGAAGATTGACGTGGCGTAAGCACGGTCTTTCTTCGGGAAATATTCGGCTGTCACCTTAATAGCTGCGGGGAAGTTGCCGGCCTCACCGAGACCGAGAATAGCGCGGCAAACAAGGAACAACCAAACACCGGTTGAAGCGATTCCGAGAGCCAAAGCACTGCCATTCTCAACAGCACGCATGGCGTCGAGGCTGTCCAAACCGTGAATATATTGTGTAGCTACGGCTGTCCCGGCATGAATACAGGCACCGAAGCTCCACACTCCGATAGCCCAAAGGTATCCCTTCTTTGTTCCCATCCAGTCAACGAACTTACCTGCGAAGAGCATGCAGATAGCGTAGAAGATGGAGAAGTAGGCCGTGATGTTACCATAGTCTTCATCTGTCCAATGGAAATCAGGATAGATAAACTCCTTAGCTGTCAGTGACAGCACCTGGCGGTCGAGATAGTTGACTGTCGTCGCAACGAACAACAAGCCACATATCCACCAACGCCAATTTGTCATTTTTGTAGTTTGTAATGGACTCATTTTTATTTGTTTTAGTTCTTTATTGAATTGTTTTTGCAAAGATATGGAAAATAATTGATATTCGAATAATATTTGGGGAATTAAAAATGAAGAACGAAGAATGGAGAGTGAAGAATGAAGAACGAATAGTGAAGAATGAAGAGTGAAGAATTTGCTGCCGCCGTTCCAACTGCGATTGAATAACAGTTGGAACGGCGGCAGCAAATTCTTCACTCTTCACTATTCATTCTTCACTATTCATTTAACATATCAGTCTTGATAATAGACCTTCTTCACTCGACCGCTCACACTCGTCAGCACTTCGTAAGGGATGGTCTCGAGCACGTCGGAGAGTACCGTCACGGGCAGATTCGGGCCGAATATTTCGACGGAATCGCCCTCGCGGCAGTCTATTCCGGTCACGTCTATCATGGCCACATCCATGCAGATATTGCCGACGTAGGGCGCTTTTTGACCGTTCACGAGACAGTAGCAGCGTCCGTTACCCAACCGGCGGTTGAGCCCGTCGGCATATCCGATAGGGATGGCTGCTATCACGCTGTCGCGCTTGAGCACGCCGCGACGACTGTAACCCACCGTTTCGTCAGCCGGAACATGGCGCAACTGGAGTATCGTGGTCTTCAAAGTGCTCACGGTGTCGAGCAGTCTGTTGCCGATGCTGTCCACGCCATACAGTCCTATGCCGAGACGGCACATGTCGAGCTGACGCTCGGGGAAGTGTTCGATACCGGCGGAATTGTCTATATGGCGCAGGATATGGTGGTCGAACGCGGCCTGCAGACGGTGGCTCGCCTCATCAAAGAGCGCAAACTGACGCGCGGAGAAACTGTCGAAGTCGTCGCTGTCGGAACCGACGAAATGGGAAAATACCGACCGCGGGATGATAGCGTTCTGATGTTTCAGTTTGTCGATGACCTCATCGATGTCCTTCACCGGATCAAATCCGAGTCGGTGCATGCCCGTGTCGAGCTTGATATGCACCGGCCAGCCCGTTATGCCTTCCTTCTCGGCGGCACGTATGAGAGCATCCATCAGGCGGAAACTATATACTTCGGGCTCCAGATCATAGTCGAAGATGGTCTTGAAGGCCGTCATCTCCGGGTTCATTATCATGATATTGCCCGTGATGCCGTTCTTCCTCAACGTCACGCCCTCGTCGGCCACGGCCACGGCGAGATAGTCGACGCGGTGGTCCTGAAGCGTCTTTGCCACCTCCACGGCGCCGGCTCCGTAGGCATCGGCCTTGACCATGCAGACGAGCTTGGTCTCCGGACGCATGAAAGAGCGGTAGTAATTGAGATTGGCCACGACGGCATTGAGGTTGACCTCAAGGATTGTCTCATGGACTTTCTGCTCCAGCAGTTCCGTGATATGGTCAAAGCCGAAAGACCGTGAGCCCTTGATGAGTATGACTTCGTCACGCAGTGAGCGGAAGATGTCGCTGCCGATAAATTCCTTCACGTCGGCGAAAAAGTACTTCTCGCCTACCCTGATATTGTCTGCCTGTCGGCTGACGGCCTCACCGATGCCGATAAACTTCTCCACACCTCGCTTCACAACCAGTTCCGAGACCTCCCGATAGAGCGCGTCTTCGCTCTCGCCGCTCTGATAGATGTCGCTCAGGATGAGCGTGCGACGGCGTCCCTTGTGATCGGGACGGCGGTTCATGAAATCAAGGGCGATGTCAAGCGACGACAGATCGGAATTGTATGAGTCGTTGATGAGCGTGCATCCGTGGCGTCCTTCCTTCACTTCGAGACGCATGGCCACGGGTTCGAGACGCGACATGCGCTCATCGAGATCCTCGGGGGTGACGCCGAGATAGAGCGCAACGCAGGCGCAGGCTATGGAACATGCGACCGAAGCATCGTCGATGAACGGCAGACGATAGACGCCGGCCACACCTTTATATATATAGTGGACGCGTACGAGACTCCGGCCCCCCTCAATCCCCCCAAGGGGGGATGAAGTGCATGAACCGGCCGTCACGTGCTCGACCGCCACAAGCATGCCGTCGGTGCAGGTCTCTCCCGCCAACGGATTGCCGGACGTGAATGGACGTCCTGTCAAATTGTTTCCGTCCGCAGGTCTTCCACCTCCAAAAGAAGCCCCGTTTTCATCCGCAGGTCTTCCCCCAAGAATAGGAGCCCCGTTCCCATCCGCAGGTCTTCCCCCCTTGGGGGGATTGAGGGGGGCCCTCCACCCTATCTTCTCTCCCTTAAAGCCGGAACTGCGTATGCAGCGGCTCACGACGGCGTCATCGGCATCGTAGACCAGCACCCGGGCGTCATGAAACAGCTGCAGCTTCTCGCGACACTTCTCCTCCATCGTCCGGAAGTTCTCCTGATGAGCCTGACCGAGCGACGTGAAGACACCGATGGTCGGTTGGATGATGTCCCTGAGGGCTTCCATCTCGCCCGGCTGGCTTATTCCGGCCTCAAACAACGCGACCTCAGTATGTTCGTTGAGCAGCCATACGGACAGCGGCACACCTATCTGCGAGTTGTATGAACGCGGCGAACGGGTCACCGCCATCTGCGGCGAGAGCAGCTGATAGAGCCACTCCTTGACCATCGTCTTGCCGTTGCTGCCGGTAATGCCCACCACGGGGATGTCAAACTCGTCACGATGGCGCTCGGCCAAACGCTGAAGGGCGGCCAACGGACTCACCACCTTCAGGAAGTTGGCATCCGCATATTCCGTCCCGGCCTCATCAGGGACGCGCTCTACAACGAAATTGCGCACACCGCGACGATAGAGGTCACGGACATACCGATGACCGTCATTGCGTTCGGAACGCAATGCGAAAAACAACGTCTCCTCCGGAAAACACAGCGAACGGCTGTCGGTGAGTATCCACCCGATGCTCGCGTCGGTGTTGCCGACACGTCGCGCTCCTATGAGCGTGATGACTTGCTCGATAGAATATTTCATATCTCTCTTATTGTTCCTTTATGTCATAGGATGACCGCATCGTTATCATGACACCGCCACCCTGCGTTTTTACAAATATGCAAAGTTCGGGTATTTTTTTGACAACTCCGCCACTTTTAACATTGTTTTATCCATAAAAGCACGATACTCCTCACTCTCCGGATTGAACGGCCGGTGGCCCAACGCCTCTTTTATCGGTCGCCACTCGGTCAGAAACTGCTTGGCGGCGGGGCTGAGATAGGCCTCGGCAAACCGTTCCCAGATATAGTCGACGGCCTGCTGCGACGGGTGGAGCATGTCGGGGGCATGGAAACGATAGTCCCGCAGCTCGTCGTTCATGATTTCGTAGGCAGGGAAATAGACACAGCGGCTGTCCTCCTTCGTCAGCCGGTCGGCCGCCAATAGAAGCACTGCCTTTGACAGCCGGCTACCGTGATAACCGTATTTGGCGTATCGTATGGGACTCACCGTCAACACCACCCTCACCTCGGGTTCGCGGCCGGCCAGCGTGTCGACGGCCTTGCGCAGATAGCCGACGCAGTCGTCGACGCTCAGTTCCTCCTCCGAGAACAGCCGCTGCGGCTGCTTGCGGCAGTTGTCCACGATCTCGCCCGTCTCCCTCAAACGGTAGACGTGATTGGTCCCGAGCGTGAACAGCGCCACCCGCGGCGCCTCGTCACAGCGCTCGACGGTGTGGAGTATGCTCGCCGGATTGTACATGACGCCATAGGGGTTGACCACGGCCCGAAACTTCTCCTCCACAGCCCGCCGTCCGATGTTGTCAGCAAAGCACGACCCGACAAAGAGCATCCGTTCCTGCGGTCCGATGGCGAAGTCGGGACGGGGTATGTCCACGTGTGTAAAAAACTCCATTGTACTCTGTTGTTTCATCAACACAAAAGTACAAAGAATTATCGTATCTCATGCGCTTTACGCAGGTTTTTTGTCCATATTGCCGCGCATCTCATACATAAACAATCCCAAAAGTGAACCAGACTCAAAGCCCGAAAGGCAGAGCGTAGAGGCATGACTGCCGCCATCTCATCCCAATACGGCCCATTCGGGAAAGCAAAATAACTTATATTGCAAAGTAAAATAAGTTATATTGGTCGGTAATATAACTTATATTGGTCGGTAAAATAAGTTATTTTACTTTGCCACACGGGCCGTGTCGGGAAGTAATGGCGGCCGTTATAGAACCTCTGCGATATTGTTAAAGTATGGTCGCGCCCCGTCGAAATCACCGAAAAACAGGTCGGGGAAATGTCAAAAGCCGGGAATTTTGTGAAATTCAAACCCTCAAACCCTTAGAATTTTGTGAAATTTCAGCCCTCAAACCCTTGTAATTTTGTGAAAACAGAGTATCTTTGCAGCAGACAAACAACAGATAATCATGAATATACGACGCAAAATTGACAACTTTCTAAATGAGTGGAAGAGCCGCAGCGGTCACAAGCCACTGATTGTGAAGGGTGCCCGTCAGATAGGAAAGACGTTTTCCATCGAGGCTTTCGGGAGAAGCAACTATGCCAATATGATAAGCATCAACTTCGTACTGCAACCCAAATATCGCTCAATATTTGACGATGGGTATGAAGTTGACAGCATTATCAAGAATCTGAGCATTATCAATCCGGCAATAGCCGTTGAACCGGGCAACACACTTATATTCTTCGACGAGCTGCAACAGCAGCCGGCCGCAGCCACAGCATTGAAGTCTTTCTGTATCGACGGCCGCTACGACGTGATTTGCTCGGGCTCACTCATGGGCCTCAACTACAACGAAATAGAGTCAAACAGTGTCGGATATAAAGAGGATTACCTCATGCACTCACTCGATTTCGAAGAATTTCTTTGGTCTAAAGGCTATCGGGAAGAACAGATTGACGGGCTGCTTGACAGCATGGTGAGCCTGACTCCGCTGACCACGGCAACGATGCAGGCCTTGACAGATGCGTTCAGAGACTACTTGATCATCGGTGGCATGCCGGCCGTGGTCAGCACTTATCTTGCCAACGGACACTTCGGGGGCTGTCTCGCCATACAGAATCAACTGCTGGCTGACTACGGAGAAGACATAACCAAATATGCCATAGGTCTTGACAAGGGCAAGATAAAGAACATCTATAACCACATACCGGTGTTTCTTGGCCAACAGAACAAGAAGTTCCGGATATCAAAGATAGGACACAACACACGCAACCGCGACTACATCGGAACAGTCGACTGGCTGCGCGACGCCGGCATCGTGAACGTGTGCCACTGTCTGGACCAGGTGGCATTGCCGCTTAAGGGCAACTACGTGGCCAACAACTACAAGCTCTATTATCACGACACGGGCATGCTGATTGCCTCTCTGGATGAAGAAGCACAGGCCGATTTGCGTGAAAACAAGAACTTCAATACATACAAAGGGGCAATATATGAGAATGAGGTCGGCGAAATGCTTGTCAAGCAAGGCTACGAACTATATTTCTTCCGCAACGAGAAGTCGACCATAGAGATGGATTTCTTTGTCCGCAACACCCGATCACTGATACCTGTGGAGGTCAAAGCGCAGGACGGAGCGACAAAATCACTGAACAAGCTGATTGATGACAACAACAGTTACCCTGACATTAAATTCGGTATTAAGCTATGCAACAGGAATATCGGATATAACGGCAAGTTCTATACGTTCCCTTATTTCCTCGCCTTTCTGATGAAAAGATTTTTGTCCAAGATTGGTTAAGAGGTTTTTTAGCTAAAAAGAACAAAGAGTGAAGAGGTATGATTACCGGCATAAAGGTTTGGGCTTGCACGGTAATCATACCTCTTCACTCTTCATTCTTAACTCTTAACAAAACTTAGCTTCTGCTCACCTGCAATCCCTTTTTGCTCAGCGACATCTCCACGAAACGGGCGTTGGCGTTGAGACGGTTGTCGTTGAGCACCTTGCGGATGCGGCCGGCAGCCTCCGGATCTTTGGCCACCATGTAGAGATAGCCGCCGCCACCGGCTCCGGGGAGCTTGTATCCGAGACAGAGGTCGTCGATGAGAGCAGTCAGATGGCGCACCTCGTCGGGGTTTGTCCCGCTGTCGAGAGCCTGGTTCTGCTGCCATGTCGTGCGCACGAGGCGTCCCATCTGGACAAAGTCCTGGCGTTGTATGGTTTCATACATGTCCATCGTGTGGGCCTTCATGTCACGGAGCATCTGCTGTTCGGCGTTGTTGTTGAGGAACATCCGGCGCACGATTTCCGAAAGGATGTTCTTTGCAGTGCGCGTGATACCCGTATAATATAATAGGTGGCACTGGGCATACTCCGGTTGCGTATAGATGTCGTCCGGCAACCAGCGCACGAGCGGGTTCTGATTGAAGCCCCGTTGTGTCTGCAATAGTTTCACGCCGTGGAGCACACCGCCAAACTGGTCCTGCCATCCGCCGCCCGTAGTGAGCAGCTGCTCCAGCACAAGCGTGCGGCGGCCTATCTCGTTTTTGTCCCATGCCAGCGAGCAGAAGTCGCTCACGGCGCCGAGCACCGTTGCGGCCAGGATACTGCTCGTGCCCAGTCCGCTGCCCGCCGGGATGGCCGAGAGCAGGGTCAATTCTATGCCGCAACCGAAATCTTCGAGCTGTGCGCGCAGAGACGGATAGTCAATCCGGCTGTAGCCCGGCTGGAATCCGGCCAAAACGAGGGCTGCCTTGGGTATGGCGAAGGGGCTGCCGACGTGCATGAAGTCGGCAAGTTGTTCGTAGGTGTCTATCACCTCGACGGCACCGAGATCGATGCTACGACAGACGATATGCGGTTCGCGGCAAGGACGGACGTATGTCTGGAGCGGCGGCTGGCCGTTGAGTTCGATGGCGAGGTTGATGACATTGCCGCCCTCCATGAGACAGAACGGCGGCGTGTCGGTCCATCCGCCGGCAATGTCGATGCGCACGGGGCTGCGGCCCCAGACTATTTGGTCGCTGTAGACGGACATCCGCGGATGCTGACGTTCGGCCAAGACAGGTTCGGTCAGCCCTTCACGCAGCAGCGAGAAGGCGCGGTCCTCGTCCTCCTGCCACTCTCCGCCGCTCAGGCGCTTGGTCTCCGAGCGGAACATGGCGTCATGGATGCGCGTCATCAGTGGTGCGTCGGCCGCCACGGGTTTGGGCAGTGGGATCGCGTCGGCCGCAAACTGATGTGCGGCGTCGTCGAGATCGAGCTGATAGAAGAC
>CABUXJ010000027.1 GCA_902495455.1 uncultured Prevotella sp.
GGGAGAGTAGGTGGCCGCCTTTTTTCAGATGGAGTTTCCGGAGAGTCAGCGATGACACTCCGGAAACTCTTTTTTTTGTGTGGCCCACCGCGCAGGCCCACCCCGGCCCTCCCCAAGGGGAGGGTGCCTGCGGGAGAACGCGGGAAGGCCAGGGTAAGAAGGTGGGAAGCGATGGGAGGGATGGGAAGCGATGGGAGGGATGGGAAGAGGATGAGAGGGATGGGGATGATGGGAGGGATGGGATGAATGAGAGCCGAATTTATTTGGATAGGTGGGCAATATAGAGGAATGATTGGCGTTTAATAGTTATCGAGTTACGCTATGCAGTGGACAGATAGAATACGACAAGTCAAGATAGTTTTGGTGGTTGCAGCAATAGTGATAGCAGTGACTTCACTGTTGGTGTCTCATGCCCTTGTGCGCGATCTCTCAGATGAGGAACGGACGAAGATGGAGGTGTGGGCTCAGGCGCTACACGCTTTGAACAATGCTGATGAGAATACGGACTTGACTTTGGTGCTCGATGTGATACAGGGTAATAATACGATACCAGTGATTGTGCTTGATCCGGGCGGCAATGTGATGGATTACCGAAATATAAAGATCAAAGCGCCAACATTGGCAGACTCGGTTGCCTATGTGGCTGCTCTCGGACGGCAGATGTACCAGTCGGGGAAGTATATCCGTATAGATATTGGTGCCGGGAAAAGTGACTATCAACTGGTATGTTATGATGAGTCTACGATGTTGAAGAGATTGTCGTCATATCCGTATGTTCAGTTGGGCGTCGTGTTGATTTTTGTAGTTGTCGCCATTTTCGCGTTGCTGTCGTCCAAACGTGCTGAGCAGAACAAGGTGTGGGTAGGTCTGTCGAAGGAGACGGCCCATCAGCTCGGGACACCGATATCCAGTCTCATGGCGTGGGTGGAAATATTGAAAGAAACTTATCCGGATGACGCTTTGATTCCGGAGATGGATAAGGACGTCAAACGTTTGGAGCGCATTGCCGAGCGCTTCTCCAAGATTGGTTCGCTGCCGGAGGCTACGGAGACGAGCATGAACGAAGTGCTGGAGCACGTCATCGACTATATGGACCGCCGCACGTCGTCTCAGGTCGAAATTCTGCGGCAGTTCCCGGAACATGACGTGCGTGTCCGTATGAACGCATCGCTCTTCGAGTGGGTTGTGGAGAACCTTTGCAAAAATGCTGTGGACGCTATGGAGGGACATGGCCGCATCGTTCTCTCGCTCTCGGAGGACAACGGGCGGGTCATCGTCGACGTCTCCGACACGGGCAAGGGTATACGCCGCAAGGACATAAAGAACGTCTTCAAACCCGGTTTTACGACGAAGAAGCGCGGTTGGGGGCTCGGATTGTCACTCGCCAAGCGCATTGTGGAGGAATATCACAACGGCAGGATATATGTCAAATCATCGGAAGTGGGTCGCGGCACAACATTCCGGATTGAACTGCGGTGAAGCCGCTGATGTTATTATGACGGTGATACGAAAAGAAGCTAAACGGCCGTATCCAAATGAGTAGGGACATACTTCATTTGGATACGGCCGTTTTTTGTTTCTGATAGTGCAATGAAGCCTTTTCTGATACAACAAAAAATAAATGTTAATCTTAGTTTGCAATCGAGCCGCTGGTGTGTCCTTGTTATGTAAGCAGTGAGAAGAATGAAATCGGAAACAATCGAACGGAATGACCGAAATGAGCGAAAACGAGTTTGAGCAGCTGGCCGTCGCGTTGCGTCCCCGCATCATGCAGAGCCTGACCCGAATGAGGTTGGCTGCTGCCGACGCCGAGGATGTGGTCCAGGAGGCGATGGTGCGCCTGTGGCAGATGCGCGGCGACCTGCGAGAAGTCCGCTCGCCCGAGGGTCTGGCCATCACAATAGCCCGCCGTCTCGCGCTCAACCTGTTGCGCCGCAAACCGATGGAATCGGTCGACGCGCGGCCGACAGCGATGGCCGTCATGGTCAGCCCGGCGTCAGATCCGTCGGCCCGGCTCGAAGAACGGGACAACGAGGAGTGGCTTGAGGCGCGGTTGAAGCAACTGCCGACAACGTGGCACACCATACTGTATATGCGTCAGGTCGAGCGTCGCAGTTCAAAGGAAATCGCCTCGCTCTTAGGTATCAAGGAAACCTCCGTCCGCACGCTGCTCGCAAAGGCACGCCGGACGCTGCTGGAGGCCATCAGAAAACGAGAAACCGTATGACAAACGACATAAAGAATGGAGGAAAGAATATGAAAAAGAAGTATTCAGAGAAAGAAATCCGCCGGCTTTTGGAACGTTTCATGTCCGGTGAGACAACCATAGAAGAGGAAGACCGCCTCGGAGACTACTTCCGGACGGCTCACGGCATACCCGCCGAATGGCAGGAATATAAGCTGATGTTCGGCTATTTCGACAGCGGAATGGATGCCACGACCGTTGCCAAAAACGCCTGGGATGAAACCGTCGTTTCTGAAACCAACGTCGATGAATCTACAGAGCGCGAATCCATCGCTGCCGAAGTTTCATCGTCCGGTCCGAAGCTGCTTGGCATGCACCGGTATGCGGCCGTTGCCGCGGCTATCCTGCTTCTCGTCGGTATAGCCGTCGTCATGACATACGACAACGGAACGCGACAGACTTCCCGCCGTGATGTCAATCGTCCGGCTCTTGTTGCAGAACAGAAGAACGAACAAAAGGTCGTACTGAAGACGGAAAGGGCCGCGGAGCATAACGAAAACCAGAAAGTGGAACAAGATATGGAGCAGAAAACGCCACAGTCCGGTTCGCAAACTGTTCCTCGGGCGGAAGACGTACTGCACGACAGTCCCAGACAGGACTCATCCGGTCATGTCTCCCGTCCCGCGCCCATGAAGAAAACCGCGGTGACGGTGAAGGAACAGGACAGTAAGGAAGAGTGTGAAAATATTGAGCGCGAGATCATCAATCAGTATGTTATCGCCGAGTATAACGCCCGCCGCGAGGAGGGACAGTGCTGCATACTCGTGGAAAACGTCGACGGCTATTATGAACTGGAGAATTGCGCATCCGACGTAATATTAATGTAGAAACCATTTTTTAACATCCAAATCAATGAACATTATGAAAAGAATACGCCTTATGGCCATCGTCATGGCCGCCGTAGCCGCACTGCCGGCTTATTCACAGCAGAACATCAGACGGCTTTTTGATAGCATGGACAAGATGTCGTCCGTCCTTGTTTCGGAAGAGCACGCCAAGGGTGATTTTGTCAACGGACACCCCGCCTGGCAGACGGACGTCTACTATCTCAAAGTGGCCAAGGACGCCACGCCATCTGCCGAGGATTGGATAGCCCGTTTCCGCGGCGTGTTCGCCAAAGACCGCCGGTTTGCCACCCGCGAGATCTCCCGTGCCGGAGATGTCGTCATGAGCAACGCCAAGCCCGTGAAGGTCGGTTCCGGAGATCTTGAGGTTCTGATAGGAGGTGTTGTCAAGAACAGCAGCTATACCGTCATGATATTTCCTGTCGACGGCGATACCACCGGTATCCGTCGCAGCGTATATGCCGTAGAGTGGCTGACGATCGGTGACGAATGGACGGAATTTAAGCTCGTCTTTGACGAAGGTGTCTCTCCGCAGAAAGCTAAAAGTAATGGAGGCAAGGACATCAGGAAGATAGATGATTGGATGTCCACATTCCGCATGCAGTGTAACACTTTGCGTGGTGTAATCAACAATATAAATAAAGGTGACTATGTGGTTACTCCATCCTTGATTTATACTACTTGTCTGGAATGTCCGTTGACGGATTTTAACGAGCGTAAGATGTATGCGGAAGAACTCAAAAAAAACGTAGATCTTTTGAAATCGTCGTTAGACAAGTCCGTCCTTCTCAATGCCGTGAGGATTCTCGAAAAGGGCGAATGAACCGCGGCGGAAGTCCGTGGGCTTTTCTGACGACTTGATTTTTAACAATTTAGAAAATATCAGACAAAGAGCTTCTGAAACTTGAATAATTCAGAAATAATTTCCCTGTGGCCGGAAATTTTCGAATTTTGAGCGATTTTATTAAACTGTTGATTTACAATAGGTTGACTAAAATATAGAGAATGTGGGAATTTCCCGGTCGAGCCGTAAGGGCCTCCCGGCCTTGCAATAGCGGCCCCGTTGCATTGCGACGGGGCCGCCGTTGTCTCCCAACGGGCGCCCCGTTGTGACCCCGGGAGGCCCTTACGGCTCGGACTTCGCTTTGCGAACTGAATCTCATGACGTTTTTTTGCCGGAATATCGGCGGTGTTACCCTCAATAATTTAAATTCACATGTGTTAAATACCATGATATTTACGCGACAAAAGGCGGTTCCGTGGCAGTGGAGGTGATGGCAGGAAGGCCTCCGTTGGTCGTGTTGTTAAACACTTGTTAACATACAAAGTTTTTGGAGCCGCATGCTTTTCCGATTGTAGGGACATAGTCTTGTCTTTGTCCGCAAACAACAGATTGAGATTAAACATTTTGTTTGCGGACAAAGACAAGACTATGTCCCTACAATTTCATGGCTCTGCAACATCCGCATCCTCTTATTATTTATGTATTGGGGTGGGAAGTATGGAGGCGTTATATGCAGCGGATCGCAATCCGCCGCTTCCTATTTACATCGCCTTTATGTCTTTGCTTTGAAAAAAAACGGCGGCATATTGGCTTATATCAAAAATAATTCGTAACTTTGCACCCCGAAATGTGTAGTTTAGAGCCATTTAAGATAGATTTGAAAGGACTGGAGGACGGTCTTACGAGGCTCGACCTCAGTCTTGACGACACTTTCTTTGCGGCCTTGGAGGCCGAGGAAGTGAGGCGGGGACACGCTGACGTGGAGCTGATGATACAGCGGACGGCAGAGCGCTACTTCGAATTGCACTTTCACATCACCGGCGAAGTGACGGTCCAGTGCGACCGTTGTCTCGACGACATGCCTCAGGCAGTCGATGCCGAGCACAAACTGGTGGTCAAGTTCGGCGAGGAATATTCCGAAGAGGATGACCTCGTGGTCGTGCCCGAGGACGACGGCGTCTTGGACACGTCATGGTTCATATATGAAATCATCGTTCTCAACATACCTATCAAGCACGTGCATGCACCTGGAAAATGTAACCGTGCGATGATACAGATGCTCGAAGAGCATTCAGCTGCCCGAAGCAGTGATGGGGTGGTGAAACATGACATAGACCCGCGATGGAGCGGGCTGCTAAAGATTAAGGATTTAAAAGAATAAAAACAAAAAAGAATTATGGCACATCCTAAAAGAAGACAGTCAAAGACTCGTACACTCAAAAGAAGAACCCATGACAAGGCCGTAGCACCTACGCTGGCAGTATGCCCCAACTGTGGCGCCTACTATGTTTATCATACAGTATGCCCCACCTGCGGTTACTACAGAGGCAAGGTCGCTATCGTTAAGGACGAAGTAGCAGAATAATAATGGAGAAAATCAACGCGATAATCACCGGTGTAGGCGGTTACGTTCCCGACTACGTTCTCAACAACGAAGAACTGTCGAGAATGGTGGACACCAACGACGAGTGGATTATGACGCGTGTCGGCATCAAGGAGCGCCGCATCCTCACCGAGGAGGGTCTCGGCACGTCCTACATGGCGCGCAAGGCTGCCAAGCAGTTGCTCCGCAAGACGGGTGTTGACCCGGACACCATTGATGCTCTCATCGTGACCACGTCGACGGCAGACTATAAGTTCCCGTCAACAGCGTCCATCGTCCTCGGCAAACTCGGTCTGAAGAACGCTCATGCGTTTGACATGTGGGCCGCCTGCTGCGGATTCATCTATACGCTGGACACCGCTGCCGCAATGATACAGAGCGGACGTTACAAGAAGATAATAGTCATCGGAGCGGACAAGATGTCGTCCGTTGTCGACTATAAGGACCGTAGCACCTGCGCGCTCTTCGGTGACGGCGCGGGAGCCGTGCTCGTGGAAGGCACGACGGAAGATGTCGGCCTCATGGACTCCTACTTCCGTACGGATGGTCAGGGTCTGCCTTTCCTCCACCTCAAGGCCGGAGGCTCGGTATGTCCGCCGTCCCACTTTACGGTCGACCACCGTCTCCACTATCTCTATCAGGAGGGCCGTACGGTGTTCCGTTATGCCGTGAAGAGCATGAGCGACGACTGCGCGCTCATTGCCGAACGCAACAATCTCGACAAAGACAACATCGCATACGTCGTGCCTCATCAGGCAAACATGCGCATCATCGAGGCCGTGGCCAAGCGACTGGAACTCCCGATGGACCATGTGATGGTCAACATCGAGCACTACGGAAACACCAGTGCCGCCACTATCCCGCTGGCCCTTTGGGACAACGAGAGCAAGCTGAAGAAAGGCGACAATCTCATATTCACCGCTTTCGGTGCCGGATTCGTTCACGGCGCGTCATACTATAAGTGGGCATACGACGGTTCGGCTGCAGCGGCTCCGGTGAAATAAAGGTCAGACAAAATCAAAAGTCCATATACAAAGAAACGCATCCTAACTCAGATTAAGGTGCGTTTTTTTGTCTCGGAGAGAGAAAGGATATCCTTCTCCCTCCTCAAAGAAAAAACAATCTCAACATGCACAAGGCAGGATTTGTAAACATAGTAGGCAATCCCAATGTGGGCAAGTCGACGCTGATGAACCAGCTCGTGGGAGAGCGCATCTCTATCGCCACATTCAAGGCGCAGACCACGCGCCACCGCATCATGGGCATTGTCAACACGCCCGACATGCAGATAGTATTCTCGGACACTCCCGGTGTACTTAAACCCAACTATAAGCTGCAGGAGTCGATGCTCGCTTTCTCCGAGTCGGCCCTGCAGGACGCCGATGTGTTGCTCTACGTGACCGACGTGGTGGAAAATCCGGAGAAGAACCGCGACTTCCTCGACAAGGTCGGACGTATGAAAGTCCCCGTGCTGCTGCTCATCAACAAGATTGACCAGACGGACCAGAAGACTCTCGGCGACATCGTCAGCCGGTGGCACGACCTGTTGCCCGCCGCCGAGATACTCCCTATATCGGCGCTCAACAAGTTCGGCGTCGACCTCCTGCTACGCCGCATCAAGGAACTGCTGCCCGACAGCCCGCCGTTCTTCGACAAGGACCAGCTGACGGACAAGCCGGCACGCTTCTTTGTCAGCGAAATCATACGCGAGAAGATACTCCTCTACTACGACAAGGAGATACCCTATTCCGTCGAAGTGAGCGTCGAGCGGTTCAAAGAGGACGACAAGCATATCCACATCAATGCCGTCATCTACGTCGAGCGCGACTCTCAGAAGGGCATCATCATCGGCCATCAGGGCGTGGCGCTCAAACGGGTGAGCACCGAAAGCCGCAAGGCGCTGGAGCGCTTCTTCGGCAAGAGCATCTATCTCGAAGTCTTCGTGAAGGTCGACAAGGACTGGCGCAGCTCACAGAAAGAGCTGGACAGTTTCGGATATAATCCGGAATGATACGGATGCTGCCAAGGCGGCTGGATGTATAAGGCGGCTGGATGTATAAGGCGGCTGCCGGTATATTCTTTATAACAACAATCATGATATGGCAAATTTAGTAGCAATAGTAGGACGGCCCAACGTGGGCAAGTCGACACTTTTCAATCGTTTGACAAAGTCGCGTCAGGCCATTGTCAGCGACGAAGCCGGCACCACGCGCGATCGCCAGTACGGCAAATGCGAGTGGAACGGACGCGAGTTCTCCGTGGTGGACACCGGCGGATGGGTCGTCAACTCCGACGATATTTTCGAGGAAGAAATACGCAAGCAGGTCATCATAGCCACGGAAGAGGCCGACCTCGTGCTGTTCCTCGTTGACGTGACCAATGGCGTGACGGACTGGGACGAGGACGTGGCGATGATTCTCCGCCGCTCCAAGCTGCCCGTGATACTTGTCGCCAACAAGACGGACAACAACAGTCAGCAGTATTATGCCGCCGAGTTCTATTCGCTTGGACTGGGCGATCCCTACTGCATCAGCGCCGCCACCGGAAGCGGAACGGGCGACCTGCTCGACCTCGTGGTCAGCAAGCTCAAGGCCGACAGCGGCGAGATGCTCGAAGACGGCATACCGCGCTTTGCCATCGTCGGCCGTCCGAACGTCGGAAAGAGCAGCATCATCAACGCCTTCATCGGCGAAGACCGCAACATCGTGACGGAGATTGCCGGCACGACGCGCGACAGTATATACACACGTTATGACAAGTTCGGCTTCGACTTCTATCTTGTCGACACCGCCGGAATACGCCGCAAGAACAAGGTGACGGAAGATCTGGAGTTCTACAGCGTGATGCGCTCCATACGCGCCATTGAGAACAGCGACGTCTGCGTGCTCATGATAGACGCTACACGAGGCATCGAGACACAGGACATGAACATCTTCCAGCTCATCCAGAAGAACAACAAGTCGCTCGTCGTCGTGGTCAACAAGTGGGATCTCGTCGAGGACAAGACGCAGAAGGTCATCGATACCTTCGAGGCGGCAATCCGCAAACGCATGGCTCCATTCACCGACTTTCCCATCATCTTCGCCTCGGCCATGACCAAGCAGCGCATCTTCCGTGTGCTGGAGACAGCCAAGGATGTCTATCTCAACCGTAAGGCGAAAATCGGAACGTCAAAACTCAATGAAGTGATGCTTCCGCTTATTGAAGCATACCCGCCACCATCCATCAAAGGAAAGTACATAAAGATTAAGTATTGCACGCAGTTGCCAAACACGCAAATACCATCTTTCGTGTTCTATGCCAATCTGCCGCAGTATGTCAAGGAGCCTTACAAGCGTTTTCTTGAGAACAAGATGCGTGAGAACTGGACGCTGACGGGAACACCCATCAATATCTTCATACGTCAGAAGTGATGAAGACAGTATTGTTGTCGTTCGTTGTCGTAGTGACGCTGATGCTCTCCTGCGGCAAGGAACCTTCGCGTGAGGAACTGGCCGGACAGGCAGCCAAAGCCTGTTACGACCATCTCATTGCGGGACGTTATGATGAATTCGTCGCCGCTACGGCCGGAACCGACAGTCTGCCCGCGTCATATCGGGAGCAGTTGATTGTCAATGCACGCCAGTTTGCCGCCCTTCAGAAGTCTGATCACGGTGGTATCGGCAGCGTAGAGGTGCTTCGCGTGAAGACCGATTCGCTCTCCGGACAGACCAATGCTTTCCTCATGTTATGCTTTGCAGACAGTACAAAGGAAGAGATTGTCGTGCCGATGGTGGAGCATAACGGGCGTTGGATGATGCGTTAGTTGTGTATGCGGTTTGTTAAAAAACGCAAACAAAAGAGCAATTAGGCCCTTGTTGATGCGTGATTGTGAATTTTAATGCGTACCTTTGCAACCGCAAAACAAAACAAGGAGGTGCCATAGCTCAGTTGGTAGAGCAAAGGACTGAAAATCCTTGTGTCCCCGGTTCGATTCCTGGTGGCACCACTCCTCCTTTCATGAGCCCTGTTCGCGCAAGCGGCAGGTTTTTTTTGTTGCCTTTAAACAGGGGCGGTAGTAAATTTAAATCGTTGCAGTCGCTTATAGGTTACTATTATAACCCTGTGGCAAATCATCTGAATCTCACGAGCTCCGAACCGCAGAGGCGGCTGTCTGCCGTGACAATTTGTATCGCATAGACTTGGCCGGGCGTTACCGGCAGGCTTATTTCCACTTCTTTTTCGTTTACGTCCAACCGACACTCGGCCGCGAGAGTGCCGCCGATGCCGTATGCCCGCAGCGTGACCGGACTGTCAGGGACAGTCCCGAAGCATACGCGAAGGCGGTTGCGGCCTGCCGGCGTGATGCTGACAGCCTGCGGATGGTGTGTCGACAAGCCCTTGATGGAGCTGATGCCGAGCACGTCCAGCAGTCCTCGGTAGACGTCTATCTCACCATATCCCCACTCATTGTTCGGTACAGGTGACGTGTCGTCCAACCGCCGCGCCGTTCTGCTGATGATGTCCATGACCTCTTGCGGTGTCAGTGTCGGGCAGGCTTCGAGCCACATAGCCACCGCACCGCCCACGATGGGCGATGCCATCGACGTCCCGGAGCATGCCGCCCACGGATATGACCGGCCTCCGAAGTCCGACCGACTGACGACAAAATCCGCATCCCACGTATCCTGATGTCCCTCCAGCCAGTAGGGGCTGAACGACGAAATGACATTGGTGCCCGGTGCCATTACGTCGGGTTTGATTCGTCCGTCATACGTCGGGCCGACGGACGAATATAGGGATTTATCCCCTTTGTCATTGATGTCATAAACGTGTTGCGTCTCGCCGCGGTCGTTGACAATCTCGAGCCTGTGGCATGTCGCGCCGACACAGATCACGGACGGGGCGCTCGACGGCGAATTGATGTTGTGGGAGCTGACAGCATCACGGAGTCTGCCGCTCTCGTTGTCTATCGCATAAAACTGTCCGGTCATGAGAAACAGTTCCGCTTCCGCCTCGCCGACCAGTTCGACGCTGCACTGCATATTGTCAAACATCGTCGGAAATCCCTTCCACGAAAAGTCGCAGACCGTCTCCGTCGCGTCGTAACAGGATGTATAAGCCACCATGTCAACCTTTGCCGCCACACCGCCCAGTGTGACCATGTCCGTCCGTTCGCCGTTTTCACAAGCCGCGATGTCGCCCAACCGGAATGTCACGGTGTCCCGCCGCCCGTCTTTTGACGCCACGACGCGCACCTTGGTGTCCTCCCGCCCTTTCACGGTGAAGAACACACTGTTGTCCGCCGTGTTCACCGACATCAGTCCCGATCCCGCCGTCGGCTGCCCCGCCGGTTTACCGATGTAGGTCCGGATGAGCCCGTTGTTGCCCGCCGACGAAACGATGATGCGCCCCGGGCCGGTCATACGCCCGAGCAAGTCGTAGAACAGCCGGTCGTCACCGCGAAAATCCTGCTGCGAGCCCTCGCTGAACGAGATCACGCAGGGCTGCCCCTGCGCCGCGGCATAGTCGAAGATGTACTGAAATCCGAGCGCATCGGTAGCGTATGTGTATTTATACAGGTCCTCGTCAGCGATGAACACCTTGTCGTCCGTGACCGCATTGCTCACCAGACAGATGTCACTCTCGTAGGCGATGCCGCGATAAGGACTGTCATATCCGCCGCCGGCTGCAGTGCCTAATGTGTGTGTCCCGTGCGTCTGGCGCAGTCCGTCTCGACTGTGGGCATACTCCAACAGCCGTTCCCGACCGACATATTCCGCCCCGACATACATCCCGCTGCCCACGGTGTCGGCCGACAGCTGGTCCCAAAGCCGACTGATGCGGTAGTCCGTGCCCGACGCATCATAGAAGTTCGGATGCGTCAGGTCAAATCCGACGTCCATTATACCCATCACGACGCCCCGGCCTGTGTATGCCTGCGGCAGTCCGAGACCTTCATACGCCGGTGTCGCCCTCACCACCTCTGGCGAACGGTCCATCAGCGCCGTGTGGCTGCGTCCTGCCTCGATGCGCGTCACGTTGTCGCTGAGCGACAGTCCGCGCAGCCTTTCCAACGGGATGGAAACAATCCTGATGTCCCCATAATCGCCCAGCGTGCGGCATCCGTGCGCCGCGAGCGTCGAGTCGGCATCTCCCGTGAGGCGTACCAATGCGCATAGTTCCCGACCGCGTTTCGCGCCGATGTTCTGTTTTTCGTCCTGCTTTTGCTGCATGGCTATGCTGCGGACAAACGCCGACATCTTCGCGTAGTCCACGCCGTCGGCCCACGCCTCACCGCCAAGGATGAGGAAAAGGGATAATAGTATTATTGAGAATCGTTTCATGTCAATATCGTTTAGCAAATGGAGCGTTTTTATTTCGACAAAGATATATAAAAAAGATGACTTGCGCATCATGCGGATAAACAAAATTAGGCTGCTCATGCGAGTAATTGTTAAATTCGGAATATTTCTTACAAACGCCTTCCAATTTAACACGAATTTTCCACCAAGTCCTCCCTCGGTTCCAAATATGCGAGTTTTGCGCGTGCATCTTTTTCTTTCTGACGGTCAGTGCGTTACGATAAAAATTACAAAAGTGTGCAACATTTTCGCCGGTTTTCTCGTGCCGTAAGGGCCTTACGGCAATGCAACGAGGGTCCCGTTGCATCACGGCGGCGGCGCCGTTGCACGACAACGGCGTGCTTATTGCAGACCAACGAGGCCCTTACGGCTCGGCGGCCGACAAAATTTTGTAGGACGAAACCAACTTTTTGGCCGGATTACAACGTTTTTAGACAATTTTTCGCGCGTTGCGAAATGTTAATTTTAACAATCATTTTCTGACAAAATTGCATCCAATTGTAGGGTCCGACCTGTCGCGACCATACTTTGAAGTCCGTATTGGTTGTTCATTTCAAAAAGAATTGTTATCTTTGCCACATCATTATGGGACACTACGCATCTGTTATCATATTTGCCCTTCTGACCCTGTCGTCGGGCATAGCCAGCATCGGGAGCTATCGGGCGACCGAAACTCGGATTGTGGACGACCTCAACCGCGCTCTTCAGCTCACTCTCAATGAGAAGCACGGATCGTGGCTCACGACCGACACTATCAGCGTCTGCCGGCAACTCCGGCAAACGATGGGTCGTCCTACCGAACTGCTTTGTGCCGCCGACGCCACGTTCGGCAGCCATCTGACCATTCCCGGACTGAACGAACTGGTCGAGGTGCGGATGAGCGTGATAGCCGAAGGCGACCGGACGGCTGTCGGTCGGACGGACGGGTCGGTCGGAGTGTTGTGCAGTGACACCGTCGTATGGCGTTCGGAAGACCTGGACGCCAGCGTTGCCCTGCGCGGCTATGCCCGTTGTTCGGCTGCGACCGTGTTCGGCATGTCCGACCAGCGACTGCCGTCGGCGCTACTGATTGCGGCCATGCTTTGGGCCGTCGGGTCGGTGTACTATATGCGCCGCAACAGAGTTGGTCTTGTGACTGTGGTGTCGGACGCCTGTCCCGATGGGGCGGGGGTGAGCTTGCCGGCATTTGACTACGGCGGATTGGCCATGTCTGCCGACGGTGAGATATTCCGCGACGCCGATGGCCGTAGCGTCCCGCTGACTCCAATGCAGCACCGGCTGATGCAGATGTTCTTTCGGGCCGAGGGGCATCGGTTGGCGAAGACGGCCATCTGCGACGAGTTGTGGCCCAAAAAGGAGGACGCCAGCGAGACACTCTATGCTCTCGTGAAGCGTCTCAAGCCTGTTCTTGAGGCCCGCAGCCGACTGCGGATAGAGTCCGACCGCGGACGGGCCTACATCTTGGCAGAAAACGAAGAGGCCTGACTGTCAGGGTGATAGGCGGCTGTCAGACAATTGTCAGACAGATGTCAGGAAGAATGAGAGGATGAAACACACACATTGACGTATCTTTGCATGCGGTTGGCAGCAACCGGGCGAAATGCGTATGACATGGAGGTTGTACCCAAAAGCAAATGCAGCACACGGTAGGGACATATTCTTGTATTTGTCCGCCTGTAATGTGTTTGTATTTAACGATTATTTGGCGGACAGATACAAGAATATGTCCCTACAATCTCCATCATCGCATTGATTCTCCTGCTTGCCACCATATAAAAACAATCATGCAAAGATATGAAGACAGACAAAATTTTATTCACCATGTTGCTCCTTGCCTCTGCCGTAACGTCATCGGCGCAGGAGCCTGTGACGGACGTTCAGCCAAAGCAAAAGACCCAATCGGAGGGCGTTCAACAGAAGCAAGAGCACCAATCGGAGGAACAGTCCCCAACTGACGGTGTTCAGTTGAAAGAAGTGACGGTCGAAGGAGCGCGTGTGGTCCGCAGGGCCGACGGACAGGTCATCTATCCCACCGACGCCATGCGCTCGGCGGCCACGTCGGGCTATTCGCTTCTGCGCGCCATCGCCCTGCCCGGTCTGCGGGTGGACGAAACGGCGCGTTCGGTCACGTCGCTGGACAATCGCGGGAGTGTCCAGATACGTATCAACGGCATCATTGCCGGTCAGGACGAGCTGCTCGCGCTCGACTGTCGGGCTGTCCGGCGCATCGAGTACACCGACCGTCCGGGACTGAGATATGGCGATGGCGTGGCCCATGTCGTCAATATCATCGTGCAGCGCGCCACGGGCGGCTATACCTTGGGGACCAACCTGACCGACTGTCTCACCTCGGCCCGCGGCGACAACAGTGTTTTCGCACGCATGAACCGCGGCAAGAGCCAGTGGGAAGCCAACTACGGCATGGGATATACCGTCAATGCCGGTGTCCTCTCCTCCAACGTGGCGCGCTACACACTGCCGGACGGCAGCCAACGGACGCTGACCGAGGAGACGGAGAGCAGCGCGATGAGGCGGTTGGGACATCGCGGCGGTCTGACATACAGCCGTGTGGACTCGGGCCGTAATGTCCTGCAGGTGAGGATGACGGGTGACATTACGCGCGAACCATACCACCGGCGTGTCTTCAGCATGGCGCTCGACGACAGCCGGTATGTCAAGGAAAGCGACAGCCGCGACCGATCGTGGTCGGCCGCGACGGACGTCTACTGGCAGATGGAGGCGGGGCGGCATCAGACGTTGACGGCCAATGTCGTGACGACAACCATCGGGACGGACTATGCCTATGAGGATAATGACGGCGGGTGCTATGCCTACGCGGTCGACGGCAGGACATGGTCGGTGGCGGGCGAGGCGATATATGAAAATCGGTTGAAGCCGTTCACGGTGACGGCCGGCATGCAGTGGCAGACCAAACACACGGACAACAGATACCGCGGTGACGCCGCGGCCGACGCGACAGGCCGCCAGCACTCGGCATACGTCTTCGGCCAGCTCGCCGGCAGACTCGGACCGTTGGACTATACGGCCGGAGTGGGGTTGAGCCGGGTCGGCTTCCGCCGTCCGCCATATTCCGCCACGTTCGTGATGTGGCGCCCGAAGATGTCGTTGGCTTATCTACTTTGTGACGGTTTGCGGCTGTCCTACGAGTTTGAACTCTCGCAACATGCCTCCGGCATAGCCAACACCAACGGTGTCACGCTGCGCCGCAATCTGCTGGAGATGGAGCGGGGCAACCCCGGATTGCGGCCCAATCGGGTGACGGAACAGACCGCGAGACTGGTCTATTCGGACCGGCGGGTAGTGGCTCAGGCGATGGTCTACTATAAACAGAACCATAGGCCGAACCTTGCGGCATACGATCGGGAAACGGATGAGGCCGGCAACACATTATTTATATATACGCAGCGTAATCAGCCGGGTTGCGACTTGCTGATGACCCAGCTCTACGCCAACTGGCAGATAGTTCCGAAACGGCTCGAGGTGATGGGCTACGGCGGACTGTTCCGCTGCTTCAACTACGGCGACGACTACCGCCATTTCCACACGGCCTTCAACGGCGGCTGCTCGCTCACGGCGTGGCTCGGGGCGTGGACACTGGCGGCGTCGGCCGACAACGGTTTCGGCTGGATGGAAGGGGAGCACCGCGGCCGTCAGGGGGCTATGACAGAACTGTCGGTAGGCTATCGTACGGGTGCGCTGCACGTCAGTCTCAGTTGGCAACAACCGCTGATGACAAACGTTAAAGACTATCATGGAGAAGTGGTGAGCAGATATGTGAAGAAAGACATGAGCACGTGGTCGCGCAACGACGCCAACCGTGTGAGCCTCACCGTGGCCTATACGTTCAGCCACGGACGCCGTTATCACGACATCAGCCGGACGATGGAGAACAAGGATAGGGATGCGGGAGTGATGAAGTGAGGGTGAAGCCCCTGGCTGACGGCCCCACCCCGGGAAAGCCCCACCCCGGCCCTCCCCAAGGGGAGGGTGAAGCCGTTGATGAAGGGAATAGAGAGTACATAAAAGTAGGGACATATTCTTGTATTTGTCCGTCCGGCATGTACCGTATTGTTAATACGTTGCATGCGGACAAATACAAGAATATGTCCCTACTTTTATTACCGAGTCGATGTGCCACCTCGTAGGCACCCTCCCCTTGGGGAGGGCCGGGGTGGGGCCTTGTGTCTTTTATTGAAAGTCCTTCTTGCGCAGCACGAAGTCCTTGCCGAGATACTTCTCGCGCACGATGGGGTTGGCTGCCAGTTCCTCCGGATTGCCTTGGAAGAGGATGCGTCCCTCAAAGAGGAGATATGCGCGGTCGGTGATGTTGAGCGTCTCCTGAACGTTGTGGTCGGTGATGAGGATGCCGATGTTGCGGTCTTTCAGTTCCCATACAATCTTCTGGATGTCTCCGACGGCAATCGGGTCGACGCCGGCGAAGGGTTCGTCGAGCATGATGAACTTGGGGCTGATGGCCAGACAGCGTGCGATCTCCGTGCGTCGGCGCTCTCCTCCCGACAGCTGGTCTCCCTTGTTTTTGCGAACTTTCTGTAAGCGGAACTCTGCGATGAGACTCTCCAACTTGTCTTTCTGCTCCTCGCGGGTGAGACCTGTCATCTCGAGCACGGCCATGATGTTGTCTTCTACGCTCAGTTTGCGGAACACACTGTTCTCCTGTGCCAGATAGCCGATGCCGGCGCGGGCACGCTTGTAGACGGGATAGTCGGTGATCTCGAGGTCGTCGAGATAGATGTGGCCGCCGTTCGGCACGATGAGTCCCGTCGTCATGTAGAACGAGGTCGTCTTGCCGGCACCGTTGGGACCGAGCAGCCCGACGATTTCGCCTTGGCGGACGTTGATCGACACGTCGTTCACCACGGTGCGCTTTCCGTAGCGTTTCACCAGTCCTTCGGTGCGCAGAGTCATGCAGCCGCTTGTCGTTTCGGGCTTGCCGTTCTGATTGTTGTCTATGATATCGGTCATGTTTGAAATCCTGTCGTTGTCTGTTATGATGGCACAAAAATACATCAAAAAAGTGAGAATACGGATAAATGGCACGAAAAACCGATGAATAATCGGTTAGCGGACTGTCTACGGACCTCCTGTCGGCATCGTGAAGCGGTCTTCAGATGTGGCTGTGACACTGCGGAATAGGTGCCGGCGGCAGGTGAGGATGCGTCCGGCGTGTCGCGGATAGGCCGGCGGTGGGGTTTAACAGAATGTAATATACGTTGTGAATATCAAAAACTCTCCGCGTTATTGCAGTTTTTTGGAGGAATTTGGTTACTTTTGTACCAACTTAAACAACATCTATATATAATGTTATTACAGAAATATCTGAACACGCTGGGGCGCTATCTGATCCTGATGGGGCGCACATTCCAAAAGCCGGAGCGCATGAGGATGTTCTTCAAGGAATATATCAAGGAGATGTCGCAGCTCGGAGTCAACTCCATCGGCATCGTCCTGCTGATCTCGTTCTTCATCGGTGCCGTGATCTGCATACAGATGAAACTCAACATACAGAGCCCGTGGATGCCGCGGTGGGTGACCGGATATACGACCAGAGAGATTATGCTGTTGGAGTTTTCGTCGTCAATCATGTGTCTGATACTGGCCGGAAAGGTCGGCTCAAACATCGCGTCGGAGATTGGAACGATGCGTGTCACGCAGCAGATTGACGCTCTCGACATCATGGGCGTCAACTCGGCATGCTATCTGATACTGCCGAAGATACTCGGATTGATAACCATCATGCCCTTCCTCGTCATCTTCAGCTCGGCAACGGGCATACTCGGAGCCTACGGCACGGCCTACATCGGGCACGTCCTGAGTCCCGAAGACCTGACCTTGGGACTGCAACACTCGTTCAACTCGTGGTTTGTCTGGATGAGCATCATCAAGAGTCTGTTCTTCGCTTTCATCATTTCGAGCGTCCCGTCCTACTACGGATATACCGTCGAAGGCGGCTCGGTCAATGTCGGCAAGGCCAGCACGGATGCCGTTGTGAGCAGCAGTGTGCTGATATTGTGTTCCGACGTGTTCCTGACGCAACTGTTGTCTTGATGCTTTAGTCGTTTTAACAGTCAGTCAGGACAATTCTTTGAACTCCTAATCAGAAACGAATATGATTGAAATACAGAATCTCTGCAAGTCTTTCGAGGACAAACAGGTGTTGAAGGACATCAGTGCCGTCTTCGAAAGCGGGAAGACAAACCTCATCATCGGACAGAGCGGAAGCGGAAAGACCGTGCTGGTGAAAAATCTGGTCGGACTGCTTGACCCTACCAGCGGAAGCGTGCTGTATGACGGCCGCGACTTTGTTGGCATGTCTAAGAAGGAGAAAATCATGCTGCGGCGAGAGATGGGAATGATCTTCCAGAGCGCGGCACTCTTTGATTCGCTCACCGTTTTGGAGAACGTGATGTTCCCGCTGGACATGTTTTCGTCCATGACGCTGCGCGAACGCACCCGCCGTGCGCAGACATGTCTCGACCGCGTCAATCTGATGGGGGCGGAAGCGAAATATCCCGGAGAAATCTCTGGAGGCATGCAGAAGCGCGTGGCCATCGCCCGTGCTATCGCCCTGAACCCCAAATACCTGTTCTGCGACGAGCCGAACTCGGGCCTTGACCCTAAGACGTCGCTTGTCATAGACGGTTTGCTGCACAGTATCACACATGAATTCAACATCACGACCATCATCAACACGCACGACATGAACTCCGTCATGGGCATCGGCGAAAGCATCATCTTCATCTATGAAGGTCACAAGGAGTGGCAGGGGCAGAGCAAGGACATCATGGGCTCTACCAATCAGAAACTCACCGACTTCATCTTCGCCAGCGACTTGCTCAAGCAGATGCGCGCCGCGGTGATGGGGAAGGACGTATAGAAAACCGAAGAAAATGAGGAATTGATGGATGCTGGGATGTTATGTCGCAGCCGTCAGTAAACAATAAAGGCCGTGTCAGTAGCTTGACACGGCCTTTATTTGTCTTTGCAGAATCCCTTTTGGGGCTTTTTGATATTTTGATTTTACCTTTGCGGAAGTTACTTCAGCGGGTTCCACCCCTGCGCTTTCAGTTCAAACTCGTTGTCGTCGCGGGTGACGAGGACGTGGCCAAGGCTCTCTTTCGTTATGTGGCCGATGAGCTTGACGTCTTCCAGCATCTCGATTTTGCTGTGATCGCCTATCGGAACGGTGAAGAGAAGCTCGTAGTCTTCCCCTCCGTTGAGCGCGCAGGTGGTCACGTTCATGTTCAGTTCCTCAGCCATGACAGCCGTCTGATAGTCGATAGGGATGTTCTTCTCGAATATCCGGCAGCCCACGTGGCTCTGTTTGCAGATGTGCATCAGTTCGCTCGACAGTCCGTCGCTGATATCCATCATGGCCGTCGGACGGATGCCGGCCTCACGCAATCGGGCAATGATGTCGCCGCGGGCTTCGGCTTTGAGCTGGCGCTGCAGCAGATACTCCTTGCCGGCGAAGTCCGGTTGGAAGTTTGCCAGTTCGGCGAGGGCGTTCTTGTCATTCTTTTTGCGTGCGTCGTTGACCTGCTGATAGTATACCGACTTTTCGCGTTCAAGCAGCTGGAGCCCCATGTAGGCCGCTCCGAGATCGCCGGAGACGCAGATGAGGTCGGTCTCGCGGGCACCGTCGCGATAGACGATGTCGTCGGGAGCGGCTTCTCCGATGCACGTGATGCTGATGGCAAGGCCGGTATATGACGACGTCGTGTCGCCTCCGACGATGTCAACGTTCCATTTGTCGCAGGCCGCGCGCAGTCCTTCGTAGAACAGTTCCATGTCCTCGACGGTGAAACGCTTGCTTAGGGCGAGGCTCACGGTGAGCTGGCGCGGCGTTCCGTTCATGGCGAATACGTCGCTGATGTTTACCATCGCCGCCTTATAACCGAGGTTGCGCAGGTCCGTGTACGTCAGATCGAAGTGGACGCCCTCCATCAGCATGTCCGTCGTGACGAGCACCCGGTTGTCCGGATAGCTCAACACGGCACAGTCGTCGCCGACTCCGCGCAGTGTCGATTCGTTCTTTTTTTCAATGTCTTTGGTCAGCCTGTCGATGAGGCCGAACTCTCCAAGTTTAGAAATGTCCATTATTCCATTTAAATGGAAATGAAGAATGAAGAGTGAAGAGTGAAGAATTTGCTGCCGCCTTCTGTATACCCGGGCAATGAATACGGTCTCATACGACCCCGTTCATGCGCCTGTGTGAAAGGCGGCAGCAAATTCTTCACTCTTCATTCTTCACTCTTCATTTCTTTGTTATGCTCTGTTGATCATCTCTCTCATGATCTCCGTCATCAGCGGCTGGGCCTTGTTGGCTGCCTCCTGAACCTCTTCGTGGCTCACTTCGACGGGCGTGTCCTCCAGTCCGAGGTCGGTGATGATGCTGATGCCGAATGTCTTTATGCCGCAGTGGTGGGCCACGATGACCTCCGGAACGGTGCTCATGCCGACGGCGTCGCCTCCCAAGCGGTGGTACATCTTATATTCTGCGGGCGTCTCGAACGTCGGACCCTGCACTCCGGTGTACACTCCGTGAACGACGCGGATGCCCTTTTCGGCGGCAATGGCGTCGGCTTCGGCGATGAGGCGCAGGTCGTATGTCTCGTGCATGTCGGGGAATCGCGGTCCCGTCGGGAAGTTCTTGCCGCGCAGCGGATGCTCCGGGAAGAGGTTGATGTGGTCCGTGATGATCATGAGGTCGCCGATCTGGAATTCAGGGTTCATGCCGCCCGAGGCGTTGGAGACGAACAGAGTCTCGATGCCGAGCTCATACATGACGCGGATGGGGAACGTCACTTCCTTCATCGAGTAGCCCTCGTAGTAGTGGAAGCGGCCCTGCATGGCCATGATGTCCTTGTTGCCGAGTTTTCCGAATATCAGTTTTCCGGTGTGACCCTCCACCGTCGAGACGGGGAAATTGGGAATATCACTGTATGCGAACTCGTATGTGTCAGTTATTTCTGAAGCTAATTGTCCGAGGCCTGTTCCCAGAATGATGGCTGTCTTTGGACTTGTGGTCATCCTTTGCTTTAACCAGGATGCTGTTTCTTGAATTTTTGTGTACATAGCCTATTATATTTTCGTTAAACGTTTCTTCCTGTTCGAGCATAAACCGGATTTTCACCGGCAGCGTAAAGATGTTGTGGCGGACCTCCTGGCTCAGCCCGTCGAGTCCGACGATGCGCGTCGCATCCTTTTCCGTCGTGATGATGAGCTTCGGCGACGGGAGTTCGTCGAATGTCCGGTTGATTCTTTCCACGTCAGCCGCCGTGAAGGCATGGTGGTCGCCGAATGTCAGCGGATGGATGTTGTCCGTGTACGGTTGGAGGTCAATCATCATCTGCTTGGGCGAGGCGATGCCCGTAAGCAGCATGACGTGCTCATCCTTTCCTAGCGTTGTCAGCTTGCGGCTCTCCCCGCAGTAGATGGGCTGGAGATCGTCATAGTCTAACCGAGTGAAAAACAGACGCTGATATGGATAGAGGTTCATGGCCTTGGTGATGACGCGAAATTCCATCGGTTTCAAGTCCTTCGGACACTTGGTGACGATGACGATGTCGGCGCGGTCCTTTCCCGAGAGCGGTTCGCGGAGCCGGCCGGCAGGCAGGAGCTTGTCGTATATGACTAGACGGTGGTAGTCCACCAGCAGGATGTTGACGCCGGGCTTGATATACCGGTGTTGGAAAGCGTCGTCAAGGAGCACCACGTCGATGTCTTTCACGACGCTGTCGTCCGTCAGCCGTTCGATGCCGTGACACCGGTTCTTGTCCACGGCTACGGCCACGGCCGGATACTTCTGCTTCATCTGATACGGCTCGTCGCCGATTGACGCCACTGTCGACGTCTCGTCGGCCAGCATGAACCCGCAGCTCTTGCGCTTGTATCCGCGGCTGAGCACGGCCACGCGAAACTTGTCCTGCAACAGCCGTATGAGATATTCGACGTGAGGTGTCTTGCCCGTGCCGCCCACGGTGATGTTGCCGACCGCAATGGTGGGCACGGTGAAACTGCGGCTTTTCAGCGCGCCGATATCGAAGAGCGTGTTGCGTAGCCTCACGAAGAATCCGTAGATCCAGCTCAGCGGCAGCAGCCAGTTGTTTATTTTGATGAAATCTCCTTCCATTTTCTGCTTATCGCCACGACGCCATTTCTGTCCTGTCTCCGTCAGAGAAGGGCAGGGGAGTCGTGCCGATATTGTCCTTGTTATTTTATAATGATGTGGTATGGCATCCGTGCCTGTATGGCATCCTGCCTGTTGATGTTCTTCAAGGTCATGAACGGGGTGTAATATTCACCCAATGCGGCCTTCATCTTTCCGTCGATATAGTCGTCCGTGACCATGCCCTCCATCAGTTGCTCTACCCAAGTCTTCTTAGCTGGATAAGCCTCCGTGTGATGTTCCTTCAATTTGGCCAGTTCGGCAGCTTTGGCCACGGCCATGTCGAGACCTCCCAAGGCATCCACCAGCTTGTTTTTCAGTCCGTCCTGTCCGAGCCATACGCGACCCTGAGCAATCGCTTCGACCTCCTCGACCTTCATCTTGCGTCCGTCGGCAACGCGTTTGCGGAACAGTTCGTATCCGCGGCCGACATAGTTCTCCAGCATAGCCATCTCCTCTTCGTTGAACGGACGTGCCGGCGTGCCGAAACCACTGTTGCGGTTGGTCTTCACCTCGTCAAACTTGATGCCCAGCTTGTCCGTCAGCAGTCCGCTGATGTCGGGGAACATGCCGAAGATGCCGATGCTGCCGGTCAGCGTTGTCGGTTCGGCATAGATATAGTTTGCCGGGCAGCTGATGTAATAACCGCCCGAGGCAGCCATGCCGCCCATAGAGACGACGACTGGCTTCTTCTCCTTCAGCTTCATCATCGAGTGCCATATCTGTTCCGATGCGTATGCGCTGCCTCCGCCGGAGTTGACTCTGAGCACGACAGCCTTGACGTCGTCGTCCTCGGCCAGCTTGTCCAGATCGCGGCATACATCCTCGGAAGCGATGCACGCTTCTCCGGCCAGGCCGCCCGGATTGGTGCTCACGATGTCACCGTAGGCATAGTAGACGGCGATCTCGTCGCCCTTGCTGTCCTTCTCCGGCAGGTTTATCATGTCTGCGAGCGACACCTGCGGTATCTCCTCGTCAGCGTCCAGCTTCAGCATTTTCTTCAGTTCGTCCTTTACTTCGTCGGCATAGAGCAGTCCGTTGATGAGCGACATGGTGAGATGCTGCTTCTGGTCATTGAACGCCGCGTAGCTGCTTGCATATCCGTTGAGCATCTCACGGCTCTGTTTGCGGCTGCGTGAGACGTCGTTGAGCATGTCGTTCCAGATGCCGTTGAGATAGACCGTGACTTGCTCGCGGTTGGGCTCGCTCATTCCGTCGGCCGTCATCATCTCCGGCATGCTCTTGTATTTGCCCACCTTAGCCAACTGAAATTTCACTCCAAACTTCGCCAGCAGGTCCTTATAGAACATCGGTTGCGCCGCGAGACCATGCCAGTCGAGCATGCCCTGCGGGTTGAGGAACACCCGGTCGGCCACCGAGCATATATAATATGTCGTCTGCGTGTAGTCGTCAGCGTAGGCCACAATCCACTTTCCGCTCTTCCGGAACTCCTCCAGCTTGCGTCTGATGGCTTTCGACGAAGCGGGAGAGTCGCTTGCGAACATTCCCGCCTTGATGTATATACCTTTTATCTTGTCGTTCTTCTTGGCCTTGTCGATGGAGCGGAGAATGTCGTCCAGGCCGATGTTTTCGCTCACCTGTCCCGTGAGCTGTCCCATGAAGTTGTCCGTGGCCCGTTCCTCCAGAGTGCCGGAGAGATTGAGCACGAAGACCGTGTTGTCCTTAACTTCTGTCGGAGCCTGTCCTGCGGCAGCTATTCCGGCCAGCATGATGATGCCGACAATGCCCATTATCACCGATGTCGCAATGAGGCCGGTGATGGTGGCGAGTGTGTATTTCAAGAAATCTTTCATAAAATGATGTTTTTTTTATTGTTCGGTCAAGTCCGGCTCCTTCGGCCTTCGGCAAGTCCCGTGTGTGGTGTCGTCTTCCGGTCGAGCGCAGCCTATACTTTGCAAAGATATACATTTTTATTTATTTCAAGCATCCAAACCGTGAAAAGGTTGCCGGATGTCGGCTTAATAAAGTATTTTTCTTGCTCATATCGCGATAAATTGCTAATTTTGTGGGCAGTAACTAATCATTAAAGCAAATAAAAATGACTATCAATTTCAGAACTCTCCTCACATTGTCGCTTGCATTGTTGTGTGCGACATCGTTCGCGAAGAAGAAAAAAGTAGAACTGTTTCCCGACGGAACGCCCATTCCCGCGTGGTTCAGTGACACCACCCGGGTCGACGTCGAACAGCTCGGCCGCAAGTATGTCATCACCGAACACGGCGTCCGCAACGACTCCACCGTCATCCAGACGGAGCAGATCCAGGCCGTCATTGACAAGGCCGCAGCAGCCGGAGGCGGTGTCGTGGTCATCCCGAGGGGCACGTTCCTCAGCGGAAGCATCTTCTTCCGTCAGGGCACACACCTCTATCTGGAGGACGGCGCACGCCTGAAGGGCAGTGACCGCATACGCAACTTCCGTCTCCAGACCACCCGCATGGAGGGACAGACGCTCAAATATTTCTCCGCTCTCGTCAATGCCGACGGCCTCGACGGCTTCACCATCGCCGGACACGGAACCATCGACGGCAACGGATGGAACTACTGGGAGGAGTTCTGGATACGCCGCCAGTACAACCGCCAGTGCACCAACCTTGAGGCAATGCGTCCCCGCCTGGTCTACATCTCCAATTGCAAGAACGTCACCGTCCAGGACGTGCGTCTCATCAACAGCCCCTTCTGGACCAATCACATCTATAAGACCGAAAACCTCCGCTATCTCGGATGCTACATCTACGCTCCGACACGCGGCGTGACACCTGTCGATCCGAAGCGCGGTGCGCCCAGCAGCGACGCCATCGACCTCGACGTCTGCAAGAATGTGCTCATCCACGGATGCTACATGAGTGTCTGTGACGACGCCGTCGTGCTCAAAGGCGGCAAGGGAACATGGGCTGACAAGGATACGACCAACGGCCCTTGCTCAAACATCATCATCGAGGACTGCACCTACGGCCGCGTCCACGGCTGTCTGACGCTGGGCAGCGAGAGCCTCCACGACCGCAACGTGATCCTGCGCCGTTGCACCGTGACGGATGCCAACCGCGTCCTTTGGCTGAAGATGCGCCCCGACACGCCCCAGCACTATGAGTATGTGACGGTAGAGGATATTACCGGCGACTGTACCAGCTTCCTCGTTGTTCGCCCGTGGACACAGTTCTTCAAGCCCGAGAAGCGTGACGACATGCCGCTGTCGACGTGCAACAACATCACTCTGCGCAATATCAAGGTGGAGAGCAAGAACTTCTTTGACGTCGGCAAGTCGGACAAGTATCGTCTGACGGACTTCACGTTCGAGAACTGCGACGTCAAGGACGAGAAGAACGCGTTCAATCCGGCACTCATCGAGAACTGTACGGTGAAGAACGTGAAGATTAATGGGGAAAGCCCCACCCCGGCCCTCCCCAAGGGGAGGGTGCCTGCGAGGTGAGACAGGGAGTGCCTATGAATGAAATATAGGTATCCATAAATCGCATTTGCGGACATTCTCATGCCGCAGGTCTCAACACACTTGTAGGGACATATTCTTGTATTTGTCCGCCTATAAATAGACAATATTTCGTTGCGGACAAATACAAGAATATGTCCCTACAAGTGTGTTGAGATCTGCGGCATGTTTTTAGGTTCATCTGCATAGACTCTCCATCAATTACCAATATCTTTCTTTTTCTGATGTCGTGAGGTTCTTTCCTTTTCCCTTCACCTCGCAGGCACCCTCCCCTTGGGGAGGGTCGGGGTGGGGCTGTCCTTTTTTTCCTATTTTTACGCCCACGAGAGCAGGGACTTTTCATTTTTCTTTCGCCTTGCTTCCAAATATCGCAAGCATGCGCGTATCAAAAATTAGGGGTCGCCGTGATGATTTATTTGCGTATTCCATAACTTGTTCATACATAGGCACATACAAACGATGTTCATTTTTCCTCCCCTTGGGGAGGGCTGGGGTGGGGCCCCGTAAGGCCCTCCCGAGGTTGCCGTAAGGCCCTTACGGCATTGCAACGGGGCCGCCGTCAGACTGCGAAAGCGGCCCCGCGACGACCTCGGGAGGGCCTTACGGCAAGAAAACGGTAGCTTTTTGGGACAAAAACCGTGGGCAAAAACTCACCGAAATCTTCGTTACGGAAGAGCTGTAAGGCCTTCCCGGGGGCGGAGTGGGGCAAAAACGCGTCTGTTTTTGCATGCCGGACGGTCACGTAATAATCCCGTAAGGGCCTCCCGGGTGTCGGAAACGCGCAAAAACGAAAGTTTTGGTGGAGGTTGTTTTGTAAACAAATGTGACACCTTCATGTCGTGATTGCAAGTCCGCGTATGCGTGATAACAATAAAGGCGCAGAGAACGGAAATCTCTGCGCCTTTGTTTCAGATGCTGACGTCGGGATATACGCGTCTCCCTGCGTCATTGTTTAATATCCGAAGACTTCCTCCGTCGTGAGTCTCTTGACGGGACCGATCTTTTCGAGGGCCTCCATGTCCAGTTCCTTCTCGTCGCCGAGGATGATGTAGCGGAACGGTTTGTTGGCGATGTTCTGCTGCTCAAAACGCACGATGTCTTCGAGTTTCATCGACGGCAAGGCGTTGTAGATACGCTCGTCGATGTCGTAGTCGATGCCGCGGCGGATGGCGTTGCGGTATGCGAAGAGCACGTTCTCGCGGAGAGTGCGCTGGCTCTGCAGCTTCTTGGTCAGACTCTGGCGTGCGATGTCAAAAGCTCCCTGCGATTGCGGGAATGTGTCCATGATCGAGTTGAACGTACTGATGCAGTCAGCCATTTTGTCGTTCTGGGAGATGATGTATGTATAGAATGTCTCGGGCTTTCCCTTCAGCCACGGCTCGTTGTAGTATGCCGATGCGTGGTAGGCCAGTCCGCGGGCCTCGCGCAGTTCCTGGAAGACGATGCCGTTCATGCTTCCACCGAAATATTCGTTGAAGAGGGCTTTGACGGGAGCCTCCTCCGGCGTCCATGCGCGGTTCTCGTTGTGGAACTGCATCATGTAGATGTTTTTCGCGTCATACGGAGCGATGAGCACGTCGTTGGCCGAAGTGGCCTCTTGGGCGTATTTGCGGCCGACGGGAGCGGGGGTGAGGTGTTTGGGCGTCTTGTGCTCCTTGGCCAACAGGGCGGCCAACTGCTTCTCCGTGTAGGGGCCATAGTACATGACGGTGTGCTCGATTGAGTTGAGCCCCTTCACCATGTCGGGCAGCATCTGTGCGCCGCCGTCGCGCAGTTCCTTGTCGCTCAGCGTGTTGCGCAGACTGTTGTAAGGACCGTACATGCCGTACTTCTGCAGAGCATACGAGTTATATTGCTGATCGGTCTTGTTGTCCTCGCGGCCTTTCATGACCAGATTGACATATTGTCCGTATGACTCGCTGTCTCCCTTGGCGTTCTTTAGGAAGTCCTCGAAGAGGCGGAGGGCCTTCGGCAGGTTCTCGTTGAGGCCGTTGAGATAGACCCAGAGGGTGTTGTCGTTGACAGACAGCGAATAGTTGCAGGCCAGTTTGTAGAACTCCTGTTTGATTTCAGCTGACGTCTTCTTGTCCGTTCCTATATAATAGAGGTAGTCCGGAACGAGGTTGAGCCCCTTGACGTCTTCCGTTCCGAAGTCGTAGCAGAAGGCGAGGGTGAAGAGGTCGTCCTCAGCGTTGTGCTTGTAGTAGAGCGGCAGCGTCTTGTTGACCGTCGATACGGTCATGTCCTTCTTGAAATCAAGGAAGCGCGGCTGTATCGGTTCGACCTCTGTCCCGGCAATCTCCTGCAGGAAACGGCTGCTCATGTCGCGGTTTGTCGGGATGGGCGTGATGGCGGGCTTGTCTATTTTCTTGAGCGTCGTGTCGTTGCCCATCTTCTTGTAGACGCAGACAAAGTTGTCGCCGAAGTGGCGGTTGGCGAAGTCGACAATCTGCTGCTTGGTCATGCCGGCGATGCGGTCGTATTTCCGGGCTTCATCTTCCCACTTGGTGCCGTGGATGAACGAGTTGACGAAGAGGTCGGCGCGATAGTCGTTGCTCTTCATTCCTTTGTAGTGGCTGAGCTTCATGTTGTTGACGACCGAGGGCAGGAGGTCGTCGGAGAACTCGCCGCGCTTCAGCTTGTCGAACTCACCGAGTATGAGCGTGCGCAACTCTTCAAGCGTCTGGTTGTCTTTGGGGAAGCCGTTGATGAAGAGGCAGGAGTAGTCGGTCAGTCCGAAGTTGTATGCACTCACGCCTTGGGCCAGCATCTTCTGCTCCAGATTGATTTCGAAGAGTCCCGCTTTGCCGTTGGCGAGCATTTTCGAGATGACGTCAAGGGTGTCCGACTGGGCACTTGATGCTCCGTCGAAGCGCCATGCCAGCAGGATGTTTTCGGCCTCCTGGCCTACGACGGTGGTGTCGCAGGACGCTGTCAGGGGCTTCAGAGCCGGATATTCAGGCCGCGAGAGCGTCTGACTTGCCTTCCATGAACCGAAATAACGGTCGATGAGGGCGATGACCTTGTCGGGGTCCATGTCGCCGGCCATGCAGACCGCGATGTTGTTCGGCACGTAATAGCGGTTGAAATAGTTCTTGATGTTCGTGATGGACGGGTTCTTCAGATGCTCCTGAGTGCCTATTGTGGTCTGCGTTCCGTAGGGATGGCCGGGGCAGAGCTTGGCTGCCATAGCGTCCATGGCCTTGTTGCCGTCCTGTCCGAGACCGATGTTGTATTCCTCGTAGACGGCTTCCAACTCGGTGTGGAAACCGCGGATGACCATGTTACGGAAGCGGTCGCTCTCCACGCGCAGCCAGTTTTCGACCTCGTTGGCGGGAATGTCCTCGGTATAGACAGTCTCGTCAAAGCCCGTATAGGCGTTTGTGCCTTCGGCTCCGATGGATGACATCAGTTTGTCATACTCGTTCGGAATGAAATACTGTGCCGCCACCTGCGACAGGCTGTCTATGCCGCGGTATGCAAGACGGCGCTGTTCCGGGTCCTTCAGCGTGCGGTAGACCTCATATCGGGCCTCGATTGAGTCGAGCAGCGGCGCTTCCTTGGCATAGTCGGACGTGCCGAAGTTCTTCGTTCCCTTGAACATCAGGTGTTCCAGATAGTGGGCCAGTCCGGTCGTCGTGGCCGGATCGTTGCGGCTTCCGGTGCGCACGGCAATGTATGTCTGTATGCGCGGTGCGTCCTTGTTGACCGAAAGATAGACTTTCAGCCCGTTGTCAAGCGTGTAGATGCGTGTGTTGGTCAGGTCGCCGTCGACGGTCTGATACTTGTAGTCCTTGGCCTGAGTGCTTAAGGACATTGCGACCGCTATGCATGCGGCGGCTAATAATTTTAATTTCATTGGCTTAAAATTTGATTGTGATGTTGGTATTGTTCTCGTATGGATTCCTTATTGTTCTTGCGTGGATACCTTATTGTAATTGTATGAATACCTTATTGTTCTTGTGTGAGCGTATCCAAAAAGTCGCGGAGGAGGCTCTCGTCTACGTCGCCGAGGTCATATTCGTGCTCCGCGTCACGCTTTATGGCGGCGTTGCGGGCGCTCCGTGCACTCTCATATCCATCTTTGACACACTGCAGGATGTCGTCCGTGAGCATCTCGGCTTCGTAGTAATCGAGAATGATGCGGTGTGCGCAGTTCCACTTGTAGTCCTCGTAGCGATTGAATATCATGGCAAAACTCTCTTCAAGATATGCCAAGTCATTTGCTATGCCGCTCCTTATGTCGTCTGCCAAGCGCTCCACCTCGCTCTCGGGGGCAGGCAATCCGGCCAGATCGACCCATTCTTCAGTGCCGACACTGCTCCACGGCTGTCCGTGGTAGTGGTTTATGACGGCCTCCCCCATGTACAATCGTAAGGCCATGTCGTAGTATTCGATGCCCTTTTGCAGCGCACTGTTGCTGATTACGCAATCCCCGTAAGCATATTCCTCCTTGCCCCAGCCCTGTGACTCTTGCATACTCTCCAGCATGTAGCGTCCCTTCTGGACTTGTGTCATGGTCAGCGGGTTCAGCCAGTCGAAGCAGACGAGACTTCTCCGGCTGCTTCTCGGGCGCATGTCACGCCGTTGCCATTTCTTCGTGTCGCGCCATGTGCCGACAGTGGCGAGGTTGCGGCCGGGAACGATGTGTGTCTTTCCCTCTGAAGCGATGATGTATGAGAAAGGTAGTAAGGAAGTATTGGGATGACAGGCGACCTTGCCCATTACCATCGAAAAGTCTCCGATGGTGGCCGGCAGAAGCAGATGGGCCCCGCTGGCCGTCTTTGTGCCGCGGCCGAGCGTACCGTAGTGTATCGGTCCGAGCTTGTAGGCATGGTTGCTGAAGTTTGTCGCGGAACCGGCGTTGAAGAAAGAATACATGCCGCCGATGAGCAACGTAGACTTGTGGTGGCTCACGGTGAACGGGCCGCAGAACGCTGCGCAGGCCTCACCGTTGTCCATGTGGGAGTTGGCGAAGAAGAGGCTGTTTTCTGCGGAGAAGCCTTTGCCGATGTGGCATGCTTCGCCGATGAAGCAACCGGCCACTTTCGCGCCGTCCGTGAGTGACGCTCCGGCTGCCACGACCGTGTTTTCGCAGATGACGTCATGGCCGATGTAAGTCCCGGCCTCAGGTGTTCCGGTGAGCGTGCAGTCGCTGATGAGCGACGCCCCGTTGATTTCGCAGTCGTCGCCGACAATGGTATTGATTATCTCCCGTGTGTTTGTGATTTTCACGCGATAGCCTATCATGCCACATTCCGGTCTCCGTGCCTCCACCTCCCGTGCCACCATGTCTTTCATTCGGGCCATAATGTCGGTGTCGGAGGCAAGGGCGACCATGAAAGCCGCCATCTGTGAGGTCAGTCCGTCGTAGATGATGACGTTGCCGTCGCCGGCCTCGTTGAGCACGGGGATGATGTTGCCGTTGCCGTAGGTCGCTCCGTCGTCGGTGGCCATACGGCCGACGCCGGCTATATAACATTCTTCGGCTATGTCGTAGCGGCTGATGTAGCATCCGATGTTTTCTATCAGACAGTTGTCACCGATGGTGACATTCCGCAGGACGGCGTTGCTGATGCCGGCATGGCGCATGAATCCTTCACCAATCTCAATCTGCTTGTCGAAGACCCCGAGGCATACTGTGCCGCAGAATGTCACGCCACGCACGTGGTCGGGGCAGAACTCTTCGGCCACGCGGACCGTGTTCCAGTCGTCGGCCGTACACCCGTGGCTCTCCATGACGGCTATTTCGTCGAGCGTGAGGCTGCGGAATTTGTCTGTTATGTCACTCATATTCTTGATAGAGGAAGTCGTTGTAGGGATATTTCTGGACGTGGAGTTCGCGCACTCGCTTGTATAATATGTCGCGCAACTCGTCTATGTTCTGCTTTTCGCGGGCGGAAATGAAGAGGCAGTTGTCCGCCATACGGGCCATCCACGTGCGTTTCAGTTCTTCGAGCGAAATGTTTTCGCGTGTCGGGGGCGTGAGGTCGTCCTCCTCTTTCTCCACCCATGTGTAGGCATCGATTTTGTTGAAGACAATCATCGACGGCTTGTCGGCGCAGCCGAGTTCGGCGAGAGTCTTGTTGACGACGCTGATCTGTTCCTCGAAGTCGGGGTGGGAGATGTCGACGACGTGGACCAGCAGATCGGCCTCGCGCACCTCGTCGAGCGTCGACTTGAACGAATCGACAAGATCGGTGGGCAGTTTGCGGATAAATCCGACGGTGTCGGCGAGCAGAAACGGCAGATTGTCGATGACCATCTTGCGCACCGTCGTGTCGAGCGTGGCGAAGAGTTTGTTTTCGGCGAAGACGTCGCTTTTAGCCAGCAGGTTCATCATCGTCGACTTTCCGACGTTCGTGTATCCCACGAGAGCGACGCGGATCATGCGTCCGCGGTTCTTCCGCTGCGTTGTCTTCTGGCGGTCAATCTCCTCGAGGCGCTGCTTCAGGAGCGTGATGCGCTGGAGAATGATACGCCGGTCCATTTCGAGCTGCGTCTCACCCGGTCCGCGCAATCCCACGCTACCCTTGCCGCCGCCCGAACCCGAACCGCCTCCCTGACGTTCGAGGTGAGTCCAGAGGCGCTGCAGACGGGGGAGCATGTAGCGGTGCTGGGCCAGTTCGACCTGCGTCTTGGCTTCGGCTGTCTGTGCACGCATGGCGAAGATGTCGAGGATGAGGCTCGTGCGGTCGAGTATTTTCACCTTCAGTTCCTTCTCTATGTTGCGCATCTGCTTGGCCGAGAGCTCGTCGTCGAAGATGACCATGCCGACCTCGCGCTCTGCATCCTCTTCCGCTTCTATATATTGGCGTATCTCTTCGAGCTTTCCCGAGCCGACATACGTGATGGAACTCGGCCCGTTGACCTTCTGCGTGAAGCGCTTGACGGTGACGGCGCCGGCCGTGTCGGCGAGAAATTCCAGTTCGTCGAGATATTCCTTGGTCTTCGCTTCGTCCTGTTCCTTGGTTATCAGACCCACGAGTACGGCAGTCTCGGCTTTGGCCTCGGATATTACAAATTCTTTCATTCGGTCTACATTATTATATATAATATGTCGCAAAGGTACAATAAAAACTGATATAATGGGTCAACAAAGTCGATAATGTGGTGTCACTTTGTCGAAAAATGTGGACATAAAGAGTCAACAAGCAAGTGCAATATTACGAAAAGTTTTTGTAAAACTCTCTCACGGGTGTAGAAAATTTTAGTTTCTCTCTCGGTCTTCGGTTAATTTTAGCCTGTATGACCGCAA
>CABUXJ010000028.1 GCA_902495455.1 uncultured Prevotella sp.
GACGGACGAAGGGAGGAAGAAGTTCGGATACATCAAGGTTCTGGAAGGACTCAAAGACTTAGAGAAGATGACATGGATGATGAAAATGATAAGAGAAAATGTGTGCAGAGAGTAGCTTGTAAAGGAGGGGAGTGAAATTACCACACATAAAGGCGTCAAAATGAGCTTGTCATGTTGGTGTAAACTGAAAGAAAGATGTGTGCTGTGAGTAGCTCCCCGTGGGTGATACCGTGGCGGTCGCGACGGGTCGCGACCCTACTTGTGGATGTGAGTCCGCCGGAAGTGTAACTGTTAAAAACTTGGAATAATCTCAACAAAAAGTCTCGATTTTAACATAAATTCTGCGCCAAGTCGTCCCTCGGGCTCAAATATGCGAGTTTTGCGCGTGCATCTTTAATCGGCTATACAGCAGGATGTTACGACAAAAATCACGGAAGTGTGCAACTTTTTCGCGGTTTTCCCCTTCCCGTAAGGGCCTTACGGCATTGCAACGGGGCCCTCGTTGTGTCACGACGGCAGCCCCGTTGCAAGACAACGGGCATGCCGCCGGAGACCAACGGGGCCCTTACGGCTTGGCCGCGAAGATTTTTTGGTCATAAAATGACGTCCGAATGTGAAAATCGGTGCGTCGCCGCCGATTTTTTGAAGCATTTTCCGTGTGTTAAATTTTTGATATTTTTGTGACATTAATGATTTGCCGGAGTCGGATGGGAAGAAGGGGTCGGGCGAAATATGCTTTTATTTTTGCTGATTATCAAAAATTTAGCTACCTTTGCATGTTGATGTATCGGCACGATGAAGTCGTGGCGGTATGGACTGCAATGTATTAACTTAATATATAACAAACATAATAAAGGCTATGTCAAACAACAAAGAAAAGCTCTTTAGCGAGTTTGCGGCGCCCACCACTCAGGAGTGGTTGGACAAGATTCAGGTGGACCTGAAAGGCGCTGACTTCAACAAGAAACTCGTGTGGAGGACCAATGAGGGGTTCGACGTGCAACCCTTCTACCGTAGAGAAGACGTACTGAAGCTGAAGACCCCCGACGCTCTGCCCGGAGAGTTCCCCTTCGTGCGTGGTAACAAGAAAGACAACAACGAGTGGTATGTTCGTCAGAACATCGTTTGCGAAGATGCTGCCGAGGCCAATGCCAAGGCTCTCGACATCCTCAACAAGGGCGTCGACTCGCTCGGTTTCCGCATCCCCGGAGACAAGGTGAGCGCCGAGTTCATCGACACGCTGCTCAAGGACATCCGCTGCGACATCGTCGAAGTGAACTTCCGCACATGCCCTTGTCACGTGCTCGAGTTGGCCGACATCCTCATGGCTTACTTCGAGAAGCAGGGTTACGACAAGGAGAAGGTTTGCGGCTGCATCGGTTTCGACCCGATCGAGAAGATGGTCATGAAGGGCAAGGACACGTCTAAGAAGATTGCCGACGCTGCCGTGCTCGTGGAAAAATTGAAGGACTATCCCAATATCCGTTGCATCACGGTCCACTCAGAGGCCCTCAACAATGCCGGCGCATACATCGTTCAGGAGCTGGGATATGCCCTTGCCTGGGGTAACGAGTATCTCCACCAGCTCGTCGAGGCCGGCGTCGACGTGGATTTGGCCGCGCGCAGCATCAAGTTCTACATGGGCGTGAGCGAAAACTATTTCATGGAGATTGCCAAATTCCGCGCCGCCCGTCTGCTCTGGGCCGAGATTGTCAAGCAGTATGAGCCCAAGTGCGACTGCTCTTGCAAGATGATTGTCAACGCTCAGACCACGACTTACAACAAGACCGTGTTTGACAGCTATGTCAACCTGCTGCGCACGCAGACCGAGACGATGAGCGCCGCTTTGGCCGGAGTCCACTCCATCGTCGTCACTCCGTTTGACGCTGTCTACGAGCAGCCGACGGACTTCTCCGAGCGCATCGCCCGCAACCAGCAGCTGCTGCTTAAGGAAGAGAGCCACTTCGACAAGGTCGTCGACCCGTCGGCAGGTTCTTATTATATCGAGGAGCTGACCAACTCGCTGGCCGACGTGGCATGGAAGCTCTTCCTCAAAGTCGAGGAGGAGGGCGGATTCCTCGCCGCAGTGAAGGCAGGCACCGTTCAGGATGACATCAACGCCACCAACGACAAGCGTCATGCCGACGCCGCCAAGCGCAAGGAGTTCATCCTCGGAACCAACCAGTTCCCCAATTTCACCGAGACATCCGACGGCAAAGCGGCACAGGCTTGTTCTTGCGCTTGCGGTCACAAGCACGAGCCCACGCTCAAAGCTATCTCCACGACACGTCTCGCTGCCGACTTCGAGCAGCTGCGCCTCGCAACGGAGAAGAGCGGCAAGACTCCTGTGGCCTTCATGCTGACCATCGGCAACCTCGCATGGCGTCAGGCCCGCGCACAGTTCTCTTCGAACTTCCTCGCCTGCGCCGGCTACAAGATTATCGACAACCTCGGTTTCGAGACCGTCGAGGAGGGTGTCGACGCTGCCCTGAAGGCCGGTGCCGACATCGTCGTGCTCTGCTCGAGCGATGATGAATACGCCACCTACGCCATCCCGGCATATCAGTATCTCGCTGGCCGCGCCATGTTCATCGTTGCCGGCGCTCCCGCCTGCATGGAGGAACTCAAGGCTGCCGGCATCGAGAACTTCGTCCACGTGAAATGTAATGTGCTTGAAACACTGAAGGAGTATAATGCGAAGTTGATAAAATGAAGAACGAAGAATGATGAATTTGCTGCCGCCGTTCCGAACATTCTTGAATCCTTGGATTTCCATGAAGACATATTCGGCTCCCTCCCTTGGGGAGGGTTGGGGTGGGTTCCTGATTTTTCGTTTAAATATTAAATGACATGAGAAAGAATTTTAAAGACATAGACATATATGCCGGTATAAAGGCTGCCAACGGCGCCGACTGGCAGAAGGCTAACGGCATTGCTCCCAACTGGAAGACTCCGGAGCACATTGAGGTTAAGCCCGTTTATACAAAAGAAGACCTTGAGGGCATGGAGCACCTTGACTTCACGGCCGGCATCCCGCCGTTCCTGCGTGGTCCGTACTCGATGATGTATCCGTTCCGCCCGTGGACCATCCGCCAGTATGCCGGATTCTCTACGGCCGAGGAGTCCAACGCGTTCTATCGCCGCAACCTCGCGTCGGGTCAGAAGGGTCTGTCCGTTGCGTTCGACCTGCCGACACACCGCGGCTACGACCCCGACAACGAGCGCGTGGTCGGTGACGTGGGCAAGGCCGGAGTGTCCATCTGCAACGAGGAGAACATGAAGGTGCTCTTTGACGGCATCCCCTTGAACAAGATGTCAGTGTCGATGACCATGAACGGAGCCGTGCTTCCCATCCTCGCCTTCTATATCGTGGCCGGACTGGAGCAGGGAGCCAAGCTCGAAGAGATGGCCGGAACGATTCAGAACGACATCTTGAAGGAGTTCATGGTGCGCAACACCTATATCTATCCGCCGGCATTCTCGATGAAGATCATCGCCGACATCTTTGAGTACACATCGCAGAACATGCCGAAGTTCAACTCGATTTCAATCTCCGGCTACCACATGCAGGAGGCCGGTGCTACTGCCGACATCGAGTTGGCATACACCTTGGCCGACGGTATGGACTACATCCGTGCCGGTGTGAACGCCGGAATCGATATCGACGCCTTCGCTCCGCGTCTGTCCTTCTTCTGGGCTATCGGTGTCAACCACTTCATGGAGATAGCCAAGATGCGCGCAGGCCGTCTGCTGTGGGCAAAGATTGTGAAGAGCTTCGGCGCAAAGAACCCGAAGTCGCTCGCTCTGCGCACACACTCGCAGACATCGGGATGGTCGCTCACCGAGCAAGACCCGTTCAACAATGTCGGACGTACCTGCATCGAGGCAATGGCCGCAGTGCTCGGTCACACCCAGTCGCTGCACACCAACGCACTCGACGAGGCCATCGCACTGCCTACCGACTTCTCCGCACGTATTGCCCGCAACACCCAAATCTACATCCAGAACGAGACCAAGGTCTGCAAGCAGATTGACCCGTGGGCCGGTTCCTACTATGTAGAGACGCTGACCAACGAGCTCGTTCACAAGGCATGGGAGCACATTCAGGAGATTGAGAAACTCGGCGGTATGGCCAAGGCCATCGAGACCGGCGTGCCCAAGATGCGCATCGAGGAGGCCGCAGCACGCACTCAGGCCCGCATCGACTCCGGTGTACAGACAATCGTCGGCACGAACAAGTATCGTCTCGACCACGAGGACCCCATCGACATCCTCGAAGTGGACAACACCGCCGTGCGCAAGCAGCAGGAGGAGAGTCTCGCCGCCGTCCGCGCGTCGCGTGACGAGGAGGCTTGCCGCAAGGCTCTGGCCGACCTGACGGAGTGTGTACGTACAGGCGAGGGCAACCTGCTGGCTCACGCCATCGAGTGCGCCAAGCTGCGTTGCACATTGGGAGAGATAAGTGATGCCTGCGAAGAAGTCGTGGGACGTTATAAGGCAGTAATCAGAACTATTTCAGGCGTGTATTCATCAGAAAGCAAAAACGACAAGGACTTCGAGTTGGCATGCCAGCTGACGGAGGAGTTCGCCAAGAAGGAGGGCCGCCGCCCGCGTATCTTCGTGGCAAAGATGGGACAGGACGGTCACGACCGCGGTGCAAAGGTTGTCGCAACGGGTTATGCCGACTGCGGTTTCGACGTGGACATGGGTCCGCTCTTCCAGACTCCGGCCGAGGCTGCGCGTGAGGCTGTGGAGAACGACGTCCATGTGGTTGGCGTTTCGTCGCTTGCCGCAGGTCACAAGACGCTCGTGCCGCAGCTCATCGAGGAGCTGAAGAAGGCCGGACGCGAGGACATCATGGTCATTGCCGGCGGTGTCATCCCCGCACAGGACTACGACTTCCTCTATCAGGCAGGCGTCGCAGCAATCTTCGGCCCCGGTACATCGGTTGCCAAGGCAGCCGTCGAAATGATGAAGATATTGCTCGACAAGGAGTAATTCTATTTCATTTAAGGAGATAGAAGAAGATAAAAGGAGAAAGAGGGAGATAAAGGACAATGGTCTTGGTTCCAGCAACAAGACATACGTCCTTTATCTCCCTCTTTCTCCTTTTATCTCTTTCTATCTCCTTTATTTTATCACCTCGAAGTGGCGCAAGGCGTTCATCACTCCGTCGTCGTCGACAGACGTGGTGATGTAGTCGGCCACGGCTTTCACGTCGTCGCCGGCATTTCCCATCGCCACACCAACGCCGGCGCGGCGTATGATCGGTAGGTCGTTGCCGCCATCGCCGAAAGCCATTGTCTCCGAGATGTCGAGACCAAGATGACGGGCCATTGCCGCGAGGCCTTTGCCCTTGTCTGCTCCGTCGGCCGTAATGTCCGTGAAAGCCGGATGCCATCGTGCCGAGACGCATCCGGTCACGTGGGCCATGAGCCGCTCTTCCTGTTCTTGAGAGCAGAACGACGTCACCTGCAGAACGTTGCCTTTGAGCACCTCGTCGGCCGGACGGTCGATGTCGAGGTTGCTCACATTCAGTTCTCCACGGAAGATGCGGTCGACAATTTCGCGGGCGTTGCCATATACAGCTATGCCTCTGTCGCCTGCGATGATGCACGGATAGCCTTCGGCCACGGCGTCGTCGGTCAGCGTGAGAACGTCCGCAGTCGGGATGGGCGTGCAGCATACCGCCGTATCGCCGACGAAACAGTAGGCTCCGTTGGTCGTGATATATCCGTCGACGAGGTGCTCTATTGCTCCGATATTGTTGATGATTTGTATCGGGCGACCTGTTGAAATGAATATTTTGACACCCCGCGCCTTTGCCATAGTGATGGCCCGGACGGTCGATTCCGGTATCTCGTGGGTCTTGAGACTGCATAGAGTGCCGTCGATGTCGAAAAACAAACTCTTTATCATTGTCATTACAATCTTGATTTTGCGGTGCAAAGGTACTGCTTTTTTATTCCCGCGCGGTGCAAAATGCGCTTAAAGACATTGCAAAGGCTCACAAACATACCGTTTTTTGCCGCTTCGTGAAAAAAACGAATTATTTTTGTAGTAAAATGACAGCAACGGCGTCTAATTGGCAAAACGTTGAAAACCAAGTATGATAAGATATGAATAAAAACAGTGATGATGCGGCGCAAGGCTGCGACAAGGAGGAGTTTGTCCGGCTCGTGCGTGAGCACAAGGGTACGATATATACCGTGTGCTACATGTTTTCCAAAGACAACGACGAAGTCAGCGACCTCTATCAGGAGATACTCGCCAACCTCTGGCACGGCTTCAGCCGCTTTGAGGGCAAGAGTGACATACGCACATGGTTCTATCGCGTGGCCTTGAACACCTGCATTTCCGCCGATCGTAAGAAAAAGCATCGGCCGGTGCGTCTCAACATGGACATCAATCTCTATGAAGACACCGACACTGATACGCGCCAGGTTCAGATGCTCTACAAGCGAATCAGCCGACTCGGTCCGTTCGACAGGGCTATAATACTGCTCTGGCTCGACAATATTTCATACGACGAGATAGGCGAGATTGTCGGAATTTCGGCCAAATATGTGTCCGTGCGATTGTTCAGAATCAAGGAGGAACTGCGCAAAATGAAGTGACGCGATGCGCAAAATAAAGTGAAACGGCACTCCGTCGCGATGCCGGTATATAGAAAAAGAAAAGAAACAACCGATAAAAATAATTTTAATAGAGCAGAATATGGAAACAAATAACATTGACCCCAACAGCGAGTTCGAGCAGATGCGTGAACAACTTGACATAATGAAGCGCAAGCTAAAGCAGCAGGAGATAATCAACGACAATCTCATCAGCCAGGCGATGAGCGACCGCATGTCGTGGATAAAGAAGTATGTGTGGGTCGAAGCCTTTGTGCTTATCCCTGTCATCATCCTTATGTATATCCCCATCGTCCACGTCTTTGGCATCTCATGGTGGATATATGTCCTCATCGTGCTCTCATGTATCGTAGACACCTACTTCGATTATCGCATCAACAAAATGAATCCGGCGGACTGGCTTGCCGACAATCTCGTCGAGACGGGCCGCAAACTCGTTGAGATGAAGCGCCGGAGATTGATTCAGTTTGTTGTATCTGTGACCTCAATCATAGTGATAATGGGACTTTTTGGTTACGAGTTGATGACCTCTTCCTGCGGTCTTCTTGCCGACGACGCCATCGTACGGACAGGCACAACCATCGGTTTCTCTATCGGAGTCGTCATCGGACTTGTGGTCGCATACGTCATTTTCCGCCGCATGCAGCGCACCAACGACACACTCATCCGTCAGATTGACGAGATGTCGAAAGGTCATGACGACAGCGACGTCAACGTATGCCCGGAATGATTGGTAACGAGCGACAATCAATTAAAAACACTATAGTATGAAGACAAAACGTATTTCAATCATCTTGTTGCTTATAGCAGTATTCACCGGCGTTCGTGCCCAGTTATTATATAAGGTGTCAGGTGGCCGGCTTACCAAATCCTCCTACATCGTCGGTACTTACCATCTCGCGCCGGTCACGTTTGTGGACTCCATTCCCGGCCTGCGTGACGCGATGGACTGTGTCGAACAGGTCTGCGGGGAACTCGACATGCAGGACATGATGAGCGCCGAAAATGTTCAGAAGATGATGCAGGCCATGATGTTGCCCGAAGGAAAGAGCGTGAAGGACATACTTTCGGCGGACGAAATGACGCGTCTCAACTCATTCATGACCAAGTATATGGGTGCCGACATGACCAATCCGATGGTGGAGCAGCAGATGGGACGCATGACGCCGCAGGCCCTCGTGACCCAGTTCACGCTGCTGATGTATCTCCGTCAGACTCCCGGTTTTGACCCGACCAACCTCTTTGACGGCTACTTCCAGAAGCATGCGGCCGAGAGCGGAAAGCCGGTCGTCGGTCTGGAGACGACGGATTTTCAGATCCGGACACTCTATCAAGGCATGTCGTTGGACCGTCAGAAGCAGCTTCTTATGTGTCTTTTGGACAATCCCGACTATTATGGTCGTATGACACAGAAACTGACCAAGGCCTATTTTTCCCAAGACATAGAGAAGGTCAAGGCTGCGATGGATGAGAAGCAGAACAACGCCTGTGACTCGACACCCGAAGAAGAGGCGCAGCTCATCGACAGTCGCAATGCCGACTGGCTCAAAAAGATGCCGCAGATGATGGCCGGGCGGGCCACTCTCTTCGCCGTCGGTGCGGGCCATCTGCCGGGCGAGCGTGGTGTGCTCAGGCTGCTCCGTGATGCCGGATATACGGTTGAGGCGGTGCGATAAGCAAGAAGTCACTCCCTTCCGCAATAATTGTGATATTCGGACGTTTCCTTTATATAAAGGATGCGCAATCCGAATATCACATTTTTTATATTGTCAGACATGCAGAACAACGAAATTCCGTTTTTGGACACGGTCGTCAGCATACTCAAAGAAGCCTCCGGGCTGATGCTGACCGACGCTTTTGAGATTTCACAAAAGGAAGGCTACGCCAATATCGTCACCTCTTCGGATGTCGCCGTTCAGGACTTTCTGTGCCGACGGCTGTCCGAATTGCTCCCCTGCAGCGGTTTTCTGTGCGAGGAGAAAGACATCCACGACACTTCCCACGAGTGGACATGGGTCATCGACCCCATCGACGGGACGGCCAACTACAGCCGCGGCATAGACCAGTGTGCGGTCTGCGTAGGGCTGAAGCATGGTGAAAACATTGAGCTCGGTGTCGTCTGGCTGCCGCGCACGGGTGAACTCTTCACCGCCGAACGTGGCCGCGGAGCGTTCCTCAACGGCCGGCGTATATCGGTCTCACGGCGGCCGTTCGCCGACGCCGTGATGTGTACGGCTCTGCCCGTCTATCACAAGGAGTACGCCGGCGTCTGTTCATCCGTCATCCGCGACACGTTCATGGAGTGCAACGACATCCGTCGTTTCGGTGCCGCCGCTCCCGAACTGTGCTATCTTGCTATGGGACGCTGCGAACTCTATTTCGAATATCTGCTCAGTCCGTGGGACTTTGCCGCCGCGTCGCTCGTCCTCACCGAGGCCGGCGGAACGATAACCGACCTTTCCGGCCGGCCGCTGACATGCATGCAACCGTCAGGAGTGATAGCCGGAAACAGCGTGGAAAATCATGGGAAATTATTGGAGATAGTGAAGCGGCATATCGGTTGAGACGCGTCCGGACTCTTTCTTAGCTTCATAAGAGCCAAACCATATTCCCGTTTCAACTTCATGGCAAAGTAGAATAAGTTATATTACTGAGTAGAATAAGTTATATTGGTCGGTAAAATAAGTTATATTACTTGGTAGAATAAATCATTTTGGTAAGTCAAAGCATTGATAAAGTTTGCTTTAGCGGAAACATATATTAGGAGGGTGTATCAACTTATCTTGTATTTGTTCGCAAAACAAGTCATTCGTCTCTGAACGGTGGTCAGCTGTGTCTATGTTTTTGTGGATATCTCCTATTTTATGTTTACGGAGATTTATTTAAGATTGTTGTCTTTCAGTAGTCTTTCGATTTCGCTCTTCGTGACGTTCGAACGTTCTGCCTTGTCGTAGATGAAGAGCAGGTTGACGTCCGTTTCGTCCATCGCGGCAATCACCGTGAAGGTTATCACCCGTGCGCCGCCGCTCTTTCCCTTACCTTTTGACGTTATCTGCATGCGTATCTTGCGCAGACCGTTGCCGAGGTCTGTGCCGAGGGTGGGGTTGGCTTCCAACTCCATGATCAGCTTTTCATAGTCATTGGCGAAAGAGGCATACTTCTTGTTCAGTCGTTTGGCTTCTCTTTTGAATGAAGGTAAAGGGATTATCTTATTCATTTTTCAGTTCATTTAGAAAATCCCTGGCAGAGCAGAGTTCTATCTTTCCTTCCTTTGCCAATTTCATCTCTTTCAATCCCGCGTCAATTCCCGCCAGAATCTCCTCTTTGGTGATATATTCCGTCTCTTCTTCCTTGCGTCTGAGCTTGCGGACATAGTTGAGAACCTTGCGCATCATGTTTTCGTCGTCGCTGATGTATGTAATCTCTTGTTGGAGAGACTGGTTCAGTTCCATTGCTGTCATACCGGTATGCTTTTGTTGATTTCTGCAAATGTATAAATTAAAAACGACCGGAACAAATATCAGGCTGTTTTTTTATTCGCTCCATAAGTGTGTATGAGCAGAATGACCCATTCCGTGACAGGAAGAACAACGGCACGGAGAGACGTAGTTATATCATTTCCTTTGCGTCTCCGCGTCTATGTGTTCAAAGAATATTTGTAGACCGGCGTTTCTTAAATATCTTTACAAAATTCCGCCAGAAAAAAGTTCCGTTTTTGCTCGTTTTTGCGGCTTTTTGAGCCATTTTCGGTGTTTTTGTGTCCGCTTTCTGTGCCGAAAAATGTCGGGAAAAGCGGTGTCTCGTTCCCGTAAGGCCCTTACGGCTTTTCCGTAGCGAAGATTTTTGCCGTTTTTTGACGTCTGTTTTTCCATGAAAAAGCTACCGTCTTTCTGCCGTAAGGCCCTCCCGAGGTCGCAACGGGGCCGTTGTTGCAGTGCGACGGCGGCCTTATTGCAATGCGACGGGGCCGCCGTTGCAACCCCGTAAGGCCCTTACGGCAGACCTGTCGCACCACGGATGTGGAACGGCGGAATTGTTGTGGTTTGTATATACCTAAGTATTAGTGTGTTATGAAATATGTAAAAAGAACGTCACGACGACCCCTAAAATTTGATACGCGCGTGCTTGCGATATTTGCGCCCGAGTCGGAATAAAAATGAAAAGTCCCTGCTCTCGCGGGCATTAAATTCAGAATTTTAATTACAAATCAGGGTCTCATACAAGTAGGGATATATTTTTCGCTATTTGTATGAGACCCAACTATGCGTCATTATAAATTAATATCAATGACCTGCTTATTGAAACATCCTCATTTCTTTGGTTTCTTCCGCCGTCGTCTCCGTCACATTCAGAACGGGAAGAGGAGCGGCAGCAGGAATGTCATGACCACACCCATGATGATCTGGAGCGGCAGACCGACCTTGACATAGTCGCTGAACGTATATTCGCCGGTGTGCATGACGAGCGCGTTGGGCGGTGTGGAGAAGGGAGAGGCGAAACACATGCTCGCTCCCAGCGTCACGGCGAACAGGAGAGGGTAGGGGCTGACACCGATTTCGACGGCTGACGACATCGCAATCGGGGCCATGAGGACGGCGGTGGCGGTGTTGCTGATGAACATCGTCAGCAGCGAGGTGGTGAAATAGATGCCGGCCAGAAGCACCGTGGGACCGACGCTGCCGAGCGATGCGACGAGAGAGTGGGAAATCATGGCCGACGTTCCGGTCTTCTCCAGTGCGACGGACATGGGCATCATGGCCGCTATCAGGACGATGCTCTCCCAGTTGATGGTCTTATATGCGGCCTCGACGTTGCGGAAACAGCCGCTGAGCACCATCAGCAGACCGGCCGCCATGACGGCTGTGACGGGAGCTATGGGTATGAAGTCGAACACCATCATGGCCACCATTGCCACCATGATGACGGCGGCCACGGGGGCGCGATAGTTGAGTGTCACCTGCTGTGCCTGCTGCTCGGGCTGACCGAGAATAACCCAGTCGCTCTCCTGCTCGTCCAGCCGCGAGATGTTGGTCCACTTGCCTTGCACGAGGAGCGCGTCACCGGACTGCAGTTTCACCTCCGGCAGATTGTCTGTGATGTGCTTGTCCGGACGCTTGATGCCGAGCACGTTGATGTCATAGCGCTCGCGAAAACCCGAATTGCGGATCGTCGTACCGATGAGACGGGATGTCGGCATGAGCACAATCTCGGCGATGCCGATGTCGTAGAAGTCGATGCTGTTGTTGTCGAGACGTTTCAGTCCGTTGCTCTTGGCGAACTTGTCCATCACGGCGGTGTCGCCCGTGAGATAGATGATGTCGCCGGCGGAAAGCAGACTGTCCGGACCGGCGAGACTCTGACGCACGTTGCGTATCAGTCCGCTGCGGTCCGCGCTCTCGCTGCGTATCTCGATGATGGACAGTCCGTATTGGCCGCGGAGGTTCAGCTCCGCCACGGTCTTGTTTTTTATGACCGACTGTTCCTTGATCTGATAGCGCCTCAGACTGTTGCTGATCTGATATTCTTCGACCAGCTCGTCGAGCGTCTTGTTGCCACCCGTTTTTTCTTTCGCGCTCCCTTTCTTCTTGTGAAGGAACATTCGTGTGAGCGGCAGCATGACGATGATTCCTACGGCGATACATATCAGGCCCACGGGGAGGAACGAAAAGAATTTCAGCGGGGCATATCCTGCCGCTGTCAGGGCATCCTGGATGACGAGGTTGGGCGGTGTACCGATGAGCGTCAGCATCCCGCCCATGCTGCTGGCGAAGGCCAAGGGCATGAGCAGACGTCCGGGGCGCATGTTGGCCTGTGCCGCCATGCTCACCACGATGGGCATCATCAGCGCCACAGTGCCCGTGTTGCTGATGAAGGCACCTATCACGGCCGTCACGATGATGACGAGCAGGAAGATGCGTGTCTCGCTTCCAGCCGCCAGTTTCATTATCCGCTGGCTGGCCGCCTTGGCCAGACCGGTCTGGAGTATGGCGCCTCCCACCACGAAGAGGCCCACCATCATGATCACTACCGTGGATGAGAATCCGGACAGGGCCTCCTCGGGCGTGAGTATGCCGAGCAGGAGCATGGCCGTCAGGGCGCAAAGAGCGACGATGTCGGCGCGGATGCGGCCGCTGATGAAAAGTATTACGGTTATGGCGAGGATGATGATTGTAGCTGTCATGTGAATGTTTATTTGGTTTCTGTTTGGTAAGAGGGTACAATCAATCTGTATAACGTAAACGCAAAGACGCTAAGTCTCATTTCGATGGCCCGGGTCCACAAATGTGGCTCGACGTCTTTGTGTCTCTGCGTCTACGTTATACGGACAGATTGTGTCGTTCTGATTGATGATATTTCTGTTGTTGCGGACACAGTCAACGCTCTATCATGTTGCGTCCCTCCAGGGTCAGGTACGGCCAAATCTTGTCGTACGGAATGGTGAACGAGGGTTGTCCGGCGGCATACGGAGCTATCTCATACTGCTGATAGATGAAGCGGACGCCGTCCTTTGTCAGATACGGGTCATACTGTGGCATCGGCAGGAAGTCTACTCCGCTTTCCGTCATCAGCATCTGTGCCAGCTCGTCGTCAGTCGTGACCTCTTCGCCGTTTTCCTTGAAGTATGTCCGCAGACCGTCCTTTATCATGCCGCGGAACTCGTCGCTGTTGACGTCGCACATCATTTCAATGCAGAAGCGCCGTCCGTCCGACTTGCGGAATGTCGTTCCATGATTGAACCCCATGCCGTGGGCACCGCCCATATAGCTGTAGCTTGAGGCCGCGAATGTCACGGCGCGGCCTGTCTCATAGACCTTTCTTATGTCCATGCTGAATGAGTAGGGTGGGCGGCTCTCGTCGCCGACGCCGTCAAACTCTTCTTTCAGTTTGCCGTCGATGGTGTTTCCGTAGTATGCCATGAGCGAGTCGCTCTTCTGCAGGTCGCCGTAATAGGTGCCGCCGAGAGTTTCGTTAACATATTCGGCGATGGCGTTGACCAGTACCGGACTGCCGGCGGTGGGGTAGTCGACAACGATTTTGACCTCGCTTGCCTTTGTCTTCTGTTCAAACTTGACTGAGTCTGTCGTCAGTCCTTTTGACTCCGTTCCGCTTCCGGAACCGCATCCCATCATGGCGACGGCCATGATTGAAGCGCATAAAAATGTCTTTTTCATAATTACATTGGTTTTGAATGTGTGTAAATCAGATGTATCGTTGTGTCTTTCTCTCTTCAAGATTAAAACAAAAAGGGCGGCTCAGTGTTGTCATTGGGCCGCCCTCGGATTGTTGTTTGTCAGTAAGTGTCTTCCTTATTCGCCTTTGATGGCTGCTACTCCGGGCAGAACCTTGCCTTCGATAGCCTCAAGCAGTGCACCGCCACCGGTAGAGATGTAGCTCACTTTGTCGGCCATGCCGAACTTGTTGATGCAAGCCACTGAGTCACCACCGCCGATGAGTGAGAATGCGCCGTTGGCTGTAGCCTTGGCGATGGCCTCGGCGATGGCCTTTGAACCACCTGCGAAGTTGTCAAATTCGAACACTCCGGCAGGACCGTTCCACAGGATGGTCTTTGCTCCCTCGATGGCAGCAGCAAACTTCTCGCGTGTCTCGGGACCTGCGTCCAGTCCTTCCCATCCCTCGGGGATGTTGTTGGCCTGACAAACCTGAGTGTTGCAGTCGTTCTTGAAGTCGTCACCGGCAATGCAGTCAGTGCCGAGCACGAGGTTCACGCCGTTCTCCTTGGCTTTCTTGATGATGTCGAGAGCCAGATCGAGTTTGTCGTTCTCGCAGATAGACTTGCCGACGTTGCCGCCCTGAGCCTTTGCGAACGTGTATGTCATACCGCCGCAGAGGATGAGATTGTCAACCTTGCCGAGCAGATTCTCGATGATTCCGATCTTTGTTGAGACCTTAGAGCCGCCCATAATGGCTGTGAACGGGCGCTTGATGTTGCTCAGCACGTTGTCGACGGCCTGAACTTCCTTCTCCATCAGGTAACCCAGCATCTTGTTGTCGGCGTCGAAGTAGTCGGCGATGACGGCGGTAGAAGCGTGCTTGCGGTGAGCCGTACCGAAGGCGTCCATCACGTAGCAGTCGGCGTAGCTGGCCAACTTCTTTGCGAAATCCTTCTGGCGGCCTTTCATTTCCTTCTTTGCCTCGTCATACTCGGGGGTACCTTTCTCAACACCAACGGGCTTGCCTTCCTCCTCGGGATAGTAGCGGAGGTTCTCAAGCAGCAGAGCCTCACCCGGCTTCAGAGCTGCGGCAGCTTCGTCAGCATTGGCGCAATCATCGGCAAACTTAACCTCTACACCGAGAGCGGCCGATACGTTCTTGACAATCTGAGAGAGTGACAGCTCCGGCTTCTTCTTGCCTTTGGGCTTGCCCATGTGGCTCATCATGATGAGGGCGCCGCCGTCGTTGAGCACTTTCTTCAGTGTGGGGAGCGCGCCGCGGATACGGGTGTCGTCGGTTACGTTACCATTCTCGTCCAGTGGCACGTTGAAGTCTACGCGCACGATTGCCTTTTTGCCGGCAAAGTTGAATTGTTCGATAGTCATAATTACTTATTCTTTATGTAAAATACGTCCTAATTGTTATTAAATCGAACGCAAAGTTAGCAAAATTAATTTGTAACGGCATTGATAACGTAACGATTTTATATATTTTTTACGCCAATAATGGCTAAATGTAACGTCGGGTTTGCAAATATCGAGGTTCATACGAAAAGTGGAGCAAAGAACAAAAAGCAAATGACATTTGGCGGCAACCAATGAAAAAGAATGACACGGGCAACAGCGTGGGGTCTGTTCATTTATTGGCGCAGCCGTCGTAATAACCTGTCACGCGGCTACAAAAGAAAAGTGGCAGACATGCACGTGCATGTCTGCCACTTCAAAAATAGGTTTAATTGATATTGTCATTTGCCGACATCAAGTTTCCAGTTGCCGTCTTTGTCCTTGCGCAGTTTTGTTGTGTCGGTTTTTTCCGAACCGTCGTCATATTTGATGTTCATAGTCACCGTTGCTTTTTCACCGTCTTCAGATAATTCTTCCGACACGGCCTTCGCCGATGTCATCTTCTTGCCTTCCTTCTCTATACTCTTTGCCATTTTGTCTTTGAGTGCGGCTGCATATTGGGCTTTCTGTTCTTCCAACTTTGCTTTGTCGGTATCGGCTTTCTCCGTGATGAACAGCATGTCGACATAGCCTTCGTAGTCTTCGTCGATCAGACACTTTGCTGCTTTTTCTGATGCTGCGGATGGTGTGTTGGCATTGCCGCATGCGAACAATACCATCGTGACGGCGAGCATAAAGCTCATTCTAATAATTTTTCTCATACTTGATAATTTTTTAAGGGTTAGTAAATTATAGGTTTATTGAAATGTCGGATTAAAGGGATTTCCGATTGAGGAGATAGTTTCCAATAGGTCCTCGTTGTCGCTTCGGAAACTGTCGATGCGGTAGTCAGAAATTCGTTATGCTTTTTAGCCGGGGTGACGAAATAAAGTCAGACGGCATGATGACGTTTCTTAATTTCATGCCAAGCAGGTCGAAATTGTGGCGCGGTTCGACGGCGAGCGTTATTCCGGCACGTTTGTATGCAAATTCCACGAGTTCGCAACAGTACATCTTTGTCGTGTCGCTGTCATCATATTCGTGGTCAAATAGCGTCCCGCGGCGGTATATTTCCAATGCCACTTGTGCCGCACGCATGGCTGCCACACAGTCGGTGCAACGCATCACTCCGCCCGTCACGGCGTTTTCACGTGCGTAAAACTTGTCCACCGGTTCCATCTTCACCCGGTCCGGGTCGCCCTCGTAGTCCGGCTCGCCCGGCACGGCGTGGACCACCATCATCACTCCCGCCGAGTCGACAGCAATCCCGATGTGTGAGTAGCCGCCTCCGTGGTCGGCCATGAGCACGGCACGGCTTGTCATTCCGCTGCCACGCCTCAACATCACGTCGCCAGTCTTGAGGCTGAGGCCGGCTGGCATTATGGTACGTTGCCGGTTGCGAGTGCATCCGTATATGGTCATCCACGTCATGCCAATCGCGGCAAGTGCGGCGATGACCCATTGGCCTTTTGTCGTGCAGCAATGAATCATTATCCGCAAATATAGTAAAAGAATTTGAAAAGGGATATAAAAACGATATAAAAGTTATAATTTGAGCCTCTCTTTTGGCCTTTATTGCAATTTTGACTACTTTTGTGCTCGTTTTCCGGACGTCGTGGTTAATATCTTCTGAATAAACCGGATAACGGCAATATACATTATATAATAGCATCGTATGAAAGATTCTGTGATAATCGTGAGTGGTGGCATGGACAGCATCACTATGCTTTATGAATATCGTGACCGCATCGCCATCGGTCTGTCCTTTGATTACGGCAGTAACCATAATGCCCGGGAGATACCTTTCGCCCGTATGCACTGTGAGCGGCTCGGCATACGCCACATCGTCATCAACCTCGACTTCATGCACCGTTATTTCCGGAGCTCGCTGCTCTCCGGCGCTGACGCCATTCCCGAGGGACATTATGCCGACGAGAACATGAAGTCGACTGTGGTCCCGTTTCGCAACGGTATCATGCTCTCTATCGCCGCTGGCATCGCTGAGAGCAACGGTCTGAAGCACGTCATGATGGCCAATCACGGCGGCGACCACACCATCTATCCCGACTGCCGTCCCGAGTTTGTCGCGGCGTTCAGCGAGGCGACGGCCGCCGGAACTTACGACGGTGTGACCGTTGTGGCTCCATATACCGGCATAACCAAAACAGATATTGCCCGCCGCGGCCATGCCCTTGGCATAGACTACAGCGAGACATGGTCATGCTATAAAGGTGGGGATCGTCATTGCGGCCGTTGCGGTACGTGTGTAGAACGGCGTGAGGCGCTGGCCGGGGCAGGAATAGACGACACGACGGAATATGCTTGAATTCTACCTTATAAGGTATGAATTATAATTTGTTTCGTTTTGAGGGAAGACATTTATACTTCAATAAGTAAGTATAAATTAGTTGTTGTACCTACATAATAAAAAAAGGCAAACCTGCGGGCAGTCCGGCCGTTATGCCATCCTGCCCACAGGCGCCTGAATCGGCTTGACATGGAATGAGGGACGGCGCGAATAGTGCATATTGTTTTGTAGTGAGGAGCCGGTATGTCCGTGCCCCGGCCGTCCCGTTCATTCTTCAGTCCTTACGTGCCGGACCTGTCTCAGCAGACGTCACCCTGCATGGGGTCGCCCGTCGGACGGCTCTTCGTGTGGCAACTCATGCCATCTTTCTTTCCGTCCTGACACTTCTTGTCGTCCTGACACGTTGTTTCCTGTTTCTTCTCGTTGCATCCTCCGGTAGCGGCTGTCTTTGTGCAACACTTCTCTTTCTTTTCCATAGTCATACTTTATTTGAATGGTTAAACAATAAAGGTCTCCGTGTTATCCCTCTGTCGGCATTGTGCGGGAGACCGTTCGCACACAGGCCTGAGTTGTCTTGTCACTTCCGCTTTCCTGCGGTTGTGATGCAAATGTAGTGAGAAAGGTCTGCCGCTCCAAATAAAATACGATTTGTTCAGTTCTATTAAGTCCCGTTATGCTAACTAATCTTTATATTCCGCGGATTGTCATAATATTCTTTTAAATCCGCGGAATATGCCCGTTCGTAAGCGCCGTGGTTCGGATGAGACGCTTGGCTCTCATCCGAACAGTTCGCGCAGGGCTTCTTCCACCTTGCGGACGGGGTGTAGTTCGATTTTAAATTTCTTCGTGTTCAGTCCCGAGAGATTGTATTTCGGGATGATGATATGGCTGAAACCGAGCTTCTCCGCTTCGGCGATGCGCTGCTCGATGCGGTTGACGGGACGTACCTCACCGCTCAGTCCCACTTCGCCGGCCATGCACCAGCCGGTCTCGATGGCTGTGTCGACATTGCTTGACAGCACGGCGGCGATGACGCTGAGGTCCATGGCAAGGTCCGTCACGCGCAGTCCGCCGGCGATGTTGATGAATACGTCCTTCTGCATCAGCTTGAATCCGACACGCTTTTCGAGCACGGCCAGCAGCATGTTCAGGCGGCGCTGGTCAAAACCAGTTGCCGAACGTTGCGGCGTTCCGTAGGCCGCCGACGACACGAGAGCCTGTGTCTCGACGAGGAATGGCCGTACGCCTTCGATGGCGGAGCTGATGGCTATGCCCGAGAGTCCTTCGTGGTCTTGCGTGAGGAGCAGTTCCGACGGGTTGTTCACCTGTCGCAATCCCGACTGCTGCATCTCGTAGATGCCCAGTTCCGACGTGCTTCCGAAGCGGTTCTTGATGCTGCGCAGTATGCGGTACATGTAGTGCTGGTCGCCCTCAAATTGTATCACCGTGTCCACGATGTGCTCCAGTATCTTCGGACCGGCCAGTGTTCCCTCCTTATTTATATGTCCGATGAGTATCACCGGCACACCGCTTGTCTTAGCGAAGCGCAGCAGGGCCGACGCACACTCGCGCACCTGTGTCACGCTGCCCGGACTTGTATCCACCTCTTCGGTGGCAATGGTCTGTATGGAGTCGATGATGACGAGCTCGGGCTTGACGTCGCGAATGTGTGCGAAGATGTTTTCGAGCGATGTCTCGCACAGTATCTGACACGTCTCATTCTGCTCGTGGACAATTCGTTCGGCACGCATCTTCAGCTGGTGAGCGCTTTCCTCACCGCTTACGTACAGTATGCGGCGGTCTTTCAGCCGCAGTATGGTCTGGAGCGTGAGCGTACTTTTGCCTATACCCGGCTCGCCGCCGAGCAACACGATGGACCCCGGTACGAGTCCGCCGCCAAGCACGCGGTTCAGCTCGTCATCGTGCATGTCCATGCGCGGTTCGTCATGTGCGCTTATCTCGCGGAGAAACAACGGCCTGTTCTTGCCCTTGTCCATCGCTGACCGCACCGATACGGCCGCCTGACGTGCCGCTTGAGTGCCCGTGTCTGCCGCAACGCGTATCTCCTTAAATGTGTTCCACTGTCCGCAGCTGGGGCATTTGCCAATCCACTTGGCCGACTCCTGTCCGCAGTTGCTGCATACGTATGCTATCTTGTCTTTTGCCATAATATTATTTTCTTTTATCTTTTGTTTGGGTGGTTTGCATTATTCATCCTCTATCCCGTGTTGCTCCAAAAAGAAGCGTTTTTGGTGTTCTATCTCACGGCGCAACTCCTATTCCGTAGGCATATCAGATTGTGAACACACGTATTCACAATCTCCAACTGATTGAAATACACCTAAAAAGTTGGAAATAATTAAAATTGTGTTTACTTAGTATACAGCTATATTTTCCCATTTACAAGAATTGAACTATAAAGATATTGTACATTTTTCTATCTGTAAGTTATACACATCATGGGGATTAAGTTTCATCTTATAGAATTTAGGAAGTTTGACTCCTCGCTCTAAAAAAATATTCTGAATAGTCTTTATTGTTGACCTGGGACAAAGATAGCCAAAGTAGATTGCTTCTATTCCAGAATCGTTATCCAAAGGAATCCCATAATGCAATCCTTTATCTTTCATATCATAAACTATTAGGCGAACCTCTTTCTCATATACCCAATCTTTCTTTTTAGTAGTAAAAGCTAAATCAGTGTCTATTGATTTTATATCCAAATCAAATTTTATGTTTCTATACTTGACTTTCTTCATAAACATGTGCTGCCCATTTTCATTCTCGTCTTGTTTAATAAAATGCTGCGATAGCTTGTATTTGATGCAAAAGCCTTTATGCTCATCTGCGTAATGCGACCACATTAAAATGTTCTTCACAGATTCATTGCCTCTCCCCATACAGAAGCTTCTGATACGATAAAATTCCAAAGCTTCATGCAGTGGTTTGATATGTAGCTGTTCCTTGCATGTTTTGCTAAGATTCCCTTCTTCTCCCCATAAGTTGATTAGACTGTCAAATGGGTCATTCATACAAGTAGAAGAACTAACCGTAATCTCATTATTTATAAGGTCGGCTAAAGTAAATTGATTATATTTTCTAAAAGAGAAAACACGAATAGTTTTATTACTTTTAAATTCCGGATACAAAAAAGAGTAATAATACATAGCTTTCTTATAAAGTCCAAGCGCTTCTACTTGTTTTTTATTCTTTGCATAAATTTCTCCTGCAAGTTCATAAGTATAGTACGCTTTCTTATAGAAAGTTTGCATAAAATGGTCTCGAGCTTCATCCTTGTTCTTATAAAAAGGGAAGTTAGCCATTTCTTTATGCCAATTAAAGATATTATATTCTTCGTTATTGGGACCAAGTTTCTTTATTGCTTCTTTAATGTTTCGTAAAGCTTCCGTATTTGATTCTAATTTGTGTAGACAATATGCTTTTACAAAATACAGTTCATACGTATTGCCGCTTATATTATTTAGTTTTGCAAGACAAGCATTATACTTGTTATTTTCTTCGTCTATACTTAATTGAAAATCGTTCCCAAAGTGTTTTTTAATAACACTCTCAAATATATCGTTGTCATTCATCATTTATTCTTTTGAATTAGATAGTCATAACTATATATTACTTATTTATTATCATTTGTTCTACTTCTCGTTTCGCTTTTTCTAAGATAGTCTTACCTTCTTTCTTTAATGTTTTTGCTCTCAAATGAATACTTTGCATATGTTCAGCTATCTTACTTTGTTTCTCCATAGGAGGTACTGGAACTAAAACTCGTTTTACATCTTGACTATATAGATGAGATGTCTGTCCTCTTTTTTCTCTATTTAGTAATGTTTTATATAATGTGGTTGAAAGTACTGAATAGAGATACATTGAGTTTATGTTTTTACCCGCTCTAATACATAATAATTCACCAACAAAACTTGTGTTCGGTGCTGGAATATCTGATAAATAACATATTTGCTTTGCAATATATTCAGCCTGATGAGCAGCAGACAAAATGAAAATATCTCCTCTTCGTACAGAATGTTGCTGTTTGTCTATTGTATATGTTATTTTCTTCAAATCAATTTCAAATCCATTATAACTTCCTGCTTTGATAATAGGATACTCTGTAATCTCTTCTGTGTAACAATCACTTTTGGGAGTTTGTCCTGTTGAGATGAACGAAGAGATTTCAGCTAATGAATGTAGTTCGTATTTCCCCTTATTAATACACTTGAGAAGATGACGATATTTACCATCAAAATAATTACTATCAAGTCTATTTCTTTCAATGCAACTCAAATTGATAGTGAAGATTCTGTTCTTAATTTTTGTTTCAATTGTTGATAATTCAATACCAAGTTCATTTAAAAGATAATCATCAATACTGTCTAATAGTAGCTGTGCTTCTTTTTCCTTTGCTTGTTTTTGGATGTATGCGTTATTTATATATTCGACTATCTCTTGTTGTCTTTGAATACAAGGGAGCGCTGGTATTTTTATTCCTATTATTTTATCCAATCCTAATTTTGGAATAGTGGTTTGAATATAGTTTAGTTCTAATTGTTTTTGAACAATGGGTAATTCCAAGCATATTTTTAGATATTCCGATATTAATTTAATATTAGGTTTTATTAATATCTTTGCACAGTTTTCTGTCAGAATGACTCTTTCTCCATCAGGGATATTTTTCAATATATACGTTTTCCCAATCGTGCCGGCAATAGAAATCGCAAGTTCTCCATTCTTTATCTCATATCTTTCAAGGATACGAAACACACTTTCTGAAATATTCATAAGATTATTAATGTCAACTTGTGCATGTGCAGTCATATCAGCAACGCGCAAATAATGATAATGGGTTGTTTCTTCTGAATATCTATAACCTTTAGGGATTCGTTTGCCTCCTTTTACAATAGCTATAGAAGATAGTTTTATAAATCCAGAAAGATCCATCTCTGCATCGTAATATTGAGCATCAAGTCTATTTACGATATTCGAGCGGTTAACAATGAATATTTTGCTTTTGTCTATATATTGTGGAACCTGATAAATCATAACGTTTCAATAAATTTCTTTAGTTCTTCGCCAATTATATCCAATTCATTAATAGCTGTTTTCTTTCCTGTTGCATCATAGCCTATTTCTTCTGCTATGGCCATAAAGATTGGATAATCTACCAATTCCCTCTGCTTTGCCTGTTGGTATTCGTCAGTCAGGCGACTTTTAAGCTCATCAACTTTATTAGCTGATTTGGCAAGTAAATCTGTATTCCACGATTTGTATTCTTCTGTTTGTTTGGCTGCTGTTGTAGAAATTCTTAGACTGCCCTTTATTTCATCGGCCTTCTGTTTTTGCAAAAGCTTTATCTCTTTATCCCATTCCTGTCGTTTAGTGATATAATTATTGTCATTTAATAAACGGTTTCCTATTTCTTTCTTTTTGGAAACTAATTTGTCCGTTTGTTCTTTACTCCATTTCTTGAGGAACAAAACCGAACTCTTAACTCCTGCTCCATTAGCAGTAAATGCAGTCTGAGGCATACTAATAACAGCAACAATACGGAACCAATCTTCAATTTGAGTACGAACATATTGCATACTACTGTTGGTTAATACACCATCAGGAAGTACGATAGCAAGATAACCACCTTCTTTAAGAAACTTATAATCCTGTTCGATAAATAGGACTTCGGTACTTTGCCCATCACGTGTCTTTGCTGGTTTTGTGTTTACAGCTAACCAATCTTCTTCCTTTTTCCCGAGTTGATATGTTTTAAGGTATGCTTGTTCAGTCTGTCGCACAGTGCTGCCAAAAGGAGGATTGGTTATAATGAAATCAAATGTTTCATATTTGAAACCTTGGTTTGTTGTTTTTGATATTAAAGTTTCGTCAGGCAAAAGACCGTCTGAAGTGATGACGTTTGTATGTCCATCATCATGAATAATCATATTCATTTTTGCAGCACGTGAAATCTGCTCGCTAATCTCAATCCCATATAGATTCTTTTCTGCGAAGTCATGCCAAAATGTGAACCAATGCTTATATTGTCTTGTATCCTTTTGATAATTAGGATATAATTCTGTTGCCTTGTTACGAACTTTATTCAGTGCGTAAAGTAAGAATCCACCACTTCCACACGACGTATCAAGTACTTTTGAGTCATGTTTTATAGGCAAGACGTCAACAATGAATTTAACAATCTCGCGAGGTGTAAAATATTGCCCGAAGTTACCTCTAAAAAATGACCCCATAAAGGTTTCAAAGGCTCGTCCCTTACTGTCAAGGTCAGTTTCGCTAAGATTTACACTTTCAAGATATCCGACAACCGTACGTATTTTCTCTGGAGTCAATCTTATATTGTCACGGAATACTTCTTTATCTTTCTTTCGACCTTCTTCGTATAATGCCATTACACGTTTATAGAGATTTCTATTTTCAATAAGTCGTCTTTGATTTTCGTCCTTTTCCTTCTCTTTGGGGACAGTGATTATTTGGAAATCATACGGTTCACCCATTCGTCTTGGTTTACGTTCGTCCCATATTTTACAGAATATTAGTTTGTCTAATTCATCAAATGCCTCAGATGGATTGAGCTGCCCACCGGCCCAGAGAGCTTCATGCGCTTGTTTGAATCTTCGGGTAAGTTCCGACTGATCAATTACAGAGAGATCAAAGAATTTTTGTTTTCCCGATACTTCTGGTAAATATAGGGCCTCGTATACATACTTGTAAGATGCAACATCTTTTACTCCAAATTGCGGAATATCAGGCAACTGATTTCTTGTATTCTGAGTTTTATCCACCTCAAAATAATCTGATTTAATACCAGATGTAACCCATACATATTTGACATCATTGGGCAATGCAAATGCATAACTATAGGCTTGCTTTATTGCTTGCTGATACTCGGCCTCGCTAACCTCTTGTCGTTTGCATTCTACCAATATGTATGGTATCATACACGTATCATCTTCGTAAACAACAATGTCTGCTTCTTTTACTTCGCTACCCATAGTTACAGAAACGAATTGTTTAATACGTTTCTCAGGATAATTATAATCCAATATTAACCGCAAAAATGTCTCGGCTTGTACTTTCTCTTCAGGATTATTATAATTGCGTCCTTTTTTTTGAAACACATAGGTAATCCGTGACATATCTTCATTGAAAGATATGAGATTTTTCTCTATTCCGATTTTTATATAGTCTTTCATATAATATTGCTAATGAATATATTTATTTTAATTACTCTAAATTAATTTGTAAGATGGCGTTCCGCATTTAGGAAAAAACGTCTGGTAATAATTGTCTTTATTGATTTAGTGGTTTGAAATTTTCGCGAGCGTTTTTGGCCGATGTTAGCATATGCTTGATGTTGGCATAACGGTCTTCGTGAAATTTCTTATTTACAATGTCGGTCATGGCTCGCAGATAAATTATCAATATTTCGATGTCTGATACAAAGTTAACAATTTTATTCGAAATAGTGTTCATCGGCAAGTGAATAAATCTCCCCGCAACAGAAAATATCACCGGCAGGGATGTGGACATTTATTTGTGTTATCGTGGTGACTTGTGTCTTTGTTGTGGTTTGTGCCACCGTAATGCCTGATATATATAGTGATGATGTCCGGTAAACCTATGGATGGGAGAGTTATCCAAAGGTTTTGCCGGACACCGGATTGTTATTCGTCGTTTATGCTTTTATGGGCGGCGACACTGCTCCTCGGATTATTCCGTCTCCGTGAAATTCTTGTAATCGTAATAATCGAAAGCGGCCTGTGCCTTGGATTCCTTTCCGTTGGATGATGCGTAAAGACCGATGCCGAGACCGTTGAAACGGTTCAGTTTGTTGTCTTCGGTCAATGGCAGGAGGCTGAAAGGTGCTGTCGTTGTCAGCCGTTCCGTTGACGGACCGTAAGAAAAGACACCGGTCAGGTCATTGCATGAGAGTCGGATGACCACGTCCTTGTCGGTGTATGGTATCCTTTCCAATAAGCGCTTCTCGCCCTTGTCCTTGATTATCAGCTCCAGACAATCGGGTCCTTTCAATAATGCGACGTACGCCCCGTTGTTGCGATGAAGCACCATTCCGGCCTGTTCGTTCTTCTTCTTTGAAGCGAATGTGAGTTTTGTGGTAGCCGAATATTTGTGGCTTGTCGGTTTTCTCATGAGCATGGCCGGACATACGAGGCTGTCAATGGTCTCCGGACGCAGCTTGAGACGCAACGTTCCGTCGGCCATGGTGTAATCTTTTTCGTGTGGTATGCGATTGTAATACCATCCTATTGGAAGACCGTTGCCGTTGAAATCCAGATGTTCGTAAAGCTCATTCCGTTCCGATGCCGGTCCGGCCTCATGCCGGCTGACAACAGGTGTCATGCTGCCATACCCGGGATTGAAGACCAGTTCTCCGTTCTGTATTTCGACGGGACAGATGAATGTCTCGCGGGTGAAAGCATGTCTGCCGTCAATCATCCGCTTCCCCAATGCGACGGCATACCATTTACCCTCGGGCGTTTCCACCAGATCACAATGTCCCACGCACTGTATTGGTGCGGAGTGACCCATCTGGCGTTGCGACAACACGGGGTTGACGGTCTGCGGGAGATAAGTCCCGAAGAGCTTGTCGCTGGTCATGACAGTGGCAGCATGAAAGAAGTCCGTTCCTCCTTCGGCTACCAAAAGAACATACTTCTTGCCAATCTTATACAGATGCGGCCCTTCGGCATATTTCGCATTGAGCGCATGTCCCGTGGCGATGTAGTGACGTTCTCCCGTCAGTCGTCCGTTGCTTAAGTCAATCTCCTGTATCCAGATGGCGGTCGAGGCCCTGTATTTCCGTCCCGGAAACTTGCCGCTGTTGCCGATGATATAGCTTTTCCCGTCTTCATCCCAAAAGATGGAAGGGTCTATGCCCGGCATGTCTTTGATGAAAACAGGGTCTGACCACGGCCCTCTGACATCATCCGCAGTGATATAGAAGTTGCCCCTGTTCGAGACATTGCAGAATATGTACCACTTCCCCTTGTGGTGGCGTATGGTCGGTGCCCACACCCCGTCCTTGTTCTTGACCCCGTCGAGCGAGACCATGCCGGGGCGGTCGATGGCATGTGCCACCAGTTCCCAGTTCTGGAGGTCCTTGCTCCGATAGATCGGTAGGCCGGGATAGAATGTGAACGACGAGTTGCATATATAATAGTCGTTGCCGACCCTGCAGATTGACGGGTCAGGATTGAATCCCGGGAGAATGGGATTCTGAATGGTATTGGTCTGGGCCGTGGATGTTACGATCATCAGTACGTTTGCCAGAACCATCATAAATATTCTTTTCATCATACTTTAAGTTACGTCACATATAAATCACGCACTTATAACGTCAGTTCCGGATATTCCCGGTCGTCGTCTTGTAGCTCTGTTTCAGTTTGGCCGTTGCCACTTTCACCGTGACCTTTCCCTGCTGCCTTGTGCTGCGCAGTATCACCTGCATGCGGCCGCCCTTCATCGGCTTTGCCGTCACGCCGTGGAAGAGGCTGTCCGTGTAGTGGTCTCCGTTGTCCATAGCGACGAATGAGGCCGCTCCCGTGACGTCGACACTGAGCTCTTCGTCGAATGTCGGGACGACGCGGCCGCGGCTGTCAACGGCCGTCACGTTGAGATACATGAGGTCCATGCCGTCTGCCGTCCACTTGGCGGTCTCCGGAGAGATGCGTAGCGCGACGGCACGTCCGGCCGTCTCGATGCGGTGGCGCGCCGTCTCGCGTCCGGCAGCGTCGCGGGCGATGGCCTCGATGGAGCCGCCGTTCGCGTATGGCACGTCTTTCCACAATATGGTGTTACGCTGCGATTTGTCCTTGACGGTCGTGTCGTTGACCTGCGTGCCGAAACTCTTGCCGTTGACGACGAGTTCGACGGACCGTGCGTTGGTGTATGTTATGACGTCCTGCGTCGTTCCCGCTGCGAAATTCCAATGGTCGAGGATGGCCGGACGTCCCACTATCACGTCGTTCCAGTTGACGCTCTCGCCGCCCTTGCGGTCTATGACGCCGATGCGCACAAGCGGTTCGTCAGCCTTGAAGGCCGAGCGCACGAGGTAAGCCTGCGGATAGGGACGCATGGTGTGGTTGAAGAACGAATAGTTCCAGCCCTTCTTCGGCCATGAGTTAGACTCGCCCCAATATTCCACTGCACCCCAGTAGGCCATGCCGACGCTGCTCTCATGGTCCATGTTGTAGAAAGCTTCGAGCATGTTGGACGTCTCGGCCTCGCTCTGGAAGATTATAAGATGGGGCGCATGTTTTTTATAATCGGCATATCGGGAAGACTGATAGTTGAACGAGGCAATCTCGGTGACGCAGCTCAGCTCCGGCGGCACGAGATAACTGTTGAAGTCCTTGTCGCGCTTGGCTATCGCTCCGGCCCGCGCGGGGAACATCGCCACCGTGGTCTTTCGGGTGTTGTCGAAGCGCTTGACCAGCTCGTCGAATATCCTGTATGTGGTCACGCCCCAGTCGTTGATCCCGCTGAAGCCCGTCCAGTCCTCGCGTATCTGCAGCTCGTTGCCGAGGCTCCACATTATGACGCTCGGGCGGTTGCGGTCGCGCTTTATCCATTCGGGGATGAGCCGGTACCACAGGTTTGTGAACGGTTGGCGGCCGCCCCAATAGTCGCCGTCGCTCCACTTGTCTATCAGCTCGTCGACAATGATCATTCCGACGCGGTCGGCAATCCTCGCGAAGCTGTCACTATATGGGTTGTGCGAGCAGCGTATCGTGTTATATCCGAACTCCTTCAGCCGTAGCATCATGCGCTCGATGGCCCGGTCGTAGGCCGCGGCGCCGAGCGCTCCGAGGTCGTGGTGGCAGGAGCTGCCCTTAAGAAAGAGTTTTTCGCCGTTGAGGCGGAAGCCGAAGTCGGGGGAGAACTCCAGTTTGCGTATGCCGAAGGTCTCGCTGAGGCTGTCGACGGGAGTCTTTCCTGAATACAATATCACCTCGGCACTATATAGATAAGGAGTGTCGGGCGACCACAACGACGGCTTGGCGATGGTGATTTCGGGCAGGGCGACCTCCGTGACTGACTGATGTGTGTGGCCGGGCATGCCGCTCTCGGCCGTTCCCATCACCTTTCCGGCGGCGTCGCGCAACCGCGTGCGGATGGTGACGTCGTTCTTCTGCCAGCCCTCGACTTCCACCTGTACTCTGACCGTGGCGCGGTCGCGGCTCACTTTGGGCGTGGATATGAACACGCCGTGACGGGCAATGTGCGTCGGATTGGTCACTTTCAGCCGGACGTCACGGAAGAGTCCGCCTCCGGTGTACCAGCGTGAACCTTTCTTTGGGCCTGTTGAGGCATAGACGGCCACGACGTTGTCGGCGTCATAACGCAGATGTTTCGTTACATCGGCCTCTAATCCGACATAGCCGTAGTCGGTCGACGCCACCTTGTGGCCGTTGATATAGACATCACCATAGTAGATTATGCCTCCGAAGTCGAGCGACACGCGCATGCCCTGCCAAAGCGAGTCGGCACGGAATGTCTTCCGATACCATCCCTCACACATCGGCTTGAAGCCGCGTGCGCCTCCGCCGCTCTTTGTCCAGGGCTGCTCAAACTGGAAGTCGTGGGGCAGGTCGAGCGTGCGCCACGAGCTGTCGTCAAGCGTGGGAGAGGCAAAATCAGTCTCTTTGTTTTCCTTGGTGACGAGACAGAACTTCCATCCGAAATTGAACAGTGTGTTCTGCTGTGCGGCAAACTCGGTCAGCGGACGGTTGCCCTTCCGTGTCTCTTCCTTCACGTTCTGATATTGTGCCCGTGCGGGCATGAGGCTGCCGGCGTAGAGCGCCATGACCAATGCCGTGGCGTATGGCAGCAGGTGTAGTTTGAGGTTGTGTAGCATATCTGTATATGTTATTGTTATGATTTGTTATTCGTGTGTGATTGGCCGTGTCAGTAAGTTCGGTCGTCTGTTGCAAAGATAGGCATAAAACAGATGGGAAATCGGTAAAATCGTACGAAAATCGGTAAAATCGTACGGAAATCGGTAAAAACGATTAGCAACCGACATCCCCTTTCGGCTCCTTAACTGTTCTTTGCACGCATCTTTCTTTTCCCACAAGTAGGGTCGCTACCGCCTCCTTGCCTCTGAATTTAACCTACCGGTTGATTTATATACATGATTGGTTATGCGGCTGGTCGTGTTGGTGCGGAGGCGAGGGTGTATCAAAATGGCCACATGATGCTTGGTAAGGACATATTTTTCGCTACGCTCAACAACTCGTCTTGTATTTGTCCCTACTGTGCTTCCTCCGCATTTTGATACATCCTCCTACTTGTTGGATGAATGGCGTAGCGCATGACGGATGTCATGCCTTTGCGTACTTTCGTATGCGCGTCTGCGCCCTCTTTGTGTCTTTGCGTCTTTGCGTTGAAAAAAAACTTCCCCACGAGACAAAGAGGCGGTCGTGCCCCCACAACCGGGAGTAAATATTTACAAAATCGTGCTTGGAAAGTTGCTCAAAGATTTGCGTTCGTATGACCAATAAGGGCCTTACAGGGTTCCGACGGCCCCCTCCGGCTCCCCCAAGGGGGAGAGACCTGCGGCTTCAAACAACCCTTTAAGGCCCTTACGGCTTTTCAAAAATACCAAACTTCGCGAGTTTTTGATTGACGGAAAAGGACAAAAAAGTGGCTCTCGTCGTGCAACGGCGGCCCCGTTACCTCGCAACGGCGTGCTCGTTGGGTTGCAACGGGGCTGCCGTTGCAGAGCAATAGCGGCCCCGTTGCAACCCCGCGGGGCCGCTATTGCAACCTCGCCGAAGCTTTATCAGAAAACCACGAGACTGCTTCGGTTTTGAAACGACTGAATATCAAGACGTTAAGAAAACTGTAAATATTAAGTCGAAAAATCACCCCGATTTTGACCTTCGCGAGATTTGAAAATTCGGGAGCACGACGGAAAAATTTTCAAAAGAGCCCTTGGATTTTGTACTTAAATTCAGAAAAAAGCGGACAAACGCGTTGGCGGCATGTACGATGGTGACCTGACGCCGGCCCTTTTTAATGCCTTCTGTCAAGTTAGAAGTGCAACATCCCCTCCCCATCCTCCGCCCTTGGAGCGTAGCGGAAAGGACGGAGGATGGGGAGGAAAGCGAAGCTGTGAGTCATCCGGCAATACAAAAA
>CABUXJ010000029.1 GCA_902495455.1 uncultured Prevotella sp.
CACCATCTTTGCCGTCAGCGCCGTCCTTGCCGTCAGCACCGTTGACACCATCTTTGCCGTCAGCGCCATCCTTGCCGTCTTTACCAAGTGCATAGTAGTCGGTCTTGACGCCATCCATATACCAAAAGCCATCTTCACCGATTTTCCAAATAACGGCATCAGCACCATCAGCGCCATTAGCACCGTTCGTAAGGGAATATTCGTGGCCATTGCTGAGTATAACCTTAATTCCGTTACCGTCTTTCACGACATCGGTAATAACGCTACCACTCGTGATAAGGCTGTTGATTTGTGCAATAGCCTTGGAGTTGGCATCAATCTGTTCCTGAAGGCTACTGATGTCGTCATCGTAGTCATCAGAACAAGAAACAAACACGCCGGCCGAAGTCACCATAAGTGCTCCAAACAGCATTGCTCCAATAAATCTTCTTTTCATCTGTAAAAATTTAATTAATAATTAAAAATATATATATCTTATTGTTTTTTTCGTCACAAACGCCTGTATCTCCTGCTAAGAGAAACATTTTCTCAATGTCCTTGCCGGATAGATGCCCATGCTATTCAGGCAAATAGCATTGTTCTAAGAATGTTTTTGGGGCGTCTGGAAATGTATTTCCGAATGACGTTTATGACTGTTATTAGGCCGTTTGACCCCATTCTTCGCATGTCCGGGTGTTTTTGTTGTTCGTATTTTTCTGCGTTAAATAAAAAATCATTATATTTGCAAACAAAAGTTATAATCAACCATATCATTAACAAATAGCAACTATGAGAAAGTTATTATTGTCATGTGGACTGCTGCTGCTCGGCCTCACGAGTGTTAGTGCACAGACAAATGAAGATTTTTACGGAGTAGGAAAGCGTATCGGCGTAGGTGTCGGCGTGGGAACAGAAGGTATCGGCATCGACGCTGCGGTCAGTCTGACGAAGTGGTGTTCGGCACGTGTGGGACTCAACATCATGCCGAAAGTCTTGAAGATAACGCAGGATTTTGATGGAAGTGATGTTGGAGAGTTGTATGCTCCGGGATATGATACGAATGGTCATATAATTCCTAATAAGAGGTATGCGTTGGAGAATGATATAGAAGCAGAAGCTTCTTTCAGCCGCACATATGTTGACGTGAAGTTTGACCTCTATCCTTTCCCCAGTCACAGTTCATTCTTCGTCTGTGCAGGTTTCTCTTTCGGCGGCAACAAGCTGATCAAGATCAAGGGACACAGTGATGATATTCAAGGATACGTTGCCGAGATGAACAGTGCCCGTGGTGATTATTATAACAGTCTTAGTGACGCTGAAAAGTTTGGTATCAACATCGACGAATACCGCATCCCGGTCAATGAGAATGGTGATGTCACCGGCGGCATGAAGGTCAGCGGTTTCCGTCCTTACCTCGGTCTCGGCTTCGGTCGTCTGATTCCGAAGAACCGTCTTGGTTTCCGCTTTGAGCTTGGCGCACAGTTCCAGGGCAAGCCGAAAATCTATGCCGACGGCGTAGATTTGGACAAGACGCTTGATGAAGAGGTTAAGAACGACATTTCCGACATCATGGATTACCTCACGGTCTATCCCGTCATCAAGTTCAGCTTGCGCGGACGTATCCTCTAAAGCGATATAGATTTAAATTTTCTTTAAGACAGATATGCACATTATGGGCGGAGAAATGGCAGCGTTGCCGTTTCTCCGCCCTTTTTTTGGTTCTTTCGTAATTTGGAAATACAGTTTATCAACTGATAAATCACGGGATGTCCCTACCGAAGGAGGAGGTTCACCCCAAAGATCGGAAGGCTGAGATTTACTCCCCGCAGTGGCAGTCATGCTCATGACAGTTGGTTCCGACCGCCTCCGTTTCCAACGTGGCGTGGCTGATGCCCGCTTCGCGGAGGCGCGTTCTGACATCATTTTTCACCCCTTCCATTGCGCTGATATTGTCCACCACAAGGTGGGCCGTCAGCGCATTTTGAGTCGTGCTGATAGCCCAAATGTGCACGTGGTGTACGTCCTTGACTCCGGGCGTGGAGGCCATGATGTCGACCACGTGGTCGGGGTCTATCGATTCGGGTGTGCCGTCGAGCGACAGTTTCAGACTCTCGGAGAGCAGACTCCATGTCGACACGATGATTACGCCGGCGATGATGAGCGAGACGATGGGGTCAATGACGTTCCATCCCGTCAGCGTGATGGCCACACCGGAGACGACCACTCCGACGCTGACCAGCGTGTCAGCAACCATGTGGAGGAACGCTCCGCGCACGTTGATGTCGTTCTTCTGGCCGCGCATGAGCAGCACCACGGTCAGACCGTTGATGACGATGCCGGCCAGTGCGGTCCACGAGACGGCCGCACCGTCCACTTCGACGGGTTCGGCAAACTTGTGGATGCTCTCGATGATGATGGCTCCCACGGCGACGAGGAGGATGATGGCGTTGAGCAGGGAGATGAGCACCGTGCTCTTCTTCAGACCGTAGGAGTAGCGTTTGGTGCTGTGTATGCGTAGAAGATAGAACGAGACGAGCACGAGCACGAGCGAGAAGACGTCGCTCAGATTGTGGCCTGCGTCCGACAGCAGTGACAGCGAGTTGTGGAGGAAGCCCATGACGGCCTCGATGCCGACGAAAATGAGGTTGAGCAGGATGGCGAAGATGAAGATGCCGTTGAGTGACTTCATCTCCCCCGCTGGAGCGTGATGATGGTGATGATGATGTTCCATATCTTTCGTTTTTTTATTGATTGTTCTGCCTGACCGGACGTCGCCATACGCGATGCCGTGTTCCGCGCACGCGGCTCTTTGGCGGCTAATTCGAATACAAAGATATGTCAAAAGGCTTGCAACTTGGTTGCAAATGCCGTTTTTTTGAGAATAATTAAGCTCACACTCGCGCGCCGAATTGTTAAAATTCCGAATTATTCTGACAAAAGCCTCTCCATTTTTGAAGAATTTGAAAATGAAAAGTTCGCGGCCGCAAATTCTTCAAATTTTCGCGTGCAAGTCTAATCGTCTGAGCTGTTGTGTGTTATGATGGTTTTTGGAAAAATGTGCAATGATTTCACGGATTTTTCCGAGCCGTAAGGGCCTTACGGCTTTGCAGCGGGGCCCCCGTTGCATCACGGCGGCGGCCCCGTTGCGAGACAACGGGCACGCCGCCAGAGACCAACGGGGCCCTTACGGTTTGGCCGCGGGAACTTTTTTGTACGGAAATGGCATGCAAATGTCGAAATCGGGGCGCTCCGGTCGAAATTTCGGAGGATTCTCAAGTGTTAAATTCCGTGATATTATTTGGACATGTTGTCCCGCTCTATTGTCCACGCGGCATGCCGCAAGGCCTCTGCGGAGCTTCCGCGGCCGACCTTATTTAACATTATGTAAGACTTCATGCAGTGTCAGTTATGATGAAAGCGATGTTTTGCGGATTGTTTTGCAGGCTTTTTCGGCGGACACGAAAAAAGCGGCAAGATTTTTTGCCGCTTTGTGAGTGATTGTCAGTAGTTTACGGCAATCGTCCGTAAACACCGAAAGTCGTGTGTCGTGTGAGTCTTGTGCCGGTGTGTGAGCGTTTTGTCCATCGGCCGGCCCTGTCTTACGTTCGTGTCAGACGAGGGCGAGGATATAGGGGACCATGCTGTCCGGGTGGGCTTTGGCGTAGGCTGCGAGCTGCTCGCGTGCCGGCCTGATCTTGTTCGTCTTCAGGCGGCTTATGACGGGCGCCATGTTGCCGAACATGCCGAGCATGCCGGCGAGGAAATCGCGCTCCGTCGACGGGCGGGCGATGAGCAGAGCCATGATGCGTGCCGACTGTTTGGTCAGATCGGTCATCCGCAGCATGTTCGTGAGCACGTCGGGGTCAGTCTCGGTGATGAGGGCGTATAACTCTTTCGTCAGCACTTCGATGCGTTCGGCGATGGGTTGCGTGCGGTCGACAATCTCTATCTCGAGCGACGAAGGCTCAGTTGTCGACGGGGCGCAGTTGGCGTATTCGGCGATGACGGCCATGTGCATGCGGCAGTATTCGTCCATCGTCTCGGCCAGCTGACGGCGCGTCAGTATCTGGCATATGCGGTTGTTGGCGTGACGCAATCTGCGCAGGATCTCGATGCGTTCGCGGCGTCTGATGGCCGAACGGAACTCGTGAAGCCGGACCACGAGAGCCGCCGCGACGTCGTCATAGAATTCTGGTGTGATGTCGGTGATGAGTTCCGTGCGTGTGCGGACGAACGTGTCGATGAGGTCGACGGCTTCGTCCGTGAAGACAAAGCGGTAGCGCATGTCCAGTTGGCGTATGTCCGTCTCCAGACTGTCGAGCGGCGTGTTGAGCAGCGCTTCGGCCACACGCTCCGTCTCTGCTGCCAGTCCGGCGTTGACGCCGTCTACCTCCTGAGTGCCGGCCATGTCCCGGCGGCAGTTGTTGACGACATCGGTGGCTGTGGCCATGCGTGCCAGCCAGTCGGCGTTGCGGCTGACCTGCTCTATGATGCGCTCGGTGTCGCCCACGGCTTGTGCCGTGTGAGACTCTTCGAGCAGCCGGGCGCGGTCGTAGGCGTCGTATCTCTCGATTTCCTCCGTTTGGCTGTGGAGGTGCTTGGACAGTGCGAGAGCCATGTCGCGGTTTTTGAGCATGATGCTCTTTGACAGTCCTGCGATGCGCTGTGCGGCGTCGCGGCTTTTGACATTCAGCGTTTCTGTCTTGTCCCGCAGTCTCTTGACGGAAGCGGCGTCTTCGTCGCGGCCTGTTGCGGCGGCAATGGACGCAAGGCTGTCCAAGCGGTTCCGCAGGTCGCTGATGTGTATCCCGATCATTCTGCGGCGGCTGTCGTCGCGCTTTTTCACGGCAATGGCGGTCACGCCAGTCAGCAGGATGATGAAGATGAGGCTCACGCCGAGCATGCGGATGTTGGGCGCGTCGGGACAGAACTCTATCCAACGGGCGTCACTGACGTTGCCGGCCGCTATGGTCAGCACGCCGATGTCGGAACCGAGATAGATGCGGTCACCGTGGACGAATGAGGCTTGTGGATTGAAGTGGATGTCGCCGTAATATTCACCAAGCAGTTCGGCATGGCCGTCATGTACGGCATATTCGCACAATCCCGTCTCAGGAAGTGTGTAGAACAGGCTGTCGTTGACATAAAGGAGCTTGTTGAAGCCTTTGACTTCGATGGTGTCGCGGCTCTCGGGCAGGATAAGGCCGTGGTTGGTCAGCATCATCAGCATGGGGATATGTTCGCCGGTGACGGCGATGTCTCGTATGAACGGAATGTTGTCGGTATGATCCATCGAAGAGAAGTTTTTGCCGCTGCCGCAGAAGACGCCGTCGTTGAGTGTCGACAGATAGACCGGGGCATGGGCGGAGGGCAAGTGGAACGCCGTGATATACTTTCCGCTGAGTGCCTGAACGGTGTCCGTACGCCCGTCGTCAGCGATGGAGATCAGCTCGTCCTGTATGCCGAGATAGACCCGATGGCCGCCATCGGTGCGACAGATACATGCGGATGTGATTTTTGTCGGAGCCTGAAAGACGGTCTCGGTGGTGCTGAACAGTCCGTTGCGGAGGTAGCTGTCGTGGACGTCGAGGCCCAGGAGGCGGTCGCCGTTGCTGACGCAGTAGAGCCGGCCGTCGCATGCCATGATGCGGTTGATGGTCTCTGTCTCCGGCAAATCATAGATTTTGTCGGCCGTGTCGTCTCCATTTTGCTTACAGAAGAGTTCGTTGGATGAGTTGAGGAAGTACATGCGGTCGCCGTCGGCGCATGAGGCGACAATTTCGCCGTTGACGTTGAAGACGCCGATGTGGTGCGGAATGTGCCAAAGGGCGTTTTCCGTGACGAGCAGACTGTGGCCGTCCCGTCTGCCGGTGCAGAGGATGTTGCAGCTGAAGAGTGGCACCTTGTGGCGCAACGGGACGGAGACGAAGTCCCGCAGGTCCTCGCTCAGCACGATGTGGCTGCTCTCGATGAAGTAGTGGGTGCCGCCAATCTTGCGATGATGGCGGGCGGGAAACGTGAGCGGAATCTCCCGCAGTGACGGGGTGGCGATGCTGTCGATGAACAACCGGCCGTCGGTCAGGGCGTAGATGAGCCCGTCGGAGCTGTTGACGCAGTGGATGGGTGTCCCGCGGTGGAGGACATCGACCTTACGTGAGTGCGGGTTGTAGCGGATGAGTCCGTCCTGTGAGCCGGCAAGGAGGTTGCCGTTGTAGAGACACATACAGCTGACCGTCATCGGTTGGCCGCGCAGTGCTGTCGCGCTGTTGGTGCCGGGGTAGAGCAAGGCCAGACGTGTCCCGTCGCGTCTCATTCCGTAGAGGCCCTGACTGGTGGCCGCATAAATCATGTCGCCGTCGGTAAGAATGTCATAAACGGAGTATTGGTCACCCTTGGCTGATATCGGATAGCATGCCATCAAGACCGGCCTGCCGTCCTTGACGCACCACTTCTGTAGTCCGGAGTTGCGTATTCCGAGCCAGAATATCTGTTGGCCGTCTGCCGTCCGGTCCGGGACAACCTTATATATACGGTCAGTCCCGATGTTGTAAGTTCTGCGCTCGTTGGCGCTGATGTACCAGATGTCGCCGGTCTCGCTGCCAATCCAGCATGCCGAATCGCCGTCGGGAGAGACAGAAGAGAGCTTCTCGTTGAAGTAAATCTCTTTTTCTCCAAGTGTCTTAGGTTTGCTTTGTTCGTTGCATCCCGTTATAATGACGGTCAGAATGGCTGCCAGTGTGATGCGTAAGTGATGTTTGTTCATGGCCTTTTCGTGTTGTAGACATGTTAAATGCTGTTGCAAAGATACACTTTTTCTTCTGAAAAGGCCGTTTTTACACGTCGCTTTTTAACAAAAAGTGCTACCGTGGTGTTTGCGGTAGCACTTTGTCATCAATATATGTAATTTGTTATCATTTCCCGATGCACGTTCCAGTGCAAGACGTTAGCGTTTCTTTTGCGTCGATGTTACGCTTCTGTCTGCAAATTTAGGGAAAAAGAATTAATGCCGCAAGAGTCCTTTTTGCGTATCAATGACGTTCGGTCAGCCCGTCGGCATATTTGGTTCAAAAAAGTGAATGTACGGCCGAAAAAATATAGCGGCGGCCATCCGGTACTGTCGTCAGCCTCTCGAAATCCTGCCGTCGGCTTCTCGAAATCCTGTCGTCAACCTCCTGAAATCCCGCCGTCTGTCTTCCGTCGTCCTTTCGGATGGCGTCAAAGTCTGTTGAACCGCTCGATGAATCTTTTGCGGAAGAAGCGCCCGACCTTTACATAGTCTATCTCGTCAAACGGCGGATAGAATTTGCAGAAGTTGTCTTTGACCTCCAGCAGATATCTGATATTGATGATATACTTCTGATTTACCTGTCCGAAGTTGCGGTCCAACTCTAAGATCTGATCGTTGGTTATGCTCCGCTTGAGCTTTATCGGGTCCTTGCGTCCGGCCACGATGACCTCCCATGAACGCAACTGGTGGTTATATTGAAAAATGCCGATGTCTTTGATGCGCACCAATCGGAAGTCGATGGCGTTGGTGTAGAACAGGAAGTTCTCTTCGTCCTGCTTTTTGACGTTGTCACCGGATGGCGTCGTGTTCCGCTTTTTCTCCTTGTTGACCAAGAGTCGCTGTATGACAATCTCCAGCTCCTTGTGCTCGACAGGCTTCAGAAGAAAGTCGAAAGCATTGCTGCGGAATGACGGCAACATGTAGTCGTCGTATGCCGTGCACATCACCACGTCGCAATCGTTGGACGTGGTGTCCATCTGCTCAAGGAAGTCGAGGCCCGACATCTCCGGCATCTCCACGTCAAGGAAGAGCACGTCGGGCTTGAGTTCGTTGACCATCTTCAGTCCGGCCTGCGCTTTTTGGGTCGTACCGACAATCTCTATTTCCGTGAAAGCCTTGAGCTTGTCCGTCAAGGCGTTTATCGCCAGCTTTTCGTCATCTATTATTATCGCTTTCATTGCTGTATATATTACTGATTATCAGTTTGTTTCTTTATAATTTTCGGGGGGTAAAACGGGGATACGGAGTTCGGAGATACATCCTGTCACCCGTCCTTCGGCGTCTTTGCCGTTGCGTATGTCGAATGTCATGGCGTCACTCTTCATCCGCTGGTTGATTATGCGTATCGTGTGGCGTATGATGTCCAGCCCCGTGCGCGTCCCGTTAGTTGCCGCCGAGCGAATGTCGAAGCCTCTGCCGTTGTCCGCCACGGTTATGTCGGTCCCGTCGTCATCATGGCTGATAGTGACGGTGAGCCGCTTCTCGCCGTCCAGCCCGCGCAGTCCGTGCTTGATGGCGTTCTCGACGAGAATCTGGACGAACATCGTCGGTATGCTGATCTGCTTCATCACGTCGTCCGCCGGAGCCTCCACCTCGAACGTGAAGTCGTCGCCAAGGACTGTCCTTTCGATGTCGACATAGTAGCGGACGAACTCCATTTCGTCGGCCAGACTGACGAACGTATTGCGTGATATGTCCAGATTGGCCCTTATCAGACGTGCCAGCATCATCAGTTCGTCCGTCTCTTTCCTGTCGGTTGTGCTGATGCGGTTGTTGAGGACGTTGAAGATGAAGTGGGGTGAGATTCTGTTTCGGGCGTTGTCTAATCTCAGCTGCATCATGTCCATTTCCATTTGCAGTTTCCGTTTGCGCGAGAGCGCCACCCACCAGAGCAGAATCAATGCGGCGAGTACCACCAGCATTGCCGTCGTCATGTGGGTATTGCGCAGGATGGCGTCCTTGCGCTCGATTTCGATGGCATGATGTAGCGACAGCGTGTCTTCCTTCAGGCGCTGCATTATTTCCGAGGCACGCATGTGCTGGCGGTCTTCGGCGATGGAGTCACGTGCATGGATGTCTTCCACCAAGTTGTCGTATGCCGCATGCCAATTGTCCGTCGCTTTATAATATTCCTGCATGTATTTGTTCCGTATGCCTACGAGACTGTATTCCATTGGTGCCGCCACCCGTTCGTTGCGCAGGATTTTCTTCACGTCGTCAGTCCGGCCTTCCTTCTGTGCTATGCCGATGCGTATTGTGTTGGCGTAGTAGATGCCCACGTCGACGCCATGTTGTTTGAAGAAACGTTCGGCGCTGTCGACATAATGGTGTGCCTTGTCGAATTTCCCGAGGTTCAGATATGTATCGGCCAGGTTTATCCGGCAGACAGCCATGTCGATGCCTTCGTCTCCGTAGCTTGTGAGCATCTTTTCGAGTCGCAGGAACAGCTTCAGCGCTTTATCGTATTCGCCGAGATAATAGTAGTAGCTGCCGAAATTGTTGAGATAGTATCCCTGCATGTTGGGGCTCATCTTGTCGTACGATTGTGTGACCAGCTTGTAGTATTGGAGCGAACGCGAGTAGTCCTCGAGGTTCCGGTAGATTTGCGCCAGCCCGAGATAGATGGTCACGTTCTTTGTCTTCGGGAGTCCGAGAGAGTCCGCCAGATAGAGCGCGCGGCGGTACCATGATGACGCCATGACCATGTTGTTGTTCATTCCGTAGGTATCGCCCATGTTGGCGCACAGGTCCGGCAGTTGTCCGGTGTTGTCGCTCGCCATCATTGCCTCGTAAGCCTTTGTTCTCAGCCGTATGGCTTCGTCGATTTCGGAGCGGAACTTCTGATGAAGGGTGGCCTTGTATTCGTATGCCGCGGCTTTCAGGGTGTTGACCCGTGGTGTCGGTTTTTGTCTTTCGGTGAAATCGATGACCTTGTCAGCATACGGCAGGAGCGAGTCGGGGGTCTTCGACAGCAACCAATATTTGGCCATTTTGCTGTACAGTTCGTACCATGTCATGCTGTCCTTTGCCTCCGCCATGTAGCACCGGATCATGTCGAGGGTGTGTGGCGAGTGATTTGTCATCGAGTCGTCGATGGCTATCAGGTGTTGTGTATGTTCTTCGCTGCGTTGTGCCGGGCTGTTCTTGGAAAGACAACCGGTCAGGGTTAACAAAGCGACAGATACATATATGAGTTTTCTCATTGCACAAGTTAATTAGCTTATGCAAAGATACGTAAAATCGACAGAACTCCAAAAGGTTTTGAATACTTGGTCGTAAATAGTGCTTAAACGGCTTGTTTGCAGTGAAATGAGCTCTTCGGATGGCATCATTCGGCAGAGGCTGATGGAGCTTGGAAGGCTCTGCGGCATTGGAAAAAGACAAATGTGGAGATGCTTTTGGCAAAATAAAGATGAGGCATGACGTAGCGAGAAACAAGTCCCTACGGCATGCCTCATCCATGTTTTGTCACACCTTCCTGTTCTGTCTCGTCAGAAAGTTTCGCCCTTGAGCGGCCAGTTGGGTGTCGGATGGTGCATCTTCTTCATGTCTTCGTCAAACTGCCGGACCATCTCGGGATAGCGGTCGGCCAGATTGTTGCGTTCGCCCGGGTCCTCGCGGAGGTTGTACAGCTCCAGCGGGCGGTTGGGTTTGACCGTCACACACTTCCAGTCGCCGCGTCGTGCGGCCCGTTGCTTGCCCGTGAACTCCCAGTAGAGCAGCCGGTTGTCCGTGTCGACCTTGCCTCCGAAGAACAGTGGTAGGATGTTGATACCGTTGATGTTTTGCGGCAGATGCGCCTCTGCTCCGGCCAGTGCGGCGAAGGTCGGCATGATGTCGGGGAAGTAGACGATGTTTTCCAAGCGCCGGGCAGGTACGCGGCCGGGTTGGTTGACAATCATCGGCACACGTATTCCGCCCTCGTAAAGCTGCCCCTTGCGGCCGTTGAATCCCGCATTGCAGTTGAGCTCGGCCAGCGGAGCCTGTACCGCCGCCCCGTTGTCAGAGGCAAAGATGACCAGCGTGTTGTCGCGGAGCCCCGTCTCTTCGAGATGTTTCAGCAGCCGGCCGATGGCGGCGTCCATGTGTGTGATGAGCGAGGCGTAGCGCCGTGTGTTCATCGACCAGTCCTCGCGGTCGTCATACCATGTCGTGTTGTCGATGATGTAGGGTTCGTGCGGCGCGTCGTATGCCAGATAGAGGAAGAACGGATTGTCGTGGTTGCGGTCGATGAACTTGATGGCGTCCTCGGTCGAGAGGTCCGTGTTGTGCTTGACGTGTGCGTCGTGTGCGTTCTCCTCGATTGTTGTCAGCGTGTCGCCCCTGAAGCGATAGTAGGGGTAATAGTATGGCGAGTTGGAGTGGACGGTGCTGATGGTCCATCCGTAGAACTCGTGGAAGCCACGGTGGTTGGGTGCCGCTTTGGGGTCGTAGCCGTCCAGATGCCATTTGTTGACCAGACAGGTTCTGTAGCCTGCCGCCGAGAGCACCGTGGCAATGGTCGTGTCCGTCGGCAGGAGGTTGGCCCGCCGGATGTATGTCGTGTCGCCCTGCGGCGATATTTTCATGCCGCGTATGCCTCCCGCGGTGCATGTGTTGTCGCGGATGGTCGTGTTGCCCGTGTTCTTTCCCGTCATCAGCGCGCAGCGCGACGGCGACGATATGCCGCTGCCGGCGTAACACTGTGTGAATGTCGTGCCCGTCTCGGAGAGCCGGTCGATGTTGGGCGTCTTCACGTGCTTGCTGCCGAAGCACGACAGGTCGCCGTAGCCCATGTCGTCGGCGAGGATGAAGATGATGTTGGGGCGTTCGGGTGTCGCCTTCTGCCGGTCTGCCGTTGAGGCTGTCGTCTGTGCCGTAGCTGTCGAGGCGAGTCCGAGCGCGGCCGCCAGCGGGGCGTAGTGAGGTAGTCGGTTGTTCATGAGAGGTCAGTATGTTATGTATGTTTTTGCCAAAGCAAAATGAAAATGCGATGTTTATTAATATGAAGGGATTGCCCCGGAGGCTATAGGTCTATTCTCCTTAGCGACTGTTCCATCTTTTTGCCGTAGGCTTCTCCACGACAGACAAGATATTCAAAGAAAACGACGTCGTCAATGATTTCGATGTGAAACGTGAAGAATGCACGATAGTCGCCAATGCGGATGCGATAGACATTTTTGTAGCCGACAAGGTGTTTGCAGTCGGTGATGTCTTTTATGTCGTTGGCCTCCTTGACTTCCTTGATTACGCGGCGTACGGACTCGAGCATTTTACCGGAAAGTTTGCGCACGGATTTTTCAAAACTTTTTGAATAATCAACTTTCATCTTAGTGCATCTTTTTTATGTTCAGTAATGCCGGTTTTTGCTTGGTCCTGTTTGTCGAAACCGTTCATACGCCAAGCCAGTTTTCGAAATCTTTTTTTTCTTTGGAGGAAAGCGGTTGCTTGCCTTCGAGGTCGGTCTTTGACAGATATTCGTACAATTGTGTATCGTCGTAGTCAACTGCAACCTTGTCAAGGATGGACTCGATGAAATTCTTCAGGTTCGTACCCTGTTGTACCGCCATGATGGAAAGAGCCTTGAAGGTGTCTTCCTTTATGTCTATCAGTTTCTTTTTGGATTGTAATGTCGCTGTAATCATGATGTGCTCGTTATTGTTTCTGATTGCAAATATATAAAATATATCTCATATATACGCTATATATTAAAATTGTTTTAATAGAATTTTGATTGGGATATGGATGTGGTGGCGTTTATGAATGGCGGACATTGTTCTCTCAATCTACTGTTACGAAATCTTAAAATGTCCGCATAATTCACAAATTTACGTACTTTTACGTTCGTGACTAAATGGTTAACGCTTGTTAAATTCAGCCGTTTTGTGTCGCCGTCGCCATGTCGTCGCGTGTCGTAAGGCCCTCCCGGGGTCACAACGAGCACGCCGTCATCATGCAACGGCATGCTTGTTGCGATGCAACGAGCGCCCCGTTGCAGAGCCGGGAGGGCCTTACGGCTCGACGAAAAAATGTCGGGATTTTGCCGTGTTGTGTAATCGGCTGATGGTCAGACGCTTCTGCTTTTTCGCGAAAAATGCGTGATTTTTGGGCATAATGCGTGTTTTTGACTTCTGACGTGCATTAACATTGGTTAAAGTCAGATTAATTCCGAATGATTTTGGAGGCCCCACCCCGGCCCTCCCCAAGTGGAGGGTGCCTGCGAGATGAAGGGCGAAAGCTCCAACATCTGCCATCTAACATGTTATACTAAAAAAACGCAAAGGCCGCAAAGCCGCGAAGTCCAGTGATGAACTTTGCGTCTTTGCGTCTTTGCGGCCTTTGCGTTTTATATCGGTTTATTATGCGTTATAGAAAATATTCTACTTCACGTTGCCGACCTTGATCAGATATTCCGCAATCTGGACGGCATTGAGTGCCGCGCCCTTGCGTATCTGGTCGCCGCTGAGCCAGAAGGTCAGGCCGCAGTCGTCGGTGAGATCCTTGCGCACGCGGCCCACATAGATGTCGTCCTTGCCCGCAGTCTCCAACGGCATGGGATAGACGAGATTGTCCGGATCGTCCTGAAGCGTTACGCCCGGAGCGGCGGCGATGGCCTGACGGGCCTCTTCGACGCTGATGGGGCGCTCGGTCTCAATCCATACGGACTCCGAGTGGGCGCGCAGCGAAGACACGCGGACGCACATTGCCGAGCACTTGACGTCGCTGTGCATGATCTTGCGCGTCTCGTTGAACATCTTCATCTCCTCCTTCGTATATCCGTTGGGCTGGAAGACGTCAATCTGCGGGATGACGTTGTAGGCCAGCTGATGGGGAAACTTATTGACCGTCACGGGCTGGCCGGCGATGATCTCGCCGTACTGCTGCTGCAGTTCGGCCATAGCGGCCGCGCCGGCACCGCTCGCGCTCTGATAGCTCGCCACGTGGATGCGGCGGATGTGGCTCAGCTTCTCCAAAGGCTGGAGCACGACGACCATCATGATGGTTGTGCAGTTGGGGTTGGCGATGATGCCGCGCGGACGGTTGAGGGCGTCCTCGGCGTTGCACTCCGGCACGACCAATGGCACGTCGTCGTCCATGCGGAAGGCGCTGGAGTTGTCGATCATGACGGCGCCGTAGCGCGTGATGTCCTCGGCAAATTCCTTGGATGTCCCTGCTCCGGCAGAGGTGAAGGCGATGTCGACATCGCGGAACTGGTCTCCGTGGCGGAGCAGCTGGACCTCATACTCGCGTCCGCGGAACTCATAGCGTGTCCCGGCGCTGCGCTCCGAACCGAACAGGACGAGATCGTCCATAGGGAAGTTTCTCTCTGCGAGCACGCGGAGGAACTCCTGTCCCACGGCTCCGCTCGCTCCTACAATAGCTACTTTCATGTCTCTTATGTCTTTTTGTTGTTTGATTATTCTTGTCTGATTGTTACTTGCCAAGCCTATTTTGCTGCAAAATTACAACTTTTAGGGTAATAACCGCTCTCGTCTGATATTTTTTTTGCACCTTTGCACTGTGAAATGCAATGATTCCGATTGATGAGCATATCCGATATGTCACATTATTTCCCGATTACCGACCCGACACTGATATTCTTTGTCGTGCTCTGTATCATCCTTTTCGCCCCAATCATCATGGGGCGTCTGCGTATTCCGCATATCATCGGCATGGTTTTGGCGGGCGTTGCCGTAGGCCGCTACGGATTCAACATCCTCGAACGGGACTCCTCCTTCGAACTGTTCGGCAAGGTGGGCGTGCTCTACATCATGTTCCTTGCAGGACTGGAGATGAACCTGACGGACATCATGAGGCGCAAGCTGCAGTTCATGATTTTCGGTCTGCTCACGTTTGCCGTGCCTTTCGTCATGGCCTATGGTGCCGGAGTGTGGCTCTTAGGCTACTCGACGGAAGCGTCACTCCTGTTGTCCTGTATCCTCGCGGCCAACACGCTGATAGCCTATCCGATAGTCTGCCGCTACGGATTGCAGAAACATTCGAGCGTCACGCTCAGCGTCGGCTCATCGATGATAGCCCTGACACTGTCACTGCTCGTGCTGGCAGCCATCGTCGGAGCGCATGACGGCGATATGAACTTCGGCTTCTGGGTGCTCTTTGTGGGCAAGGTGGTCCTCTTCTGTGCCGGTTCGTCGCTGCTGCTGCCACGGATGACGCGGTGGTTTTTCAGACATTATTCCGACTCGGTGATGCTATATATATATGTATTGTCGATACTTTTCCTGAGCGCCGCCACTGCCGAAATGTGCGGATTGGAGGGCATCTTCGGCGCTTTCACCGCCGGACTGACCCTCAACCGCTTCATCCCGAGTGTCTCGCCGCTTATGAACCGCATTGAGTTCGTCGGCAACGCGCTCTTCATCCCCTACTTCCTCATCGGTGTCGGCATGCTTATCAACATCCGCGTCCTCTTCCACGGCTGGGACACACTGTGGGTCGTCTTCTGTATGGTCGTCATCGGAACGCTCAGCAAGGCCATCGCCGCCTATGCCTCCTGCTTCCTCTTCCGACGGCCTTTGCTTGCGGGTCACATGATGTTCGGTCTCACCGAGGCCCACGCCGCCGGCGGCATCGCCATGACCATAGTCGGAATGGGACTCAAGATGGCTGACGGCAGCTATCTGGTCGACGCCAACATGCTCAACGGAGTGGTCATGATGATACTCTTCACGTGCATCATCAGTTCGTTTGTCGTGGAAAATTCGGCCCGCGCCATTCTCCTTCGTGAGAAGATGCAGCCCGAGGAACCGGCCAAAGCGGGTGACGACGAAAAGATGCTCCTGCCACTCCAGCACGCCGAGACGGCCGACTCGCTGATTCATCTGGCCATATTGATACGTAACAAGAAGCTCAACCGCGGACTGATTGGTCTCAACGTCGTCTACGACGACATCTACAGCGGGCGCAACCAGACGGCCGGCCGCAAGCTACTCGAGCACGCCGAGGCCGTCGCCGGGTCGGCCGATGTGCGGATGCAGACGCAGAGCCGGCTGGCCATCAATATAGCCAACGGCATCAAGCATGCTTTCAAGGAGAACGACGCTTCGGAAATCATCATGGGCATGCACCGCCGCATGACTCCCACGGACAGCTTCTGGGGAGCTTACACGCAGGGACTCATCACGGAGATAAACCGCCAGATAATGATATGTCGCATCGTCCGGCCGCTCAACACCATCCGCCGCATACATGTGGCGGTGCCGTCGCGCGTCGAGTTTGAACCGGGATTCTATCGCTGGACGGAGCGTCTGTCCCGCTTGGCCGGCAACCTCAGTTGCCGCATCATCTTCCACGGACGGCAGGACACGATGGCTCTCATCAGCGAATACATACAGAACCGTCATCCCGAGGTGCGCGCCGAATATGTCGTCATGGCCCACTGGAAGGACCTGACGCGACTCTCACGCGAGGTCAACGCCGACCACCTGTTTGTCGTTGTGACCGCCCGTCAGGGGACGGTGTCATACAAACCCGCCTTCGAACGTCTGCCGGAGGAGCTGACCGCGGCCTTTCCGGAATGTAGTCTGATGCTCATATATCCCGACCAGAACGGTCAGCCGCAAGACGTTATGACCTTCACCGCACCGCAACGGCAGGAGCAGGAGAGTGCCTACGCCTCGCTGTTGAAGATGCTGAAGCGGAGATGAGACAGGTAGCTATTGTAGCCACTATAGCTACGGTAGCTAAAATAGCTCAATAGTACAACATTGATTTTGCAAGAATGATTGAAATAAAAGATATAAAAAAGAGTTTCGGCTCGCTGCAAGTGCTCAAGGGCATCAACCTTGAGATCAGAAAGGGCGAGGTCGTGAGCATCGTCGGCCCCAGCGGTGCAGGCAAGACGACGCTGCTGCAAATCATCGGCTCTCTCGACCGCGCCGACAGCGGCACCGTCGTGGTGGACGGTGTGGACACGGGAAGCATGAACGCCAAGCGGCTGGCTGAGTTCCGTAACCGCCATATCGGTTTCGTGTTTCAGTTTCACCAGCTCCTGCCCGAGTTCACGGCCATCGAGAACATCATGATTCCGGCCTACATCGCCGGCACGTCCACCAAGGATGCGCGCCGCAGGGCGGAGGAACTGCTCGACTTCATGGGGCTCACCGACCGTGCCAACCACAAGCCCAACGAGCTGTCGGGCGGTGAAAAGCAGCGTGTGGCTGTGGCACGTGCGCTCGTCAACAACCCCGCCGTAATCCTCGCGGACGAGCCCTCGGGCAGTCTGGACTCAAAGAACAAGGCCGAGCTGCACCAACTGTTCTTCGACTTGCGCGACCGCTTCGGCCAGACTTTTGTCATCGTGACCCACGACGAGCAGCTTGCGTCCATCACCGACCGCACGATAAAGATGCGCGACGGACAGCTCGAGGTGGAGACGGAGGCTGTCACAGAACCACAAAAGAAAGAAACAGATGAATAGAATAAAGTTAGGAGACTACAACCGGATGACGGTTGTCAAGAAGGTAGACTTCGGAATGTACCTCGACGGTGGCGACGAGGGTGAGATATTGTTGCCCGCCCGCTATGTGCCCGAGGGTTTGCGGCCTGGCGACGAGATTGACGTCTTCGTCTATCTCGATCAGGACGAGCGCCCCGTGGCTACCACCCAGCAGCCCAAAGCGCGTGTCGGCGAGTTCGCATGTCTGGAGGTCGCTTGGGTCAACGAATACGGTGCGTTCCTCGACTGGGGCTTGATGAAAGACCTGTTTTGTCCCTTCCGGGAGCAGAAGAAGCGCATGGAACGCGGCTCGTCATACATAGTTTATGTGACGGTGGACGAGGACAGCTACCGCATGATGGCCTCGGCGAAGGTCGAGCGCTATCTATCGCAGGAGCAGCCACGCTATCGCCACGGTGACGAGGTCGACCTGCTGGTGTGGCAGAAGACCGAACTGGGCTTCAAGGTGATTGTGGACAACAAGTTCAGCGGGCTGGTCTTCCAGGACCAGATATTCCGTTATATCACGACGGGCGACCGCCTCAAGGGATATATTGACCATATCCGGCAGGACGGCAAGATCGACGTGACGCTCCAGCCGACAGGCCGCCGTCAGACGGAGGAGTTTTCCGAGACGCTGCTCGAATATCTGCGCAACAACAACGGCCACTGCGATTTGGGTGACAAGAGCCCCGCCGAGCTGATAGTCGACCGCTTCAAGGTCAGCAAGAAGACATACAAGAAGGCTGTCGGAGACCTTTATCGCCGCCGGCTGATAACCATCGGTGATGACGGTATCACGCTGACGGAGGGTTGACAAATCAAGGGAGCAGGTCTACTGCTACCCTTGGCAACTCTCTATGAGAACTTTCCGGGAGCAGTAGGAGCTTGGCTTAACTCCCGGAACGGAGCGTGGCGGAGTGATAACTCCCTTTAACTCCTTAACTCCTTTTGTCTCTTTAACCCCATTTAGCATCCGCGAAGTAATCGAAAAGTTGGTTAAGTTGTGTTTGAGGATTATGATGTGTGGCTTATTGTGCGTATATTTGCACTGTCAACAGGATTACTCACTTTAAATTTAACCGCTTATGAAAAATTTGACTAAGAAGGTCATGATGACCGTAGCAGCCGCAATGATGACCAGTTCGGCTGCACTCGCAGGAATGGACCGGCCGATAGAGGTCACACAGTTGCCGGCCAACGCGCAGCTGGTAGTCAAGAAAGACTTCTCTGGACGCCGCGTCGCAATGGCGAAGATAGACGACGGACTGTTCTACAACGGCTATAATGTCGTCTTCACCAATGGCGACAAGGTGGAGTTTGACAGTCACGGCCAGTGGACGGAGATCACGTGCCGCAGGTCGGGAGTGCCATCGTCGGTTGTTCCCAAACCCATACGCAGCTATCTGAAGAGCTATTATCCGAAAGCGAAACTGCTGGAGATAGAGCGTGGCAGTAAGGGCAAGTATGAGGTGAAGCTGGACAACGGGCTGGAGATAAAGTTCGACAAGGACTTCCGTGTGACCGATATTGACGATTGACGGCTGACAGGAACATTCGGACTGGATATAGTCTGCGTCAAAGAGGACTATTGGCCGTCATGAAATGGACTCGTATGAACATTTTTATAATACGAATATGAAGAAGATTATGGTATTTGTCTGTGCCGTGGCGGCAATGGTATCGTGCGGCACAGCACAGAAAGCAGTATCGCTCAGCGACCTCAATGGCGAATGGAGCGTAGTGAAAATCAATGGCAGTGACGTTGCAGCGGCCGACGGGCAGAACGCTCCGTTCATCGGAATTGATGCAGACAAGAAGCATGTCTATGGCAGTACGAGTTGCAACCGTCTCACGGGAGTGTTTGATGCAGACCCCGTCAAGGGCACGATAGATCTCAGCAAGATGGGAAGTACGCGCATGATGTGTCCTGACATGGCTTTGGAAGACCGCTTGCTTGGCGCTTTCGGCGAAGTCAAGTCGTTCAGTCTGAAGAAGGGTTCTACGCTGATGCTGAACAATGCAGACGGTAAGGCTGTGATAGAACTGCAGAAGAAAATTGCAGAAGAAAAGGGAAATTAAGACATCTGCTGCTTTTTCCCGCTCACAATTGAAAGACTTTAGAGCTCAAATGGACAATAATGAAAGTTCATTTGAGCTTTTATTATTGTCCATTGGGGATTTCCTCGCATGCTTATCCGTTTCGTTCAATTGCGTTATTCGCTTTTGCCGCTTACTTGTCTGGTTGTTTTCAGCCTCCGTCTGACTTCCCGTTTGTGGCGGATATGGTTGAGTTGGTCAAGCACTTTGCGGCGCGAAAGACTGATTTGGTAGCGGTAGACGGCGCAGGCAATGAAGAAGTAAACCAGCGTCTGGACCCACATCATCGCATATTCTGTGGCCACATCATCTATCGTCGCACCCATCATGGAGGTCCGGACGAAAGCTCTGACGCCGAATGTCGACGGGAAGAGCCATGAGACGCCCTGCCATAAGCCCGGTATGTTGCTCTGCGGCCATGACACACCGGAGAGGAACAGCAGCGGGACGGAACAGAAGATGACTATCAGCATGACGTTTTCGCGATAGCGGATGAGACACGACACGGTCATGCCGAAGAAGATGCAGGCCAGCAGATAGGGCAGCATGATGGTCGCCAACGTGGCTCCCTGAACCATATTGACAAAACCGAACAGACGCGGAATGACGAGAGTAAGATAGGCCGAGAGCACAGCGTATATCATCAGATAGCACATCGTCTTGCCCGTGACTATGCGCAGGACACCGCGATAGTGGCGGCTGATGGGGATGAGCTCGCGGAAGCGGTTGGTCTCGCGTGCCGTTCCTGCCGCAAGACCGATGCCGAGGACGAGGGTCTGCTGGATGATGAGCATGAGCACGCCGGGCAGGATGAAGTTGCCATAGCCGCTTGTGGAATTGAATATCGGCACGTCAACGCTCTTCAGTGGCATTGTGGTTATCTCGTCTTCACGGTCGGTATAGTTGCCGGAGAGTTTTATCTGTATCTTGCCATTCATGTCCTGTGACACGGCGGTGGCCGTTTGGAAGATGGCTTTGTAGGTCAGCATGAGGCTCATGTCGCAGTAGACGCTGACGGCGGTCTGCTCCATGCGGGCCAAACGGGTGGAGAAGTCGGAGGGGATGTAGTAGATGCCTTTCACCTCCTGACGTCCGATGAGCGCCCGCGCCTCCTCCATATCGGCCGCATGGCATTTGACCATGACATCCGGAGAGGCGTCGCAATGTCTCACGAACTCTCTACTCAGCGCACTGCGGGAGTCGTCCACGACCACGACGGGCACTTCGCGGACTATCTCATTGTTGTAGATCCATGAGTACAGTAGCGGGTAGGCCAAGGGCACGAGGATGAAGAAGATGAGCACTCCCTCGTCTTTGACCACACCTTTCATCTCTTGCCACCAGACGTAGCAGGCGTCGAGCAGTCCTTCCCGGGTCCTATTCCAAAATCCTGTATTATTCATATATAGTGTTTCGGATATCTTGTTGTTGGTTTACAATATTATTGCGTCACTTCCGCAATACCGTCACGTTTCTTTCGTTGTCACGTCAAGCCATGTAGACATAGTTGAGCATGGCATTGCGTAGACGTCTGAGTATCGTAAGCGGGAGTAGGGCGAAGAGTGTAAGAGCCGCGATGTGTGGCCATGCGTCGGTGAGCGGAAAGCCGTTGAATATCGTTATCTGGTATGTCATGAAGTAGTGTCTGAGTGGAAACAGCCATGCTAACGACTGCAGTGGGGCGTCCATGTCTGCCAGCGGGTAGGCCGAACCGGCAATGGAGAAGCTCAGGACGGCCCACAGAGAGCATGTGCTCATCGACAGACGCAGCGACGGGATGAGCCCGAACATGAACACGCCGAAGCCTTGGGAGGCTAAGACGGCGAGCAGTCCGAGCAACAGAATCGGGACGACACCGCCGGGGTGGGGGAATGATAGCACTCCGAAGACATAATAAAGATGGGCGTACATGACGGTCAGAAAGACCACGGTTTGGGGCAACAGCTTGCCGACGACAGCCGCGACGATGTCTCCGCCGGCTGTCGCAAGCCATCCGCGGGAACGTCCGAACTTCAGTTCGGTGCCGACGGAATAGGCTGTGATGAGGAAAATGAAGAGCATGATAAGTCCCGGGACAAGTACAGTGCTAAGATAAATGTTGTAGTTTGTCCACGGATTGGATATCGGATGGAGGTCGATGACGATGGGCTGGAGGAACGTCTGTATCTGTCGCGGCGTATAACCGCGTGCCGACATCGTCGCCTGACCGACGGCGGCAGACCCTAATGTCGTGATTGTCTTGAGGTCTTTGTATAGCAGTGCGCCGGCCGTGAGAGAGGTAAGGCTGTAATAATAGGAAACTTTCGGTTGACGACCGGCTGTCAACCGTTCTGCCGTGCCTTCCGGAATATACAGGAAGGCGTAGATTTCGTTGCGCTGTATGGCCTTGCGCGCATCGCTGACACTCGGATAGCGTGCCACCACGCGGGTGCTTTGGAAAGCGTCCAGATTGCGTATGAGACGCCGGGAGGTCGACGTGTTGTCGCAGTCGACCACTCCCACGGGCATGTCCTGCGGCTGCCCTTCGTTCATGAGGGACGTGAAGAACACCGTGACCAACAACGGAAAGACCACCATACAGAACCAATAGATGGGCTGACTGATGATGAATGACAGCTCTCGGCGGGCCACTCTCATCACGTTTTTTATAAATCCGGTTGATGCCACGGTTAGATTTTTATTTATCGTAGTTGACAGTCAGTGACTTCTTTATTTATCATAGTTGACAATCAGTGACATTCCGGGGCGCAAACCGTCCACCGGCTCCACCGGTCTGGCTTTGATTTCGAAGGTCTTCAGGTCATACTGACCGTTGGCTTTGGTAGCCTTCCATACGGCATAACTGCCCTCGTCCTTGATGTGGTAGACCTTCATGCGGATGTCCTTGCCGAACGCCGGGACAAATGCCGTCAGCTCGTCGCCGACCTTCATGCCTTGAATGTGGTCTTCCCGGACATTGAATGTGCCCCAAAGATCCTTCATCACGGCTATCGTCATGATTGGCGACCCTGTTCCGACAAGTTCGCCGACCTTCGGATATACGTCGCTGACTTCGCCTTCCATCTGCGCCGTCTGTACGGTCTCGTTGATATAAGAGCCTACTTCCGCCACGGCACCGCGTGCGCGGCCCACCTGTGCGGCCGCCGCCATCTTCTCTTCGCGGCGTGCACCGTTGCGTGCCATGTCATACTGGCTCTGCGCGGCCTTCATCTGAGCTTCCATAGCCTTATAGTTTGCCAGCGCCTCGTCACGCTTTTGGGCTGTCATGACGCCCTCTTCGTATAGGCGTTGGACACGCTTGTAGGACTTTTCGGCAATCTCCGCACCGGCCTTTGCCTGTTGTAGAAGTTGATAAGCGCCTCTTATCTGTTCCGCCCTTGCACCCGCCCGGGCCATCTCGTCCATTGCAGCCGCAGCTTCTTCGGCACTCTGTGCCTGGGTCATCTTGGCCCTTACATCCGGTGCGTCCAGTATGGCGAGCGTGTCGCCGACCTTCACGTAGTCGCCTTCCTTCACACGAAGTTCAAGTATGCGGCCCGGAACCTTGCTCGAAACTCTGTATTCCGTCACTTCGACCTGTCCCTGAATGATGTCCGGTTCATTACCGATGGTGAAATAACCGATGGCGGCGACGATGATGACCACCAGCGTGAAGCCTGCTATTGCCTGCAGTATATTGTTGCGTTGTGATTTTACTGACATATTCGTTGCTCCTCTATATTATTGTTATTGTGCTTTCGTTGCTTTCTTTCGGGCTTTCTTATTCTAACGTTCCGAGTGCTTTGGCGAGGTTGACGCGGCTGAGTCGGATGTCTATTTCTGCGTCAATTTTCTGCGATTGCGCTTGCAACCAGGCTGTTTGCGCCTCCATTACGGTGGTGCTCTGTATCACTCCCTCGCTGAAACCGACATTGGCGCATCTCAGGTTCTCCTCCGCGTGGCGTATGTTGGACTGTGCCATCTTCAGACGTTTGTCCGCTTCGGTCACTTTGAAGCGGCTTTGGTTCACTTGCAACTCCACCTTTTCCCGGTTTTCGTTAAGTTCCAATTCTGCGATGGCGGTCGCATTCTTCGATGCCCGCACTTTATAGGTAACGTCGCCCCAGTTCCACACCGGTACGGTGAGCACCACGCCGATGTTCCATACGCCGCCGAACTTCTTGTGGAAACCGTCATATACGTTCGGATTTGTCACCGTGTAGCCTCCGAACAGGCCCACTCTCGGGAGATTGCCGGCCTTCAGCATGTTGGTCGCTTGCCGGCTGAGGTCCACCGTGTTCTGCAGCATGCGCAACTCGGGACGATGCTCGAGGACATCCGAAATGTCGCGCTCGTCGGTTGCCGACAGCCCGACGGACAGGTCGTCGCTGTTCTCGTCTGCCAGTGTGAACTGCTCGTCGAGCGGCATACCGCACGTCTGGCAGAGCAGCATGCGTGCCAGAGTCAGTCCGTCGTCAACCTGCGAGAGTGTCATCTCTGCTTCATTAACCTTCACTGCCACTTTTAGACCGTCGGCACGGGTGGCCACTCCCTCGGCAATCATCTTGTCAACGTCCGCGGACAACTGCCTGACGAGTCCGAGATAGCTCTCTGCCAAACGCTTCTTATGCTTCAAGGAGACCACCATCCAGTAGGCTCGGTCTGTGTCATAGATCGTAGCCTGCCGCGTGGCGTCACCGCTGTTGGCTGCCATGTCCTCCCCGATGTCTGCCATTCTGTTCATCGCAACGATGGCACCGCCCATGAACAGCGGCTGCGTGACCATCACCGAACCGGCAAACATGTTACGCGTATCGGTTCGGAATGCATCTGCTATGGCCTGACCGCGGGCGTTGAGACCCGATGCGAGGGCTGTCAGATGGCCGTTGATGCCAGCCATGAGGTCTGAAGGAGATATGCCGAAGCCGGCCAATTGCTGTCCGAGTGCCGCTTTTTGAGCGTCAGTGAGACTGCTTCCGAAACCCTCAAATGCCTGTCCGATGCCCTGACTTGTGCTTGTTCCGATGTTTCCCAATGCGTCTTTTTGTTCCCCGTTGAGGATTGACACCTCACGGCTGGAATAGACATATCCGCCCATTGCGTTGACATGCGGCAGATATTTTGTCCGTGCCGACTTCCTTATGTTTCGCGCCATGTCCTGCTTCACCTGGGCAGCGGCGACCTGCTTGTTGTTGCGTAGAGCCATAGCCCTGCAACTGTCCAGACAGAGTACACGCTGTGCCGCAGCCGGCAGGACAAAGCCCGAGACAAGGGCTATTCCTATCAGATGCTTCATAAGACGGTTATTTAAGTTCTTTCTTGTTTTAACGAGATCTCTGTTTTATTTGAACGAGAATGTCCGCGAGCCAATCATGTTGCCGTCAGCAAAGATGCTGACCGTATAGTTGCCCGCGCTGAGGAATTCGGCAACGTTCCAATAGGTTGCCACTTGCAGTTCTTCGCCGGTGTATTCCATGCTCTTCCTCATCGAATACTCGATGTTGCGGTTCTCGTATGGGAATGTGGCACCGTTGCCGAGCACTGCCCCCGTAGGTGTGGTGATGCGGACATAGAAAGTCTTCATGCCATTTGGCGCGGTCACGTTGCGTGCTATGGTGAAAGCTACTTCTATATTTCGGCAATCCTTTATCTTCTTTGCCACCTTGCCGTTCTTCTTCTTGATGGACATTCTGATGTTGGTGGCGTCAAGCTGTGCGGCGATGGCGACTTTTTCCGAGAGCGATGCCTTTTCGCTGCTCAGACCCTCAATTTGGCGAGTCGCCTCGCTGTATCGGTTCTTCATGCGTTCGTTTTCGTCGGTCAGAGACTGGTTAACGCGGTTGAGCGAGTCGATCTCCAGCACGTAGTTGCGCAACACGGCGCGCACGGTGGCCAGCTCTTTCTTCAGTCGTGCTATCTCGCGGGCGTTGGTACTCTTGACGTTTTTCAACTCTTCCAGCAGTTGTTGGGTGCGAAGCTGCTCTTGGGTGAGCTGCTCCACGATGGAGTCGTTGTTGATCTGAGTCATCATCTCGCTGTACTGGCGGGCAAATTGCTCATACTCGTTTTCCATTTCCTTCTTGTCGAGGTCAGCCAATTCCTGCATTTCCTTGTTGGCCTCCTTCTGTTGGGCGAGGTTGAAAGCGAGATAACCGATGCCTGCAATCAGCAACAGTATTACCACGGCGAGTGGCAGAACGATCTTTTTATTCATAATATAAATATGTGTAGTCAATTATAAACTGCTTGCAAAGATAGGATATTCCGATGAGACAACAAAGGAAATAACACGTCGAAAGTCTTTTTGCTTTTTAATTTTAAGATTATTACGGAAAAAAAGAACAATTTTAAAATAAACGAACCTTCTTCCTGCCCTTTTCAAATGAGCGGACTGTGGCTATAGACAACTCCTGTTTTGTTCGTTCCGGCAGTGCTCTTACATCCGGCCGGGCTTTTTAAGTCAGGAAAAAAGCGTAACTTTGCAGCCATGAATGATAACAATCCGCACTTGTCCGGCGCCGTCCGTCCGTCGTGGCTCCATCCTTTGGAAGCGTCCGTTGCGCCGCCGGAGCGTTTCACGTATCCCTTCTGCTACACGCCCCATCCGCTTTGTGTGGCCGCCACTGCCGAAGTTTGCCGCTACATTGAGACTGCTGGTCGTAGTGAATTGTCGGCAACAGGCAATCAGACGGCTAATGTCTGGAACGAGGAAGTGGGGCGGGGAAAAATGTTCGGTGTCCTGGTCGTCGAATGTCCCGACGGGAGGACAGCCTTTCTTGCCGCCTACTCCGGTCTCATCGGCGGCCGCAACGACTGGCCGTGGTTCGTTTCTCCGGTCTTCGACTCTCAGCAACCGGACGGCTATTTCAAGACCCGTGAGGCCGAAATATCCGCCATCAACCGCCGGGTCGCAACCATCGAAAAGTCAGCGGAGCGCATGACTGCCGTCTCAACGCTGGCCGATGTGCGCCGTCGGGCTGCCGAAGCTGTCGACGACTACCGGCAGATGATGGCCCAATCGAAACTCGAGCGTGACCGACAGCGTCGTAGCGGTGCCGACGAGTCGCAGCTCGTCCGCGAGAGCCAGCATCAGAAAGCCGAGTTGAAACGGCTGCGTCAGCATTGGGCCGGTCTCATGTCGGAAGCCGAAACGCGCCTCGCTGTCTATGACGACCAGATTGCGGAATTGCGTCAGCGTCGGCGCCGTATGTCCGACGAACTGCAACGCTGGCTTTTCACGCAGTATGAAGTCATGGATGCCGAAGGCCATAGTCGCACACTTGTGGATATTTTTGCTGCCGCCACGGGCAACATACCACCCTCCGGAGCAGGCGATTGCTGTGCTCCGAAGCTCCTTCAACAGGCCTACCGTAGCGGCTTGCGGCCGCTGTGCATGGCCGAGTTCTGGTGGGGAGAGTCGCCCCGCGCCGAGATACGCCATCATCTTCACTACTATCCCGCCTGTCGCGGCAAGTGTCTCCCGATTCTGACCCACATGCTCGGTGGTCTCGACGTCGATCCGGACCCGCTCGCTGCCGACGATGGCGGTCAGTTGGAGATTGTATATGAAGACATCGCTATCGTCGTGGTGAACAAACCTGCCGGCATGCTTTCCGTTCCGGGGCGCAGCAGCCGCCGTTCTGTGCTGTCGCTCATGCGTATGCACTGTCCCGACGCCGAGGGGCCGATGATGGTCCATCGGCTTGACATGGACACGTCGGGACTGCTCGTTGTGGCCAAGACGCCGGCGGCATATCACAATCTGCAGGCCCAGTTTGCCGCCCGCACCGTCCGCAAGACATACGTAGCCTTGCTTTCGCCTGCCGTTTCGTCTTCCCCTGCCATTCCGTCCGACGCTCCCATCCGCATCAGTCTTCCTCTCCGTCCCGACCCGCAAGACCGTCCGCGCCAGGTTGTCGACCCCGTTCATGGCCGTTCTGCCGTGACCGAATGTCGTCTGCTGTCCACCGACGACCTCGGCCGCACTCTCGTGGAGCTTCACCCGCTCACGGGCCGCACACACCAGCTTCGCGTCCATTGCGCCCATCCCGCCGGTCTCGGGCGTCCCATTGTCGGTGACCCGCTCTACGGACAATCCGCAGAACGCCTCTGCCTGCATGCCGAAAGGTTGGAGTTTGACCATCCGGTGACGGGGGAACGGGTGGTGTTTATTAAGGGGTTTAGGTAGTTAAAGACCTTAAAGTCCTTAAGGTCTTTAGAGACTTTAAGGACTTTAAGGTCCCGGGAACCTTTATTATTTCAAAACCATCATTTTAAAACCACCTTCTTTCCACCCGACACATATACGCCCGGAGCAAGTCGGCCGAGTGTCTCCTGCGATGCGTTGCCGGCCACGCGGACGCCTTGCAGGTTATATACCGCCGTGTCGGGCGTGCCAGCCGTTACGGCCGTGGTGATGCCGGAGCCATCCGACATTCCCCAACGGAAGTCGTCGATGTAGTATGTCGCCGTCGAACCGGAACTGCGTTTGGCTGACAGGCGGAAACCGATGAAGAACACGTCGGGCATGTCAGGAATCAGACTCATGTCCACCGTGTATGGTATCCACGTGCCGCTCTCATCCTCTTTGGCCGGTACGTCAAAGCCACCCATAGGATATACGGCCGGCTGGCCGTCAACCATCTCTATCAGACAGATGTCGAGTGTCTCGGCCTGACCTTCGTGGAGGAACTGGCCCATGAGACGGAAGTCCAGCACGCGGTTCTTCGCGTTCTTGTAGTCCAGGGCCGGGCTGACGAGCAGCATGCTCGCGTCGGTGCCGTCCGCTTCTGCCACTTTCGAGTCATAGAGCGTCGCTTTGGCCGCCATGAAAGCGTCGTCGCCTTCAGTCACGTAGCCCCACCAGGCGCGTGTGCCTATCTCGGCAACGTTGGTCCAGCCGTCGAGAGACAACGGCTTGTTGCGGCCGACGGTCTCGAAGTTCTGCGCGTATGTCGTCTGAGGTGCGGACGTATCCAGTCTGAACTCGTCCCCCTCCTTCTCTTCAGGTTCCTCTTCGCCTGTTGCCTTGCCTGTCACGGTGAGCACGACCGGCGAGCCGAGCAGGGTGGTGAACGTGAATTTCTGTGTCACCGTGCCTGCCGTTTTCGGTTGGAATGTCAGCCGGACGTTCTGTTCGGCTATGTTGGGCAGATAGAGCGTGCTTCCGATGATGATGCCCGTGCCCACGGCTTCGCCTGACTTGACGTTGATGTAGTCGAAACAGTGGTCCGGCATCAGTTTTACTGTCGCCTCCGTGCGTTCGCCGACCTTCGCCTCAAGCGTCACTTCGGTCTGACTGAGCGTGAGGACGGGCAGATGGTCCGGGTCGTAGGCTTTGACTGAGAACGCATAACTCTGGTTCAACTCCGGATTGATGGCGTCAAAATCGAATGTTATGCCGCCCTTGTGGGTCCCCATCGAGGCCGGCATGACGCTCACGATGATTTCCGTTGTCGATGTCCCGGCCGGTATGACGGTGCTGTTGAGGCTGAACGCCGCGTCGCCGCCCGTGAGATAGATGGGGGCTGCGGCAGGTAGTTCGGTTGCCTCGACGGTAAATTTGAATATGGCCGTCGTCCGGTCGATGGCTACGAGGTTGTCTTCGGTCAGTTGTTCCGGTGTGATGACCACACCGGGTGCCGACCATGCGCTGCTGACGAAAGTCATGAGCAACGCCGCCACGGCGAGAGTGATGCGGTGTAATTGTTTTGTCATTTGCTTGTTTGTTTCGAAATACATTAAATATGCAAAGTTATATTTTATTTTGTGGAAAGACAAGAAAAACATATCAAAAATGTTTAAAATGTCGCGTTTCATAACCCAGGCAGAGTCAACCAGCAAGTGCAACATTACGAAAGATTTTTGAAAAACACCTCTTTCGGAGTGTTAAAATTCAGTTTTTCTCTCGGTCTGGCATTGATTTTTGTTCTGATTTTCTTTA
>CABUXJ010000030.1 GCA_902495455.1 uncultured Prevotella sp.
GTATTGCCTGTCAACTCTCCTGCCATTCGAAGCGTTGTCCCTCCATTGCCCATTACGCTACGCTCCATGAGCAATGGAGGGACTGAAGCGTTGCACTTCTATCTTGAATCTATAACGCTGAGGTCTATCGAGCGTTCCGTATGGTCCGCACGGTATCGGCAACTGCCGTATTCAGCCTTGACCGTGAAACCCGCCGGCAATCCCACGGCGACACCCGCCGTCCACTTGTTGAGAGCAGCCTCCGGTATGCCGAAGACCCCGTCATATCTGACGTATGGCGTAAGGCTCAGACGGCTTTCGCCCGTGAGCGCCATCACATCATATCCCGCCTCGGCTCCGACCGAACGCGCTCCGCCGGCATCGGAACTTATCCACGAGACCGAAGCCATCCAGCCGTCACGCTCCACGTCGGCCTCCACCACGCCGTATGTCAGGTCGCGACGGGCCGTGAGCGACGGGCCGCAACGGTAGATGTTGCCGTGGTCGGTGCGTCCGTGAAAGACTCCCGCGCCGATGCGCACGCCCTCCGCAGGGCTATAATGCAGCGCCGCAGCGGCACCGGTCGTGCGGCAGTCATTCAGCGGGAGCGCTCCGTGAAACAGCACCGCCACCTCGTATGACCAGCGGCCGACGCTACCGAACAGTCCGCAGCCCGTCTCATGCCACGTCATCGGCATCAGAGCAGCCTCGCTGACAGGATCATAGATGGTCAGGGCAGGGCCTCCGCCGTTGGTTATTCCGAGCGGGACACCGACCATACCGACACGCACACCCACCGCCTCTCTCCACGACTTGGCGACAAAGAGGCGGTTGGTGGAGAGATTGTCCCAATGGTCGTCGCCCCACGCTCCATCCTCATACATCCGTTCGTACTCCAGTTCTGCCTCCACCGACCAGCCGCGACCGAGGTCAGCCGCAGCAGCTACGACGACATGAGGAAAGTCCCAACGATTGGGCGTGGGACTGTCAAAACGATGACCATAGTTTGCCTCAGTGTATATGCTGCCTTCCAGTCTGTCCGTCAGCGTGTCGTTGCCATAAGGGCAAGCGACAGAGGTGCAGGCCACAGCGACGATGCAGCCCGCAACAATTCTCTTAAAATTCATAAATAGTGTATTTGTTTTGTGTCGCAAAGATAGATTTTTGCAAACGAAAAGACGCACTTATTTATAAAAAATACAAATAGCGAAAGCAAATTTACCTACATATCATTAAGCCGAAAAGCCCGCAGGCAGAGCCTTTTACCTAATAATTGTGATGCCGTAAGGCGGTGGGAGTGATGCGCGCTCGCCCGATAAAAACATACCGTGCGCTCCAAATGTGGGCCATCCGACATTTCGGGTGACATTACTCACTTGATAAATATGTGCCGTCTGCCCTCCACAGTCTCTCCACCAAGTAGGGACATAGTCTTGTCTTTGTCCCTACCGCCGGAGGCCCATGCGGATGTATAACTCCAAATAGCGGATAAACCCCAAATATCGGATGGCTCCAGATGGCGCTTTCATGTCATGATAATATCAAAAATTTAACACTTCAGATTTCCGGAGTTTCAGCAAAAACAAGCAAATATCTTGACATTTCCGCGTCGTTTTCACCCACCGTCCGACCCGTTTCCGAGCAATGGGGCCCTTACGGGGTCGCAACGAGCACGCCGTCATGTTGCAACGACAGCCCCGTCGTCATGCAACGGGGCCGCCGTTGCAATGTCGCGGGGCCCTTACGGCAAACCGCCAAAATTGCCACCCCAAAGCATCCAAACGCAACTCGCTCAGCAACAGCGACTTACAAAAATCGTTCAAAAATCGCAAATTTCGGCCCAAAAGACTGGAATTTCAAAGCCGCACGAATTTTGCGGGCGTTTTGTCAGGATAAATCTGAGTTTTTAACACTTTGCGATTGGGTATAAACAAGGTTCATCCGATATTCGGAGTGACCTGACTTTGGCGTCATTCCAAATATCGGATGAACCATAAAAAAGTGTGGGCACGTCAAAAAGGTATTGTTCTTATTCCCTTTTTGACGCGCCCGCTATATCATTTCTTGTCGTAAGCGTGATGCGGATAGTCGGTCGTGTAGTGGAGTCCGCGACACTCCTTGCGCTCGATGGCCCATCGGGTGATGAGATAGGCCACGTTGATCATGTTGCGCAGCTCGCAGATGTCGCGGCTCGCCTTAACGCGCTTGAAGAGCCGTTCGGTCTCTTCGTAGAGCATGTCGAGGCGGTCCCATGCGCGATGGAGGCGCAGGTCGCTGCGGACGATGCCGACGTAGTTGCTCATGATTTGCGCCACCTCCTTGACACTCTGCGTTATCAGGATCTTCTCCTCGTTGGTCATCGTTCCCTCGTCGTTCCACTCCGGCACCTTCTCGTTGAAGTCATATTCATCGACATGGGCCAGCGAGTGGCGCGCCGCAGCGTCGGCGTAGACGACGGCCTCGATGAGCGAGTTGCTCGCCAGACGGTTGCCACCGTGCAGTCCCGTGCAGGAACACTCGCCGATGGCATAGAGACGGTTGATGCTCGACTGCCCGTTGAGGTCGACCTTGATGCCGCCGCACATGTAGTGGGCCGCCGGACGGACGGGGATATAGTCGGTCGTGATGTCAATGCCCATCGACTTGCACTTCTGATAGATGTTCGGGAAGTGGCGGCGGGTCTCCTCCGGATCCTTGTGGGTGACGTCGAGGCAGACGTGGTCGAGACCGTGTATTTTCATTTCGTTGTCTATCGCACGGGCCACGATGTCACGCGGGGCGAGCGACAGGCGCTCGTCATACTTCTCCATGAACGACTCGCCCGTGGGCAGACGCAAGATGCCGCCGTAACCGCGCATGGCCTCGGTGATGAGAAAGGCAGGATGGTTCTCGCCGGGATGATAGAGCGCGGTGGGGTGGAACTGGACGAACTCCATGTCGGCCACCGTTCCCTTGGCCCGGTAGACCATCGCCTCGCCGTCGCCGGTGGCTATGACGGGATTGGTCGTGGTCTGATAGACGGCTCCGCAGCCTCCGGTACACATGAGCGTGACCTTGCTCAGATAGGTGTCGACCTTCTGCGTGTCGGGGTTGAGGACGTATGCGCCGTAGCAGTGGATGTAGGGCGTGCGTCTGGTCACACGCGCTCCGAGATGGTGTTGGGTGATAATCTCGACGGCAAAGTGGTTCTCCTTCACCTCGATGTCGGGACACGCACGCACGGCAGCCATGAGTCCGCGCTGGATCTCGGCTCCCGTATCGTCGGCGTGGTGGAGGATGCGGAACTCGGAATGGCCGCCCTCGCGGTGAAGGTCGAAGGCTCCGTCACTGCGGCGGTCGAAGTTGACGCCCCACTCCACCAGCTCGCGTATCTGCTCCGGAGCACGGCGGACGACCTGCTCCACGGCCGCGCGGTCACTGATATAGTCTCCGGCAATCATCGTGTCCTCGATGTGCTTGTCGAAATTGTCAACCTCCAGATTGGTCACGGAAGCGACTCCGCCCTGCGCGAACGACGTGTTTGCCTCGTCAAGCGAGGTCTTGCATATCATACACACCTTGCCCTTGTGGGCTCTTGCTATCTTCAAGGCATAACTCATACCGGCCACTCCTGCGCCGATAATCAGAAAGTCATATTTGAATATCATCGTCTTTCAATTTGATTGTTATTGCTGCAAAAGTAGCTAATTTCACTCACAATAAGCAACCCACAGACATTTTTTTGCCCCTCGGGGACCAATTTTGATTCATACGACACCCGCAGTGGCAACACATTATATTATATAGGGGACCGTGACACATGAAAAAAGAAAGACGGCTGTCAATCATTTGATTGACAGCCGTCCTGCGTACCCAGACCCGGGGTCGAACCGGGACGGATTGCTCCACTGGTGTTTGAGACCAGCGCGTCTACCGATTCCGCCATCTGGGCTTGTTTGCGGGTGCAAAGATACACATAAATTCCGAAACGCCAAACTTTTACTGTAAAAAACTTAAAATCCGCGGTGTTGTCAACGAAATCTTTGCCCATGTCAGAGATATTCCGTAACTTAGTAAGCGAAATACAAACTTTGTTGATTTATGGATATGAACAACGCTAATTTTTGTGTGATTCTGGCTGGAGGACGCGGGCGTCGTCTGTGGCCTTACAGCCGTAAAAAACAACCTAAACAATTTCTTGATTTTTTTGGGTGCGGCCGCACATTGCTGCAGTCCACGTTTGACCGCTTCGCACACATCATGCCCAAAGAGAATATATATGTATGCACCAACGTCGAATTTGCCGAAACGGTGGCCCGGCAGTTGCCCGACCTGCCGGCGGACAATATCGTTGCCGAACCGGTGAGCCGCAACACGGCGCCCAGCGTGGCCTTGGCCAGCGGACTGATTTATCGTCGCAACCCCGAGGCGCGTGTGATTATCACGCCTTCAGATATGCTTGTGCTGAACGACGATGCCTTCACCGCCAACGTTCTGAAAGGTCTTGACTTCGTTGCGGGCAGCGAAATTCTGCTCACGATGGGCGTCAAACCGACACGGCCGGAACCCGGCTACGGCTATATACAGACAGGCGAACAGGCCGGTATGGACGGAGTCTACAAGGTGCAGTCGTTTACGGAAAAGCCGGAACGTGAGTTCGCCCGCATGTTTATGGAGAACGGCGAGTTTTATTGGAATACCGGACTGTTTCTCTCCACCGTCGGCTATTTCGGACAAAGCCTCAGCAAGCTGTTTTCCGAACACATGGACCAGTTTACAACAACCTCGCCCGACGGGACACGGGGCGACATACTCGACTATTTGGTCAAGCAATATTCGTCCTTGCCCAACCTCTCCATCGACTACGGAGTGCTGGAACGCAGCGAAAATGTGTATGTGATGATTTGTGATTTCGGCTGGGCCGACATCGGAACGTGGCACTCCGTCTATGAGTGTATGCGCCGAAGTGACGGTGAGAATGTTGTCATTGACTCTGATGTCATACTCGATGACTGCCGCAACAACGTGATAAAACTTGGCAAGGGCAAACTGGCTGTCATCAACGGATTGGACGGATATATCGTGACGGAAAAGGACAACGTGCTTTTCATCTGCAAAAAAGGCGACTCGTCAGCCCTTGTGCGCAAGTACACCAATGAGGTAGAGATGAAATACGGGGAAGACTTTGTGTAAATGAAGAACGAAGAACTCTAAAATAAAGAACGAAGAGTGAAGAACGAAGAATTTGCTGCCGCCGTTCCAACTGTTATTCAATCGCAGTTAGAATGGCGGCAGCAAATTCTTCGTTCTTCACTCTTCGTTCTTCATTTTAGAGTTCTTCATTTTAGAGTTCTTCGCTCTTCATTTCCTTCCGGATGCTTTCTGCGATTTCCTTAAACTCCTCGTCGCTCAGTTTCAGCTTGGGGTTTGAGAAGAGCATATCCTTTTCCGAGTTCATCGGAACTAGGTGGATGTGTGCGTGGGGCACCTCCAATCCGAGCACGGCCATACCGACCTTGATACAAGGGAAAGCCCGTTTGATGGCGGCGGCCACCTTTTTGGCAAACACAGTCATTTCGGCCAGCTCCTCGTCTGACAGGTCAAAGATATAGTCGACCTCACGACGCGGTATGACCAGCGTGTGACCTTTCACCAGCGGATTGATGTCGAGGAAAGCATAAAACTTATCCGACTCCGCACATTTGTAGCTCGGTATTTCCCCGGCGGCTATCTTTGCAAATATTCCCATCGTCTTTGTCTTTCAATTAAAATGGTTACAGATTTTCTATCAGTCGTTTCAGTGACGCCTGCCGGCCTTTGTATGACAACCGCCGCACAACGTCCTTTCCACCGCAGGATCACGAGATGGATATGTTGTCGATGCGGAGTTTTATCTTTCCGCGGGGGATTGTGATTTCGACTTCGTCTCCGACCTTTTTCCCGAGCAATCCCTGAGCGATCGGGGTCTTGATCGAGATCTTTCCTGCGCGCAGGTCTGCCTCATTCTCACTGACGATGGTATAAGCCATTTTAGCCTTTGTCGTGAGATTGGTCATCTCCACCTTACACAAGATCTGTACCGAGTCAGTGCTCAGACGAGAGGTGTCGATGATTTTTGCGTCCTGGATTGCCAGTTTCATTTGGTTGATCTTATCCTCGAGATGAGCCTGTGCCTCTTTGGCGGCATCATATTCAGAATTTTCACTCAGGTCACCCTTATCACGAGCCTCAGCAATAGCGGCTGATGCCTTCGGGCGCTCGACGCTTTCGAGGCGTCTCAACTCGGCTACCATCTTGTCGTAGCCTTCTTGTGACATGTAAGCCATAATCTTTTTTCTTTAGTTGTTTATAGATCGTTTTCCGTCAAGGTATCAAAAAAAGAAAGAATCCCGACACCAATATCATGTCGGAATCCTCATCCTTTTATGTATTCTTGATTTCTTTTGCAAAGATAGGAATTATTTCCGAACGGGCCAAATCGGGGTGCATTAATTTTTAATTTTTCAGAGGTTTAGACCACTTTTCATTGCTTTTTCACCTCTTTTTGACATCTTTTCACGCTTATTGCATTGATTTATGTCAAGAAAGTGTCGTGGTTACACTATAAATATTTCTTTTTTATTGCAGTATTAAATTATTGTCGTATCTTTGCAATGTGTTTTTCATAGTATTAGATTTAAGGTTAACAAAGGTTGGGACTCAGCGGAGTCCCTTTTTTTATGCAACAAATCCTGACTGACCGCGCCACGACATCTGTCTCGCGGCAAACCTGAAAAGCCCGTATCACCTTATTTTATTATACCCATAGACGGCCGTCGGGCCCAGTTCCTCCTCTATTCTCATCAGCCTGTTATATTTCGCGGTGCGGTCCGTGCGGCTCAGCGAGCCCGTCTTGATCTGTCCCGAGCCTGTTGCCACGGCGATGTCGGCTATGGTCGTATCCTCCGTTTCGCCCGAGCGGTGACTCGTGACCGTCGTATAGCCGTGACGGTGGGCCATTTCGATGGCGTCAAGCGTCTCGCTCAGCGTACCGATCTGATTCACCTTTATCAGGATTGAGTTGGCCGCACCCATCTCAATGCCCTTTTTCAGGAAGTCGACATTAGTCACGAACAGGTCGTCACCCACCAGCTGACAGCGGCTGCCGATGGCCCGGGTCAGCGCCACCCAGCTCTCCCAGTCGTTCTCTCCGAGCGGATCTTCGATGGAGTCGATGGGGAAACGCTCTGTCAGTTCCGTCAGATAGGCGATATGCCGATCCGCCGTCATCCGATGGCCCTTAGGGTCTTTCTTCCGTCCGTCCTTCAGGTGACTATAATCGTAGACCCAAAGTCCGTCGTCGTTGACGGCAAACTCGCTCGCCGCGCAGTCGATGGCAATCGTCACATCCCGTCCCGGAGCATATCCGGCAGCGGTGATGGCCGTGCAGATGCTCTCCAAAGCGTCCTCCACACCGCTGAGAGCAGGAGCAAATCCGCCTTCGTCACCCACAGCGACCGACAGTCCGCGGCGTCTCAACTGCTTCTCCAGAGCATGGAACACCTCGGCTCCCATGCGCACCGCCTCACGCACCGAAGCAGCACCGACCGGCCGTATCATAAACTCCTGAAAGGCTATCGGCGAGTCCGAGTGAGCCCCGCCGTTGATGATATTCATCATCGGCACTGGCATAACCCCGACACCCGGGCCTCCGAGATAGCGATAGAGCGGCTGTCCGAGCTCCGCGGCCGCAGCATGGGCCACGGCCAGCGAGACGCTGAGTATGGCGTTGGCGCCCAGCCGGCTCTTCCCCGGCGTACCGTCAAGGCGCAATATGACTGCGTCGACGGCCCGCTGGTCTGTCGCCATCATGCCCACGACGGCCGGACAGATGACCGTGTTCACATTGTCCACAGCGCGGAGCACACCCTTTCCGCCATACCGCGCGGCGTCGCCGTCACGCAGTTCAAGCGCCTCGTGTTCCCCCGTGGACGCTCCGGACGGCACTGATGCGCGTCCCGTTGTACCCGACTCCAGTGTCACTTCCGCCTCGACCGTAGGATTGCCCCGCGAGTCGAGAATCTCTCTTGCCTTTACGTTTTCGATTTTCATGTTATCCCTATGTTTATTTGTTGATAATAATGTTGTTGTCACGATGCTGAGACAACGGCGGTGCATGCCCACAGCGTCTCATCACCGGGACAAAGATATGAATATTATCCGCCACTGCCACTCCCGCCGGCCGATATTTAGCATGGTTTACGGGGTTTTAAGGATAACTTAAAAAATAAAGATAAAGGGATATAAAAGAAGATAACGGATATGTCAGAAGCACACCTGACAAAACGCAAAGACGCCAAAACGCAAAGGATGTTTTTCTAAACACAGAGACACAGAGGACATTATTATATTCATAGTTAAGCGTATTTAAACGCAAAGGGCGCAAAGACGCAGAGTCTTAAATAATAGACGTCTTTGCGACCTTTGCGTTTAATGTATTAAGACTTACTTGTAAAGCTCACTCATCACCTGATGAAGTTCGTCTTCACCTTCGGCTCTGTCACCGGCAGCTCCACACCGGCCTTCCTCCCGGCCTCAATCGACTTGAGCAGCCACGCCATGTTGCGTCCTAACTGGCGCATGGTCTGCATACCCTCAGCGTCCTGACGCACCTCATCGGGCGTGTTGCCGTGCACTTCATTCCAGTAGTTGGACGAGACGACGGGCATCCCCGCGATGGTAAAATAGCGGTTGAGGTCCTCAAAACCTCCCAGTGCCCCACCCCTGCGGCAGCTGACAATGGCCGCTGCGGGCTTGTTCGTGTAGAGTCCCATCTTCGAGCAGAAGGCGCGGTCCATGAACGGCTTGATTATGCCCGATGTGCCGGCGAAATGGATTGGCGTGCCGAAGACAAATCCGTCGCACTCTGCGACCTTGTCTAGAAACTCGTTGACCGTGTCGTCGCTGTTCCAGCAGCGTTTCGTCACGCCGCATTTTCCACAGCCCGTGCATCCCATTACCGGCCTTATACCGCACCAGAACATCTCCGTCTCCACCCCGGCCTCGCGGAGACAGCCGGCCACCTCTTCGAGGGCCGTATGCGTGCAGCCATGCTTGTGGGGGCTGCCATTGACCAAAAGTACTTTCATAAGATTTTATCTGTTTTATTCTGATATTCTTATTTATATTATAGATATTCTGAGTCCAGTTCTACTGCGAACGCAGTACGTCCACAATTGGATAAAGCCTATAGAAACAGTCTGTTTTATATTGGCCATACAGATTTATTCTGCTTTATGATTTGCAAATATACACATTTATTAAGAGTAAAACGAACGCGAACTATACTTTTACAACATTTCCGACAAAAAGGTCTGCACTAAAATGTGCTATAAATGTGCCAATTGAATGTACAAAAAACATTCGAATGAGAAACTTGACCACCTGTCGGATGGTGCGTACGAATGTACCATAAGTATTGAAAAAGGAAATGAATATGTTAAAAATTCAGAATTATATTGACAAAACGCTGCCGAAAAATTGTGATGACATAGTGAAGGACGGATTTTTGCGGAAAAATAGTCGTTTTTCGTAATTTTATGCAAGTTATTGACAACCAGCAACTTGTCTTTCTCGGAAAAATCACGGCCGATTTCGGGTCTCGCCGTAAGGCCCTTACTGGGTTGCAACGGGGCCCTCGTTGCATTGCAACGGCGTGCTCGTTGGAGTGTGGCGGCGTGCCCGTTGCAGCCCCGGGAGGGCCCCATTGGTCGGCGGCGGTCGTCAAAATGTCATTCCGGAGCACAAAAAACGGCGGACAAAACGTCCGCCGAGGTCGATTTTTCGCTTTTTCCGCGATTTCTGAAATGTTAAATATTTGATATTATAATGACACGAGGAATGTTAAATGTTAGATGTTAGATGACAGATGGTAAATGTTAGATGTCAGATGTTAGATGTTAGGCAGCAAAGGGCCGGTAACATTTAACATCTGACATCTACCATTTACCATCTAACATGTTTTGGCGATGACGAAGTCGAGCTGTTTCTTCTCGATGTTGGCCTTTGCCACCTGTATGCGCACGGGGTCGCCCAACTGATATTTGTTGTGGTGACGGCGGCCGACGAGACAGTAGTTCTTTTCGTCAAAGTCGTAGTAGTCATCATCAAGGTCGTGGAGTGACACCATGCCCTCGCAGTGGTTTTCGTCGATTTCGCAGTAGATGCCGTAGCTCTGGATTCCGCTGATGTGGGCGTCGAAGACCTCGCCTAATTTGTCGGACATGAACTCCACCATCTTATACTTGATGGAGTCGCGCTCGGCGTTCTGTGCTATCTGCTCCATCTCGCTGCTGTGCTCGCAAAGCTCCTCGTAGTGGTCCTTGTTGGCCGAGCGTCCGCCTTGCTGATAGCGGGTGAGCAGACGGTGGACCATCGTGTCGGGATAGCGTCGGATGGGCGAGGTGAAGTGGGTGTAGTAGTCGAACGCCAGACCGTAGTGGCCGATGTTGTGGATGCTGTATTTTGCCTTCATCATCGCCCGGAGGGCCACTGTCTCGATGAGCTTCTGCTCGTTTCGTCCGGCACACTCGTCAAGCAGGGTGTTGAGACTCTTCGATATGGCACCGCGCGTGCCCGCCGTCTTCATCTTATATCCGAACTTGACGACAAACGAGCGCAGTGTCTCGAGCTTCGTCGGATCCGGCTGGTCGTGGATGCGGTAGGGCAAGGTCTTCGCTTTCTGCCCTTTCTTGACGCGGCCGATGCTCTCGGCGACGGTGCGGTTGGCTAAGAGCATGAACTCCTCGATGAGCTTGTTGGCGTCCTTCGACTTCTTGAAATAGCAGCGCGTGGGTTTGCCCTTCTCGTCGATGTCGAAGCGCAGTTCCTCACGGTCGAACTTGACCGCGCCGTTCCGGAACCTCGCCGCGCGCAGCTTCTTGGCTAATCGGTCCAGCTGAATCAGCTCCGCGGCGTTGTCGCCGACATATCCGTCCGGTCCCGGAGCAGGTGCGGGTTCGCCCGTTCCGTCCTTCACACCGTTCTGCTCGAGAATGGCCTGCACCTCCTCGTAGGCGTAACGACGGTTGCTCTTGATGACGGTGTGGGCCAGATGCCAGTTTTTGACCTCGCCTTCTTCGTCCATCTCGAATATCACGCTGTATGCCAGTTTCTCCTCGTCGGGACGCAACGAGCAGATGAAGTTGCAGAGCCGTTCGGGCAACATCGGTATCGTGCGGTCGACGAGATAGACACTCGTGGCGCGCTTGACTGCCTCCTTGTCGATGACGGAACCCTCGGTGACATAGTGGGACACGTCGGCGATATGGACGCCGACCTCCCAGAGACCTTTGTTGTCGCCGTCGTCGAGACGTCTTATCGACAGCGCGTCGTCGAAGTCTTTTGCGTCATGCGGGTCGATGGTGCAAGTGAAGACGTCGCGGAAGTCTTCGCGCTCGGCAATGTCCTCCGGCGTGATGTCGGCCGAAATCTTCTCCGCGGCCTCTTCGACCTCACGCGGATAGCGATAAGGCAGTCCGTATTGGGCCAGGATGGCGTGCATCTCGACATCGTTGTCTCCCTGTTCGCCCAAGACGTCGATGACCTCGCCGATGATGTTGCGGTGGTTTTCGTCCGGCCAGCGGATGACGCGGACGACGGCTTTCTGGCCGGTCTTGCCGCCCTTGAGCTTGTTTTGCGGTATGATGATGTCGTTGGCGAAGATATTGTCCTGTGTCACGAGGAAGGCCATGTCGTCCTCCACGCGCAGTTTGCCGACCATCGTGTCGTGGGCGCGCTTGATGATGGCTGTCACCATCGCCTCACGGATGTGCTTCTGACGGCGTGCCATGAACGTCACCTGCACGCGGTCGCCGTCGAGCGCCCACATCGAGTTGCGTTCGGCGACAAACACCGGCAGCGTGCCGTCGGCAGGGATGAAGCTGTTTTTGCCGTTCGCCTTGCGGCGGAAAATGCCCTCCTGTATCTGCGTGGCCGTGTTCAGGCGATAGCTGTTGTCGCTCACGCGCGTCAGGAAGTCGTCCCACGCCATCTCCTCCATCGTGTCGATGGCCAGCATCTTGAGCGGATGAGTGGTGAACTTGAGAGCCTTGAATATCTGTTTGAAACTGAAAGTCTCGTTCGGACGTGACTGAAAGAACTTCAGCAATGCTTCGCCGACCTGATTTTTAGACAGCAGTTTGCCTCCTTTTTTCTTTCCCATGATATAGTTATTGTTTAGTTAATAATTGAAATTCCGGATGTGAAACCCAACGAAAAGGGCGATACATGAACACAACGTAGGAACATATTCTTGTATTTGTCCGCAACACAAATGCCGTATCTCATTACATTGTTTGCGGACAAATACAAGAATATGTCCCTACAAACGGACAAATACAAGAATATGTCCCTACGTTGTGTATGTATCGCCTTTCTGTTCTTCATGGACTCCATATCCGAAACTTGAGTTAATAATCGGCCGTCGGCCGCCCGTAAGGACCCCGTTGCCGGACAGGCAGGCCTCTGCCGCGTTATGGCGGCGGGTGGCCATCCTCTTGCAAAGTAACGAAATAAATCCGTATTTTGGCCGTTGGGGAGTAATAATTTATTTTAAAATCGTACCTTTGTAACCAAAATGTAGCACTTATGAACATTCTTATCACAGGAGCAAGCGGTTTTATCGGCAGTTTCATCGTCAGCGAGGCCTTACGGCGGGGCATGAACGTATGGGCCGCGGTGCGTCGGACAAGCAGCCGAAAGTATCTCACGGATTCGCGGATAAACTTCGTCGAGCTCAATCTCGACAGCCGCGAGGAGATGGTCCGGCAGATGGCGGGACTCCGTTTCGACGCTGTCGTTCATGCCGCAGGAGCGACCAAGTGTCTCCATGCGGACGACTTCTTCCGCATCAACACCGAGGGCACGCGCAATCTGGTGAACGCCCTGCGGGACATGGAGATGCCCTTGCGCCGCTTTGTCTATGTGAGCAGTCTCAGCGTCTACGGCCCTGTGCGCGAGGAGCAGCCATACGAAGAGATCCGCGAGAGCGACACGCCGCAACCGAACACGGCCTACGGACGGAGCAAGCTGGAGAGCGAGCGCTTCCTTGACTCGCTGACGGACTTCCCCTGTGTGACGCTGCGGCCCACGGGAGTCTACGGCCCGCGTGAGCGCGACTATTTCCTGATGGCCAAGAGCATCAAGGGACACACCGACTTCTCGGTCGGATACAAACCGCAGGACCTCACCTTTGTCTATGTCGAGGATGTTGTGCAGGCTGTATTCCTCGCCATTGAGCGCGGACGGAACGGCCGGAAATATTTCCTCAGCGACGGACAGGTCTACTCCTCCCGCACATTCAGCGACCTCATCCACAACGAACTGGGCCGTCCGTGGCTCCTGCGCATCAAGGCGCCGATATGGGTGTTGCGCGTGGTGACGTTCTTTGGTGAATATATCGGCCGCATGACGGGCAAGATTTCGGCCCTCAACAACGACAAATACAACATCATGCGACAGCGCAACTGGCGCTGTGACATCCGTCCGGCCGTCGAAGAGCTGGGCTACCGGCCGCAGTATGACCTCAAGCGGGGAGTGAAGCTGACGGTGAAATGGTATGTGGAGAACGGATGGTTGTGAATTTTAATTATTAATTATAAATTATGAATTATGATTTAAGTCCGATAGCTGTTCGGAACGAAATAATAATTGATAATTTAGAATTTGGAATTGATTTCGCAGAAATAATAATTTAGAATTACAGAAGTGAACTTTATAAAGACCCTTTTTAAGATAGAGAAGAAGCCCGTGAAAGGGCTTCTTGCCGTGGAATGGGCTGTGATGGGCTATCTCGTACTGACCCTGCTGCTCATGCTTTTCACCTACACCAAACTCGCCGATCCGACGGCGATGTTGTGGGGGCGCGTGCAGATCGTGGCAATGACAGTCGCGCTGTGGGCCGTCTACCGAATGTTGCCCTGTCGTTTCACACGCCTGTGCCGCATCGTGGCGCAGATGGCGCTGCTCTCGTGGTGGTATCCGGACACGTATGAGTTCAACCGGATGTTCTCCAATCTCGACCATATCTTTGCCGGTTATGAGCAGACGCTCTTCGGGTGTCAGCCCTCGCTGCTCTTCGCGGAGAAATGCGGGAACGCCGTGTTCAGCGAGCTGATGTGTCTCGGATATACGGCCTACTATCCCATGATAGCCCTCGTGACCCTATTCTTCTTCGTGTGGAGATATGAACAGTTCGGCCGCGCGTCGTTCATCGTCCTCACGTCGTTCTTCATCTACTACGTGATATATATCTTCGTGCCTGTCGCCGGCCCGCAATACTATTACGAGGCGGTCGGTCTCGACGGGATTGCTCTCGGCCATTTCCCCGACCTTGGCAACTATTTCGCCGACCACACCGCAGCATTGGCGACGCCGGGATGGAGCGGAGGTTTCTTCTATGACATGGTGCGCGAGGCCCATGACGCCGGCGAACGGCCGACGGCGGCGTTCCCCAGCAGCCACGTGGGTGTGAGTACGATTCTCATGATTCTTGCGTGGTCGTCGCGCAACCGCCGTCTGCTCTACTGGCTCACACCGCTATATGTCCTTCTCTGTCTCTCGACGGTCTATATCTACGCCCACTACGCCATCGATGTCGTGGCCGGCTGGATTTCCGCCGTGGTGATATATGCCGCGCTCCACGTGTTCTATACGCGGTGGGTGGGTAAGGAATGAGGCAGACAATACCTAAGTATTCGTTGTGATATTCATATATTATTGATGGTTTCATACATTGCTATATATCAGATGAAGAGAACAAACTTACTTCGATATATCTTCCTGCTTCCGGCACTGTTGGTCTCAACCGCGCTCATGGCGCAGCATCCGTTGCCGGATGAGACCGAGGAGACAGGAGCTGAGGCTGATTCGCTGACTTGTGACACGCTGGCGTCCGACACCGCCGCCGTCGATTTCTCGCTGCCGTGGCCTCAGAACGTTCAGGCGCGTATCGGACGGCTGCTGGAAAACAGCATGTTTGAGACGTCGCAGGTGGGAATGATGGTCTATGACCTGACGGCAGACAGTACAATCTTCCGTCACAACGAGCGTCAGATGTTGCGTCCGGCATCGACCATGAAACTCGTCACGGCCATTGCGGGCATCGACCGTTTGGGCAGTTCCTATCAATTTCGCACGTCGCTATACTATACTGGCACGATCGACAACGGCACGCTGACGGGCGACATTTGGTGTGTGGGCGGCTTTGACCCGCTGTTCAATAGTGATGACATGAAGGCTTTTGTTGAGTCGATACATCAAATGGGCGTGGACACAATCCGCGCCCGCATCGTGGCGGACAAGTCGATGAAAGACGCCGACAGGCTGGGCGAAGGATGGTGCTGGGATGACGACAATCCCGTGCTTTCGCCGTTGCTCATCTCCCGCAAGGACAAATTTACGGAACGACTGGTCGAGGATTTGATGGAGGCGGGCATAACCGTGGATGCCTATCAGACGGAGGATGTTCTGCCAAATGGCGCTTACATCGTCTGCACGCGGTTTCACACCATCGACCAGGTGCTCATGGGGATGATGAAAGACAGCAATAACCTCTCGGCAGAGGCCATGTTTTATCAGATTGCCGCAGCCGACGGGCGGAGACCGGCTCGCGCGTCATACGCCCGCTCCGTCATACGGCGGTTGATTGGCCGGACGGGACTGAGGGGAGATGACTATAAGATTGCCGACGGCAGCGGCTTGTCATTATATAATTATGTGTCGGCGGAACTTGAAGTGCGCCTTCTGCGTTATGCTTATCTCAATGCGGAGATTTATAACCACCTGCTCCCTTCGTTACCGATAGCCGCCCAGGACGGAACGCTGAGCAAGCGCATGCACGGCAGTTTCACCGACGGCAATGTCAGAGCGAAGACCGGCACACTGACGGGTATCAGTTCGCTGGCAGGATATTGTACCGCCGCCAACGGTCACACATTGTGCTTCGCAATCATCAATCAAGGCATTATGCACGGTCGTAATGGCCGCGCCTTTCAAGACCGCGTTTGTACAGCACTGTGTGAACCGTAGTGTCGTCGTTTGTTATGGCAACACTTGTTCCGTATTGTGTGCTATTTGACCATTATTCCGACAAACCCAATAAATCACGAAAAGATAATGAAGACAATTTCCATCTACGTTGACAGTCTCATCGAGGCGTCCGGCCTCACCGGCAGTACAGTTCCGGTGGTGCGTCATATCTTGCTTGTCATCGTTGCCGTAGTGCTTTCCGCACTTGCCGGCATCCTGTTCCGCAAAATCCTCAAACCGTTGGTGCTCAAGATTACGGCCAGGACAAAAAATACGTGGGACGACATCCTGCTGAGTGACCGCGTGCTGACATCGGCCAGCCAGATAGCGCCGGCCATTGTCATCTGGGTCTTGCTGCCGATGGTGTTCAGCCAGTATATCGTTGTCAGAGAGATCCTTGCCCGCATTACGGCTGTTTATATCACTGTCATGTCCGTCCGTCTGGCTATCGTTCTGATTGACTCGCTCCAGCAGTTGGGTGACGGCAAGCGCTCGGCCATGCACCAGTATTTCCATTCTTTCTGCGGCGTGTTGAAGATATTGATTATCTTCATTGCCGTCATCGTGGTCGTAGCCATTGTCATCAACAAGAATCCGGCCACGCTATTCGCCGGACTCGGTGCGACGTCAGCCATCATGATGCTCGTCTTCAAGGACACCATCTCGGGCTTGGTGGCCGGGATTCGTCTCACGAGCAACGACATGTTGCACAAGGGCGACTGGATAACGGTGCCGAAGTCGGGTGTCGACGGCAACGTGGAGGACATCACGCTGACGACGGTGAAGGTGCGGAACTTCGACAACACCATCGTCACCGTAACTCCGCAGACACTCGTGGACGACTCGTTCCAAAACTGGATTGGTATGCAGAACAGCCCTGGACGCCGCGTGAAGCGCCGTGTGTTCTACGACTTCCGCAGCATACGCCCCGTTGATGACGTGTTGAAGGCACAGTTGGTAGAGAAGAAGTATTTTGCTGAAAAGGACATAAAGCCCGGTGAGGTCAATCTTACGCTCTTCCGGCGCTACGTCGAGCGCTATCTCGCAAACAATCCGTTGGTCAATTCCGACATGACGCTTATGGTCCGTCAGCTTGAGCCCACTGCCACCGGCCTGCCCGTAGAGTTCTATTTCTTTGTCCTTGAAAAGGAGTGGGTAGCATACGAGCACAATCTTGCCGGCATCATGGAGCACATCTATGCCGTCACTCCCCATTTCGGACTGACCATCTACCAGCAACTGGCTGATGCTACAGCGGTGACGGTCTGAAAATGCCGGCGTCGGTGGGACGGCGGTAACGCCCTTATAATATCCCCGCATGATTGTACCGATAGACGAATATAACCTATATTGTGAAGTAAAATAAGTTATATTGGTCAGTAAAATAAGTCATATTACCAAGTAAAATAAGTTATATTGCCGACCAATATAACTTATTTTGCTTTATCCCCCTATCGTGGGCATGGTATGTTGTGACTATATTAAAACTCAATGTTCATCGCAAGGCCGTAGTATCCCGACGTGTTTACGACCGGGAGCACTGCCACATTGTCGTCATGCCATCCGAAAAGCCGGCGCTCTGCCGGCAACAACCAATAGCCGATACGTGCGGACAGTATTCCGACGCCGGCACCGGCAATCACGTCGTTCAGCCAATGACGCTCGTTGTACAGACGCAATGCGGCAATGCCCGTGGCAACGGCGTATGCACTCCAGCCGTAGATGCCGCCATATTCTTCACGGACAAGTTCGGCGCCCATGAATGACGTGGCCGTGTGCCCCGAGGGAAAGGAATTGCGGGCACTGCTGTCCGGGCGGCGTTCTTTCACCGTGTATTTGCCGGCATTGACAATAATACCCATTGCAATATAAGCTGTGGCCGTGACAGCAAGCCTTTCTTTAAGACTATGACGGGATTTCACGCCGAGCATGCCCATTGTGACGTTGGCCGCCACCGGCAGGTATTGGAGATAGTCGTCGGCGTGGAAATAGCAGTTGCCGCGCATGTGCCCGATGTCATCACGCAGGTCTGTCCTCACAGAACCGAACCATCCGTTATACACGCCGAAGGTACCTACGGCAATGAGTGTGGTCGGGAGTATGAGCTGTCGCACACGGAAACGGTATGCCGGCACACTGTCCGACATGTGGCTGACTTCTTGTGGCGTGCAATCCTTTGGCATGTAATCTTTTGGCATGCAGTCCTGTAGGCTGTCACCGTAAGCAAGACCGTTGGAAGAGGTGTTGCCGGATGCTGCCGTCGTTATACAGAAAAACAGGAGTATGGCCGCAAGCCATACCCGATGTTGGGGGATGCGCTCAGTGCCGCAATGGCACAATCTCCCCTTACCCCGTGCCCCGCAGATACGCGGAACAGGGATGCACGCGCAGAAATAGTAAACTTTCATTTGTTTGGTCGTTATTTAGAGTTTATCGCTTCTGCAAGCATCAAAAAAAGTGAGGACATAAAAAGAGCAGGCATATCCTTCACATTTGCTTTACCAACTCAAGGGAACGACCAAGAACCCGCAACAGATAAAAACAAAGTAAAGTATACACCTGCTGTATGCAGGCGCATCCGTACCCTGTTTCTCTGTCACATCATATCATTTGGTCGTTTTATGAGTTGAGAAACAAGAATGTAAAACGTATAGTCTTACTCTTATGTCTGTATCCTCTCCGCTGAAGAGGATATACAAAGGTAGTATATTTGTTGGAGAATAACGAAGGAATGGCCGGATTTAACAAAAGAATGTGGCTGTTGTGATGGGCTGATGACAGCCGGTGGTGCTTAGGTGAGGATGATAAAATGAAGGTTCGATAATGTTGGGAAAGAGAATGAAAAAGATAGAAGAATACAAAAAAGAACGCGCACCTCGTTGATTGGCACGCGTTCTTTCTTGATATGTTGTTTCGTTTTACGCCTCTTCGGCCTCTTTCTCCTGAGCTTTGTAGAACTCGATGTCCTCTTCGCGGAAGTTCTTGACGAAGCCGTAGTGAGCGTTCACCTCTGCTTCGGCGTGGCGGACATAGACGTTGGCGCTTTTGGTGAAGAGTTCCGGAGCACGTGTGGCGTCGTCGAGAATGAGCAGCGACATGATGATGTCGGCGGTCATCTCGTAGAGACGACGTGCGAGGAAGTCCTGAACGCACTGGTTGTTGGCATCTTTGACGATGTTGATGGCGTCCTCCAGTTTCTCAACAAGAGCCACGGTGCGGTCCTTCAGAGCCTGAAGCTCGGGAGCGACGGGCTGTTCGAGCATCTCCTTGATGATTGAGAGATAGGTTCCGTTGGTGACGTAGCGGATGGCGGCCACCACCTGCAACTGTGTCGTTCCCTCGTAGATGGAGAAGATGCGTGCGTCGCGGTAGAGGCGCTGACACTTATACTCCATGATGAAGCCTGAACCGCCGTGAACCGAGATAGCGTCGTAGGCGTTCTGGTTGGCGTATTCCGAGTTCATACCCTTGGCCAGCGGCGTGAAGGCATCGGCCAGACGGGTGTACTTCTTCAACTCTGCGCGCTCCTCTGGAGTGAGCTTGCGGTCGCGTGCGATGTCTTCGAGACACTTGTAAATGTCGACATAGCGTGCTGTCTGATAGAGCAGCGAACGGCCGGCGTCGAGCTTTGCCTTCATGCGTGAGAGCATGTCGTAGACGGCGGGGAAGTTGATAATCTTCTCGCCGAACTGTGCGCGCTCCTTGGCGTAGGCCAATGCCTCGTTGTAAGCCTCCTGCTCAACGCCCACCGACTGTGCTGCGATGCCGAGACGAGCACCGTTCATCAGTGCCATCACATACTTGATAAGTCCCAGACGGGTGCTTCCGCAGAGCTCGGCCTTGGCGTTCTTGTATGTCAGCTCACATGTCGGAGAACCGTGGATACCGAGCTTGTGCTCGATGTGACGTACGTCCACACCGCCGTCGCGCTTGTCGTAGATGAACATCGACAGTCCGCGGCCGTCGTGAGTACCTTCCTCAGAGCGTGCCAGCACGAGGTGGATGTCGGAGTCGCCGTTGGTGATGAAGCGCTTCACACCGTTCAGTCGCCAGCAGTCGTTCTCCTTGTCGTATGTTGCTTTGAGCATCACGCGCTGCAGGTCGCTACCGGCGTCGGGCTCGGTGAGGTCCATAGACATGCCTTCGCCGGCGCAAACGCGCGGGATATACTTCTGACGCTGCTCCTCGCTGCCGAACTCATAGAGAGTGTCGATACAGCTCTGCAGGCTCCATACGTTCTGGAAACCGGCGTCGGCGGCTGCTATCAGTTCGCTGAGCATGGAGAATGTTGTGTTCGGCAGGTTCAGACCGCCGTAACGGCGCGGCATGGAGATGCCCCACAGACCGGCCTTGCGCGTAACGTCGAGGTTCTCGTATGTCTTCGAAGCGTAAATCATGCGTCCGTTTTCGAGGTGCGGTCCTTCGAGGTCGACATCCTCAGAATTGGGTGCGATGACATTGGCGCATACGTCACCGGTTATTTCCAGTATCTGCTTGTAGTTCTCAATGGCATCCTCGTAGTCAACGGGGGCATCGGGATGTTCAGCAGCATCTACATAGTTCTTCTCTCTTAAATCCACGACTCTCTTCATCAACGGATGATGAAGGTGAAATTCGAGTTCTGGATGGTCGCTATAATAATTTGCCATAGCTTACTTACTGTTCTGCTTGTAATACTTAATCAATTTCGGCACAACCTCCTCAACCGTGCCCACGATGACGTAGTCGGCAATCTTGTTGATGGGAGCTTCCGAGTCGCTGTTCACGGAGATGATGATACCGGAGTCCTGCATACCGGCGATGTGCTGTATCTGTCCGCTGATACCGCAGGCGATGTAGACCTTCGGATGGACCGTGACACCGGTCTGACCAATCTGGCGGTCGTGGTCAACCCAGCCGGCATCCACGGCGGCGCGGCTTGCGCCGACCTCTCCGTGAAGCTCCTTGGCGAGCTTGAAAAGCAGGTCGAAGCCTTCCTTAGACCCCACGCCATAACCACCGGCAACGACGATGGGGGCACCTTTCAGGTTGTGCTTGGCTTCCTCCACCTGACGGTCGAGCACCGTGACGATATATGCTTCTGCGCTTACGTACTTAGACACTTCGGGATAGACCACTTCCTTGCGGCTTTCGCCCTCGTAGACGGCCTTCTGCATCACGCCGGAGCGTACCGTCGCCATCTGCGGACGGTGGTCGGGATTGACGATCGTAGCGACGATGTTGCCGCCGAACGCCGGACGGATCTGATAGAGCAGACCCTCATAGTGCTTGCCGGACTTCTTGTCGTCGTAGTCGCCGATTTCCAGCTGTGTACAGTCGGCGGTCAGTCCGCTGGTCAGCGATGACGAAACGCGCGGTCCGAGGTCGCGTCCGATTACGGTGGCGCCCATCAGACAGATCTGCGGCTGTTCCTCCTTGAAGAGGTTGACGAGAATCTCCGTGTGGGGAGCCGACGTGTAAGGGAACAAGCCTTCGCCGTCGAAGACGAACAGCTTGTCAACGCCGTAAGGCAGAATCTGCTCTTCCACGGCGCCCTTGATGCCCGTTCCGGCAACGATGGCGTGGAGCTCCACGCCGAGTTCATTGGCCAGCTTGCGGCCCTTTGTGAGCAACTCCTGTGATACTTCCTGTACCTGAGTGCCCTCTATTTCGCAATATACAAAAACGTTGTTAGCCATATCTCAAACTTATCCAATGATTTTCTCTTCGAGTAATTCCTTTATCATGCTCTCCACGTCTGCATCACTGCCGGTCAGCGTTTTGCTCTCTTTGGCCTGGAAGACGATGTTCTGGACGGCCTTCACCTTTGTGGGTGAGCCGGAGAGACCGCACTGCTGCGGGTCACCGTCGACGTCAGCCACCGACCACTGGTTCAGCGTCAGATAAGGACGCTCCTCATACAGTTCCTTGTAAGGCATGTCGGGCGTGCACTCCAACGGAGCCTTTGCGCGCTTGTATTTCATGACCAGCTTGGCGTTGCACGGACGGCAGGGCGCTGCGCTTCCGTTCACGGTGATGACGATAGGCATCGGGGCCTCGACCGTCTCGACACCGCCGTCGATATGGCGGCGTATGGTCAGCTTGCCGTTTTCACACTTTGTGATTTCCTCGGCGTATGTCACCTGCGACAGTCCCAGCTTTTGTGCGACCTGCGGTCCAACCTGTGCCGTGTCGCCGTCGATGGCCTGGCGTCCTCCGATGACGACGTCAACGCCGCCGATTTTCTGGATTGCGGTGGCCAAAGCGTAGGAAGTGGCCAGAGTGTCGGCTCCGGCAAAAAGTCGGTCGGTCAGTAGCCATCCCGTGTCTGCGCCGCGATAGAGGCCCTGACGTATGATTTCGGCCGCGCGGGGCGGGCCCATCGTCAGTATGCCCACGGTTGAACCGGGGTTCTGTTCCTTCAGTCTCAGAGCCTGTTCCAAGGCGTTGAGGTCCTCGGGATTGAAAATTGCGGGCAGCGCGGCGCGGTTTACCGTGCCTTCAGCCGTCATGGCGTCTTTGCCCACATTTCTTGTGTCAGGTACTTGTTTGGCAAGTACAACGATTTTCAAACTCATAAAATTATTTTAGTTATTGTATAAATCCGTAACGAATATGCTGGCCGCCGGGACAGACGGTCGCACACGATACCAACACCTTATAATATATATTATACGGCATAAACCATGCAAAAGTAGTCTTTTTTTGTTGTAATGCAAAGGAAATAAAGCAAAAAATGCACATTGCGGGCGGCAAATGTGCATTTTCTGACCACTATCACATCGTCCACGTCTCACCAGCCTTGAAGCTGATCTTGCGGTTGCTACCGTTGAACTTCAGCGTCGTCTTGCCGCCCGTGCGTGCCGTAACGCTGAGAGCCGTGACGCGACCGTCCCGCCATGTCATGCTGACCACGAAACCGCCGCGGGCGCAGATGCCGCTCACGCTACCGTCTTTCCATTCTTTCGGCAGGGCGGGGAGCAGCGTGATGGACGTCGGGGACGACTGCATGAGCATCTCGATGACACCGGCACAGCCGCCGAAGTTGCCGTCTATCTGGAACGGTGAATGGGCGTCGAGCAGGTTGGGATAGGTCCCGCCGCCGCGACGTGCGTCCTTGCCTTTGTATCCGTCGGGGCTGACGTAGCTCAGCAGCCGGCGATAGATGTGGTATGCTCCGTCGCTGTCGCCCAGCCGAGCGTAGAGATTGACTCTCCATCCCGTGCTCCATCCCGTCGTGTTGTCACCCTTGATTTCCAGTGTCCGTGCGCAGGCACGTGCCAGTTCGGGCGTCTTGTCGACGGAAAGATGGTGGCCCGGATAGAGTCCGAACAGATGGGACTGATGGCGGTGCTGCGGGTCCTTGTCTTTCCAGTCGTGATACCACTCCTGCAGATTGCCGTCGCTGCCGACGCGATAGGGCGCAAGGCGGGCCAGCGTGCGGTCAATCTCCTTGACGAAATCCTTGTCGCGGCCCAGCGTGCGGGCGGCCTCGCGGGCGTCGATGAGACATTCGCGGGTCATGGCCAGGTCGGCCGTGCCGCCGTAGAGCGTCGCGCCGCTATAGCCGTTGGGCGTCAGATAGAGATTTTCGGGCGAGGTCGACGGCGAGGTCATCAGCCGTCCGTCCTTCTCGATGAGCCATCCGAGACAGAATTCGGCCGCTCCCTTGAGCAGTTCGTAGTTGTTCTCGAGCCAGCGGCGGTCCTGCGTGAAGAGATAGTGCTCCCAGATGTGGGTGCTCACCCACGCGCCACCCATGTTCCAGCAGGCCCACGACGGGCTGCCCGTGCCGTAGCCGACGGGGCAGGTCATGGCCCAAATGTCCGTGTTGTGGCCCAGACACCATCCCCGGTCGACACCGTAGTACTCGCGCGCCGTCTCCCGTCCCGTGCGTGTCAGCTGCCGTATGAACGAGAGCAGCGGACGGTGCATCTCACTCAGATTGGCCGTCTCGGCCGCCCAGTAGTTCTCTTCGAGATTGATGTTGGTCGTATAGTTGCAGCTCCACGGTGGTGTCAGTCTTTCGTTCCAAAGTCCCTGCAGATTGGCCGGAACGCCCTCGGTGCGCGAGGATGAGATAAGCAGATAGCGGCCATACTGGAAATAGAGCGCCTCGAGGTCCGGATTGTGTTGCATACTGTCCGTGTAGAGGCGCAGTTGACGGTCGGTCGGCATGGCCGCAATGGCCGGGTCGGTCCGTCCGAGGTCGATGCTGACGCGTCCGAAGAAGCGCTGATAGTCATACAGATGGGTGTGCAGCAGTTCGTCGTAGGTCTTGCGTGCCGCACGCGCCATGCGCCGTTTGACGTCGCGGCGGTAGTCGCGTCCGTCGGTGGCCGGATTGCGGTCGCTGCCGTTGAAACTTGTCACGCAGGCCACGATGACCGTCACCTCATGACATCCGTCGATGGAAACGTCGCCCGTCGGGTGACTCCTGACCGTACCGTCACCCGGTGCGGCGACGGCGCGGATGAGCGTGCGGAAGTGGGTGCCGCGTGTCGGGTCGTAGAGATGGCGCTCCTCGTCGCTCACACCTTTATAATATCCCGGGTACGACCGGTAGGCGGCATAACCGTCGGCCGTGATCTCTCCGTCGGCCGACGTCACCGCGCAGGGCAGCTGGGACGCAAAGCGCAGTGTGGCCCTGATGCCGCGGTCGCTCATGGAACTCAGCCGGATGACGATGACCGAGTCTGGTGCAGAGGCGAAATAGCTGCTACGGAAGGCCCGTCCGCGGTCGAGATATTCAGTAGTGGCGACGGCCTCGTTGAGGTCGAGACAGCGGTTGTAGCCGGTGATGTTGCGGGACGAGTGGTCCGTATATTCGATGGTCAGCCGTCCCATCGGCTGATAGCTCTCGCTGTAGTGACCCTGTAACTTCTGGTTGGCGCGGTTGGCGGCGCGATAGTCCTCCTTGTCCAACAGCGAGCGTATCTCCGGCAGAGCCTTGTGTGCGCCCGGCGTGGTCACGGCGATGTCCGGTTCGCCGGTCCAGAGGGTCAGGTCGTTGAGCGAAATGTTGTCCGTGCGCGTTCCGCCGTAGATGGTGGCACCCATCGTTCCGTTGCCGATGACGAGCGCTTCCTCAAAGTGTTCGGCCGGCCGGTCGTAGTGAAGGGTTAGTCTGTCGGTGTTACTTCCGCCGGAGGGTTGTGCGACGGCAGCCGTGAGCCACAGTGTGGCTGCGATGGTCAGGGTTGTAGATTGTCTCATGGTTGTATTGTTTGTCTTTTTTTGTTTTTTCTCTTTTTCTTTTTAAGGTCCTTAAGGTCTTTAAAGTCTTTAAGGTCTTTAAGGACGCCTCACGGATGGTGGGCGCTCAGTGACTTTAAAGACCTTAAGGACTTTAAAGACCTTAAAGACCTTATCGCCGGAAGTCCCTTCAGTATCCCCGCTTATGTCTGCGGGCGGCGGCCATTCGTTCGGAAAAGCCACCGTTGTTTATGAAGTCTGCTTCGAGCCGCTGGAGCTGTCTGTGCAGCAGATAGTCGGCTTGTCGGAGCAGGATGATGGCCATGTTGGCGATGGTCTCGGGAGGTCGGGTCGACACGATGTTCATGAAGAACGCCGCGTCGTTGTGTTTGGCACCGAGTTGCCGCATGGCGGCAAACTCTCGGCTGTCCGGTTCCCATTGGCGGTGGTGGCGTGTCTTGAGATAGTCCTCGTAGTCTTCGATCAGCTCTTTCAGGCTCGCCTTGGCCACGTTGACCAGCTTGATTTCGGTCTTGGCCGATGTCGCAGAGGCGGCACAGCCCTCGATGATGTTTTGCTTGCCGCTGCGTGCAGCCTGAACCATTTGGTCGACGGTCCGGTCACCTTTCGTCAGATAGCTGTGACAAAAGTAGTAGGTGATCTGATAAATCACGTCGGTCTTTTGGTATGACAGCAATCTCTTGTAGTCACCGGTGTCTTTTATTATACCTTCCATATTTGCGGTTTCGCTGATAATAGATTTTCTGTGGTAATATGGTTGTGGCGCTTCGGACAATTTGTCAGCTCTGTCAGACCGTCATCGGACGTTATCGCCGTATTTAGTTGCAAAGATAGTGAAAGGCGGGCTCAATGCCAAATGAAAACGCATATTTTGAATTAGGTATTGCTGAGGTTTGCATTGCTGAGCCGCATCATGTCTTATTCGGAGATGGCCCAATTATTTCGGAAAACAAGGGACGTGGCGGTGAAATTCAGAAATATATGGACAAAAGGTTTGCAAAACTCGAGAATTTCGGAGCGCGGCATTTTTATTTTCAAATTTGCGAGTTTTGCGCGTGCAAGTCTAACGCGTTGACGGATAGACGGTTGGTCTATATCTGTGGCCGAGTGTGCAACTTTTTCATGCCATTTTCGCCGAAAAAGTTCTGCCGTAAGGGCCTTACGGGGGCGCGACAAGGCCGCCGCCATCATGCAACGGCGTGCTTGTTGGAGTGCAACGGCGGCCTCATTGCGACCTCGGGAGGCCCTTACGGCAAGACCGCGGCATTTTTTCGGTCGAAAAACAGCGGTGAAATTGCAAAATGACGGACGTGAACTTTCTTTTTTGAAACATGCAAAAATCAGAATTTCCATGACAAAATCGTCACTCCGTGTCATCCCGTAAGAGCCTTGCGGGAGAGCCGGGAGGGCCTCGCGGCCATGAAAACGCACCGTTTTCCGTCCGTCAGCAGCAAACAATATCTTCGCAGCGGGATTTTTCACGCGGATTTTTCACGGATCGGAAAAAAATCCGCAGTTTTTAGCGTTCGGTATTTACGGTATAATCATTTGATAATCAAACTGTTTTGCTGAAAACTCGTTCATTTCAGATGTACCACCGGTTTTTTTGTATGTTCGGTTGTCTTGACGTGTTTTGTGACGACATTCCGGTCGTTTCGTCATCTGTTATTATGGCGTGGCGGCCAACTGTCTTTTGGGTTATGAAACGCCTTCTGTCAAGTTAGAAGTGCAACATCCCCTCCCCATCCTCCGCCCTTGGAGCGTAGCGGAAAGGACGGAGGATGGGGAGGAAAGCGAAGCTGTGAGTCATCCGGCAATACAA
>CABUXJ010000031.1 GCA_902495455.1 uncultured Prevotella sp.
GGGGCCGCTATTGCTTTGCAACGGCGGCCCCGTTGCATTGCAGTAAGGCCGTTGTTGCAATGCCGCGGGGGCCCCGTTGCTCGACGAAACCCGCTTTTTGACCTCAAAATAGCAAGCAAAAACTCGCGAACTTTTGTGTTTTTGAAAAGCCGTAAGGGTCTTATGACCCCTCCCAATGGATTTTGAAGCCGCAGGTCCCTCCCCCCTTGGGGGAGCCGGAGGGTCCTTTAAGGCCCTTATTGCCCCTAAAAACGCAAATATTCAAGCATTTTCCCGAACACGATTTTGTAAATATCCTTCCCGTTTAGAGTATATAAAAATAATGTTCACACAATATAGTATAGACATATTTTTCGCTACTTTGTGTATGACACGTCCTTTTTTTTAATTATATTTGCAGCGTGCTTCATTGAAGCATGACATATTTTGCTCAAATCTTCCAATCGAATCACCACCTCGTAGCGAGAAAAGAGCGAAGGACCAAACATACGTTGGAGCGTCTGCGCCATGAGCGCGGGCTGTTCCATAGTGTGTTTGGGGCTTGTGGTGAGCCCGATTGGAAGTATGGATGGCCTGCGCTCACTTCTTTTGTGAAAGTTTGTGCGGCATGGAAACGGCAATATTGCACAAACCTTTAAATAAAAACATTTATGGAGAAAAAATCTTTTTGGAGCCTGTTCGCCATCATGATGGTGTCAGCGCTGTGCCTCGGTCTGGCGTCTTGCAGTGATGATGATGACGACAATGATGGCGGAAACGTGAACCTCGAAAACGTCGAACCCGGCGTGCTGACGGGCAAATGGCAGTGTGTCAGCATAGCCTGCGTGGAAGACGGGGAGAAGGACAACAGGGAGGTCAACGAGTCTTATTATCTCATTATCAATGAGGACGGGACGGCCATTGTCAACCCTTGGCATCTTTTTGACATGCCTGGTCTTTCAAGCAATGATATTAATGTCAATTGGAGTGCAGAAAGAAATAAACTCATTTTAAGAAGCCAAATTGATGATTCTTATCTTGTGTTGACCATAAAGAAGCTGACCCGCAACGAACTTGTGACGGAAACCTACGACGGTGACGATTATACGGAAACCCACACATTCAAGAAAGTAACAGAATAAAAAAAACTAAAAAAGATTCACACGTGATATAATTGGATATATTGTTATTGCATCATCCAACACGTGTGAATCTTTTTTTTGATATATATTATCCAAGCCCTACATGCCATCCACGCAGTCTCCTCCCCTTTGGGGAGGTCAGGTGGGGCCTTCTCCTACTTATTCAATCTCCAGGCCACGCCGTCCTTGGTGTCCTTGACCTCAAATCCGGCGTCCTTGAGCGCGTCGCGTATCTGGTCGCACGTAGCCCAATCCTTGGCTGCGCGGGCCTTGGCACGCAGGTCGAGCACCATGTCGACGACCTTTCCGTAGGCTTCCTCGCGTGCGCCGGACGACCCGCTCTTCTCCTCTTTCAGTCCGAGCAGGTCGAAAGCGAAGAGGCGCATCGTCTCGCCGAGTTCCTTCAGACAGTCGGCGCAGATGGTGGCCTTGTGGTCGACGAGGCGGTTGACGACGCCGCAAGCCTCAAAGAGATGGCTGATGACCTGCGGAGTGGCAAAGTCGTCGTTCATGGCGTCGTAGCACTTCCGGCGCAGCTCCTTCACGACTTTCTCCGTCTGCGGGTCGCACTTGTCCGACACGGTGACGCGCTCCAGATCGCTTATGCCGTTCATCAGTCGCTCCAGTCCCTTCTCGCTGGCCTTGAGGGCATCGTTGGAGAAGTCGACCGTGCCGCGATAGTGGGCCGAAAGGATGAAGAAGCGGATGGTCATCGGACTGTAAGCCTGGTCGAGCGACGGGTGGTTGCCGGTGAAGAACTGCTCCAGCGTGATGAAGTTGCCGAGGCTCTTTCCCATCTTCTGTCCGTTGATGGTTATCATGTTGTTGTGCATCCAGTAGCGCACCATCTGGTCGCCGCCGCTTGCCACGGCCTGCGCTATCTCACACTCGTGGTGCGGGAAGACGAGGTCCATTCCGCCTCCGTGGATGTCGAAGTGGTCGCCGAGATACTTGCGGCCCATCGCCGTACATTCGCAGTGCCATCCGGGGAAACCGTCGCTCCACGGACTGGGCCATCGCATGATGTGCTCCGGCTGCGCCTTTTTCCACAGTGCGAAGTCGACCTGATTGCGCTTCTCGCCCACGCCGTCAAGCTCGCGGCTGGCGTTGATGACGTCGTCGAGATTGCGTCCGGAGAGTATGCCGTACTTATGGTCGCGGTTGTACTTCTCTATGTCAAAATAGATGGAACCGTTGCTCTCGTAGGCATAACCGTTGTCGAGTATCTGCTGTACGAGCTGCTGCTGCTCGATGATGTGTCCCGTGGCATGGGGTTCGATGCTCGGAGGCAACACCCCGAGGGCGTCCATCGCCGCGTGATAGCGGTTGGTGTAGTACTGGGCAATCTCCATCGGTTCGAGTTGCTCGAGACGGGCCTTCTTTGCAATCTTGTCGTCGCCGTCGTCAGCGTCGTGCTCGAGGTGGCCGACGTCGGTGATGTTGCGCACGTAGCGCACCTTGTAACCGAGATGGCGCAGGTAGCGGAAAACGAGATCGAAGGTGATGGCGGGACGGGCGTGTCCCAGATGGGGGTCGCCATAGACGGTCGGACCGCAAACATACATGCCCACATTGGGCGCATGGACGGGCTCAAAAGCCTCCTTGCGGCGGCTGAGCGTGTTATATATAAGCAATGTCTGTTCCATAAGTGCTTTATTATTATCTCTTTAACGGGTGCAAAGATAATGGAAAAATCTGACAGAGAGCATGAAAAGGGCGTTTTTATCACTCCGGGAGGCTCTGCCGGGGGTGCTCCGACGCCTCCGTGACCGACGGACGGCAGCGGTCTATCTCAATCGGGATAGCGCGGAAAAGGACATCCGACGGCGTTACGGTCAGCCGGGCGACAAGGGCACGGCGGTTGAGCGGACGGTCGAGGTCGAAGATGAAGTTGCCGAGACTGTAAAAGATGGGGCGGCCGCGGTAGACTTCAACGTCCTGAGCCGTGTGGGAGTGATGGCCGACGACGGCGTCGGCACCGGCGTCAATGAGGCGGCGGGCGTCGGCACGCTGGGGGAGCGTGGGGTGGAGCGTGTGCTCCGTGCCCCAATGGAGGCTGACGATGATACAGGCCGTGGGACAACGGCGGCGCAGGGCAGCGATTGTGTCGCACAGGACGTCGACGGCCGACTCGCATACGCCCGGCCGGGAGGCCATCGAGACATAGTTTTCGGACATGACAAGCAGCGACGGGAGCATGTAGACGGGGCGCGGCGACAACGCTATCAGCTGCGGGCGGGCGGCCTCGGCCGCGTTTTCACCATAGCCGAGGGGCGTCATTCCGGCGTAGATGATGTTGCGGTAGGTGTCGGTCAGTCCGCGGCGGCCCTGGTCGATGCTGTGGTTGTTGGCCAGATTGAGGTGGGTCACGCCGTGGCGCCGCAGAACGGGCAGCACGTCGGGACGGGCACGGAAGACGAAACGCTTGTTCAGGGGGCTCTCGATGTCGGTCGCGGGACACTCCAGATTGGCCACCACGGCGTCGGCCGAGGCGAACAGGGAGTCTATCGAGGGTGTGAACAGGGCGTCGGCGCCGCTGTGTCTTATCACCCTGTCCACGTCGCGGCCGAGCATGACGTCGCCCGTGAAGAGGATGTCAATGGTGTCGGCGGGAAGCGCCGCCGACGCGCACGACGGAAGAAGCGACATTATTATAAAGATGAGCGTCGTCTTCATCACGTATCGGAATAACATCTGACACCTAACATTTAACATCTAACATTACTTTATAATAAGTTTTTTGAACACAGAGACACGGAGACACAAAGGACAATATAACTCTGTGTCTCCGTGTCTCCGTGTTCAAAATATAAACTAATTGTTGCAACATACCTAACATCCCGAACTATAAAATATCAGTTCGTTGTCCGCCGGCACAGAGTCGGGCAGTGTTATCTCCTCCATCCACTCCGGCACGCCGTAGCGCGGGCTGGCGTCGAGCATCTTCTGCCACTGCTCGTCGGTCAGGCGGTTGCCCGGCGGCAGACGGAACTCGCGGTAGGAGAAGACGGCGCCGCGCGTCAGATGGAGCAGTCCGTTGATTTCGACGACCACGAAGATGTCGTCGACCGTACCCACGGCCTCGTGGAGGATGCCGCGGTCGGGATTGTTAGAGGCGTTGGCCGTATAGACATCGGCCACCACGGCCACCCGCTTGTCCGGTCCTTGGACGTCCTCCCAGACCATGCCGCTCTCCGACGCCTTCTCCTTCATGATGTCGAGCGTCAGCCATTCGTACGTGCTGCCCAGTTTCTCGATGCTCCGGAACTCTTCCGCTGTCAGCTTCCGGCCGTCCAGCTCCTTCTCCGAAATGTCAAGAAGGAAAGCCGTCTGCTCCTCCACCTGCTCCGTCAGCGTGGCCAGACGCGGCGTCATCATGTTGTGGCGGCGCAGGACCGTCTCCACATGCCGCACTAATGAGAGCGCACGGCGCCAGTAACCGACGTTCGGTTCTACATAGCCCACGACGACAGGGTCGGGAATGACGCCGCCGCACTCGGCCGCCATAGGCTGCTTGGCATAGAGCATGACGTCGTGTTTCAGTTCCGTCCATGAGGCTAACGACGTGTTGAGGTTCTTCTTCGCCCACTGCGGCGTGGTCATGAAGTAAGGCTGTCGCGGGTCGCTCCACTGCTGCATGGCCGTCAGGGCATCCATCCAGCGGTTATATACCGTCGTGTCGCGGCTCAGCAGCGGCATCAGCGCCGTGACGGAGTCCAGCTTGCTTGTATACAGTGGCCACCGCTCCTGCTCACGGTAGTCGTCTAAAAGAATCCTCCGGGCGATCTGAGAACCGAAGGCCGCCATGACGTCGAGGCCCTTGGGGCATCCGCGCAGGGTCTCCGGCTGCGTCACGACGTCGACCAGTTCCTGAAGCACCTCGCTGTCGTAGAGATAGCGCTGGGGCATGAGACAGATCTTCTCGCGGCACGACAGTTCCTCCTTGGGCCGTATGCGCATCCGCCGCAGGCTCTCCGTGTCGAGACGGCGGGCCAGCCGGGCAAGGCTTCGGTTGTCCTTCATGAGCCTCATCACATCATAGCCGTCCTCCCTAAGTATGTCCGCCACGTCGAGCAGCGAAAGCCCGTCGGGCTGGCCCACGAGCAGCGACAGGACGTCGGTGACGCTGCCAAGCAGCCGGCGCACACCACTGTCCGTGTTGAGGGCGTCGGCCATGAGCACGAGGCTGCGCAGACGGTCGCGGTCCGACGTGCAGAACGGCGCATGCTGAATCCACATCAGCGTCCGGAAATACCGTTGCATGGCCGGTGTGCGGCTGTAGTTGCCGCGCGGTTTGAAAAGGCTGTACATGAAGTAGACGTCCGTATAGCCGAGGAACGGCGAGAAGTCGTCGCTGCCAGCCATCACCCGTTCCACCTCTTCGGTGATGTCACGGCTGTAATTTGCGGGCACGCTGAGCTTGTCGTTGCCCGACAGCCGGCCGGCAATGGCGAGCCACGCCATAGCATAGTCGGCGGCTTTCTGGGCCGTCTCGTCAGCCGTGGTGACGATGGTGGAGGCAATCTCATCGTGGAGTCCGCTGACGATGACGTCGATCTTGCGTTTCAGTTGCCGCTTCTCCAGTTCCTGAAGGACGGCGGAGAAATAGATATGGACCATCTGAAGATGGAGGTCGGTGGTGATGAAACTGGGAAAATCGTGGTAGTCGTTGTTCTCGTAGCAGTGGAAGAGCTGTGCGCCCTGCCGCGGAACGATGGCGAATCCGTCGCGCGAGAGCCGCCGGTAGAGCGAGGGCGAGAGCTCTTCGAGCTGGAACGTGTTGACGATGTTGTCGGTGTTGACCCGTCCGCCGTCGGGGGCGGTGAAGTTGCAGGTGCGCAGCTCGGCCTCGCGCTTCCTGATGCGCTCAATGAAGGCGGTCTCACGCGGGGTGTATTTCAGCGGTTGGTCGTAGAGCGGGCCGTCCATCCGCTCCCACAACAGACTGTCATACCATGTCGTCCGGCTGAATATCGCGCGCATGGCGTAGTCTTCGAAGCAATAGCCTTGACGGGCGGCGAAGGCGTTGCGGAGTATGCGGAGGTCGGAAAGGCTGAGGCGGGAGATGTCCATCGAGGTGTCTATCTTGCGGTTGAGGCTCTCCACATCAATGGCGCTGCCCACGGGGATGAACGGCGCCGGGGTCTTCGGGTTGTTCTGGGAATGGGCGGCCAGCGCGATGAGGGCTGCCGCAATGAGGGTCTTGATTCTTGAGGTAAGCATGGATTGTGGGATTATGTTGATGGTTGTGATAGCTATTATAGCTACTTTAGCTATTATGGCTATCATAGCTACCTTAGCTGTTTTACTTTTGAGAGTCCTCGGCATCTGCCCCGAAGACCTTGCGGCGCGCTTCTTCCTCCGTCATCTCGCGGCCGAGGTAGCTGACAAACTCCATTCCGAAGGAGCACCAGCGGTAGTCGGCGACGAGGAATAGGCCGCTGCGCTCGTGCTCCATAACGCGCAGGACGCCGCGCGAGGGCAGGAAGCGGAAATCGGCGACGGGCTGGCCGAGGCGCGAGCCGAGCCAAAGCGGCCGGACGTGGCCGCGGTAGTTCTTGAAGATGAAGACGCGGCGGCGCAGCTCCGGGTCATAGCGCGTGGTCTTTGTGACGCCGACAATGGCGTCTGTCGAGCCGTCGCCGTCGACATCGGCCGTCTGAAAACGGTAGACGGGAAAGGGCAGTGTCCAGCCGTCGCTGCCCAACCGGACGACATAGAGGCTGTCGGAACGCCGCTCAAGAGAGAATTCCTCCTGCGCGGCAACGGTCGTGAGGCCGAACATACAGCATGACAAGAGCACCGTTCTCATCGCCTGTCCTCCCAAGCCGACCGCGGCATAAATACTGCGACGGTCTTCAGGCGCACGTAATCGCCGGAAACATACATCAGTCCGCCGTAGGGATTGGCCGTTCCCCACGAGTTTTTCATTATGAACCACAGCCGTCCGGCCTTGTCACGGGCCAGTCCGACGACGGCCATACAGTGGTCGTCGGTGGTCTCATGACACTCGAAAGCCTGTTGGCGGGCCGCTTGAGAGACATCCGTACCGGCCGGAAGGCTGGCCGTACCGCGGCCGAAGGAAAATCCAGCCTCGCTCGTGTCACCCTCCCAGCACACTCCGCGACCGCGGCGCACGGCCCGTTCCATGCGGGCCATGAGCGTGTCGACGGGCACATTGAGCATCTCGGACTGCGCCCAATTGTCGGGAACCTCCAGCGGGAATGTTTCGTAGAAAGGATGGTGGGTAAAACTGGTAAGGGCGATATACTCTCCCGGCGCACAGACGCTGCGGGCAAACTCCCCGGGCGTATATCGGGCGCCGAGCATGAAGACGTGGCGCGGACTGGCGCCAAGTGTCTCGTCGATGACAGCGGACGCCAGCTCCTCGGCACGACGGAGCGGCAGACGGGTGTTGACAGCCTTACGGGCCGTGCGGCGCAGCTTCTCCATCAGCACGCCGTAATCAGCATCTTCGGCATCACGGTAGGCATCGTATGCCACCAGCCCGTGGCGGGCGATGACGTCGAGCAGGGTCTGGGCCGTGGCACGCATAGTGTGAGGACTGAGGCCGCAGGTGAAATAGGCCCGACGGAAATTGTCTTCAGCCAATGCACGGGCAGCATATTTGACCGACAAGTGGACAGAGTCGCCACGCATGATGTGCTCCGTCTCGATGGCCGAGAGCATTGCGTAAGCCCAGCAAAGAGGCGCACGACCTTGATTCTTGACAGGGGTATAGGCGTTGATCGTTTCGATGTCAAACCGCTCCGGCACGTTGTCGGCTTCGTCCGCCGCCACACCCTTGCCTTCATTGCGGCATCCGACGAAACCAAATGCGACAACAATCATGACGGCGCATCTATACATATTATATATTAATATACATGTCTTCGGCATACAACAGATGTTGTGTCGTTTTCATTCTTATACAGTCGTTGCACTACACCATGAGAAATATATCCCCGTGTGTCGCACATCTTCACATAGCTGCAAAGGTATAAAGTTTTTTTCCATAAGCCACACCCCTCACTGTCTTTTTGTGGCGGTTCGGAATTTTATATCCGGAAATATTGCACGGACAGGAAAATATTCGTAGATTTGCAGTCTATGAACGAATTTGCAGCAAATATCATCGGCTCCATCGCAGCCCTCTGTATGGTCTGCGGCTATCTGCCACAGGCCTATCACACCATCCGCACGCAGGATACCGACGGCATAGCCATGCCGACATTCCTCGCTCTCGGTGCTGGAAGTATGTTCTTTGTCATCCAAGGATTGATTCTCGAAAACATACCATTGGTTGTCACAAACACCATCACAACCGTCGCCAGCGTCATCATTACAGTAATCAAAATCCGGAATGACCGACGGAAGAAGAACGGACGGAAATAGACAACAGCCGCACTAAAGGACGGACGGCGACCTCAACTCGATGGAACGCCGCAATCAAATACACGGGCGGACCCGGACCGAAGTTACAAAACCGCCACAGACGTATTTTTTCCCCGTTTATTTTGCCATACACTCAAAATAAGTTAACTTTGCAGCGCATATATATAATATCAAGGATGAAAAAACTGTTTATCGAGACCTACGGATGCCAGATGAATGTGGCTGACTCGGAGGTCGTGGCCTCGGTGATGAAAATGGCCGGCTATGACCTCTGCGAGGACGAAGCCGACGCTGACGCCGTGCTGCTGAACACATGCTCGGTGCGCGATAACGCCGAGCAGAAGATCATCCACCGCCTCGAGTCGCTCAACGCCGAACGACGCAAGGGCCGCCGGCTCATCGTCGGTGTGCTCGGATGTATGGCCGAGCGTGTGCGCGAAGAACTGTTGGACCGTCACGGCGCCGACCTCGTGGCCGGACCGGACGCCTATATGTCCCTGCCGGACCTGATAGCACAGGTAGAGACGGGCCACAAGGCAATCAATATCGAACTCTCGACGACGGAAACCTATCGCGACGTCGTCCCGCAACGGCTGCACGGAGCAAGGACGGGAGGATTTGTGAGCATCATGAGAGGATGCAACAACTTCTGCCACTATTGCATTGTACCGTACACACGCGGACGCGAACGCAGCCGCGACGTCGAAAGCATACTGCGCGAGGTGCGCGACCTCCGCGACCGCGGATATAAGGAGGTGACACTGCTGGGGCAGAATGTCAATTCGTATAGGGTTCCGGCTCACGAAGCCACTCCGGCCCCCTCCGGCTCCCCCAAGGGGGAGAGACCTGCGGCTTCGGACGTGGCGGAAAATAATATAGAAACAAATCAGAATAATGTCGGCGCATTTGTGCATAACACCAGCTCGGTTGCAAACGGCGCCAGTTCTTCCCCCCTTGGGGGGACTGAGGGGGGCCGGACCAAGGGGGGTCGCGACCTCGACTTCGCCTATTTGCTGCGCCTCGTAGCCCGTACCGTCCCCGAAATGCGCGTGCGCTTCACCACAAGCCACCCCAAGGACATGAGCAACGAGACACTCCGCGTCATAGCCGAAGAGCCCAACGTGTGCCGGCACATACACCTGCCGGTGCAGAGCGGAAGTGACAGAATACTGAAGCTGATGAACCGCAAGTACACCCGCGAGTGGTATCTCGATCGCGTGGCCGCCATAAGACGGATTATCCCCGATTGTGCCATCACGACAGACATATTCGTCGGCTACCACAGTGAGACGGAAGAAGACCACCGGATGTCACTCTCACTGATGAGAGAGGTGGGATATGACTCGGCTTTCATGTTCAAATATAGCGAGCGGCCGGGCACGTATGCGTCGAAACATCTGCCCGACGATGTTCCTGAGGACGTGAAGATAAGACGCCTGAACGAGATGATACACCTTCAGACCGAACTCTCCGCCGAAGCCAACAGACGCGACGTGGGGCGCGAGTTTGACGTGCTCGTTGAGGGATACAGCAAGCGCTCAAAGGAACAGATGTGCGGACGGACCGAACAGAACAAGATGGTCGTATTTGACAAAGGCAACTGTCACGTCGGACAGACCGTGCGCGTGAGAATAACCGACAGCACCAGTGCAACGCTGTTCGGGGAAGTAATAAAAAATGAAGAGTGAAAAACGAAAAGTGAAGAATGGTCTTTAACTCCTGAGCGGCTTTGCCTCACGATAACACCGTTAACTCCTGAAAAAAGAAAATGCTGAAAGAATTTTTAAAGATAATGTGGCGCTTCCTGCCGCCATACAAGAAATTCCTCGTTGCATCCATAGCATGCAACATCCTGTCAGCGGCAATGAACATATTCTCGTTTGCCGCGCTGATACCAATCCTCCAAATTCTCTTCAAGATAGAAGAGAAGCGCGTCACCAGCCCTATGGCCTGGGGTGACGGCAATTTCAAGGACTGGGCGTTCAACAACCTTAACTACTATGTCTGTCAGATGATAGACAACTGGGGAGCCGTCACGGCACTTTTTGCCATCGGTATGTTCCTCTGTCTGACGACGATGATCAAGACAGGACTCTATTTCGGAGCGTCGGCCTTTGTCGTACCAATACGCACCGGCATCGTGCGCGATATCCGCAACATGATCTACTTCAAGATCACGGCACTCCCGCTGAGCTTCTTCACCGAAGAGCGCAAGGGAGACATCATCGCCCGCATCACCGGTGACGTCAACGAAATCGAAGGCTCCATCATGTCGTCACTCGACATGTTGTTCAAGAACCCGATACTCATCGTCAGCTATGTCGTGACACTCTTCTTCATCAGTTGGGAACTCACGCTCTTCACACTCATCGTCGTGCCGTTCATGGGATGGCTCATGGGCGTCATCAGCCGCAAACTCAAAGCACAGTCACTCAACGTACAGGCACTCTGGAGTGACACTATCAGTCAGGTCGAAGAGACCCTCGGCGGATTGCGTATCATCAAGGCTTTTTGCGCTGAGGATAAGATGAACAAGCGTTTCAACCACATAAACAACCTCCACCGCGACACTCTCAAGAATATGACCATCCGCATCCAACTGGCCCACCCTATGAGCGAATTCCTCGGAACAGTGCTCATCGTGATTGTCCTGTGGTTCGGCGGAATACTCGTGCTCAACAAGTCGACCATCTCCGGCCCGACATTTATCTACTATCTCGTCATACTCTACAGCATCATCAACCCGCTCAAAGAGTTCGTCAAGGCCAGCTACAACATTCCGCGCGGACTTGCCTCAATGGACCGTGTCAACAAGATACTCAAGGCCGAAAATCCAATCAAAGAACCGGAAAATCCGGTGCACATGCCGGAGTTCAAACATCAGATAGAGTTCCGTAACGTGTCGTTCGCATACAACTATCACCCCGAAGACCCGTCACGCACACGCTGGGTGCTCCGCAACATCAACCTGACCATCGAAAAGGGCAAGACCGTGGCTCTCGTGGGACAGAGCGGCGGCGGAAAATCGACAATGGTGGACCTCATCCCGCGCTACTATGACGTGCAGGAGGGTGAAGTGCTCATCGACGGCGTCAACGTCAAAGACCTCGGCATACATGACCTGCGACAGCTCATCGGCAACGTCAACCAGGAAGCCATACTCTTCAACGACTCCTTCCGGAACAATATCTCGTTTGGTGTGGACAACGCCACGCAGGAGCAGATAGAGGAAGCGGCAAAGATAGCCAACGCCTACGACTTCATTATGGAGTCCGAATATAAGTTTGACACCGGCATCGGAGACCGCGGCGGACGCCTCTCCGGTGGACAACGGCAGCGCGTCAGCATCGCCCGCGCCATCCTGAAGAACCCGCCCATCCTCATCCTCGACGAGGCGACATCGGCCCTCGACACCGAAAGTGAGCGTTTGGTGCAGGAAGCTCTCGAACGACTGATGAAGACCCGCACCACCGTAGCCATCGCCCATCGTCTCTCCACTATCCACAGCGCCGACGAAATATGCGTCATCCATGAAGGCCAGATTGTCGAACGAGGAACCCACGAGGAGCTCATCGCTCTGGACGGATATTACAAGAAGCTGAACGACATGCAGAAAGTGTAGACGGCGAAATCAGATAAAGGACCCTCTAATAGCAGTCATGAAATGAAGAAAGTATTTTATTATACAGTTTTTGGCATTTGGTATCTGTTATCATTGCTGCCGCTGAGAATACTTTATGTAGTTTCGGATGGACTGTTCTATCTGATATATTATGTGGTGAGATACCGTCGGCCATTGGTGCGCAAAAACCTCACAGACTCCTTTCCCGAAAAAAGCGAGCACGAAATAATAAGAATAGAGAAAGACTTCTACTCATGGTTCTGCGACTATATCGTGGAGACAATCAAGCTGTTCACCATGAGCAAGAAGCAGATGATGAAGAGAATGACGTTTGAGGGAGTGGACATGATCCAACAGGACTTCGACAACGGTGAGACGTGCTCGATGTATCTTGGACATTACTGCAACTGGGAATGGATAACATCGTTGCCCCTTCACGTCAAAAATGGAATATGCGCACAGATATATCATCCTATCGAAAACAAACGTATGGACTCCCTCTTTCTGAAATTAAGAAGCCGTTTCGGTGCGAAAAGCATTGAAATGGACAAAAGTTTCAGAACCATTGTATCATGGAAGAGAAGCAACAAGATAAACATTGTGGGATATATCGCAGACCAAGTCCCTGGACTGCACAATGTTCACTGTTGGGTTGACTTCCTGAACCACGATACTCCTGTGTTTACGGGAGCGGAAAAGATAAGTTCCCGCACAAAAGCCAAAGTCTATTATGGCGATATCATACGCCCCAAAAGAGGATATTACAAGTGCATCGTAAGAAGAATAGACGTTCCCGAAGCTGAAGACACCAAGTTCTTCATAACCAAAGAGTATTTCAGACTACTGGAAGAGACCATCAACAGGACACCGCAATATTGGCTGTGGAGTCACAACAGATGGAAACGCACGCGGGAAGAGTTTAACAGATTATATACCCCGGAAGAGCAAAAGTGGATGCTCAGCAGGCTTTAATAATTATGAAAAGAATATTTATCACGTATGGTGATCATAATTATGAAGACTCGCTTCAGCGGATAAAAGCCGAAGCTGAGGCCACCGGGATATTTGACGAGATAATAATATATACCCCGGATAACTTGCCCGAACCTTTCAAAGGGTACACGACAAAATACAAAAGAGGCGGTGGATATTGGCTTTGGAAACCATATATAATAAAGGACACACTTGATAATGCCAACGACGGAGACATTATCGTATATGTGGATGCTGGATGCACCGTACAGAAAAGCAAGGACTGGTTTCGTTATTTCAATCGTTTGAGAAGCAAAAGAGGTATCTTCTTCATTGCTTGCGGGAAAAGCCAGAAGTGGTGCAAGAAAGAAGTTTTCGACTTATTTCACACGCGAAACAATCTTTGGAAGCACGCAAATCAAATCCAAGCCACTTTCATTATAATAAAGAAGACGGCAGATAACGATGTCGTGGACCGGTGGTTTGAAGCGGCCAAGTCGCATCCGTCTCTTTTCACGGACGTCGAAGAGGAGGAAAGAGGCAATGAGGACAAGTGTTTCAAGGAACACAGGCACGACCAGTCTGTGCTTACGGCATGTGTGTGTACATCAGACAATCTGTTGCAATACAGCCTGATACCCGAGAAGATGGAGAAAATACATGCTGGCGGGCAGGCTGTCGTGGCGTCAAGAATATCTTCACAAGGACGCAGAAGTACGAACCCCACACAAGCGTTATATCTTGATGTCGTAGAAAGATACATCCTCAATCCCATCAAAGGATTTATCACAAAAGCTTTGTTCTTGTTAAGCAGATTCTAATAACAATATTGATTGATAATTCAAAAGTTATCCGTGTTTTTGTCTGTTTTATTGTGGGAAAAGATTAATTTTGTAACGAAAAACAATTAATATGATATTTGTAAGGGACAAAGGGCGAATGTGCAACAACATACTGCAATACGGACATGCTTACGCCTGGGCACGCGAGCATGAACGTAAGAGCGTGTCGATGCGTTTTTGCTACAAATATCAATACTTCCACATTTGCTCCACCCGCTACCACAATTTCTTCACTTACATCTTTGCCAAATACATGGCGAAGTGGGGACTCATGCCTGTTGTGAGTTTTCACCACACGGACGAGGATACGACAGACAAGGAGAGACGACTCGAGGCCGCCGGTAATGTCCTGTTGGAAGGTTGGTATGTGCGTTTCTACGACCTGTTCCTGAAATACAAGCAGGAGGTTTTGGACCTCTTTGCGTTCAAAAAGAACATACTTGACAAGACGAGGTCATATCTCGGCGCCACGACGGCGACGGGAGACCTGAATCTCGGCGTGCACATACGCCGCGGCGACTACAAGACATGGAAGGGAGGGCGCTACTATTTCGACGACGCCACATATATCGGATATATCCGTCACTTTGCGGAGGCACATCCCGGACGCAACATCAACGTGTTCATTTGCGGCAACGACCCTGACTTAGACCATGCCGTCTACACCGACGCCCTGCCGGCAACACATCTCTTTTTCCCCGCCGGAAATCCCGCCGAAGACCTATGTCTGCTCTCCGAATGCGACTATATCATGGGAGCGCCGAGCACATTCTCCCTCGTTGCGGCCATGTATCACGACCGTCCGCTGATGTGGATTTACGACAAGACGCCCGCCGCCGATGCCATCGTGTTCCGTGACTTCGACACGCTCTTCAGACGTATCGAATAACGAGGAGCTTCTTACGATAGACAGCACGCAAATCACACATCCGCTTCACCATCTTTACATAACATAACGCACAATATCGCATAACAAACGAAACGCCATGAACATACTGCTACTTTGCTTCGGCAACAACACCGCACTCCACATACAGACCTACTTCGCCATTCTTACCATATTGAAGTATAAGAATGAAGACGACACCGTGACCATCTATACCGACCATCCCGAGTATTACAAGCGGTTGAAGCATCACATCCGTTTCGTCGTCCTTAGTAAAGAGGATATTGACAACATGATTGAAGGTACGGGATACATATTCCTCGTGAAGATAAAGGCGGTGATGGAGAGCGCTAAAGCCAACCCCGACAAACATCTGCTCTTCATCGACTGCGACACATGCTTCTATTGCAAGATGGACGAGATAAGGGCTTTGCTTGACAACGGCCAGGGCGTGATGTACAACGACGAAGGCCATCCCTCGCAGATGAAGGGCAAGTCGCTGCGGATGTGGAATGTCATCAAGGGCATGAACATCGGCGACACCGGCTCCCGCCTGTCCATGAAGCACAACATGTGGAATTCCGGTGTGATTGGCATACCAAAAGAAAAGCTCAACGACGTGTTGCCGTTGGCATTGGATCTGTGCAACATGATATTGCGGACGGACGGCATCTGCTTTATCGCCGAGCAATATTCGTTTTCTGTTGCGATGGCCGAACACCTCACGTTGCATCCCGCCACACCGTGGGTGGGCCACTACTGGGGCAACAAGGATGGCTGGACGGCCTATATCTCCGACTTTCTCGTACGATCTCATGTCAACGGCTGGACTGTTGATGATGAGATCGGACATATCGACACAGAGGCCTGTTCCCGATTGCCTCTCCGCATAAAGAAGCCGAAGATGAACCGTCGTCTTGTCAATCTTGCCAACCGCCTGTTTCCTAACAAAATATTCAAGTGACAGCCATGAAGAGAGTTTTTACTGTCGGAGTCTACGATCTGCTTCACATAGGTCATGTCCATTTGTTCCGTCGTGCCCGCAAATTGGGCGATCATCTCACGGTCGCCATCCAGGAGTCGGAAGTTGTGACCAAATTCAAGCCCGGGGCAAACCTTGTCTATTCGACCGAAGAGCGGATGTATATGGTCAAGGCCGTGCGATTTGTCGATGCTGTGGTGCCTTATAGTGACGTCAGTGACATTGTCCATGACGTCAGTTTCGATGTATTTGTCGTCGGTCCGGACCAAAACCACGAGGGTTTCCTAAAAGCCATACAGTGGTGTCGCGACAACGGTAAAGAGGTTGTCGTTCTGCCACGCACCGAAGGCATCTCCTCGTCGTGGCTCAAGGAGCAGATTAAAAATATGTAGCTGAAATAAAAGAATAGTCCTGCAACCGACCGGTCACAGGACTATTCTTTTATTTCCCGTTGCGTTTGTTTTCCATCATTTTTGCAACCACAACAAACTGATAGAAACTGTTCAGTCCGGCTTTTATCAGTCCGGCACGGCCGTCGCGCCACGCCCCTTTCAGTATGTAGGACTTGAAAAACCTGAAGGCCGGGCGGCATATCAGCGCCACGAGGCCGTAGTCTTTTCCCGCTTTCTTTATTGCTTCGTTGTCGGTATATTCGTTTGTCTTGTGGAGTATGCTGTGTATGGAGTCATTGGCCAGATGCATCATGGCCAGATCGTGGCGTCTGCGCGGTATCTTTTCCACGCGGCCTTTGACCACGGGAAATGTGTGGACGTATGGCGGCCACACCGTACCTTCGCGAACGAAGAACCGCAGTTGATAGTCCGGGTATGAGAGGTGCATCACTTGTGACATGAACATGCCCTGCCGCGGGATAAACAAGCCTTGTGGACAGTCCGCATCCTTGATGCGCCGATACAGATATTCTCGCAGTGCGCCCGGTATAATTTCATCTGCGTCGACCACAAGCACCCACGGTGACGATGCGCTTTGGATGGCGAAGGTGCGTGCCGGTTCGGCGCTCTTGTGGTCCGCCTTCGGGAACGTCACGATCCGGCAACCGTATTCTGTGGCTATCTCTCTCGTCGAGTCAGTGCTCTCCATGTCGCACACTACCGTCTCGTCAAAGTCTTTCACGGCCTCCAGCACTTCGCGCAGATGTTCCTCCGCGTTGTAGGTGTTGATGACGACCGAGATTCTGTCGTTGCTGTTGTTCATTCCTTTGCTCCTTTCTCTTTCAGATACTCCCTGTAGGGCTGTTTGAGGTTCAGGTAGTGGAAGTTGTGGCTTACGCGGTTTTCCTCTTTGGGTATCTGCATGTAGTCACCAAACTCTCTCGTCAGATATTCGTCCGGTTGCTCCACGCCCATGACCGTCTCTCCCTCAAACTCTATCGGTGTCGGGCGCCCTATCACGGACTTGGGCATCACGCTCGTCATGCCGTCGTTGAGTGCGCTCACCCAGGTGCTCCTATCGTAGGGGTAGCGGGTCATCACTTTCTTGAACCGTCTCATCGCGCCCTTGTCCGAATAGACCGCCTGAACCAGCCGCGGCAGCCAAGAACTTGGGCCGTGACCGTGTTTGAACGGGTCGCGCAGGAGGAAGTATATGACCTTTTTGTAGTATTCATACCGCAAGTACTGTATGCGCTGTGCAATGGGTGATGCCGATATGCCGTCCAACGGGAATATGTCGATATATACCCCGCCGACATATCTGACGTGGCTGCGCTCTATCAGCGTCGTGCTCGCATCCTGCATCTTGCCTATGCCGCCGAGAAAACGCTCGTCGGTCTCATGACAGATGAACTCGTATGGCTCGGGAAACCACTCCTTGGCATGCTTGATGAGCAGTTCGTACTCCGGACGGGGCAGTCCCACGTCGATGTCGTCGTCCCACGGGATAAATCCCTTGTGGCGCACGGCTCCAAGCATTGTCCCGAACAGCATGTAATAGTGCAAATCGTGTTCCTCGCATATCTTATGGAAGGCGAGGAGCATGTCTTTGATGTGGAGCTGCAACTCCCTGATGTTATAGTTTGCCATGATGTTGTCGTGATGTTGTATCTTTCTGTTGTCAGTTGTTCCGGGCGACAATCCTGCGTATCGTGTCGCCGCTTCTGACCGTCTGCGCAAAGTCTCTGACGCGCTCCACCATCGTCCGTCGCTCTTCGTCGGACAGTCCCGCGATGGTCTTCGCTATCCGGTCGAGCGAGTCGACCGCGATGCCGAGACCGTTGCCGACGATGAAGTCTCGGAGCGACGACTCGCTCCAGACGATTACCGGCAGACCAAGTGCAAGATAGAGCGCTATCTTGTGGGATGAGTTGTAGCGGAGATAGTTGCCGATGAGTCCGTTGCAGGTGTCCGTGCGGTCACCGTCCCAAACGAGTCCCCAGTTGCCTTCCTTCACCTCCGGATGTTCCGGAGAGAAGCTGCCCTTGTAGATGACACTATCGCTGTCCCGGAAGTCGTCGGTGACATTGCCGTAGATGTGAAATCTCACGTTGTCGCCGGCTACCTTGTCCAGCTGCTTGACAAACGGACTTTTGGCCATATTACCGGCAAAGACGATTGTCATGTCACCCGGGTCTACCCCCTCCCTCATGGGTATGTCGGTGATATAGCCGAACACGTTGAGCACCTCTATCCGCCGTTCGTCGACCCCCTGCCCGACGAGCCAGCGCTTCATGGCGGGAGTGTGGGCTATGACCATGTCGCAGCGCCGGAGCACGTCCATCTCTTGCGTCGCCAGCTTGCTGTCGCTTGTGCGCAGAGAGTCGATGTCGTGGATGATGCAACTCACCTTGGCGCCGGAGGCGAAGAGGTTGGCGTAAAACTCGCGCTTGTTGTTGTGTATCCACGGGAACTGAAAGAAGACCGTGTCGTCGCGCCGTATCCGCCACTTCAGACTGCCGATGTCGTAGTGACGCTTCATGACGCGATAGAGTCCGATGGGAGAGCGGCTTCCGAAGACAAGCGGCTCATAACCGCATGATGCGACGATGCGGTCGACATCCCTGCGGGCCTTGTAGATGGCGTATGATGTGCTGTTCTCTTCTATCGTCTGGATGGAGATGCGACGTGGTTTTCTCATATATACAATTGTTTGTTGTATGTTATGCAAAGATACAACAAATCCGTTTCATAAACGAAAGAAAAGCGAATTTGTTACTGAGAAGCCTATGGCGCACGGTGCTTGTTGATTATTTAGTTGGTGTCTCAGTATCAAAAAAGCACCGTATCTGTATTGAATTTTTGTCCCTCTGTCTAAATTATTGTATCTTTGCAACGTTGAAACAATACTCTCTATTTGATATGGCAAAAACCCCGAAAGTCAGCGTGATCACCGTGTGCCGGAATGTGGCGGACGCACTCGAAAAGACATTGCGGAACGTCGCGCGGCAGGACTACACGGACATGGAGGTCGTCGTCGTCGACGGCGCGTCGACGGACAGGACGGCGGACGTCCTCAGAGACATGGGCGACGTGGTGGACAAGAGCGTGTCGGAACTGGACGGGGGCATATATGACGCGATGAACAAGGGTGTCGCGATGGCCGCGGGAGAATATTGCATCTTCATGAACGCCGGCGACGAGTTTGCCGCGACCGACACCCTCTCGCGCGTCTTCAGCTCCAATCGCGACGCTGACATCATCTACGGTGACGTTGTCAAGACCGGCCGCGACGGGCTGCCGTATGTCAAACCAGCCGAACCGGCCCACAACGCCCACCGCATGTTCTTCTGTCATCAGAGTTCGTTAGTGAGGACGGAATGTCTGCGACGACAGCCGTTCGACACACGATACACGATGTCGGCCGACTTCAAGTTCTTCAAGCAGATGTGGAAAGAGGGCCGCACGTTTCTCCGGCTCGACTTCCCCGTGGCCCTCTTTGACACGGGAGGCATCTCCAACACACGCCGTGCAGACGGCATCCGACAGAATGTCGCCATCATCAAGGAACTCGACGGCCCCGTCGACAGACTGCGGCTGTTGCCACGGCTTTACTTCGTGCTGCTGATGCTCCGGTTGAAATCCGGCCGCAAATAAACCAAACCATAAGATAATGAAAACAAGGATAACATATCTCGTCAGACTGTACATACTGCTGGTAGTGTCTTTTGTCCTCCAGAAGCCGATGTTCATGCTGGCCACCGCACCCGAAAACTCCACTTACGGCATGGGCGACGCGCTCGACGTCATGCTCCACGGGCTGCTGCTCGACATTCCCGTCACGGGCTATCTCATATCCCTGCCCCTGCTCGCGGTCATGGCGACATGCTGGCTGCATGTCGGTGTGCGGCTGCGCCGATGGCTGACACCTTATTATATTGTGATAGCCGTAGTCACGGCGATATGTTTTGTCGTCGACACATCGCTGTATCCATTCTGGAAGTTCAAGCTCGACGCCACCATATTCTATTATACGGACTCCCCCGAGGAGGCACTGGCAAGTGTTTCGACGGGCTATGTCGTGCTGCGCGTGGCGGTCACGCTGCTCTACGCCGGCGTGCTCTTCGCCTGCATGCGGGCGGTGACGCCAAAGACCATCGCCCCGATCGGGAAGACCAAGGAGAATACAGGTACCACGCTCGCACTCGTCGCCATCATCGTCCCGCTGGCCATATCCATCCGCGGAGGCCTCGGCGAGTCAACGACAAACATCGGAAAGGTCTACTTCAGCGAGGAGGAATATCTCAACCATTCGGCCGTCAACCCATGTTTCAGCCTGCTGTATTCGGTAGGCAAGGCGGAAAACTACGCAGACGAATTCAATTATTTCGACGAACAGCGACGCGCGACACTGTTCAACGGTCTTTATCCGGCGACACCGACCGACACCGTGTCGCTGCTCAACACCACGCGCCCCAACATCATCATCATACTCATGGAGAGCTTCGGCGGACAGATCGTCGAAGCCGTCGGCGGACGGCCTGACATCACACCCTGCTACAACCGGCTGGCGCGGGAGGGCGTCATGTTCTCCAACTGCTACTCCAACAGCTACCGCACCGACCGTGGCATGATTGCAGCGCTGAGCGGTTATCTCGCTTTCCCTACCCTCTCGGTGATGAAACTGCCGGTGAAGAGCCGCACGCTGCCATGTATCGCGGCCAGCCTCAACGCCAACGGTTATAAAAGCACGTTCCTCTATGGCGGCGACATCAACTTCACCAACATGCAGAGCTATCTGCGTACGGGCGGCTACGGAACGATAGTGAGCGACGTCGACTTCTCCGAAAGCGAAAAGAAGGACAACCCGTGGGGCGCAAACGACGACGTGACGTTCGACCGTCTCTACGACATCGTCGCTTCACAGAGACACGCGCCGTGGCATGTAGGCTTTCTCACGCTCAGCAGCCACGAACCCTTTGAGGTGCCATACAAGCGTTTGGACGAACAGATACCCAACGCTTTCGCGTTCACCGACGACTGTCTGGGACGCTTTGTCGAGCGCATGAAGCGGACCGAGATGTGGCGCGACCTGCTCATCGTGTGCATCCCGGACCACGGTTTTCAGTATCCCGGCGACATCACCCACGAGCAACACCATCACAACACGATGTTGTGGGTGGGCGGCGCCGTGAGAAACCCGCGGCTCGTGACCACGCTGATGAACCAAAGCGACCTGGCCGCGACGCTCCTCGGACAGCTCCACATCGACCACAGCCGGTATGAGTTCAGCCGCGACGTGTTCAGCCGCGAATACACTTACCCGTTTGCGACATTCTCTTTCCGCGAGGGCGTGGCCTTTGTGGACAGCACGGGACACACCGTCTACGGAATCAACAACGACCGGCCGATAGAGGACACGACAAACGAGGCCTCACCCGCACGTACGGACAAGGCCAAAGCGATATTGCAAAGTATTTATGACGACTTGGGAAGACGGTGACAACAGTATGTCAGCCGTCTTCCCAAATGAAACCGGTGTTTTGAAACGCAAATCGTAGCGAAAAATATGTCCCTACTGTTTGCGCGCTATTACCATCATCACCCCATTATTTCGACGCGCCACCCGCGGTCAGTTTGTCTTCCGTCATGCGGGTCATGTACGACTGGATGACGGCTTTCAGTTCGCGTTCCATCTGTTGCTGTTCGGCGACGGCCTGTCCGACGAGATTGTTTTGCAGGAGCAAGTCGGTACGGAAGCGGTATAATCCCTTGACCGCGCTGCCGTCAAACTGCAACAGATAGTCCCCCTTCACATACTGATAGATGCCGTTCTGATAGTTGACCGCCCACGTCTCTTCGGCCGGCGTGCTGAAAAGGTCGCATCCGAAAGCCACATACGGACGGTCGTAACCCAAGTGACCGAGCACCGTCGGCATGATGTCTATCTGCTGGGCGATGGCGTCACGCATGCCGGGGGTGATGTCGCCGGCAGGGTCAAAGAATATGACGGGCGAACAGAAACCGCCGAGCGAGGTCTGATAGTAGTCGTGGTCGCTGAGATTGGTGTGGTCGGAGGTCAGCACGAAGAGCGTGTTCTCATACCACGATTGGCGGCGGGCGGTCTCAAAGAAGCGGCGCAAGGCGTTGTCTGTGTAACGTACGCACTTGTGCATGATGAGTCCTTCTTCGGGATAAATGTCCTTATATTCCTCGGGAATGGTGTACGGGTTGTGCGACGAAGCGGTGAACACGGCCGACACGAAGGGCTCCTTGAACTCCGACATCTTCAGCGCGTAGAACTGCAGGAACGGCTCGTCCCAGATGGCCCACGTGCCGTCGAAGTCCTTGTCGCCGTCGAAACGCTTGTCCGCATTATACTCCGTACGCCCGAAGTAGCTGTCGAAACCGGTGGCACGGGCGAAGGCCTGAAATCCCATCGACCCGTTTTCGGCTCCATGAAAGAACGCCGAATAATATCCTTTGTGCTTCAGTTCGCCGGCAATGCCGCTGACCGTGTTCATCGACGCGGGCGTAAGGAAGAAGGGTTCGACAAACATCGGTATGCTCGAGAGTATGGACGGCATGCCGTCGATGCTCTTGCGGCCGTTGCAATAGGAATACAGCCACGTCGCACTGTGCTGCATCAGTGAGTCCACAAACGGCGTATAGCCTTTGTAGGTGCCGCCGTCCAACCACTTGTTGTAGCCTCCGATATATTCCCGTCCGAAGCTCTCGACGATGAGTACGACCACGTTTTTGCGCTTCTCGACAAGGCTGTCGCCCGGCAGATGGAGCGGGGTGTAGATGGCGTCCAGCTCCTCCGGCGTGTAGTATGCGGGCACGACGAATATCGGTTTGTCGATGGTGCGGATGAGAGAGAACGGTGTGTTGAGCACGAGGGCCGCCATCGTCGGATTGTCCGCATACTGATTGGCGTTGCTTATGGTGATGGGGCGCACGGCCGTGGTCGCTCCGCCGCGCATGCCTATCACGCAGAGCGGAACGAACAGAATGAGACACACGATTTGGACGGCATAGTATCGCAGCCACGCCGTGGCACCGTGCAGACGCAGCGGATTGGTGCCGTCATGTCCGGAGCGTGACGGACGGCTGTCAGCGTACGACGGACGGACGGTCTTGTAGGGCGGGAGGTAGAGTCTCCACATGGCGTATATCAGTCCGACGCCGAGCAACAGCAGATACCAGTGGCGGACGGTCTCGTTCAGAAAGATGCCACCGAGATTGTGTTCGGCTGCAAACTCGGAGAACACGGTGACGGTCGTGCGGCGGCCGGTGTACTTGAAGTAGACCGCGTCGCTCAGGTTGATGACCACGCAGAGGCCGTTGCAGACGACAAACACCCACTTGGCCACCTTCTGCCACACCCGTGTCTCCTTGTAGTGGAGCGGGAAGAGCATGAGGAGTATGTAGAGGGAGTTGGTGTAGAGGATGGCCGACGTGTCGAAGAGGAGTCCTCCACGCATGGTCTCGATGACCGAATGGAGGTTCAGGGAGTTGGAGAACGTGCTCCAGTTTTCCAACAGATAGGCAAGTCTGCATGCCCCGTAGACGAGGTAAACCACAATCAGATTTACCAGCATGCAAAGCGGTGAAGATAAGATATTTCTGCGCATGACTGATGATATATGGGCCGGGCTGTCGCAACCGGCACGATTATGGCGCAAAATTAAGAATAAAAACGTAAGGGCCAAAGGCTTTTGGCGAAAAACTTATGGACGGGGGCCCCACCCCGACCCTCCCCAAGGGGAGGGTGCCGGATATGCCCAAGCCCCGGTGTACACATCCCATCGTAGGGTCGCGACCCGTCGCGACCGCCTCCGTGCCACGTGATTTAACAATCCCGATTAACGTTATATGTGTCAGATGTCAGGCTTTCGCCTTTCACCTCGCAGGCACCCTCCCCTTGGGGAGGGCCGGGGTGGGGCCACAAGTTTTGGCGCAAATAGGCCGTTGTCTCGTTTTTTTTAGATAGCTTTGTCGGACAATTGCAAACGTATGACAAAGATGAAGATAGGATTTGACGCCAAGCGGGCGGCCCAAAACCGCACGGGACTGGGTAATTACAGTCGTTTCGTGTTGCGCATATTGTCGCAACACGAACCCCAAAACGAGTATCATCTCTACATCCCCAACGAGCGGCGCACGCCCTATCTCGGCGAGATACCGACCGTGGAACGGCTTCATCGGCACTACCCGCGGACATGGTTCGGGCAGAAGCTGAGGTCACTGTGGCGCGTATGGGGTGTCTCGTCGGACGTCCGTTGCGACGGGATGGACATCTTTCACGGTCTGAGCAACGAGCTGCCGCTGAACGTCCGGCGGGCGGGATGCAAGACGGTGGTGACCATCCACGACCTCATCTTCCTCCGCTATCCGCAATACTATCATCCCATCGACCGGACCATCTACAACCACAAGTTCCGCCGGGCCTGCGAAAACGCGGACCGGGTGATAGCCGTCAGCGAGTTTACGAAGCAGGACATCATCAAGTTCTACGGCACACCGGAGGACAAGATTGACGTCGTCTATCAGGGCTGCGACCCCGTTTTCGGCCGCGAGATACCGGAAGAGACGCGGGAAGAGGTGAGCCGAAGATACTGCCTGCCTCAGCGTTTTCTGCTCTATGTGGGCAGCATAGAGGAGCGTAAGAACCTGATGCTCGTCGCACGGGCGTTGGACCTGATGCAGAGACGTCATCCGGAGGTGGCGGACGACATCCGCATCGTCGCCGTGGGACGCCGCACACCCTACACGGACACCATCCGGGACTATCTCAAAGGCCACGGACTCGAAGACCGTGTCCTCTTTTTCCACGGCGTCACCTTCGCCGACCTGCCGGCGTTCTACCGTCTCGCCACAGCCTTTGTCTACCCCTCGCGCATCGAAGGTTTTGGCATCCCGATGCTCGAGGCCATCACCGCCGGACTGCCGGCCATCGGTTGCACGGGCTCGTGCCTCGAAGAGGCGGGCGGCCCGGATTCCGCCTACGTCTCACCGGACGACCCGGAGGAAATGGCCGAGGCCATACGCCGGGTGTGGACCGACCCGGAGCTGCGCCGTCGGATGACCGAACGCGGACGCGAATACGCCCGCCGCTTCTCTGACGAAAGTCTGTGCCGCGACCTCATGGCGGTCTACGGGAAGGTCATGAAAGGATAACAATGGGAGGAAATGTAAACATTGTTACTAAAAAAATCAGGACAAACGAAAATCACAAAAAATAGTGACGGAAATTCCACAAAACCGGGGTTCCGTCGTGTCGGCCATGCAACGGTCGTGCCGTAAGGGCCCCGCGAGGTTGCAACGGGGCCGCCGCGGGTCTGCAACGAGCGCCTCGTTGCATGACAACGAGCACGCCGTTGCGACCTCGCGGGGCCCTTACGGCACGAAAAAAGTCATGTTTTTGCGCCGAAAAAGCCGCTTCGGGGCTTCAAAAAATTGCACGTTTTACGATTTTTCCGCATAACCATCTCACGGTCAGTTGATTGCAGTTGCACGCGCTATTTTGCGATATTTGCGACCGTCGGAGGTTTTCTTTGAAAAGAATGGCAAAATGGAGGCGTTTAGAGGCCTTTTTTAACACTTTTGTCCGCTATTTTCCGAATAACGGAGGGCCGGGGTGGGGCTCTCCGTCATTCGGAATTTCGCGGTTTTTCTTGCTCAATCATCAAAATATACGTACCTTTGCGTACATATGAAACAATATGACTATCTGATAGTTGGCGCGGGACTGTTCGGCGCGACATTTGCCTATAAGGCCCGGCAAGCGGGCAAGCGCTGTCTCGTCATCGACAAGAGACGACACACGGGAGGCAATATCTACTGTGAAAACATCGAGGGCATCAA
>CABUXJ010000032.1 GCA_902495455.1 uncultured Prevotella sp.
GTCTGGCGTCTATCAGGTGACGATGGTCGAGAACGGCGTTGTCGTCGGAACAAAGAAATTTACGAAATAGTTGTAATAATATTTTGCAGTTCGGAAACTTTTGTTTACATTTGCAGTGTAATACAAAAACCGAACTGCAATTATATTAAACATTAACTAAATAAAAACGAAACGCTTATGAAAAAGACATTAACACTCGTCATGTTGGCAACAATGGTAGCGACATCGTCATTGTTCGCACAGGAGAAGAAAATCAAGGTGATTAATAACTTTCCGACCGTCGGAGACACAGGTTTGGACATGGCTCTTGGCGCAGACCGTTATACGATAGACTCTCTTGTATTTACTGAATTCCCGGATATTGACAGGGAAGAATGTTTCGACTTGCTTCGTGACTGCTGTGAGAAAGGACGGCTCACGGGAATTGATATGCGTTGTTGTAATTTTGTAAGGGAAATCCCGGCTAACGCATTTACGCCAGCCGTAATAAACGGGAAACCGCGAAAGACGGACAGTCAAGGAGAACGAAATCCGACACGCACAAATCTACGATATATAACCTTGCCCGCGAATATAGAGAAAATAGGTGATTATGCTTTTGCATGCACCAATCTGGAAGCAATAACGATTCCCTATCTTACAAAAGTGATAGGAAACGGCGCATTTGAAGGCTGCGATTATCTGAGAGACGTGGCATTTATCGGCAATAAGGTCAAGTCGGACGATGCGGGTTATGCTTTCTCCGGTCTGGCCGACGGTGCCGTGCTTCATGTCGCAGAAGGATTGGCTGACAGCTATCGCGGCAAGGAGTGTTGGAGTGCTTTCGGTGGTATTAAGGAAGATGACGGGCTTTTCAACGTGATGGACATCACGCTTGATGGCAGTCGCACTTTGGAGGAAATGATGGAGGGACAGAACTTGTCGGTGGACTCCATGAAGCTGAGCGGGCCGATGACGGAAGATGATATGACTTATATGAGGATCTCTATCCGTCAAGGCCGCCTGAAATGTCTGGACCTTTCGGACTGTACGATAGAAACCAAGCATGGAATATATGGCAGCAGATTGGAATATCTGAAATTGCCGAAACAAATGAAGAAAATAACGAATGGCCTGTTGTCAAGAGCACGAGTACATAACCTTACGCTTCCGGAAAGCTATGAGGAAATAGGAATGAGGGTTTTTGAAAGCTACAACTGGTTTGCAGACAGCACTCTTGTTATTCCGGAAGGATGCCGCAAGCTGGATTATCAAGCGTTCATGTTTTGTTCAAGTATCAAGATAATGGTGCTGCCGTCAACATTGGAAGTGTTGGAACCGAGTTCGTTGGGATTCAGCCTTTGGCGTGAATGGGAAGGACTGTCTATGGATATTTATGTAAACCGCATGTATCCACCAACGTCTACCCAAACTTGTGAATATTATGTTAATGACCCGGAGATAGATCCGGCCAGTGAGTACGGACCGTTCGGTTGTTATGAACACTATAAAGAAACGGCAGGCTGCCTGACCCGCAACATGCGTCTCTTCGTCCCCGTCGGAGCGAAGAAGAACTACGAAACGGCGGAGCACTGGGACCATTTCCGGACCATCATCGAGACCCCGATGCTCACAGGTACGCCTGACGGCATCGCTGAGACTGTGACATCAGTCAAGCCGGCGGCGTCAGCGGCTGACGGCATCTATACCGTGGACGGTCGCCTCGTGACACGCAACATGGCGGCAAAGAGCAGTCTCCGCGGACTGTACATCGTGCGTGAGAACGGCACGGCGCGCAAGGTGGTGTTCTGAAATTATGAGTTAGGAATGATGAGTTGTCGGCCTCGGCCGATGACGAGTTGGACAATTACGAATTATCAAAATCGGCTTTCGCATATAATTATAAATATGGCTCATCCGACATTGGGAGTGACTGTAAAGTTTTGCCACTCCAAATGTCGGATGAGCCATGTTTATATCCAACCGCTAAATGTTAAAAATATGGAATTATACTGACAAAACGCTCACAAAATTCGTATAGTTTTAAAATTTCAGCCTTTTGGACCGAAATTTGAGATTTTTGAGCACTTTTTGCAAATCACTGTCGCTTAGCGAATTGCGTCAAGCTGCTTCAAAACGGAGTTTTTGATGGTTTGCCGTAAGGGCCCCGCGGCATTGCAACGGGGCCGCCGTTGCAACGCCGCGGGGCTGCCGTTGCGACATGGCGGCGTGCCTGTTGCGACCCCGCGGGGGCCCCATTGCTCGGAAGTAGGTCGGACGATGGGCGAAATCGGAGTAGAATTGTCAAGATATTTGCTTGATTTTGCTAAAACTTCGGAAATCCAAAATGTTAAATTTTTGATATTATTATGACATGAAAGAGTCATCTGAATCCATCTGATATCTTGGAGTATGCTGTATATATTTATCGGGTGAACACATATCACTCCAAAATCCAGAGCCTGTTTTTATCACTTTTCTCATTTTCTTCACCCCATCGCGCGTAATCTCATGATTTTGTTGTACTTTTGCACATTCAAACCAAAGGAACAAACAACGATAAGAATATGTCATACCTCTTTTCATCAGAATCAGTGTCTGAGGGCCATCCCGACAAAGTGGCCGACCAGATCAGCGACGCCATACTCGACCAGTTTCTCGCCTACGACGACAAGGCCCGCGTGGCCTGCGAGACATTCGTCACCACGGGACAGGTCGTCATCATGGGTGAGGTGCGCAGCGACGTCTATATCGACCTGCAGACCATAGCCCGCAATACCATCAAGCGGATTGGATATACAAAAGCAGAATATCAGTTTGACGGCAACTCCTGCGGCATACTCAGCGCCATCCACGAGCAGAGCGGCGACATCAACCGTGGTGTCGACCGCGAGAACGAGGAGGAGCAGGGAGCCGGCGACCAGGGCATGATGTTCGGATATGCGACCAACGAGACGGAGAGCTATATGCCCGTGTCGCTCGATCTGGCGCATCTCATCATGAGCACGCTGGCCGACATCCGCAAGGAGGGAAAAGTCATGACCTATCTCCGCCCCGACTCCAAGAGTCAGGTGACAGTACAGTATAGCGACAACAACATCCCCGAACGCATCGACACCATCGTCGTCTCCACACAGCACGACGAGTTCGACAGCGACGAAGCCATGCAGGCAAAGATAAAAGAGGATGTGCTGGGCATACTCATGCCGCGCGTCAAGGCGCAGATACACTCCGAGAAAGTGCTCTCGCTGTTCGGCGACGACATCAAGTACTACGTCAATCCGACGGGCAAGTTTGTCATCGGCGGCCCTCACGGCGACACCGGACTGACCGGCCGCAAGATCATCGTCGACACCTACGGAGGCAAGGGTGCCCACGGCGGCGGCGCCTTCAGTGGAAAGGACTCCAGCAAGGTGGACCGCTCGGCAGCCTACGCCGCACGCCACATCGCGAAGAACATGGTGGCCGCAGGCGTGGCCGACGAGATGCTCGTGCAGATCAGCTACGCCATCGGTGTGGCACACCCGATGAACATCTACGTCAACACCTACGGACGCAGCCGCGTCAACATGGCCGACAGCGAGATAGCAAGACGCATCGAAAAACTCTTTGACCTCCGTCCGAAGGCCATCGAGCGCACTCTCAAACTGCGCCAGCCGATGTACAGCGAGACAGCGGCCTACGGACACATGGGCCGTCGGCCGGAGGTGGTCAAGAAGACTTTCACAAGCCACTATCACGAGACAAAGACAATAGACGTCGAACTCTTCACGTGGGAGAAACTCGACCGCGTGGACGACATCAAGCGCGAGTTCGGTCTGTAACCCGCTTATGCTCCAGCAGGACACCATCACGACACACACGGCAGACAGCCATATCGCCCGTGCAGACAGTTTTCGTCCGGCACATCGGCTCACTCCGGCCGACGTGCTGGGCATGCTGCCTGACGACGCCACGCCCGCACAGCAGGACTCGGCCATACAGGCAGTGTTTCAACCGGGCGAAATCCATTACAGCGACTGCCCCGACACGCTCGGTCTCCCCGGCTACACGGCCGGCGAGGAGACACCGAAGACTACAGGCGGCCTCGGATTTTCCGACGACATGTTCGCCCGGACCGACACGCTGTCATACGCCACGATAGCCGGCAGCGTCAACGGAGTGGCCGGCGATCCCGTCCCCTACACCGTGCGCGGCGACGATCTCATCACCGGGCTGCTGCTGACCTGCATGGTGCTCGTGGCCGTCTCGATGGCCAAGTCGCGCCGCTTCATCACACGACAGCTGAAGACGTTCGTCTACATACCGCGCGACAGCGAGACATCCATCACGGAGACATCGTCGGAGGTGCGCTTCCAGCTGTTTCTCGTGCTGCAGACCTGCCTCCAATTCTCCATCTTCCAATACTTCTACACCCAGCACTATATCGGGGACACCTTTATTCTGGAGTCCCAGTATCTGCTGATAGCCATCTTCTTCGGCATGTTCACCGCCTACTTCATAGCGAAGGGACTACTCTACACGGCGGTCAACAGCGTATTCTTCGGCTCCAGAAAAAACATGCAGTGGCTGAAGTCGCAACTCTTCGTCACATCAACCGAAGGACTGCTGCTCTTCCCCGTGATATTGCTGCAAGTCTATTTTGACTTACCGATACAAAACACGGTCATTTACTTCTTAATTGTATTGATATTCGTTAAATCACTGACATTTTATAAGTGCCTTTTCATCTTTTTCCGCCATACAGGCCGTTTTCTGCAAATAATTTTGTACTTTTGTGCCCTTGAAATAATGCCTATCGCCGCCTTCTGGGGCGCATTGGTCATAACCGGCAACCGTTTGAATATAAATTTATAGGAAACAGATGATTAAGAAGATTTTGGTCTCCCAGCCGAAACCCGCAAGCGAGAAGTCGCCGTACTTCGATATCGCAAAGAGATTTGGCGTGGAGCTGGTGTTCCGTCCTTTCATCAAAGTCGAAGGACTCACGCCGAAAGAGTTCCGTCAGCAGAAAGTAAACATCCTCGACTATACGGCCGTGGTCTTCACCTCGCGACACGCCATAGACAACTTCTTCTCTTTGGCGAAGGAAATGAGAGTGACCATACCGGAAGACATGAAGTACTTCTGCGTGACAGAGACCATATCGCTATACATACAGAAGTATGTCCAGTACCGCAAGCGCAAAGTCTTCTTCGGCAACACGGGCAAGATAGACGACCTCATCCCGCACATGGTCAAGCACAAGACGGAAAAGTATCTCGTCCCGATGAGCAACGTCCACAACGACGCCGTGAGCAACCTGCTCGAATCCAAAAAGCTCACCCACAAAGAGTGTGTCATGTACCGCACGGTCAGCAACGACTTCACAGCCGAAGAGATTAAAACATTCGACTACGACATGCTCATCTTCTTCAGCCCGGCCGGCATCGAGTCGCTCATAAAGAACTTCCCCGACTTCGACCAGAAGCACATCGCCATAGCGACATTCGGCCCGGCAACGGCCAAAGCCGTCAAAGAAGCCGGACTGAGACTCGATCTCGAGGCCCCGTCGGAGAAGTATCCGTCGATGACCAGTGCCCTGCTCCACTATCTCACCGAGAAAGAGGGCTGACAAGAGGCCACGCACACCTTTATAATATATAGACCGGATCTACCAAACTTTTATCCACAGGCTTGATGGCAGAAGCAGCACACAACATGCCGGCCACGTTCGACAAACGCGAACGCATCGTCAGCCGCCGGCTTATGGACCGCCTCTTCGGAGGAGGCAGCAGCCGCTCCATGTCGTCTTTTCCACTGCGGGCGGTCTATACCGTGATGGAACGCGGTTTCCACGACGCACCGGTACAGGTGCTCATCAGCGTCTCCAAACGCCACTTCAAACGGGCCGTCAAGCGCAACCGCGTCAAACGACAGATTCGGGAGGCTTACAGAAACAACAAGTCACTTGCTTACGATGCTCTGACGCCGACCCCGGACCGGGCGTTGGCCGTGGCGTTCATCTGGCAGGCTGACCGACTATACGACACAGCCGAAGTCAACGCCGCCATGCAGGCCTTGCTGACACGGCTTGCCGAAAGATTGGAAAGGCACGCAGCTTGCTCCGACAAGCCGAAAACGGAACCGACAACAGCGACGGAAAACGATGGATGAGGGTTGCGGCAACAAGGGGAAGACGGTCCTGAGAACACTCGCAAGATGGTTGAGACGGTGCGCCGTATGGACACTTTGTCTGCCCATCGTTTTCTATCAGCGGTGCATTTCGCCCTTCACGCCGCCCGCATGCCGCTTCACACCGACCTGTTCGGAATATGCCCGCCAGGCCATCGTGCGCCACGGCCCGCTGAAAGGATTGTGGCTGGCCGTGAGGCGCATCCTCAGATGCCACCCGTGGGGCGGTAGCGGATATGACCCGGTGCCGTGAGAGAAGAGAGAGAAGAATTAAGAAGAAATCAAAAAAACATATATACGATGACAAAGAACTTTGTTGAAGAACTGAAATGGCGCGGTATGCTCGCCCAGATAATGCCCGGAACGGAGGAACTCCTCCAGCGCGAGATGGTCACGGCATACCTCGGCACTGACCCCACGGCCGACTCCCTGCACATCGGCCACCTCTGCGGCATCATGATGCTGCGCCACCTGCAGCACTGCGGCCACAAGCCGATAATCCTCGTCGGAGGCGCTACGGGAATGATCGGCGACCCCTCCGGCAAGAGCCAGGAGCGCAACCTGCTCGACGACAAGACGCTCTATCACAATCAGGAGTGCATCAAGCAGCAGGTCGCCAAGTTCCTTGACTTCGACAGCAAGGAGCCGAACGCAGCCGAAATGGTCAACAACTACGACTGGATGAAGGACTTCACCTTCCTCGATTTCGCCCGCGTCGTCGGCAAGCACATCACCGTCAACTACATGATGGCCAAGGAGAGCGTCCAGCAGCGCCTCAACGGTACGGCGCGCGACGGCCTGTCGTTCACCGAGTTCACCTATCAGCTGCTTCAGGGCTACGACTTCCTCCACCTCTACGAGCACAAGGGATGCAAGCTCCAGCTCGGCGGAAACGACCAGTGGGGCAACATGACCACCGGAACGGAGCTCATCCGCCGCACGCTGGGCAACGATGTCGAGACATACGCCCTCACCTGCCCGCTCATCACGAAGGCCGACGGAAAGAAGTTCGGCAAGACCGAGAGCGGCAACATCTGGCTCGACCCGAAGCGCACGACACCGTATAAGTTCTATCAGTTCTGGCTCAACGTCAGCGACGACGACGCCGAACGCTACATCAAGATATTCACCAGCCTCGACCGCGAGACCATCGACGCCCTCGTCGAGGAGCACCGTCAGGACCCGGGCCGCCGCACGCTTCAGAAGCGTCTGGCCGAGGAGGTGACGGTGATGGTCCACTCGAAGGAAGCTCTCGACATGGCCATCGAAGCCAGCAACATCCTTTTCGGAAAGTCGACGAAGGAAAGTCTTCAGAAGCTCGACGAGCAGACGCTGCTCGACATCTTCGAGGGCGTACCGCAGTTTGACGTCGCCGCCGACCGCTTGGGCCAGCCCGCAGTGGAGCTGCTCACGCAGGACGCCGCCGTCTTCGCCAGCAAGGGAGAGATGCGCAAGCTCGTCCAGGGCGGAGGCGTGTCGCTCAACAAGGAGAAACTCGCCGCTTTCGACCAGCCGATTACGGCCGACGATCTCATCGACGGAAAGTATCTGCTCGTTCAGCGCGGCAAGAAGAACTACTATCTCATCACGGTGAAATAGATAAAAACAGTGCACAAAATTTGGTAATGGCGCAAAAAACCACTACCTTTGCAGCGGATTTTAGGTATTGGACCATGGTGTAATGGTAACACTACAGGTTTTGGTTCTGTCATTATGGGTTCGAGTCCCGTTGGTCCAACACCGTAAAAGGAGGATGACATACGTTTCGTAGTCATCCTCCTTTTGCTTTATACAGCCCCTTGCAGCCGCGGGAATATCCGGAAAACGGCGCCGACAGACTTAACATCGGGTCACCTCGCGCGTATTATATAAAGGTGAACAGACAACAGGAACAACAAACATAAACCACTGACATAATGAATATGGACAAAGCAAAGACCTTCCTCGCAACAGTCATCCTCTGTTGCATCGCTCTCGTCGCCGCCGCCGCGGAAGACAACGACACCCTGCCCTCACCAACAGCCGACCGTTTCGGCTTCGCCACTCTGAGGCTTCAGCTCGTCAACTATACGCCCGACATGGTCGGAAAGGAGGTGACATACGGTCAGAATGGCGCGTTTCTCGCCGTCAACCGCATGCCGGACAAGGCGCGGATAGAGGCCGACGGCAGCATGACGGTGAGCATTCCCGTGGCCGGACTGACCTCAGCCTCCATTATATGGCACTCTCCGTGGTATCGGGCGACGTTCTACATGTCACCGGGCGACACCACCGTCGTACGGCTCGACATGAAGGAACTCCTGCGGCGCAACGGGAAAACCGCGGCTACGGACGGCGCCGACGGCCCGCGGAGCCTGCTCGTGGATATTAAGGGACCATTAGAGCGCGTCGCCCGCGAATACTGCGACAACTGGCAGGACGTGACAGAAAACGTCCCGGCCGCCCCGCTGAAAGCCGTCGCAGCGATGAACGCCGACAGCTATGTGGCCTATCAGCGTGACCTGCGCGACCGCCGTCTGGCCGCATGGCGGTCGCTTCCGCTCAGCAAGGCCACGCTCACGCTGGCCGAGCTGGACGTCAACATGGAGATGCTCGCCTCTCTGAGCATGGGCGCCTATCATATCGCCGCCGCCCGCAAAGAGACCAATGGCCTCGTGGCCGACGGCAGCAGTTCTCTCATGAAGGACAGCATCGACAGCCGCATCGCCGCAATGGAGGAGCTGAAGATGCTCAACGACGGCCGCGCGCAGCTGTCACAATACTATTACAGAGCTTCCGATGCATGTCCGGAGGACGAGGCAGAACGCCTAATGGGCACCTCCCGCGGCCCGTATTTCGACTTCAGGAAAGCCCTCACCTATCATCTCGGCTTCTCTCGGATGAATACGCTCGACCAGATGGGCTACAGCGATCTCATCGGACTGCCGTCGGGCTACCGCAGCATGATTGAATATGAGAACAGCCAGATGGTACGAAACATAGAGGAAGCCCGCCTGAAGAAAACATATCACATCAACGAGATTGACAGCATGAGCGCCCCGGACATGTTCCGGACCATCGTCGGCCGCTATCCGGGCAAGGTTCAGCTGATAGACTTCTGGGGTACATGGTGCGGTGCTTGTCTGATGGCGCTGAAAGAAATGGAGCCGATGAAGGAGGAACTGAAAGACCATGACATCGTCTACATCCACATCTGCGACAAGAAATCGTCCACGGAGACATGGCAGAACATGGTCCCGAAGCTCAGCGGCGAACACTACCGCGTGCCCGTTGACCAATGGATTGCGCTCCAACGCCACGCCGGTCTGCCCGGCACCACCGCTCCGGCATACGTCGTCGTCGACCGCAACGGGAACATACAGCGCGCATGGACCGGATTCGGTGGAAACGAAAGCGTGGAAGATACGAAACGCGAGCTGATGAAGGCGGTAGGGAAGTGACGTGGAAGAGACTCCCACTGTGCCACCGGCCCCACCCCGACCCTCCCCAAGGGGAGGGTGCCTACGGGATGAAGGAAGAGATACGGACTTTTGTCCGCAAAATTCTGAATTTAAGGGCCACGAGAGTGGGGACTTTCCAAAAAATTGCGGGCAAGGGTGAAAATATCGCAAGCATGAGCGTATCAAAAATCAGGGGTCGCCGTGACGATTTGTTTACACATTTTGCAACACGCTCATTCATAGCCACATACAAAAGGCCGCAGTTTTGTTGGCAAACGACGGGGTTGCGGCAGTCGTGCAATAAGGGCCTTACGGGGTTGCCGTAAGGCCCTTATTACATTCTGGCGGCAGCCCCGTTGCAATGCAATAAGGCCGCCGCCGCGACCCCGGGAGACCCTTACGGCTGGAAAACGGGTGCTTTTTCGGGCAAAATGAGGGGTCGGAAAACGAAAGTTTTCTTTGTTCTGAAAACGCCGTAAGGGCCTCCCGGGGTGTCGACGACGGAAATTTCCGTCAACCGCCACAGTTTGGACGCTGGTCGGGAGGCCCTTACGGGATGAAAAAGGAGTGGAAAATGAGCAAAACCGGGAGTTCAGACGGATGTGATTTTGTAAAGATAAATATGTCGCAACAATTAGTTTATATTTTGAACACGGAGACACTTCAGACACAGATATTTTGGCTTTTAACGCGAAGAAAGCGCAGACGCGATAACGGAATGACGCAGAGGCATGACGTCCGTCATGCGCTACGCCGTTCGTTCTGCCATTGATATAAACTAATTGTTGCGATATACTTATATGACGTCCCGGCTATTTTAGCTTCCGTCGATACCGCTGATTGGGATGATTTGGTATAGAAGCATATTCTCTTTCTAAAATACCATTGGAGATTAATTGTGGTAAAACATGATTTCGCAGGTATGATTTATCCTTCCCAAGCATCTGAGTTAATTCTTGGATGGTACGCCATTCTGAAGCCACCTCACAGATAAGCCGCTCCATTTCGGCCGAGCGCAAACGTTTCTTTTTTAAAAGAGACTTCGCTTCTACACTTATAGCATATTCTCCCGTATCGGCATAACTATCATCTTTAGAACTGTCAACATTAGACGCTAAGCTGTCAACATTAGACGCTAAGCTGTCAACATTAGCACTACCGGCAACAACATTATCGCGTGATATTATATTTGCGAGTCTATATCTTGTCCCACGTCCATACCCATCAGATAGCAACAAGCCCTCACGGCACATATTTTGTAGTAATATGGTGATGTCTGATTTATGGAGTCGCAGTACGTATCTCAGTCTTTCATTCGTCACGTGATTTTCGGTCAGAGCCAAAGCCAAAACAGTTTGCGCTTGTGCAGAAAGTTTTTGCGCCTCTATGCCAAGTCGTTTATTTAATTCATCCAACACTTCCGGTTGAATCAGAGACTGCATGGAGAGCCAGAACTCAACCTTATCCGGGCGAGTCCGCTCAAAGATAAATGGCGCTTTCCAATTATTTCTTCGCCAACCTTCCATAATCTTTGCACCACCGCTACCTGCTTTTTCGGCAGGTCCAAGCATCATAAACATTTTTTGAAGTGTGGGATTCCGACACACACTTTCCCCTCCTTCAAAGAATTGTTCTTGAGAAACCAACATGGTTCCTGGATTCGAAAAGAAATAAGTACCGTTCTTAAATATTACATTCAAAGAACCTTCTGCTTTATAATCAGGATGTACACAAAGATTTACGAATACCTCCCTGATGGCAACATGGGCCGGAGACTGATCTATTCGCTGATTATCCTTGATATAGAAAGGCTTCGGCAAAAAACTTTGTAATCGTGGAAGTGTTCGGAGATAGAATTGAAACAAATTAGCCTCCCATGTACCATCGGGATAAATGCGATCTATCCAGCGTTCAGTCTCATTGATTGTAGTTTCATTACGATAGTCTGGAAAGAAATTCGGCAAACATTCATCATCGATAATTGCATCCGTTTTCCCAAACATCAAAATTCCAGCGACAGTAAACCCTTCTTCCCCAGATACACGATCTCTTCTATATGCTCCGAGTTGCCTAAGGAAACTTAAATCGTCTAAAGTTGACCAAACATGGTCCGGCTTGGCGATATTGAATAATTGACGATACTGTCGCAGAGACTCTTTATCAATATCTTCAATGGTATACCCCTTAAGAATTCGCTTATCTGTGGTACGAGTGAGGTCTGCATCGGCAAACATTCTTTGCACTTCGCTTCGCGTACATTTGAAATCGCCTTCATAGCCTCGCCGATATGTACCACCATAAGGATCATGGCCCACATATACCGGTCGTTGATCTCTATTAGCACGCGGTACTCTTATGATAAGTACATAGAAAGTTTCAACTTGCAATGGTTTGACATCATCATTATTAAGAAGATTAAGATTGGTCGTATTTCGATTGGCCAATCCGGACCATAAATCTTTTTGCAATTTATCAATATCTGTTACCGATAAATTATCTGATTTAAGCTGACCATGTTTTTCTTTGATGCCTAATATCAAAACACCCCCGTTTGTGTTTGCAAACGCACTATATGTCTCCCAAAACGAAGCGGGGAAACCTCCTTTGGCTCCCTTAAACTCCAATTCTTCATTTTCAGCAATGTCGTGAAGTGAATTTAGAAGATATTTTATCCGGCCATCAAATCCTTCCATCTATTTGCAATTTAAGACAAAGTAGAACCCTCATAATTTATGACGATTACTTTTTCACATGCAAATTTACTAAAGAATTTTGAAATTTGAGTTCTATATCACAACAAAAGGCTCTTTATCAAAAGTCTTGTCTGCATTGCCTACATTCTATATTGCGTATTATGCAAGTAGAGATTGTATTTAATTGTATTTAAAAGTTGCTATATCCACATTTTACGATAGTTTTTTTGCTCTGAAATGTAGTGAAACGTGTTTTGCGACAGTTTAGACGCAGTAAAACGATAACATTTTTAATCAAATTGCATTTTCGTTCGATTTAATTTCATATCTTTGCAGAAAAGAGGCAGGAGACACCTGTCATGATGTTTTTGAAAGAAGCGTTGTGCTTATATTGTAGATGGAGACGCAGGAAATTCCCAGGATGACACAAGAGATTTTGTACAACAGTTTTCCATCCGCACATAGAGTGGACGGGGTTTGTCATTGCTCATCGGATATTTTCTGCAGCCATCATCTATGATAGGGCATGGTTGGCTCACGTTTTCTTATTTAATAACTGCTGAATAGTGCCGGTCAGCTAAAACTTTTTTAAAGAGTATGAGAAGATATCTTTTGACTTTCGGCCTGTGCTTGATGACAATGATGGCCATGTTGACATCATGCGATTCGGATGTTGACCAGAAAAGCCCGCAGAGTGTGGCGGAAGCAGCGCTCAAATATTGGGATGCCAGGGATTATGAAGGACTTAAAACTCTCGTCAATCCCGACAACAAGAATGCCAATTATGCCGTAGACAACATGATCAAAATGGTCAATAAAGCGAAAGAGAACAATCCGGAATATGCACCAAAGCCGGAAACGGTGACCCGCACTTTCAAGGATGCAAAGGAAGAGTTCACCGGCAACGAGATTACATCGGAAACAAGATCGGCCAAAGTCAGATTTGAGGCGGAAAAGTATCCCACATCTGTCATCGTTGAACAGAAAGACGGAAAGTGGTATTTCGAAAGTTTTAAATGACGGATATGAAAAAGTTGGTAATGACAATGCTGCTGACAACGGGCTTTTCCCTGTCGCTGGCAGCACAGAACATCGGTGACAAAGGCTTGAGAAAGGCGATGAGCGCCGGCAGCTTTCTGAACACTGTCGCCCATACCAGTATGGGACTCGTCACACCGGGCAAGAAACTTATGGATATTCCCCAAGGTACAATCATCGAAGCCCGGTATGCGGGCAACGGCTGGTGGATAGGACGACCTCAAGGCGCATCTCAGGAAGGTATACTCACCGGTTGCGAAGGCGTTAAAGAAAAAGAAGCCGACCCGATGCTGATGGCAGGGAAGGAATATTCACATGAGATTTATGCCGTTCAATTTCCCGCTCTCGGTGACGAACCCACTGCAATTGAGAAGTTTAAAGCGACAAAGAAGGTGAGCCTTGTGGACAATATAGGAGATGTCGTAGTGGATTTTGTCCGCATTGAAAACCCGACATCGGACAAAAAGACAGTGAAAAAATATAAGTATTGCGGTACGTATATGCCGTATTATATTTCACTGCGGTATATCTGGAATAACGATAAGGCAACCCCGATTGATGAAATCCGGATTTATCCCAGCTATGGTACCGACTGGAGTACCGGTTCCGCAATAGATACGGCTACAGGAGCATATATAAACGGTATAAGATATAACAAATAGCAAACAGAGTCTTACGTCTGTTTTTCTTATATCGGCTGACATATTTACTCAATAATTACAGTTCACCCCGGATTCCGTTATTACCGGAAGCCGGGGTGAACTGTATGTGGTACTGCCCGTATGAATCCTTAGACAGAATATTCCGTATCAGAAAGCGAGGTCGTTCTCGGGGTCGCCGATGTCATGCGTGCGCTTGACGAGCACAATCTCGCTGTATGTGATTTCGTCGCTCACGGCCTCTTTGATGTCGCGCGAGGTGATGCCCTGCGGATGCCGGCGGGCACAGTTGAGGACCTCGTCGATGTGGTCCTGCGGCATGAGCTGGTCGATGGGCAGACTGCCGTTCTCCACGTATTGTGCCAGATGGGAGAAGACGGTGCTCACGGCGATGTGACGTTCGGTGGCAATCTGCTCGATGGTCATGCCCGACGTGAACATCTCGTGGCTGATCTGATGGGACGGAGTCTTTGGTGCTTTGGGCGCCTTGGGCTCTTTGGGGGTACGCGGCTGGCGCTTGCGGCGCTCGCCTGAGGGTTTTGCGGTCTCTTCGCGATTTTCGTCACCGAGCAGGATGACGGCCTTGCGACGCAGATAGTCGCCCGTGGAAAACACGGTCGCGGGGCGGCTCTCGTAGTCGAAGAGGCGGAGCTTGAGCATCAGTTCCTCGCTGAGCGAGGCGTGACGCTCGTCAAACTGCGCCCGGACCATCTTGTTGCCGGTCTCCACGCGCGTCTTTGTCAGCAGAGCCTGCATCGGAGTGAGCGCCTTGAGGAAATAGGCCGCGGCGGCATGTATGCGCTCCTGAAGCAGACCGGCAGATGTATCGGACGAGGCGGAGAGTATGTTGCGGTATTGCGTGCCGAAGCGGGCGGCCACATCGGCCACGTCCTTCAGCGCCTTTTGTGCCTTGACGTACTCGGTCAGGAGCGTGTGACACTTGCTGTAAAAATATTCAGAGAGCGTGCGGACCATCATTTCCGTGGCCTGAAGGAGCATGTCGAGGGAGAACAGTTCGTCCAGTATCCTCACGACATATTCGTGCTCCAAGGCCGTCAGTGTGGCCTCCGTGGGGCGGTTTTCCTCTGCCTGCCGCGTAAACTCGTCGACGGTGTCGTCGCTGATGACGGCCGAACGGCCGAGCGGCTGACTGAGCACCATGCCTTCGAGCGACTTGCAGCGGCTCAGGGCGACATAGGTCTGGCCGTGGGCAAACGACTGGGAGGCGTCGATGATCGCGTGGGAGAAGGTCAGTCCCTGACTCTTGTGTATCGTGATGGCCCATGCCAGACGCAGCGGATACTGACGGAACACGCCTTCGACGGTCTCCGTGATCTCCTTCGTGCGGTTGTCTATCGCATATTTTGAATTGGTCCACTCGGCCGGTCCGAGCTCTATCATCTCGCCCGTGTCGCGGCTGCGGACTCTCAGCAACTCGGCATCGGCATACGCCACCTCGCCGATCATGCCGTTATAGTAGCGGTGATCGGGGTCGTTCTTGATGAACATGACCTGCGCCCCCTCCTTGAGCGTGAGCCGCTCGTCGGCCGGATAGGATGTCTCGGGAAACGTTCCCTCCACCACGGCACGATAGGTATGCTCGCGGCCGGGCAAGGCGGCAAGCTCGGCGTCGTTGATGCGCTGGGCCTGATAGTTGTGGGTGGTGAGGCGGATATAATCGCTGCCCTGCGGTGGAACAAAATTGGGGATATAACGGCGGTTGAGTGCGGCCAGCGTCTCGTCGTCGGCACGGTTTTCGCGTATGCGGTTGAGCAGCCTGACGAACGTGTCGTCCTGCTGACGGTAGACCCGCCGCAGCTCTACCGTCTGATATTGGGCCATGCGAAGGGCACGGCTGGAGAAGAAATAAGGTGTGTCATAATATTCCTTCATCATCTCCCAGTCGCCGTCCTTGACGACCGGAGCCAACTGCTGGAGGTCACCGATGAGAAGCAGCTGGACACCGCCGAAAGGCTGGTTGTGGACCCGATAACGCCGCATGACCGAGTCGACAGCGTCCAAAAGGTCGGCTCTGACCATACTGATTTCGTCTATGACAAGCAGGTCGAGCGTCTTTATGATGCTGCGCTTGACCTTTCCGAACTGATAGCGTTTCTGTTCGCGGCCGCCAAATGTCGCACCGGGAACAAACGGAGAAAGCGGCAACTGGAAGAATGAATGTATCGTCGCACCGCCGGCATTGATGGCCGCTATGCCCGTTGGCGCCAATACGACCATCCGCTTGGGCGACTTGTCGCGCAACTCGCGCAAAAAAGTGGTCTTGCCCGTACCGGCCTTACCTGTCAAAAAGACGTTGCAACCGGTCTTCTCCACCAGCTGCCACGCCATCCGCAATTCTGCATTATCTTCCATCGGCTTTCGCTATTCGTTAATGATGCAAAAGTACAAAGATAATTCCGAATTATCCGGTAGAATGGAGTTTTTCTTTCTTTTCATCAACCTTCATCACTCTGAAGATACTCCACAAACCATAATCTTTTGAATTTCCGGCTTGCAAACCGTCAATCTTGCGAAAAACTAATTCCGAACGCAACAAAAATGACGCAGAAGCGCATATGGAAGTACGCAAAGGCATGACTGACATCATGGCTATGTCTTCCAATTTATTATGCCTATGCCCTTCATCCCGCAGGCTCCCTCCCCTTGGGGAAGGCCGGGGTCGGTTCTACAACACTATTGCCTTGGCTGTCTTATTGTCCATTCCGGGCATTGTCGCCCCCACCGGCGCCCCGATATACGTCGGATCGGTTACGACAAACTTCTTCCCGCCAATGATCAGATAGTCTCCGTTGACATTTTCTTCGAAACAGACGGCTGCAGCAAGATGGCCGGGATAATAAAGAAGAGCGACCTCCAGTCCTAACAGGTCACTGACTATCCTTGAAAACAGGATGCTCCGGTCCTCGCAGTCGCAATACGGATAATAGAGTGTCTCATCCGGGAAGAAAGCGCGGTCGCCTCCCCATACCTTATCGTCATATTCGTAGACGAAAGCGGTCTGCACCCAATTGAGAATCATCGACACCTGCTGCAATGTCGTCTTGCCGCCAATCGCACGCCGCAAAGCAGGATACAGCTGTTCACGGGTCTGCCGGCATATAGGCGTGTTGGCATACAAAGCCCAACGTGAGACATCATTGTCACCCAACTTTGAGGTGGGATAAGTGGAATAGAAGTCCATCAAAGCCTTGTTTTCACTCAGCGCGATGCTGACAGCCGGATATTGTCCGGAAGTCAGCTGACGGGTAACCGACATGTCGACGCCAAGTTTTTGCTCCTTGCCGACAATCAGCGACAGAGGTGTCTCCGACGGGAATGAGACATCACTGATGTGCAAAGAAGAGGCATTGCAATCGCCGTAAATATAGAAACTTGTTCCATCTATATAAAAATACCTCTTATTGTATATCATGTGTTGCGAGGCATAAAGCATGTACAGGTGCGAGCCATCGGACGCCAGTCGCATCTTGTAGCCGGACTGACAGTAGAGATAAGCCATGAGCAACACTGCCTCATTGGTGTTTTTTCCGCAGAATTGCTGTGCTACCTGATCTATGAGCAACAGGTAGCTCCAATCACAAAGATCATACTTGAGACGCAATTCCAACAAGTCGCGGATGGCATTGTCGTAACCGTTCTCGGACAATCTGCTCCATGCGGCAGAGACAGAGCGTTCGTCAACTCCCTTCAAGGCGGTCTTTTGTCCGGCTGTCAATCTCACAGGACATGTCAACCGGAAAAAGGTTACCGGAAAAGACTCTTGCGAACCTTCCTGTTCATAAATAGGGCTCACCGGTTTGGGCTGCGGTTGAGGGGCGGGAGGTGTTATGACCTCGTCTATCTCAATCCGGCGGTTGTCGTTTTCCCGTTTGTCTTGCTCTTTCTTTTGCTCCTCTTTTTGCTCTTCTTTCAATTTCTTATTCTGTTCCTCCTTCAGTTTCTTGTCCTGTTCCTCCTTCAGTTTCTCATCCGCTTCTCTCCCGTCGTCATCGTTTATGACCGCTTTGCCGTCCCGCCCATGACGCACGACAACGACATGCTTGCCGTGGTCCTTGTCTTCTTCATATTCTTTCTCTCCTTCTTTCAACTGTGGTCTCCTCCGATGATTTCTGTATGACTCCTCGTCGTACTTGACAGGAATGACATCCTTCTCTATCGGCTTAGGTACAGGGGCGGACACTTTGAAGGACTTCCATGTCTGCGCCAGAAAATCCGCATATTGCTTGTTGGCCTTTGAGCGGAAATCTTCGTAACGCTGACGGGCCTGCTTCTTGAATGTGTCATAAGCGGCACGCGGGTTGTTGTTTTGAGCCTGCACGGATACCGACAACAGAAAAAGGCTAATGGAAAAACAGATATTGGTCTTCTTGCTCATAAGGCTGTAGTTTATCAGAATTAGAAATGTAGTACGTGCTTGAGTGTTTTGGTCTTAAATCGGAACGTCACGTCGATTTGATTGTCGTCATCACCGATACAGTCCTCGTCCGAAAAGGTGATGACATAGCTCTCGTCGTCAACGGTACATCTGATTTTCGTCGCCGCATCCGACTTGCATTTTGGAAGGGACGAACATTCCATCACGTTGCCGTTCCATGTGATCCAGCATCTGAACTTGCACCGGTCAATCCGCTTGCTCTCGACATTCAGCAACCCGAAAACATTTTCATACTTCTTGATCACATCCCTTGCCTTATTCTTGCGATGCCGGTCAAAAAAGTAGTTTTCCGCCATCTCAAGGTTGGCAATGGCTGCTTCGAGCGTGTCTACGCTGCTGATATCGGCCAGACGCGCCTCTTCCTTCCGCACTATCTCTGTCATTGCGGCATCCAGCTTGTCAAATTCGGATTTGAGCAACTGATATTCGGACTCCGGATAAGGGTAAAGCAAAGAATAGACATAGCTGAGCGCACCACTTTGGCCATCGCGGACACATTCCCAATAGGAGCCTTTGGCTTTGGCAAGTGACACACCCGAGATGTAAGGCAGATTGGCCACGCCCGTCTTGCTCCTTTGGCGGAAAGAGATGTCCGATTGCACGTCCTGATTGTGAGTGAGCTGCCGGACAACCGTCTCCGTGGAGTATTCTATATTTTGAGCGACAGACTCAAGCATTTGCACTTTCACCGCATCAAGACACTTCCTCTGTGCTTCATCAATAGTCCTGCCGACGGCCGAAGTGACAAGATGGTTTTCCACCACTTGTCCGAACCAATCAGGACGTCGGGACGAGCTGCGCTCCACAACATGCTGGGCCGACAAGGACAGGCTCGTACCGACCAACAGCACTAATATATATAATCGTCTTTCATTCATCGCAAGATCTCATTTTATGGTTCATACAGTATCATACGCATGTCGCATCTCCTGTACAAGCGCATTGTGAAAACTTCGTTTTCGACGTTATGGGACGTCAACAACCTTACCGGAATATTTGTCGGCGATGCGGTCTTTGGTCGTTCTGACGAAACGCACAAACTGTCTGTCCCGTGGATTGATTTTCCGGATCAGCACAAGTTTGGGATCATCGACACGTCCGGTCTCCGTCAGCTTTTTCAGAGGGATGGTAATTTCATTATAAACACTCCCGTCATATTGGTTTTTCACGACCAACGACAATTCGCCGTCTATCAGTGTGAATGTCTCTTTGGCACCGGACGTCGTGTCAATGGTCTTGACTGTCACATCCGGCACAATGACAAAGGGTGTCTTGCCGGTCACTCCGGCCGACTGGGTCCGCGCAAGGACTTTCTCCAACATGAGTTTGAGCTCCTTCCGCTGAACGGAAGTCAAGGAACACTCCTTGGGAGTGACAACAGCAAAAGTGATCTCTATGGAGTCCTGAGCGGCCTCCACGGTCTGTGCCTTACAATCGGCACAGAAAAGGGCAATAAATAAAAAGAACAGTATCTGTCTCATTTTCACACGACTTTATTCTTCACCTATGACGACAACTGCTTTTCCCAATCCCTTGGCAATGACCTTGGTCGTGAGGTTATATGGAGCCTTCTTCAACGCACGACCTATCTGCCTTGCAAAAGCATAAGCATCCATCGGTATGCCATCGGCATCGACAACCGGCATCCTCACACTGCGATACTGAAGCAGAGTCTCGGTGGATGGGCCTTTGCTGAAACTATGATTGACGGCATTGCGTGCAACTTGTCGGGTTATGACCTCCGCAAGCTCATAATCATCAAATTCCGTGGAGAAGTCGCATGAGGCACTCTTTCCCAACATGACATCAATGGATATCTCACGGCCATTATCACGTGTGTCCGTGAAGTGCCGCATCAATCTGTCACAAAAATTATTCATGTGGGAAAGAACAGCTTCCTCAATCAACTTCGGAACATCTGCAGAAAAAGACGGCTCGCCTATGCCCTGAGCTCCGGCGACTTGTTTGGTCGTATAAGAGTCCAATGCCTGCAGATTGAACGTGACGGAATATTTCGGACCCGTCTTGTTGATTGTCCATGACAACTGAAGCACAATATCGGCAGCTGCCGCACGATACAACTTGTCGAGAGGCGTGGATTGAAGTGAGCTGCCATCCTTAGCAGTATAGAGCTTGCGCTCCACGTTCTCGGTCTTAAGCGCTTTCAGAGCCGTCTCAAGGTTTTCCAACGGGAAACCCCTGTCGGCCATGATGATATTGATTCTCGATATCACATTGTTTAAATCACGGTCCTCCAACAGTGCCCGAGCGTAATCGGGATAACGCTCTTTACCGGACTGTTGCATAAAACCATTGTTGTTGCACCATGCATCGCCGGGAACAACCATAACGCTGGGTTTCATCATTTTCTGTGCGGACAAAAACAATGATGTCATAACGCACAAGCAAAATAAAATCGTTTTTTTCATCAGAAGAGGTCGTTAAAAGATTCTATGACATGTTGCTGCTCAAGATATTTGCGCAAAGCATGTTCCTGAACAGATACTATCGCACGAATACGGTACAGTTTCTTTTCCACTTTTTCCACACGCAACGTTCCATCCACGACATTAACAAAATCGGAATATCGCTTGGCGTCAGAAAAGAAAGAAGAAAAGAAGTCGGCAAATTTTGTTTCAGTCGAGATGTCGGTCATCGGCCGTTGTTCGATTCCACCGTTTCCTGCTGCCAATCCTTTGAATATCACTCCGTGCACGGCAGACTTGCGGATGCTGTTGTCCACATCCTTGTCGGGTTTTGGCAGATACACAAAGATTTCGGCGGAATACGTATTGTCTGTTCCGGTTCCATAGCTTACCAAATCATAACGAGGAACAGACGTGGTGTTTTGTGCCCTTACTGTCAACGAAGTAATGGCAACGATACATAGGATTAAGATTTTTGACAGTTTCATTTCGTTCACCTGATTTCTCGAATTAACATTCCGGGATAAAATTCATCACCGCTTACTTTACTGAAAGTTGTCGCTCCCAAGACAGACTCTTTTGTCTTTTCTTCAGACGCCCAATACCGGTTGTCCCATATTTTACCTTTCACCGGCCGTATGACACCGACACGCTTGTATTCTATCTTGCCGGTTTTGGTTATCGAACGCTCCAGAACCTCAAAACGGGACGTCTCCGATATATCTTCTTTCATTCCGACATAGGCACGTATGGGCTCCGTAGAAACAAGGGGCGCCTTGATACGGAAATCCGCAAATTGATGTTGAAGATCGGCAAGATTTTTATCAATCGCACGTGTGCACACTTTTCTCACCAACTGTTCGTTGGTCGTCGTGCCACTCAACGTCGTATTGGCATGACTGCTTTCCACCATGCCGACATACTCCAGTTCAAACAAGTTCTTCTCATTCTCAAAACCGACTTTCTTTTTCTTGTCGTATGAGTCAGAGTCAATATAGTATTGGGAATAAAACTGATTGGCGATATCATCGTTCCACTTAAGTCTATAAAGATAGGATTTGATCTTTACCTTAAATCCTTTCAGGTCATCCAACTTCGCATTAATGGAAGATAACGACGGGTTCTCAAATGGATTGTCAGATTTGGCCACATCCGCATTGGCAACCCATATCGAGGCTAAATTTGCCGTAACGTTCAGCGCATCCTTGAAAATACCGAATCCTACGGACTTGTCCACATATGTGATGTCATTCATGACAAAATACGTATTGCGAAGCAACAACTCTCCGGCATCCTCAAGCAAGGCTTCTCCTCTAAACTGACTGCGGGCAATGTTCACATCCGACTTTGTGCTATTATACAATCCGCGCTCCTGAATCAGCTTCATGTCCATCTTGCCCGTAGTCTTGTCCCGGTCAAACCACTTGGCGACGAGACGTCGGCCCAAAGCCACCTGACGGGCAAAAGACTCTATGTTTTTGGTTGCCTCCCGGTCTTCAGCAAAACTGACCAGACGGACTCCCAAGTCATGATTGTTGAATCTTGAAGGCATCTGCATGCGGGAAAAGACATACTGAATCTCATTGCCAAATTTTTTTGCCGGATGTTTTATCAACATCATGCAGATTGAGGCACGCTCATACTCGTAATCATCTTGCTGCTGAGCACAAGCAGGTTGGAGCATCACGACAAATGCTCCAACCATGCATATTCTACTCATGCGGAATCTTAGAAATCCCATGACTCTTCTATTTGATAAGTTACCTCCGTGTCACTCTCGGCATCAGCCGGATACATATTGTTCGCTTTCAAATACTTCTTTGTCTCACCATATATCTTCAGCATCTTAAATGCCGAATCCGTCTCTTTCAATTCGTAGTCAGAAGGTATTTGCATCTCTGAGTCGTCAACTTTTCTTGGAATTATTGATTTCACCTCTGTCGCGACAAACGTATCCATCTTGCCGATGATAGGCACTTTCGCATGAGAACTGATTGTCCATTTCATGGCTATACCTGGGACTCCGAGACCATTCAGATAATATTGATAAATCGGATCTACCTTATATTTCGTAGCGCACCAAACATCACTCGTGACCGTGCTCGGTTCCATATTGGACACAATCAACTTGGTAAGTCCTTTATACCTTTTGCACTTTTCTCCCGTAAAGGTCCCGGTCTCTCCTGTCGGCTCAAACGAATATTCCTTGGTCTGCGTAGAATTAATACACTTCGGACCAAAAGATGACATATAACTCAACGTATAATTGCTGAACGAGCACTTCAATCCTTTTTTCAAAAGATCATTATATATGATACAGCAATCTTCGTCAGGAAGCAAGAGAACGTTAAGATGCAAAGATTCGTCCAAGATGTTCATCTTATTTCCCTTGATGATGACTTTCACATTACGTGCGCCATTATAATTCATTCCCTTGCTAAACTTTCTCACCATCTTTGAATGGTTCTCAAAACTGCGATAATTGATTTCGCCTTCAAACACGGTCTGGGAAAAAGTACTCAAGCTGACAAACAGCATGAGGACACTAAAGATCATAGATTTCATAAGCATTGACGTTCTTTAGAATTTATGTACTGCACGAGAATATTGATTACCTAAAGTTTTGCCACCGGTCATTTTCTTCAGACCATCCGTAAATTTCAACGAACCCTTTCTTGGAGCAAATTTTCCAAGGCCGAGCTGAGCGATTGAACTGCCGGCACTCTCAGAAAATTCAAGCGTAACGACCGTATTCTGCATTGATTCTGTAGAAGAATACATGGTCAAGAAGTCATTTGATTTTGCCATTCCGTTTGCAATCATACCCTTTCCATCATTTTTCTTAAGGATTTTGTCGAAAGCCTTAAAATTCTTCTGATTATATTTATCAAGACTACCACCATTGATATTCTCTGCAATGGTCTTCAACTCGTTCTTTGCCGGTATATACCAGCCTTCTCCCAATTCCTTTGCCCAATTGAACAAAGGAAACATGTCCCATGACAACTTCTTTGTTGTGATATATTTTTTGACTGCCGCCATATTCGCCGCACCGTCATTTTCATCAGTTGCACCCACAGCAGTCTTTACATCATTCTTACACCAACGGTCACCGCATCCAGTCAAAGACATGACTAAACCGTGTTCTCCCTTTTCATCAACCTTGACCACAACACCTTTAATCCCATCTTTATCATAGATATCCCCAATCTTATACTGTGCATCTACATGCAGAACGAAAGAAAAGACAAAAGCTAAAGATAATAACAGTTTTTTCATACTAATATAATTTTATAGTTAAACTTCTCACTTCCCATAATATAATAAGTTCGTCACCCGACAAGGACACTCCCTACTACAAAAAACGCCTTAGCCGCTGAACAGTTATTTTCAAAGAACAGTTATCTTACCAACCCAATATCTCATCCAACTTTTCATGCAGATTATCACCACGCTGCTCCAAATCCTTTTTGACAGCTTTCTTTGCCGCACTCATAGCCATATTACTGTTATAGGCTATACGCAACAAAACTTCCTTATTCTTATTTGACAGTGTACGATAAACTTCAACCACTGTAATTGTTCTTCCAATACTCTGGGAAATGAGATTTTTTGCCGCCATCACACTACGGGTCACAGACTCGGCTTGCTCTGCGCCCAATTGCTCATTCGCCACCGTGTTTTCTATCAAAGCAGTGATTTCCGTTTGAATCTGACCCGCAAGATTTTGTTTTGCCAATTCAAATGCCTGCATCTTTGCTGCATCATAATTTCTTCCTATACTCATCGCTTCACCCATGATATATTTGGGAAGCATATTTTCATCATATTCATACTGCATAAGATAAGAACGATCCAACTGCCTGCCTATTGGGAGAGCACCCGGAGCCGAAAGCCATCCGTCCTTCTTCAATTGTTTCGCTTCCTTACGAGCAGATTTGGTAGCCTTGTCATTCAAGGCTGCTTTCGACATTTTTGCAATAGCCTCATGTTCTTCCCTAATCTCTTTGGTCGACTGAGAATAAGCAACACCGCTAACAAATAATGAAGCGGCAAATAAGAGCACTAATTTCTTCATAATTTCTTTATATATTTATAGTCCTTCATTGCCAAACAGGCGTAATATCATTCCTAAAATTCAACCTCTCTTATGAAGAGAAGGATAGTATTCAAAAAGTCGTTTTGGCGCAAGATTTCTTTTTTAATATATAAACACTTTTACCAAACATTTTTGTAATTTTATATAGATTCAAGATAGAAGTGCAACGCTTCAGTCCCTCCATTGCTCATGGAGCGTAGCGTAATGGGCAATGGAGGGACAACGCTTCGAATGGCAGGAGAGTTGACAGGCAATACAAAA
>CABUXJ010000033.1 GCA_902495455.1 uncultured Prevotella sp.
ACCCTCCCCAAGGGGAGGGTGCCTACGAGATGAAAGACGAAAGCCCTTACATATATATAACCAGCGAGACAAGGAAGCAATCGTGACGGGTCGCGACCATACGATGGGATGTGTACACGGGCTTAGACATATCCGGCTCCCTCCCTTCGGGAGGGTTGGGGTGGGTATTAGGTGGCTTGTTGGTGGCTTGTTGGTGGTTTGTTGTAGGTTTGTTAGGTGGCTTGTTTTCTTGTTTTTCTCATCTTTTCGTCGGCAGATGGTCTTATTTCGCGGATTTTGTCTAATTTTGCAGAACGAAGGATATAAACGTTTATAATATATGGCTTTAAAATGTGGTATCGTCGGCTTGCCCAATGTCGGTAAGTCTACGCTTTTCAACTGTCTGTCCAGCGCAAAGGCGCAGGCAGCCAACTTCCCTTTCTGTACCATCGAGCCCAACGTGGGCGTCATCACCGTACCCGATGAGCGGCTCACACGTCTGGCCGAAATCGTCCATCCGGGACGCATCGTGCCCGCAACGTGTGAGATTGTCGACATCGCCGGACTCGTGAAAGGTGCGTCAAAGGGTGAAGGACTCGGTAACAAGTTTCTCGGCAACATACGCGAGACAGACGCCATCATCCACGTGCTGCGCTGTTTCGACGACGACAACATCACTCATGTGGACGGTACGATAGACCCCGTGCGCGACAAGGAGATCATCGACACGGAGCTGCAGCTCAAGGACCTCGAGACCATCGAGGCGCGTCTGCAGAAGCAGGCCAAGGTGGCCGCTGTCGGAGGCAACAAGGACGCGAAGATAGAGGTGGCCGTGCTCGAGGCTTACAAGGCCGCACTGGAGCAGGGCAAGAACGCCCGCACGGTCGAATTTGACAGCAAGGACGAGCAGGAGGCCGCACGCAATCTCTTCCTGTTGACCTCCAAACCGGTGCTCTACGTGTGCAACGTCGACGAGACGGCAGCCAAGACCGGCAACGACTACAGCCGCCGCATCGAGCAGCTGGCCCGCGAGGAGGGCGCCGAGGCTATGGTCATCGCCGCACGTACCGAGGAGGACATCGCTTCGCTGGAGACATACGAGGACAAGCAGATGTTTCTCGAGGAGCTGGGACTGGAGGAAAGCGGTGTCAACCGCCTGATCAAGAAGGCCTATTCGCTGCTCAATCTCGAGACGTTCATCACCGCCGGCGAGATGGAGGTCAAGGCGTGGACATATCGCAAGGGTTGGAAAGCACCCCAGTGTGCCGGTGTCATCCACACGGATTTCGAGAAAGGATTCATCCGTGCCGAGGTCATCAAGTATGACGACTATATCGCCCTCGGTTCCGAAGCCGCCGTGCGTGAGGCCGGCAAGCTCGGTATCGAAGGCAAGGAGTATGTCGTGCAGGACGGTGACATCATGCACTTCAGGTTTAATGTGTAACTTTAGAGGTTAAGGAGCTCTATTAGGAGTTAAGGAGTTAAAGGGAGTTATCGCTCCCAGCGACCGTAGGGAGCGATAACTCCCTTTAACTCCTTAACTCCTAAAAATAAAAAAAACAATGAACATCATCAGCTACATCCTCTGGAACCCTGACCTTGTGGCGTTCAGCCTCGGTCCGTTGTCCATCCGCTGGTATTCGCTTTGCTGGCTCATCGGTCTGCTGGGGGCCTATCTGATGGTCCGCCGCCAGTACAGGGAGCAGGGCATAAAGGACGAAATTTTTGAGCCGCTGTTCTTCTATTGCTTCGTCGGCATCCTCGTCGGCGCACGTTTGGGCCACTGCCTGTTCTACGAGCCGGACTACTTTCTTTCCTCCGGCAAGCATGTGGTGGAGATGCTGTTGCCCATCCACTTCATGCCCGACGGCGCGTGGCGCTTCACCGGCTACGAGGGACTGGCCTCCCACGGCGGTACACTGGGTCTCATTGTCGCCCTCTGGCTTTATGTCCGTCACACGGGATTGAACGTATGGCGTGTGCTCGACAACATAGCCATCGCCACACCCGTCACGGCCTGTTTCATCCGGCTGGGCAATCTGATGAACTCGGAAATCATAGGAAAGATCACCGACGTGCCTTGGGCGTTCATCTTCGAGCGCGTCGACACCATGCCGCGCCACCCCGGACAGCTCTATGAGGCCATCGCCTACGCCCTCCTGCTCGTCATCGGCTGGGTCGCTTACCGCCGCCGGCCGCAGCGTGTGGGCACGGGATTCTTCTTCGGACTGTGTCTGACATACATCTTTACGGCCCGCTTCTTCATCGAATTTACCAAAGATATACAGGAAGCATTTGAGGCCGGCATGCCTCTCAACATGGGTCAGTTGCTCAGCATACCGTTCATCATCATCGGCGTCGTCTGCATGATGAGAAGCAAAAAGGGTGTGTCAAAATAAGGTTCAAGCACACTGTAGGGACATATTTTTGTATTTGTCCGCAAGCAAATGATTGGCGGACAAATACAAAAATATGTCCCTACAGTGTTTTTTACATGAATATTACTCCTTCGCGGGGACGGCAAAAGGCTCGTCCACCTCATTGTCGCACACCGCACCGATACGCACGAGCACGTTGAACATCTTCTGTCCGATGGTCTCTGTCCAGTCGGCGGCGAAGTGGAGGTTGTCCTGTCCGAGCCATGCCCTGCTGAGATCGACGCAGTAGACTTCGGGCAGTTCGGCCGCAACGCGACGCTGGGCTTCCTCCACACCTGCGCTATACTGTCGGCTGGTGTGCGGGACGGTGCCGAAGATGAACGGCAGAGTCTTGTCCTTCTCACGTCCCGTCTTGGCGCTGACGGCCTCACGGATGTGGCATATCAGCTGCTTGAAGTTCTCGTAGTAATTTTTCGCCGCATGTCGGTCGCTTTCGCCCTGATGCCACATGATGGCCTTGACGTCATAACCCGACGGCAAACTGTTCAACGTGGAGTCAACGCAGAGCTCAAATCCCTCGGTCAGAGACTTGACGAGCGAGCGCCCTTCGGCCACTTTGCCGGTGTAGGCGCGGTTTGTCTTCAACCATTCGTCGCCCGCATACCACGTAGGTTTCTTTATCCCGCCCGGCACGGTGTCGATGGCTGTACCGCCAACGGCGGCCTTGACGGAGTAGAAGTCGCGGTCGAGACTGTTGTCCAACAGGTGGTTGACAACGTCACAGTAGGACCAGCGGCCCCGGCTTTCCTTGAAGTTGCGTCGGCCGAACCGCCCCGTACGCTTGTTGGTGACGTTCGCATAGTGCAGATGGCGGTAATCTTTGCTCAGATGTTCGGGCATGTCGGCAACATAGACGCGGCCGTCCGTGTTTGATTGGCCGGCGGTGAGGAACACCGGTGCCGGCCCGTCGGCAGTTCTGTATCCATTCATCGGGGCTATCTCCACGCTCCCTCCGCCGGGCCGGAAGTCGATAATTACGTTCTCCCCGCGGCGTCTTGTGTAGAGTTTGCGGCCGTCCTGAGTGGCCGTCAGCGGCACGTCGGACTTGACGACGAGCGTCAGCGGATGGCTGAACGTGGTCTTGTCGAGACGCATCCGCGGTGTGACGACGGTCTTGCCCTTGTGACTGCGTATCTTCAACTTGACATTGTCGCGTTCGGCGACGTATGCCTCGACGTCTGCCAACGGTGCGATCCAGATGCTGTCGCGCCGGCGGGACACATAGTCTAAATGCTGCCAGAAGCGCGCCGGATCACCGAAAGAGTCGTATCCGCAGCTTATCCCGTGGGTCATGCCGACACCACGACCGCCAGACGCAATCAGTCCGTCGACCCAACGGCGCAGCCATGTGGAGTCACGTTTGGACCCGATGCTCACCTGCGACGTTCTCGTTCCGGTGCGACCTTTACTGCAAAAGGCTTCACTCTCGGGCGTGTGGCGGTTGCCGGGATATACAAATGTGCGCGGCATGACCCCTGTGTGCTCATATATCGCCGTGTCGCAGCGTTGCACTTCATGCCTCATTGCTTCTCCCTTGAGCTTCTCCATCGACGTGTGGCTCCATCCGTGGTTGGATATTTCCTGCCCATCGGCCGCCATCTCACGTAGCTGTTCCCACGTCATGCAGGGCACGCCTTTCCACACTGAACCCACTTTGTTGCCTATGACGGCAAATGTCGCCTTGATGCCGAGCTTCTTCAACTGCGGGAAAACAAGTGTGTAATGCTCTTCGAGGCCGTCGTCGAACGTATAGCTCACGGCCGCGGCGCGGTCTCCCCAATACTTCGCTATGTGTATGTCACTCTGCGCGGAGAGATTTGTTGCTGCTGCAAAGAGCAGGATTGACGATAATAATCTCATGGTTTTGTTCTTATTCTGTTATGTTCTGATGTCTGTTGGAAGTCTATTTGGAGGTTATTTGACGTTTATTTGAAGTCAAACCACAGTTTCATGCGCAGTCCTTCGTCACCCGGGTTGATGCGGATGTGGCTCGGTTGCGCTTGCGGTCCGAGCTGTTCGATTGGCTTGTAGGACCTCATGCCCGGTATTTCAAACAGGAAAGACAGGTCGCCGGCGGGGAAACGCTCCATCGTATGCACCCGTTTGCCCTCGCTGTCGGTCGGTTCTTCGGGCGTGAAGACACGGAAATAGAGTCCGTCCGTCTCGCTGTAAACGGTCAGCGGAGCCGTTGCCGACTGTATCCGCGCCCAATACAGATTGGCGTGGTAGCCCTTGAACTCCGGATAGACGAGACGTCCGTCGGACTGTCCGGTGATGGTGTTGTTGTAATCCTTCTGCCACAGACTTACGTTCTGGCCGCGCTGGCGGTTCCGCCACACGCGATAAGGACCACGGCCGAGCCACTCCATACCGGCACAGATGTTCTCGGGATAACTGAAACTGAAGCCCAGATTGCGCACGTCGGCATCAAAGAATGGCTCTCCGAAGCGCTTCCCGTCACGCTTGTTGAGCAGCACGGCGTCCATTCCGAGCATGCCGTCGGGCGTCATTCGCCACACGATGGAGTCCGCAGCGCCGGCATAACTCATCACGACAAGGGCGTCGTTGCCTTCCATCCGCTGCTTGATGTCGAGCAGACGCATCTTCATTCCGACCGGAACGGGACCGCCGTTGAACGGCACTTCGCGGCCTTCGACGGTCACTTTGGCCAGCATGCCGCTCGCTTTGTCAAACTTGGCGCACACTCCCGAGGCCTCGAGGACGATGTCGCTGTCCGTCGAACGCACTACGGCGGAAGCCTTTTCACCCATCTTTCCGGCCGTCATGTCAGCCGTCATGTCAGCCTTGTCGCCTGTCATGCCAGCCTCGCGTGTCGCTTCTTTCGCCCAATATTCATTGGTGTAACGCATCGGATAGGTCCATGTGCAGACCGTGTCGCCCGCTGCTGACAGAGCAGTGAGACGCAGAATGTCGCCGCGGGAGAAGCCGTCGGGCAGCGCAAAGCGTGCCGTGCCGGTCTCGCCGGGGGCCGCGTCTGGCATGGTTACGACGCCGGAAGCTATCGTTCGGGCTTTTGCAACACCATCCGTTGCATTTGCCGCATTGCCTTTGGCCTTTGTTACATTGCCTTTAGCCTTTGTTTCAGTCTTTGTTTCGGTCTTGTCAATCATCTTGTCACGGCCGAGCGGGGACGTCACGGCAATGACGTCGTATGTCATCCGGTATTCGTTGAGACTGCTGAATAGCGCCCCGTTGCTCACTTTGAACGTACCGTCGAATGACTTGTTGACCCTCATTGGGGCGATTTGGATGGGAGACCACACGTCCCGGACGGTGTACCAGCTGGCTTCCCGTTCGCGATGCGGGCCGACGATGCCGTCCGGTGCGTTGGTCGCGTCGGTGTCGATGCGGCCTCCGCGGTCTGTCCGGACCACGCCCTCGTCAATCAGTGCCCAGATGAAACCGCCGGCGAAGAGCGGATTGCGGCTCCAGTTGGCCCAATAGTCATCGAGTGAAGTGCCTGCTCCCTTGTCATACTGAGCATGCAGAAACTCCGTCGGCATGAACACTTCGTTGCCGTTGGCCAGTCTCGCCACGCCCGTCTGATAGGCCGGGTAGTGGTGGGCGTCGACCCCGTCAAACAGTGCCCAAGGGTGAATGACGTGGCGGCGTTGCAGGTCGTAGCGTGTGAAGAGCGTGTCGAGCGCCGTGTTGAAGCCACCCTCGTTGCCGTTGGCCCATGCGAATATGCAGGGATGGTTGGCGTCGTGCGTCACCATTTCGCGCAGTATGCGCTTTCCCACGGCCGTCGAATAATGGTTTTGCCAGCCCGGCAGCTCGTTCAGATAGAGCACACCGAGCGAATCGCAGATGTCGAGCAGATGGGCGTCAGGCGGATAATGAGAGCGAATGGCGTTGGCGTTCATCGCCTTTACCAACCTGACATCCTCCAGATCGAGGCGCCGCGAGGTCGTGCGGCCCGTCTCCGGATAGAAACAATGGCGGTTGACACCTTTTATGCGGAGCTTGGTGCCGTTGAGATAGAAGCCGTCGCGGCGACGGAACTCTATCGTCCGGAAACCCACGCGCTGCTTTATCTCGTGTGCGATGGTGCCGTCGGGGGTCACGAGCTGCAGGGTGAGAGTGTGCAGATTGGGGTGTTCGGGGTCCCAGGTGGAAATCCCCGCCCACTTTGTCGTCACGACATTGTCTTCCAACGGCCGTTCGCCGACAGCCGTCGTAGCGTGTTCCGGCAGTGGCGCAGTCTGCGCGGGGCGGTCGTCGACGGCCGTCATGACACGATAACCCTTGCCCGTCCCTTCCGTTGTCAGAGCCACGCGCAACGTTCCGTCGGCCCGTGCGTCGATGGCGGCGTGGGCGATGTGTGCCTTAGGCAGTGCGCGGAGACATACCGGGCGATATATTCCTCCGAAGAGCCACCAGTCCGCCCGCCGTTCGGCAGCGTTGACCGACTTGTCCTTCGACTGTTTCTCGACGTTCACTTCGAGCGTGTTTGACTTTCCGTAGTGCACCAAGCGGCTGATGTCATAGCTGAAAGCCGTGAAGCCGCCCTGATGTTCCGGGCCTGCCGTGAGGCCGTTGACGCTCACCGTCGCGTCCGTCATCACGCCCTCAAAGACAATCTCCACCTTGCGTCCCTGCCACTCGGAAGGCACGCGGAACGTGTGCCGGTATGTGCCGGTCTCGTTGCTTGCCCGTCCTCCGGGCTTCTTGTAGTAACGGCCGTATGTGTATTCGCCGAAGCCCTGCTGTTCCCAGCACGACGGTACGCTGATCTTGCGCCACCGTCCGCTGTTCATTCCCTTGGAGCAGCGGAAGTCCCATTGCACGGTCCGGTCGCCGTCGCGTCCCGACAGATATATCGTTTCCGTGGTCTGCGCGGACAGGTCGATGGCGGCAGCGGCGGCGAGGATAGATAATAGAAGATGGTTCATTTTTTATTTTTATTAAAATCTTTAAGGTCTTTAAAGTCCTTAAGCAGTTACATGACAGCGCGGCTGACAAGTCTTTAAGGTCCTTAACTTCTAATTTACTTCACCGGAAATAGATAATGTTTCCGCTGCGGTGTGTAGTCTATCATCCACTGGTCGGCGATGATATGGTTGTCGAGCGCTGTGATTGTGAGCGTGTGGCGTCCCTGTGTCAGATTGACGGGGAGTTCGCGCAGCGCCTGACCGCGCAGGACGTTCTGCTTCCATCCTTCCGAACGGAACTTCTCTTTGAGCGTGTAAACCGTAGGCTCGCCGCCGTCGATGCTCACGCTGTAACGGATGTCTCCGTTGTCGTTGGGCTGTGTCGGTATCATGGCTGTGCGCAACACGGCCTTGTCGTCGCGTTCGGTCGTAAACTCATACGTGAGCGTTGCGCCCTTGGGCAGCGATACGGCGTTCATGCTGTGACCGAGCATGCTCACGGCACGTACTCCCTCCGACGCGCGGGTGTAGTCGCAGGCATTGCGGGCGATGACGCCTTCGGTGTCGATGTCGTGGCGCTGGCGCTGCTTGTCCTTGGCGAGCCATTCGGCCACCTCTTTGTCGCTGAGCAATGTCGGCAGCGACGGAGCGGCATGTACCGGAAGGTCACGCGGGCGCATGTTCATCGAGCGGCGCCACTTGCCGCCGGCCATCTTTTCATTGTAGTATTCCGTCAGGCTGCGTATCTCCTGATAGGCCGCCTGGCTGCGAGCCACCGCGGTGTACAGTGCGGCGTTGTTGGCAAACATATCCTTCAGTGTGCTGCCTGTGGCATACTGGCGGGCGCGCTGCGACTCCAGTATCTTGCGGGCATGGGCGTCGGCGGAATAGACGGGATACTCGATGGCGGCGAAATAGGCGTCGCGCAGTTCGGGACGTATCAGAGCCTCGGTCTCGCGGACGATGCGGCTCACCTCTGCGTAACGCTCTAAATAGCGGTCGAGCTCACCGCCGAAGGCCGTCGTGCTGAACTCGGAGTTTATTACGGGACTGTTGCCACGGGCATACGTCTTCTTGTCCAGCTCCGTCTGGCTCCATCCCATGAACTCCGGGCGGCGTTCGCCGCAGAGACGGAAGAACTCGTGCATGGCGGGATAGAGACGTTTGCCGGCCTCGCTGCCGAACTGGCGGCAGAGCCATGCGCGATAGTGGTCGCCGACAGTCTCGGCCGAGACGCAGTCGATGTTCCAGGCCATGTCGAGGAACAGTTCGAGGTCATAGCCCGCCACCTTCGGGTCGTGGACATTGACGATCCATATCTTGCGCACGTTGTGGTCGTAGGCCTCGCGCATCTCGTTGTATATCAGTCCAGGCTGGGTTGTCGTCAGCCACAGATAGTCGTGGGGGCGGCCCCAGTAGCTCAGGTGATAGTAGATGCCGCCGCCACCCTGCCGCTGCTGCTTCTTGGCGTCGGACAGACGGGTCATGTAGCCGTAGTTGTCGTCACACCACATCAGCGTGGCATAGTCGGGCACACGCAGTCCGCGCTCGTAGATCTGGAGCACCTCCTTGTAGGGCACAAACACCTGCGTCTGTTTCTCCGGAGCACCGATATATTTGCGGAGCAGTTCCTGCTGATCGTCGATGACCTGCTGGAGGGCCTTCTGTTTCTCGTCCATCGTCTTCACACCCTCCATCGAACCGTCGTGTATGCCGCGCATGCCGATGGTGAACATGTTGCCGCCGGCCGAGCCCTTCACCTCCTTGAGACGCTCTATCCAATAGTTATGGACGCTCTGGCGGTTGGTGATGTAGTTGAAGCGGCCGCGCTCCTTTTCGTTCCACTCGTCGACGTTGTTGCGCAGGAGCGGTTCGCAGTGGGACGTACCGATGACTATACCGCAACTGTCGGCCACGGCCTTGGCCCCTTTGGTGCGGAAAAAAGCCTTCGTGCCCGTGTGCATGCCGGGCCAGATGGCGTTGGCACGCATACGGAGCAACAGCTGAAACACCTTCTTGTATGTCCGCGGACCTATCTGTCCGAACTCCGCCGGTTCATACGTCCCGTAGCTCCACGGGCGCAGCGACCAGTCCTCGTCGTTGAGGAACACGCCGCGATATTCGACCGACGCACCCTGCAACATGCGGAACGCGCTGTCAATGGAGAGCCGTGAGCGGCGCTCCGGCACGATGTCGCCCCACCATATCCACGGCGAGACGCCGGCCATGCGTGACAGTTCGAGCAGTCCGTAGGCCGCACCGCGGCCGTTGCGTCCGACGACGGTGATGCGGTTGTCTATGACAGAGATGTGGAAACCGTCGGTCAGCGTCATCAGGCTGTCGAGGGGCACGCCCTGTCTCTTGAGCTTGTTGAGCACGCCGGACGAGGCGCGGTCGGCCTCGACGACCACGATGGCGGCGTCGCGATCCTTGGCGGCGACGGCCCGACGGCCAGTGACGGCCTCCATGTCGCCGACGAACATGTCCGCGGCGGTCATGACGACGGGGTCGACGCTCTTCTGCAGGCTGTATGTGACGGCCTTGCTGCCGTCAAACCAGTCTATGTCAGCCGCTGTGGCCGGTATGGCGAAAAGGAGGGAAAGTGCGAAGCCACCCGAAAACCCACCCCAACCTTCCAGAGGGGAGGGAGCTTGATCACTCTTGTGCGCAGTGAACACGCCGATAATTTTTGAAAATAGTTTGTTCATATACATTATTTATAAAGAGATTTATATTTATAGATAGTCTGTATGTTTACAATCGGTTTGTCAGTAGCCGACGTCATTTTTATTAAAAGGGACTGCTTCCAATTGCAAATATACGATAGAAAAGAACAATAAATCAGTAAAATCGTACAAAAATCAGTAAAATCGTACATTTTGGGGGAATATTGAAGGGCTCCTCCAGATTTCCCCCAAGGGGAACGAAGGCCCCACCCCGGCCCTCCCCAAGGGGAGGGTGCCTGCGAGGTGAAGGGAATTGTAGGGGCATTGCACGGTTTTAAACATGACAAATGTTTACAAAATTATGTTCGGGAAAAAGCTTGAAGATTTGCTTTTAAATGAGCAATAGGGGCCTTAAAGGACCCGACGGCCCCCTCCGGCTCCCCCAAGGGGGAGAGACCTGCGGCTTCAAACAATCCTTTAAGGGCCCCGCGGCTCTTCATTTTTGAAAAAGTCGGCGAGTTTTTGATTGCTGTTTTGGAGTCAAAAAGAGGGTTTCGTCGAGCAACGGGGCCTCCGCGGGGTTGCAACGAGCACGCCGTCATGTTGTAACGGGGCCGCCGTTGCAATGCAATAGCAGCCCCGTTGCAACCCCGCGGGGCCCTTACGGGAGGGCCCCCCCCGCCCTCCCCAAGGGGAGGGAGACCTGTGTGATTGTAAGTGGTTGTGTAATAATCAGTTGCAAAAGCGGCGGTTTTTTGTTCGGAAAAACCGTGCGATTTTAACCTTCATGAAATTTGAAAATTTGGAGACGCGGCCGAAAAATTTAGCAAAGTGCCCTTGGATTTTAACTTTAAATTCAGAAAAAAGCGGACAAACGACATGCTGGTCGCGCCATGTCACACATCAAAAAGTAGTGTCTAATTACAGCGTCACGCTCTCCACCTCCACAGGCTCGTGGAGGAATATCTGTGCCGACTCACGGAACTTTTCAGGACTTTCGGTGGTCAGATAGTGGACACGGCCGCCACGGGTGCATTTCCGTTCCATCTCAGGATGGCGGCTGAGATATGAGCGGAGACTGTCGGCCACATAGTCGCCCTGAGGGACGATGCGCACGCCGGAAGGGATGTACTTCTGTATCTTCGGCATTAGCAACGGATAGTGGGTACATCCGAGGATGACGGCGTCGATGCGGCTGTCAAGGGCCATGAGCTGGTCGATGCGCTTCTTGACGAAATAGTCGGCTCCCGGGCTGTCGCACTCGTTATATTCCACCAGCGGAACCCAGAAGGGACAGGCTACGCCGGAGACGCTGATGTTGGGGAAGAATTTCTGTATCTCCAGGGTGTAGCTCTCGCTTTTTATCGTTCCTTCGGTGGCCAATATGCCGACGTGGCGGGTCTTGGTGAGCGAACCGATGACTTCGGCCGTGGGGCGGATGATGCCGAGCACGCGGCGTGACGGGTCGACGAGGGGAAGGTCGTTCTGCTGGATGGTGCGCAGGGCTTTGGCCGAGGCTGTGTTGCAGCCGAGGATGACCAGATGGCACCCCATCTCGAAGAGTTTCATGACGGACTGGCGGGTGAACTCGTAGACGACGTCAAAGGAGCGCGTGCCGTAGGGAGCGCGTGCATTGTCGCCGAGATAGAGGTAGTCGTATTGGGGCAACAGACGGCGGATGCCGTGGAGAATGGTCAGGCCGCCGTAGCCTGAGTCGAAAATGCCGATGGGGCCGGGATTGCCGGGGAGATTTTTCATGTGGCTGTTAAGGTTGTGGCATGTGTTTATGGAGATCGGACAACGTTCCCGCCGTCGGGCCGGCCGAAATCGCTTTTGTCGGCTGGCGGGTGGGGCGTCTAACGGAGACGCTCGCTCACTTCGGAACTGATGTTTTCGCCCTGCGTGGGGTTGATGAAGGGACAGGCGTTGCCGTCGGTGTTGATGATGAAAGCGTATCCGCGTTCCTCACCGATGGCGCGCAGTGCGCCGGCGATGCGGGCGTGAAGTGGCGCGAGCAGGCCGCGTTCGGCTTCGGTGAGCAGTCGGCGGCTCTCCTCACGGAAGAGGATGTTGCGATCGAGAAGTTCCTGCAATTCGCTCTGACGCTTCTGAAGTATGGTCTGCGGAAAGTCACGTTGGCCTTCGAGGAATTCTTCATACTTTTTGTTGAAATCGCTCTCCACACGTTTTGCCTCTGCCTCGTATTTGGCTTTCAGTTCGTCCAACTGTCGCATGACTGTGGCGTATGCCGGCATGGCGTGGAGAACGGAATCATAGCTGAGATAACCGAAGGTCGGGCTTGACGGCTGTGACGTCGGTTGGGTGTCGGTTGTGGGTTGTCCGGCCGTAGAATGTCCGGCCGTGGGGGGCGTCTGTCTCGCAGCCATTACCGTCTGGGCATTGGTGCGAAGAGTTGTCACGGCGAGAAAAAGAAAGAGTATTGGCAGCGTTTTCAGTACATAATCGGGACAAAGCCGAAGAATTCTGAGGCTTGTCTTGGCGGGAAAACGCAAGATGAAATCCGACTTTTGCATGGTTGTATTGTTGTTTGTTGCCGGCTGTGACTGCCGCATGGCATTTCTGTCGCGGCGATGATAAAAAGAAAGTGAGAGCTTACCGGATGGGCTATGCGCTTCCGGAAGGCTCTCACTGATGTTATTTCTGATTATTTCAGACCGAGTTTGGCCTTTACTTCGGCCGTTACGTCGGTGCTGAGGGTGGTGCTGATGTAGGGCACTCCGCCGGCGATGTCCATGATGTAGACGTATCCGCCGGCCTGGCCGACCTGCTTGATTGCGTCAATGACGCGGGTCGTGATGGCCTGCATCTTCTCCTGCTGTGCCTTGGCAAGAGCCTGCTGGTTGTCCTGATAGCTCTGCTGTATCTTCTGATACATGTCCTGAAGCTCCTGCTCGCGGCGCTGCTTGATGTTGTCCGGCAGTGAAGCCTGCTCCTTTTCGTATGCCTGTGACTTCTTGCCAAGCTCGTCCTGCATGCTCTTGAGGTCGTCCTCATACTGTTTTGCAAGTGTCTCGATTTCGGTCTTAGCCTTTGTGTATTCCGGCATTACCTGGATGATGTCTTGTGCATTCACATGTCCGAACTTCTGGGCTAATGCTGCCACCGGCGCACACATGAAAAGCATTAAAAGTAATTTCTTCATTGTTGTTATTGTTTTTGGTTTATATTATATTCTTTCTTTGAGGAGGGAGGAGAGAGAAATGTTTTGTGGATGACGGCAGTTTGTTACTTGCTTCGCTCATCAACATGTCTTTATTCTTCACTCTTCATTAATTAGCGTACCCCAACTTCTGTAACACTTCGTTGCTGATGTCTATTTTCGGACTGCCGAAGATGATACCGCTGTCACTCGCCCGGTCGAGGATGAGTTGGTAGCCGCGCAAATCTGCAATGTCCTTGACGGCGTTGTATATCTCCTCCTGTATGGGAGTCATGAGGCTGGTGCGCTTCTTAAAGAGTTCGCCGTCCGGCCCGAAGTATTTCTTTTTAAGATCTGCAGCGGCCTTCTCTTTTTCCATTATGGCGTCTTGGCGTGCTTTCTTTTGTTCTTGGGACAGGAACACGACTTCGTTTTGATAGTTCTTATACATCGTTTGAGCCTCTGTGGAAAGGGCTTCCACCTCTGCCTGCCACTTTTTTGACACTTGGTTGAGTTGCTCGTTGGCACGCTCGTAAGCTGGGATGTTCTTCAATATGTACTCCATATCCACAAGAGCGAACTTCTGGGCTGACATGTTCAATGAACATACAGCGAAAAGGCATACCAGCACAAGTCTTCTCATAAATCCTTCTTTGCTTCTTGTCATGTCAAATCCTCCTTATTATTTAAGTTTAGAATTCCTGTCCGAGGATGAAATGGAATTGGCTTCCACCTTTCGAACCGGTATACGTTATGGTATCGAAACCGTAAGCCCAATCAATACCCATCAGTCCGACCATCGGGAGGAATATGCGTACACCCGCACCTGCAGAGCGTTTTATGTCAAACGGAGAGAAATTTTTGGTTTCATTCCAAGCGTTACCACCTTCGACAAATGCAAGTCCGTAGATGGTTGTGTTGCCGAGCATAAACGGATAGCGGATTTCCGCTGTGAAGCGGTCGTAAGCGTAGCCGGGCGCTGCATACGGGGTGAGCGATCCGTTGTCGTAACCGCGGAGTCCGATGGTTTCCTGTGCATAGCCGGTCGAATAGCCGCTCATACCGTCACCTCCGACATAGAATGTCTCGAAAGGCGACTTTTTGTATTTGTTGAATGATCCGAGCAAACCGAACTCCACGCGGGTCATGAGCACAAAACACTTCTGAGCATTGGTGAGCGGCGTGAATGTGCGTAGCTTGAACTTCCATTTGTGATATTCAATCCAACGGTACTTGTCCTGCTGCTCCTGATCGAATGTAGCCGATGTCCCGTCAGTCGCCAGATGCTCATAGTCTTTCTTGTCAAATGCAGACCACGGCGGAGTTATTGTCAGCGAGGCCATAAATTCCGAACCGCGGCGTGGGAACAACTGGTTGTCTGTGCTCACACGTGACAGTGTGACGCCGAGATTGATGTTGTTGCAGTTTCCATTTGAGATGAGGAAATAACGCCAGTCGCGCAACATATATCTCGTGTAAGAAAGCGAGAGTGAGAGCTGGAAGTAATCATCCGGCCAGCGCAGACGCTTACCCCATCCGATCGAAGCACCGAGCATCTGCACATACTTGTCGTCGTCGAGGTAACTTTCGTAGTTATTGTAGTATCCGTTGTAACTGCCATAGCCACCGTAGTAGCTGTAGTAGTTGTTCATCCAGCTGTTGTTATAGTAGTTGCTGTTGACGTCTGTCTGCTTGGAGTAGAACAGTCCGACGTTGAAAGCATTTGGGCGTTTGCCATTGAACCACGGCGCCGAGTAACTGATACTGTACGACTGATAATACTGCGCATTGGTCTGTGCGCTCAATGCCAGCTGTTCACCGTCGCCGATAGGCATTATTCCGCGGTGCATCTTATTGCGCCCGAACAAGTTTCGCATTGAAAAATTGTTGAGCTTCAGAGACACGCGTCCGATGACACCGGTCTGTCCCCATCCCAACGAGAATTCCACTTGGTCGTTGGACTTTTGCTCCAGTTCCCAGTTGATATCGACGGTTCCGTCCTCCTGATTCGGTTTGATGTCCGGGTTGACCTTCTCCGGGTCGAAAAATCCCATCGAAGCGATTTCACGTGCCGAACGCATCAGCGCCTCTTTGGAGAAGAGATCGCCTGGCTTGGTCTGCAGTTCGCGGCGTACCACCTCCTCATATAGGCGGTCGTTACCATATATTCTCACGCTATTGATGTGTGCCTGCGGTCCTTCGGTGATACGCATTTCAAGGTCGATGGAGTCTCCGACGATGTTTATTTCGGTCGGTTCGAGCCGATAGAAAAGATAACCGTTGTTCCAATAGTAATTTCCTACGGCGTCTTCGTCTTCCGACAGACGTTTGTTCATCTTCTTGGTATCATACACGTCTCCCTTTTTCATGCGGAGCAATTCGTCCAGATATGGTGTCGGAGCGACGGTGTTGCCCACCCACGTGACATTTCTGAGATAATACTTCTGTCCTTCATCCACCTTTACGTAGACATTGACATGCTTTTCGTCGACGGTCCATACGCTGTCTTCCACGATGTACATGTCGCGGTAACCCTGCTCGTTGTACTTGTCGATGAGGTTCTGCTTGTCCTGTTTGTATCTTTCGTCCGTGAATTTCTTCGATTTGAGGAATGTCGCCAACTTGCCGGCTTCGTGCGTTTTGGCGAAGGCTCCCTTCTTGAAGAGTCCGCCTTTTATCTTTGATGTCTTCAGGTTTTCGTTGCCTTCGATGATGATGTGGCGCACTTTCATCTTGGCTTTCTTGTCGATATTGACATCGAGTATGACCTGATTGCTGCCCGTGACGTCATCGCGTTGCAATATTTCGATTTCGGCATTCTTGTAGCCCTTTTCGTCGAAATACTTCTTTGCGAGTATTTTGGCCCTGTCGATCATGTTCGGCGTTATCTGACTTCCTTTCATGATGCCGAGTTTGGCCTCCATATCTTCCCGTTCCGACTTTTTGAGTCCGTTATAGTTGATTGTACTTACACGCGGTCTCAGAGCGAGATGGACGCACAGATAGATCTTCGAACCGACGATAGAGTCGGCCGTTATGGATACTTTTGAGAAGAGTCCGTGCTTCCAGTATCGTCTTATAGCCTCGGTAATCTCATTGCCGGGCACACTGATTTGTTGCCCTACTTCCAGTCCCGAGAGGCCTGTGAGCACATAATCCTCATATCCTTCGACGCCTTTCGTGGTCAGCCCGCCTATTTCGCACAGCCTCGGCGTACCGGCATAAGATATGTCAGGGTTGACAATCTTCTCCTGTGCCTTTGTCTGAGTCGCGAATAGCGTTGCCATCGCAAGCAATATGAATACCTTATTAATATATCCCATTGATTATCTTCTTGGTTCTTTGTTTTTATGTGTCAGTCCTTTCAGTGTTCTTTTTCCACCTGCTCTCCGGTCTTTCCAAATCGTCTCTGGCGTCCCTGATAGCTGACAATGGCTTTCCGAAGTTCCTCCTCATCAAAATCGGGCCAGTATGTGTCGCAGAAATACAGCTCCGAGTAGGCTATCTGCCAGAGCAGATAGTTGGAGATGCGCAACTCTCCTCCGGTGCGTATGAGCAATTCCGGGTCCGGCATGAAGTTGGTCTGCATGTGTTCTGTGACCATCTGTTCGGTGACATCGTTGCAGTCGATGCGTCCTTCCTTCACATCCTGTGCTATCCGGCGTGCAGCTTCCGTTATCTCCCACTTCGACGAGTAGCTCAGAGCCACAACCATTGTCATTGCCGAGTTGGCTGCGGTGTGCTCTTCCGTTTCGCGCAGTTTTCTCCTCACGTCCTCCGGCAACCGCTGTGTATCGCCGATGACGCGGAAGCGCACATTGTTCTTCATGAATATTTCGTCCTCCAAGGATGACAACACCAGCCCCATCAGAGCCGACACCTCATCCGCCGGGCGGTTCCAGTTCTCGGTTGAGAATGTATATAATGTGAGATACTTCACGCCAAGCCGCGTACATTCAGACGTTATTCGCCTCACGGCTTCCACTCCGGCCTGATGTCCGTAGCTACGTTTCTGCCCGCGTTCGGCCGCCCATCGTCCGTTTCCATCCATGATGATGGCGATGTGCTGCGGTATGCGTTCCATATCCGGTTTGTTATTCATCGTTTCAGTCCCTATCGTTATTACATATTTTACACTTTGCCATGATATCGTACGTCACAGATAGTTGTATCATGTTGTAGCAGTCGGTATTCTTAAACATTCCCTTGCTCGGTATGCCGTATGGGTCGGCCACACCGTCAAGTTTGTCACTCATGGAGAAGCGCATGGCCCATTCCAAACCCACGTTGACCCTTGTGCCTGCTTTATATTTCACGCCGACACCCATCGGCACATTCCCGGTGAAGACACTGCCGTCTCCCGTCTTGGCGTGTGTCATGCCCAAGCCGACTGCGACGTATGGTGTCAGCCTCTGCGCGCCACGGTATTCGCGTCCTGTGCCGTATGGCCAGAAGTTATATTCAAATCTGACGCCGGCATCCACAATCTTGCTGTCGAACGCCACCGCCGTCTCTCCGCTGTAGTCCGGGTACCATGTCTGCGTGCCGTCCGACGCACCTTTCAGTTTGCCGTAGCTCACGTTCATGGCCAATCCCATGCGCGGATTGAATTTATATCGTGCCAGCAACGAGCCGGCCGCCTGCATGTTCTTCGTCAGCGAACCGTTGAAGTCGCCCTGATAGGCGACCATACCGATGCCCGCACCTATCTCCATTCTGTACTCCGGGTCTTCCTGGGCCCGTGTTGTGAGTACGGACAGTAACAGCGTGACGATGACAAGCGCGCGTCTCATGGGCAGTTCCGGTTTTTATTCCGTTACGGCCGGCCACACCAGACCTGTCCCGTTCCGCCGCACACGAGCCACAGACGGTTGTCGCCGTCGACGGCCATTGTGACGGAAGAGGCGTTGGTGTCAAAGCCCTCCGGTATATTATATGTGTTGCTGTCTTTCCATGTGATACCGCCGTCCCGACTCTCATAGAGCTTTCCGTAAGGCGTCACGTCGCTGCCCCCTATACCGGCACCACCCGTGGCCAACAGACGGCCGTCATATCCGGCAACGGTCAGACCCTTCATCCGCGGCAGGGGATAGACGAATGTTTCGTCCGCGTTGATGTACGTCCACTTTCCGTCCTTGCTGCCCGGAGCATATTCTACAATCTTGCGCCACACCACGGCGTTGGCCTCCTCATTGGCGGCGTCATTTCCGGCCCCGTCCGGCCCCGTCAGCGGACGGTTGCCGACCATGACCACATAGTCCGTCATGGCGTTATATGCGAATGGAGCGCAACAGAAAGCCACGTCCTCCACGGGCAGCCACCGGGCGTCATCCGCCACTCCGTCGTCTGCCGTCCATGTCTGACCGCCATCCACGGAGATACCGATGCGTCCGTCGTCCGTCAGAGCGTACAGTTCTGCGGGCTTCGGTTCCTTTTCCGCTGCCACCAGCTGATCTTTGTCCTGTCTTGTGTTTGCTCCGACGAGCTGCTTCAGAGCAAAGCCGTCGGTGGTGTATGCCACGTCGGCGAAAGTCATTCCGCCGTCGTCCGAGCGCTTGAGAGTAGTACCGTCGAGCACCATCACGCTACCGTCGAGAGCAGCCACATTGGCTGATGCGCTGCCGCCCAACCCTACGTAACCTTCCGTCCACTCGTTTCCGTCTGTAGTCGAATATACTACGGTCGTGCCGTTCTTCACACCCATGACCACCAGCCGGCTACCGACACTGACGGCTTTCACGTCCGTCAGCTCCGCCAGTTTCCCGTTGTCGGCCATTCGTGTCCAACCGAAATTCTTGTTCTGCCCGTCGCCCACCGTCACCGTCACCGTATATTTCCGTGAAACGGTGTTGTCCGATGCCGTCACATAGATGTTGCGCGTCGTGCTCAGGTTGATTTCCTGGTCCACGTAGAGTGCTTCTCTGCTTCCGTCCATCGGATTTTCAATATCCACTAATCCGTTGTTTTTAGTCGCATAGCTGCACGTCAGCTTTGTGAGGTCTGCGCCTGCGGGCAACGGATCGACGTTGTATATCTTTCCGTTCAGCTGGTCTATATAAAAAGGTATGGCCGAGACGCTTTTGTCGACAGTCGCTGATGTAGACGTCGAGCCGTCCTCTGCCGTGATGGTTTTGTAGACCGTGGCGGAGGTTATGCTGAAACTCGTGATGGCTATATCATTATATAATGTGGTCTCCCACTCGTCATCGTCCTTGCAAGCTGCAAGCAATACTGCTGTCGATAACATCAAGCAGAGAGTGCGGATATATCTTTTCATCAATATCTTTTTTATTTTTAGCTGCAAATTTAATCACAATTCCGCAAATTGCGGCATCTTTGCATCATTTATTAAACAAAATATATGATAATGTGCTGTATTTTAAGTTTTTTAGTTAAAAATAAGATTAGGGAATTGCAGGGAGGAGGGAGGCCCTCAAAAAGCCTCCCTCCTCCGGAGGATTACTCTCCTCCGGTCTTGTCTGTCATGTTGACAGGCAGCTCGGCCACCTTGCATCCGTCGAGAAACGACTTCACGCGACGGCCCGTAGCGTCGATGTGCAGCTCAGGCTGGAATATGACGCGCACGCCCTTGACGTTGTCTTTGACGTTGAAGTCCTTGGCGGCCTCGGCCGGACTGGTGCGGAGCCCCATCTTGAATGAACCGAAACGGTCCAGACACACGCGCTTGGAGCCTTGCAGCTCGCGCTTCATCACCACCACCAGTTCGCTGAGCACGGCCAGGATGTCGGCCCGCTTGACCGTACAGTTGGCTTCGATCTCGGCGGCTATCTGGTCCGTGGTCACCGTATCTATTGCGACCGAGCGTCCATACCACTTCTTATACTGATCACTTGTCGCACGATTGTTCTGATAGAGTCTGTAAAGTACTGCCATTGTTTTGTTTCCTTTCTTGTTTTTTTAATTGGTTGAATGTTTGGTTGTTTGATCACTATGTCTATCCGGAAGACATTGCAAAGATACAACATTTCGCAAGCGATGTCAAGCGTTATCGCGCTACACTTCACGCTACACTTCGCGCTACACATCCGCCGAAAGGAAACGACGGCCCCGTTGCGCAGGGGGCACAATGCTGTTTTTACCGGTTTATCCGACATTTGGAGTGGTATGATGGTGTATCAAAGTCCCGTCCGATTACACATATATATAATAAAAGAGCGCGGTATGACTCACTCACTCCGCGCTCCTTCCTAACGTCAGTTGATATTCATCTGAAACTTCAGACTCCCAAACGGGCGAACATCAACATTCCGTTGTCTGAAAATCTAATAACATAATCTTTACCTTAAATCTATTAACTACTAACCTAATGAATAACAATGTATTCTCACGAACACGATGCAAAGATAGTGTATTTTGTGCACGCACACAAATATAGTGACCGTTGTTTTCGTTTGACGTTTTTCTTTTTGATATAAATCAAGCGGACAGCCGGTTGAATAGTTTGCAATAGAGCTGTTTCAGCTAAAGACTGTCGATCTCTTCTTCCGACAATTTCGTCGTCTTGGCGATGACATCTTTTTGCATGCCGAGTTCGTGTAGTTCGCGAGCAAAGTCACAAGTAGGGTCGCGACCCTACTTGTGGAAGCAGCTTTATCTCCCCTTCAATAATAAACAACCCCCGTCCGACACATGTCGGGCGGGGGTTGTCATGTCGTAGAGATTTGTTTAGAGCTGCGGTCCGGCTGCTACGAGAGCCTTGCCGGCCTCATTGCCCGTGTACTTCACGAAGTTCTTCTGGAAGCGTGCGGCCAGATCCTCTGCCTTCTTCTGCCACTCGGCTGCGTCAGCATAAGTGTCGCGCGGGTCGAGGATGTTGGTGTCGACGCCCTCGAGCTCTGTCGGAACGGCGAAGTTGAAGATAGGAATGTTCTTCGTGGGAGCGTTGAGGATGGCGCCACCGAGGATTCCGTCGATGATACCGCGTGTGTCACGGATAGAGATACGCTTGCCCGTACCGTTCCAACCTGTGTTCACGAGGTATGCCTTGGCACCGCTCTTTTCCATCTTCTTCACCAGTTCCTCAGCATACTTTGTCGGGTGCAGCTCGAGGAATGCCTGACCGAAGCAAGCCGAGAATGTCGGAGTCGGCTCGGTGATTCCGCGCTCTGTTCCGGCGAGCTTGGCGGTGAAGCCTGAGAGGAAGTAGTACTTTGTCTGCTCCGGAGTCAGGATTGACACGGGAGGCAGCACGCCGAATGCGTCGGCTGACAGGAAGATGACGTTCTTGGCTGCGGGAGCTGCGCTCTTCGGGCGTACGATGTTGTTGATGTGCTCGATGGGGTAGGACACGCGGGTGTTCTCCGTTGTGCTCTTGTCGGCGAAGTCGATCGTGCCGTCCTCGGCAACGGTTACGTTCTCCAGCAGGGCGTTGCGCTTGATGGCGTTGTAGATGTCGGGCTCGCTCTCCTTGTCGAGGTTGATGACCTTGGCGTAGCATCCGCCTTCGAAGTTGAAGACGCCGTTGTCGTCCCATCCGTGCTCGTCGTCACCGATGAGCAGACGCTTCGGGTCGGTCGACAGCGTGGTCTTACCTGTGCCGGACAGACCGAAGAATACGGCTGTGTTCTCGCCGTTGAGGTCTGTGTTTGCAGAGCAGTGCATTGAAGCCATGCCCTTCAGCGGCAGATAGTAGTTCATCATAGAGAACATACCCTTCTTCATCTCACCGCCGTACCATGTGTTGATGATCACCTGCTCGCGGCTTGTAACGTTGAAGACAACGGCTGTCTCTGAGTTCAGGCCCAGCTCCTTGTAGTTCTCGACCTTAGCCTTGGATGCGTTGTAGACGATGAAGTCGGGCTCAAAGTTCTCCAGCTCGGCCTCTGTCGGGCGGATGAACATGTTCTTCACGAAGTGAGCCTGCCATGCCACCTCTACGATGAAGCGAACGGCCATGCGTGTGTCCTCGTTGGCACCGCAGAAACCGTCGACAACAAATAGGCGCTTGCCGGACAGCTCTTTCTGTGCTATTTCCTTAACGGCAGCCCATGTCTCCTTGGATGCGGGATGGTTGTCGTTCTTATATTCGTCTGATGTCCACCATACGGTGTCCTTAGAGTTTTCGTCCATGACGATAAACTTGTCCTTAGGTGAGCGGCCGGTGTAGATACCTGTCATCACGTTGACAGCGCCCAGCTCAGTCTCCTTACCTTTCTCAAAGCCTGTCAGGCTCTCCTTTGTCTCCTCCTCGAAGAGTGTCTCATACGAAGGGTTGTAAACAACTTCGGTAGTACCGGTGATACCGTACTTCTCTAAAACTGACTTATCAAACTTTGCCATTTCTATTAAATGTATTTAGTTGTATTAATATTACGTTTGTCTCGCGCCTCGCGGACCTCATTTATATATAAGGTCCCTTGGCTTTTTCGCGGCAAAGGTAGTAAAAATAACACGGGCACCAAAATGTTAGCGCACACAAATCCCCGCCGTTACACCTTTTTTAAGTTAAAGTAACGCAATTTCGCCATCGCGTCCATCCTTTTGACATTTCGAGTTTGCAAATAAGTGATACCCTTTAATGACCTTAAAGCCCTTAAAGACTTTATCGTCAGCAATCAAGGTGGTATAGCTTTAATGACCTTAATGACCTTAAAGACCTTACTGCCCTTAAATCCCTTAATTTTCCCAAAACCCTTTGTCTTTCACTCACTTTGTATTACCTTTGCACGAAAACCGCAACAAGATGAAAATTATCAACCTCAGCGACACCGACTCCGTCGTCAACCGCTATTTGGCGGAGATACGCGACGTCGACTACCAGCAGAACCGTCTGCTCTTCCGCAACAACATCACGCGCATCGGAGAGATGATGGCCTACGAGATCAGCAAGACTCTCGACTACACCGACCACAACGTCACCACACCGCTCGGCACGGCCGCCGTCCGTCTGCCCGAGGACAACATCGTCCTGAGCACCATCTTCCGCGCCGGACTACCTCTCCACACGGGCTTTCTCAACGTCTTCGACCACGCCGAAAACGCCTTTGTCAGCGCCTACCGCAAGTACACCGACGAGGCACACACCGAGGTCGGCATCCATGTCGAATATCTTGCCACGCCACGCCTCGACGGCAAGACCCTCATCATCGCCGACCCCATGCTCGCCACCGGCGGGTCCATCGAGATGGGCTATCGTGCCTTCCTCACCAAGGGCATGCCGCGACGCATCCACATCGCTTGCGTCATCGCCACCCCTGAGGGCATCGACCATGTCCGACGCACCATGCCCGACGACATCACCACCGTCTGGTGTGCCGCCATCGACGACCATCTGGACGATCACAAATATATCGTCCCCGGACTCGGAGACGCCGGCGACCTCTGCTACGGAGAAAAACTTTGAGAATGGTGAATGATGAATGGTGAATGATGAGTTAGTCGGCCTACGGCCGATTGTGAGTTATTCAATTACGAATTGAGCCGCACAAAGATAGAGAGGTTACAGAACTCGCATAGCAGTCTTTAAGTGGGTATATCGCAGTCCCCTTAAAGACTGCTATGCGAGTTCTGCAACACCCTTTGTCCCTTCGTTTCTTTGTGTTTAATAAAAACTTTGCGTCTTTGCGGTCTTTGCGTTTAAATAAAACACCCTTTGTCAAATTAATTCTGAATTTAAGGCCGAAATCCGGCCCCACTTTCCAAAAAATCTCCGCCTCGCTCCCAAATTTTCAAATCCTGCGAAGGTCAAAATCTCGCGATTTTTTCGGCAGAAAAACCGCCGTTTTTGCAACTGATTATTACACAACCACTTACAATCACACAGGTATCCCTCCCCTTGGAGAGGGCGGGGTGGGGCCCTCCCGTAAGGGCCCCGCGGGGTTGCAACGGGGCTGCTATTGCATTGCAACGG
>CABUXJ010000034.1 GCA_902495455.1 uncultured Prevotella sp.
GGGACGGACGAAGGGAGGAAGAAGTTCGGATACATCAAGGTGCTGGAGGGGCTCAAAGACTTAGAGAAGATGACATGGATGATGAAAATGATAAGAGAAAATGTGTGCAGAGAGTAGCTCCCCAAGGGGAGGGTCGGGGTGGAGCCCCGTAAGGGCCCCGCGAGGTTGCAACGGGGCCCTTACGGCATTGCAACGAGCGCCCCGTTGCAACATGACGGCATGCTCGTTGCGACCCCGTAAGGGCCTTATTGCTCGACGAAACCCGCTTTTTTGTCCTTTTCCGGCAATCAAAAACTCGCGAACTTTTTCAAAAATGAAGAGCCGCGGGGCCCTAAAAGGGGTGTTTGAAGCCGCAGGTCTCTCCCCCTTGAGGGAGCCGGAGGGGGCCGTCGGCAGGCTCTAAGGCCCTTATTGGTCTTAGGAACCCAAATCTTTGAGCATTTTCCCAAACACGGTTTTGTAAACATATATCAGTTTCATCCGACATTTGAAATCAAGTTTACCGAGCTCATCACTCCAAATGTCGGATGAGCTTTTTGGGAAGCCGCAGGTTTCTCCCCCCCCTTGGGGGATTCGGAGGGGGCTTGATGAGACCGGCTGTCCACAAAAACCGACGGATTTGTTTTGTTCTTAACGAGGTTTGCAGTATCTTTGCACCTATTATATATAATAAACCTGAAAACAATGAAAAGACTATTATCTGCTATCGCTATTCTCAGCACATCGGCAACGCTTGCCTTTGCTCAGGCGCCCGAAGTGATGGAGGATGTCAACAAAGTCATCGACAACACCCCCGACAGTATCGCCAAAGCCCTCATGGCACGCCCCGCACCGGGTTCGACACGCCGCGGGACGAACCCCGTGCTCTACCTCATCGGCAACTCGACCATGCGCAACGGAACGTTGGGCAACGGCAACAACGGCCAGTGGGGCTGGGGATATTTTGAACATGAGTATTTCGACCTCAACAAGATAAGCGTCGAGAATCAGGCCCTCGGCGGCATGAGCACACGCACATACTACAATCAGCTGTGGCCCGCCGTGCGCGAGGCTCTGAAGCCCGGCGACTGGGTCATCATCTCCATCGGCCACAACGACGGCGGACCGATCGACAGCGGCCGCGCGCGCTCCGTCCTGAAGGGTACGGGCCGCGACTCCGTGGAGGTGACCATCAAGGAGACGGGCGTCAAGGAGACCGTCTACACCTACGGCGGATACATGCGCAAGTACATCGAGGACTGCCGCGCCAAAGGGGCACAGCCCATCCTGATGTCGCTCACGCCGCGCAACGCCTACGACGAGCAGGGCAAGATTGTCCGCAAGCCGCAAGGAGCATGGCTCGAAGAGGTGGGACGCGAGATGAACGTGCCCTACATAGACCTCAACGAGATTTCCGGTGCGAAGCTCGACATGTATGGCAAGTGGAAGGAGAGCTACCACTTCTACAAGGACAATATCCACACCAGCCGTTTCGGCGCGCGCCTCAACGCCCGTTCGGCCGCTGAAGGACTGGCCGCATGCGCTCACCCGGCGCTCGCTCCGCTGAAGGCCATGATGAAGCCGCTGACGCTGCCCACCGTTGCCGTGAAGCGCGAGGAGGGCAAACCGGTGGTCTTCTTCACCGGCGACTCCACGGTCAAGAACGAGGACAAGGATGAGGACGGCATGTGGGGCTGGGCGTCACAGGCCGCCACGGTGTTCAACGAAAAGAAAGTCACGCTGGTCAACTGCGCCAAGGCCGGCCGCTCCACGCGCACTTACATGAACGAGGGACGCTGGGATCAGGTCTACAACTCGCTTCAGCCGGGCGACTTTGTGCTGATTCAGTTCGGCCACAATGACATCGGCCCCATCGACGACAAGAAGATGCGCGGCGTCATCCCCGGCACGTCTGACTCGACGCACGTCTACCGAATGAAGGACTCGGGCAACTATGAACTGGTCTACACCTTCGGCTGGTATCTGAAGAAATTCATCCAGGACGTGCGCGAAAAGGGCGCTACCCCGATCATCGTCTCGCTCACACCGCGCAACGAATGGAAGGACGGCAAGATCGAACGCCGCAACAGCTCTTACGGCAAGTGGTATCGCGAAGTGGCCGAAGCAACGGGCACGGAACTGGTCGACCTCCACAACATCACCGCCGACTTCCTCGACAAGAAGTGCGGCAGCAAGGAGAAAGCCATGAAATACTACAAGCGTGACCACACCCACACTTCGCTGCTCGGCGCAAAGACAAACGCGAAGAGCGTGGCGAAGGGATTGAAAGCCAACAAATCACCCTTAGCGAAGTATCTTCGGTAAGGGAGAGGATTGGCTGAAAGCCTTAAGGACCTTAAGGACTCTAAAGACTTTAAGGTCCTTAAAGATTAAAACCAAAAGAATATGATCGACAGAGCAACCGTCGAACGGATACTTGACGCCGCCCAGATAGTCGACGTGGTGTCGGAGTTTGTCACCCTGCGAAAGCGCGGGGTGAACTATGTCGGACTTTGTCCGTTCCATGACGACAAGACACCGTCGTTCTATGTCTCGCCGGCAAAGGGCGTCTGCAAGTGTTTCGCGTGCGGAGAGGGTGGCAATGCCGTCCATTTCGTCATGAAGCATGAGCAGATTACCTATCCCGAAGCACTGCGGTGGCTCGCCCGAAAGTATAACATCGAGATACAGGAGCGCGAGCTTACTGACGAAGAGAAGCGGGAAGCGAGCGAGCGGGAGAGCATGTTCATCGTCAACGAATGGGCTAAGGACTATTTCGCCGACATCATGCACAACGACATCGACGGTCAGGCCATCGGCAAACAGTATTTCCGCAGCCGAGGCATACGCGACGACATCATGCAGAAGTTTCAGCTCGGCTATGCCCTGCCGCGGCGCAACGCCATGTCGGAAGCGGCATTGGCGAAAGGCTACAAGGAGGAATTTCTGCTGAAGACGGGCCTCTGTTACAAGAAAGACAACGGCGAACTCGTCGACCGCTATGCCGGCCGCGTCATCTTCCCGTGGTTCAACGTCAGCGGAAAGGTCAACGCTTTCGGCGGCCGTCTGCTCGACTCACGTACCAAAGGGGTGCAGCAAAAGTATGTCAACTCGCCCGAATCGGACATCTACCACAAGGACCACGAGCTCTACGGACTCTTCCAAGCCAAGAAGGCGATGGTCAAGGAGGACTGCGTCTACATGGTCGAGGGCTACACCGACGTGATCGCCATGCACCAGTGCGGTCTCGAGAACGTCGTGGCCAACTCCGGAACGGCGCTCAGCATCCATCAGATAAGACTGCTCAGGCGCTTCACCGCCAACGTCATCCTGCTCTACGACGGTGACGAGGCGGGCATACACGCCGCCATGCGAGGCACCGACATGCTCTTGGCCGAAGGCATGAACATCAAGGTCCTCCTGCTCCCGGACGGCGACGACCCCGACAGTTTCGCCCGCAAACACAGCGCGGAGGAACTCAAGGAATATATCGGCAGCCATCAGACGGACTTCATCCAGTTCAAGACGGACCTGCTCCTGCGCGGCGTCAACGACCCCGTCAAACGCTCGGAAGCCATCAGCAACATCATCCGGAGCGTCTCGGTGATACCCAACCCTATCACACGTGACACCTATCTGCACGAGTGTTCCCATCGTCTGCAGATGAATGAGCAGACGCTGATAAACACCATGAACGGTTTCATACGCGGCGATCTGGAGGACAAAGCGAAGGAACAGGAACGCGAGCAGCGCCGACTGCAAAATCAGGCGCAGGCCGGCGGGCCGGCAGGACAAGGCGGCGGACAACCGGCAGAAAGCGACGGACGGCCGGTCACGATGCAACCGACCATTCAGACCGTTCCGCAACAAAGTTCCGAGATTGAGCGGATGCTCATACAAAACATTATCCGCCACGGCGAAGAGACGATATTTGAAGGTCTTGAGACAGAAGACGGGCAGACGATAAACCTATCCGTAGCGCAATATGTGGACTACGATCTGAGCCAGGACGGCCTCTGCTTCTCCAACGAGACATACAACCGCATATTGGCCGAAGCCGTGGAGCACAACAACGACGAGGGATTCAAGGCCGAAACATACTTCATGCACCATCCCGACATACAGATAAGCAGTCTCGCCGGAGACCTCGCCATCAACCGCTACCAGCTCAGCCGCAGTCTCGAAATGCAGCACAAACCGGAGACTCTGCGTCAAAGGGTGATTCATCTGGTGCTCGACTTCCGCATGAGAATCATCAAACAGCGGCTCAAAAACATACAGATGCAACTCCGGCAGGCCGGCAGCGACATGGAACGGATAACACAGCTGATGAAAGACTACAAGGACACGCAGCTGCTCCGGGACATGCTGGCACGTCAGTTGGGCAGCGACATCATGGTCTGAAACACATGACGGCGTCGCACAAAATATATAACACAAACATCATCACGAATGTATTACATCAAGAAGACAATGGAAATATCGGCCTGCCACCGGCTCACTCTCGACTACGAGAGCAAGTGTTCGCGTAGACATGGCCACAACTGGATTATCACAGTCTACTGCAAGGCGCGCAGCCTCAATGCCAACGGCATGGTCTGCGACTTCACCGAGATAAAGAAAAGGATTCACGGCTATCTTGACCACGGCGACCTCAACGAGCTGTTGCCATTCAATCCGACGGCTGAGAACATCGCACGGTGGTGTACGGAGCAGATTGCGGAGTGCTATCGGGCCGACGTGCAGGAGAGCGAGGGCAACAGTGCCACATACGTTGAAGACGAAGAGGAATGAAACGCCGGCCGAACGGCATACCGACAGAAGATGAAAAGAGTCAACGACATATTCTATTCGCTGCAGGGCGAAGGCCGCAACACAGGCCGCGCGGCCGTGTTCATCCGCTTCGCGGGCTGCAACCTGCGCTGCCCTTTCTGCGACACGGAGTTCTCGGTATACCGCGAAATGAGCGACACGGACATACTCGCGGCCATCAGCGCCTATCCGTCGCGCTTCGTCGTGCTCACCGGTGGCGAACCGACACTGCAGGCCGATGCCGCGTTCATCGCCATGTTACATTCCAACGGATATGAAGTGGCTATGGAAAGCAACGGCACCCGCCGTCCGGCGGCAACAGTCGACTGGCTCACGGTATCGCCGAAACAGGCACATGTAGGTACGACCGGACGTCTGGCGGTGACCCGTTGCGACGAACTGAAGGTCATCTTCGACGGCGAGACCGACATCAGCGACTACGAAATAGAGGCCGCCTATTATTATCTCCAGCCCTGCGACACGGGCGACGAAACCCTAAATGCCGCCATAACGAAGGCTTGTGTCGACTATATCTGCCGGCATCCGAAGTGGCGTCTGTCCCTGCAGACACACAAGATGATTGGTTTCAAATAATCCGGAACGAACCGTCCGGACCGGAATGGAGCATCAGAAGAGCGGCAACAAGCAATCAGAAGAAGAACAACAAATACGCATCCGACATGCACGGGCTACATATCACAGGCATAATAATATACGAGATTGTGGTCGTCATCGCCATAATCCACGTGCTGATGGACAACCGTCAGCCTGCCAAGACTATGGCCTGGGCGCTCGTGATATACTTCGTGCCGTTCGTCGGAATCATATTCTACATCTTCTTCGGCGTCAACCGACGCAAGGAGAAGCTCGTCAGCGAACGCAGCCTCAACCAACTCACCAAGCGGTCGATGCTCAGTTTCGTCGAGCAACACAACCTGCAACTGCCCGACAACCATAGACAGACGATTGATCTATTCGTCAATCAGAACCTGTCCATGCCTTTCAAGAACAACAATCTGGATATCTTCACCGACGGCCAAGCCTTTTTCCTTTCTTTGTTGCAAGCCATCGGCAAAGCCCGTGACCATATCCACATCGACATGTACATCTTTTCCGACGACCCGCTGGGCCGCCTCGTAGCCGACGCGCTGGCCGACAAGGCTCGTCAGGGAGTCGAAGTGAGAGTGATTTATGATGATGTGGGATGCTGGAAGGTGGACCGGATGTTCTTTGAGAGCATGCGGGAGAACGGCATCGAGGTCCATGCTTTTCTTCCGGTGAGATTTCCTTCGTTCACGAGCAAAGTCAACTACCGCAACCACCGCAAAATTATCGTCATCGACGGGACCGTCGGTTATATCGGCGGCATGAACATCGCGCTGCGCTACGTCAAGGGAACGAATGGCCTGAAGTGGCGTGACACTATGACGCGCATCACCGGAGGAGGTGTCCTCGCACTCCAACGCGCCTTTCTGATAGACTGGTATTTCGTGGACCGGACACTCATTTCCAACCGCAAATACTATCCGACGACACCACCGACAATACAAAACGACTGCCTCATACAAATCGTTACAAGCAGTCCTGTCGCCCCCTATCCGGACATCATGCAGGGCTATCTGCGCGTCATCATGAGCGCCCGAAAGTATATCTTCATCGAGACGCCCTACTTCCTGCCCACCAACACCATCCTCTTCGCACTGAAAACAGCAGTTCTCGGTGGCATCGACGTGCGTCTGATTGTGCCCCTCCATTGCGATTCGAGCTTCGTCGAATGGGCCGGGCGGTCATATCTGAGAGATATAGCGCAGGCCGGAGTCAAGGTTTATCTATACGACAAAGGCTTTCTCCACAGCAAAATCCTCGTCTGCGACGACACCCTTGCAACCTGCGGCTCAACCAATGTCGATTCGCGCAGCTTCGAAAACAACTTTGAAGCCAACGCCTTTTTCTACGACAAAGCAACTGCCACGCGCTTCAAGGAGATTTTCATGCGTGATCTGAATGACTCCACGGCGCTCGACAAAGTGGCCGAGCGGAAAAGTCCGGGCTTCTGCGCGAGACTTTGGGAAAGCCTGACGCGACTTCTCTCACCGCTGCTATAAGCAGTCGGAAAGGGAAGCCGCGTCATCAATAATGTTCATTCCGGTCTTTCATGGACATGCCCATGAAAGACGATATCACTTCTTTCAGTCTTTCTTCACATTCACAATCTTCGTCGGTTCCATCTCGCGGTTGCGGCGGTTGGTCACCGTCACCACGGCCTGAGCCAACGCGAGGAACGCCTGTCCCGTAGCGGTCTCGGCATTGACAGCCGCCGGTTCACCCGCATCGCCGCTCTCACAGATACTCTGAACGAGCGGTATCTGGGCCAACAACGGTGTTTCCATCTCCTCGGCGAGCTTCTTGCAGCCCTCCTTACCAAATATATAATAACGGTTTTCGGGCAGCTCGGCCGGCGTGAACCATGCCATGTTCTCGACCAGTCCGAGGATGGGTACGTTGACTTTCTCATTGCGGTACATGTCGATACCCTTGCGGGCGTCGGCCAAAGCCACGGCCTGCGGCGTGCTGACGATGACCGCGCCGGTGATGGCCAGCGTCTGGAGCAAAGTCAGATGGATATCGCTCGTGCCCGGGGGCGTGTCCAGTATGAAATAGTCAAGCTCGCCCCAGTCGGCATCGCCGATGAGTTGCTTCAGCGCATTGCTCGCCATGCCTCCGCGCCAAAGCGTGGCCGTGTCTGGATTGACGAAGAATCCGATGCTGAGCACCTTCACGCCGTATTTCTCAATCGGCTCTATCAGATTGCGACCGTCCTTCTCGACAGCATACGGACGTGCGTCCTCGACATGGAACATCTTCGGTACGGACGGGCCAAATATATCGGCGTCGAGCAGTCCGACGCGGTAGCCGAGGCGTGCAAGCGCTATTGCCAGATTGGCAGCGACGGTGCTCTTTCCCACACCGCCCTTGCCGGAGCTGACGGCAATCACGTTCTTGACACCGGGAAGGAGCTTGCCCACCTCCGGACGCGGCTTCGATCTGAACTCTGTCTCGATGGTCACTTCCACGTCGCGGCTGACATGATAGTGGATGGCGGCCTCAGCGGCCTTAACCGTTGATTTGAGGAACGGGTCGGTGTCACGCGGGAACGTGAGCACGACTTTGACCTTCATGCCGTCGATGGACGGCGTGTCGGCCACCATGTCACTCTCGACGAGGTTCTTCTTAGTACCGGGATAAGTCACCGTGGCCAGTGCGTCGATGATCAGTTTGGGATATAATGTCATACTCATATATGTTTCTTTTGTTTACTGTAAAAGCAGCAAAATCCGTGCCGAAAAGGTTAGTCGGTACAAACGAACATAGCAAACGTCCTGTGATATCATTCCAAACTTCGGACGAGGCCTATTTCTTCCCGATATTTATTCTAACTCCCATATATGCCATCGCACCGTGTACGGGTCCCCATATCATTGTCGGGTCGAACGTCCGGGACCACGGATCCGACGCACCGATAATGGGGTTCTTCTGTCGGTAGGCTGTCAGATTCTCGCCGCCGACGTAGACCGACCAGTTGCGGAACCAGCGCGTAACCTGCGCACTGAGTTGTCCGAAGGCCGGGAATGAGGTCTGCCACGACAGTGTTCCATTGTCCGTGACGTATGGCTGGGGCATGCGGCCGCCGCCGTTGAGCTGGAATGTGACGTCGAACTGCCAACGTTCAAGCGGTGTTTTGTATGATGCCGTGAAAAGACCTTTATAGCGATTGGTCAGCGGCTTGGTCATCAGGCGGCCGCCGTAGGTACATTTGACGTCGCTCAGACGGTAGGCCGCCGTGAGCGTCAGCCCCTCGACAAGGGGATAGGTGGCGTCAATCTGCATCGTGTGGGAATAGGAACGGCCGTCGAGATTGGCGATACGTATCGCGTGAGGGTCGCTGTCGTAGTCGACGACGGCCTGATTGGAGAAGCGCGTGTAGTAATATTCGGCGTTCATCTTCAGCGTCTTGCCCCAAAGCGGAATGTTCAGAGCCGCACTCGCACCGTAGTTCCACGCCTCTTCCTGACGCAGGTCGTCAATCGTGAGGCACCGTCCGCCGGCCAACAGATAGCTGTTTTCGGCCAAAGCGAACACCGTCCGGTAGCCCTTTCCGGCCGAAAGACGCAAACTGACAATGTCGTGGGGCATCCACTTGACATGCACGCGGGGCGTCAGAAACGTTCCGTAAAGGCTGCTGTGGTCAGCACGCAGACCGGCCATGACCGTCAGGCGGTGGTTGAGATTGAGGGTATATTGGGCGTAGACACCGGGAGTGGACTCATTCAAGTCAGAGTTGAGAGGATTGAGTGAAGAGGTATGATTACCTTTAAGCGACGAGCCTGTGGGAGCAGAAGCAATCCCTGAAGGATAATCAGAGCTCTGCAATCTGCCATCAGACCGCTGACCTAAAAACGATAATCCCGCCGAGAAGTTATGAACATGACCGATGTTGGTCTCAAAGACCAGCGAGGCATAGACGTTCTTCTCGTTGATGTAGAGATGTTTCATCCCGTAGTCGGCCGTCTGCTCGTGCAGCGAAGCCGACGTGAGCAGGGCGACGTTGGTCCCGTGGTCATGGTCGAGGATGAAGGCATGCTTCATGTAACCTTCATAGCGGTCCGTGTTCTGTTCTATATTATATAATGTGTGGGGCAGGGAGGATTGGTTCTGGCCATGATTGAGCTGGCCGCCAAGCCGCCGTTCCTTCAGCCAACTGGCGCCGCCGTGGAAGATATAGTGGTCGCCGGCCCACTGCCAGCGGTTGTCCACATGCCACTGGCGCACCCGCGGCTGGTCGTAGAAGCCGTCACCGTTGCCGTCGTGTTCGTCGAAACTGTTCTCATAGTGAGTCAGGAGCACCGTGCTCAGGCGGCGGTTGAGATGGATGTTGCCCGTGATGTTGGCCTCAATGCGGCTCTTCGAGTCTCCGAAGAGATTGACCTCCATGCCGTCGGCGTCCTCCGGTTTGAGGAAATCAATGTTGATCTGGCCCGTGATGGCCTCATATCCGTTCTTCACCGACGAGCACCCCTTGGAGACAGAGATGTTCTTCATCCACGGTCCGGGAACATAGCCGAGGGCGTATGGCGATGCCGCGCCGCGATAGTTGGGGAGATTCTCGGTCAGCATCTGGACGTAGGTGCCGCTCAGTCCGAGCAGCCGGATCTGCTTTGCACCCGTGGCGGCGTCGCTGTAACTCACATCCACCGAGGGATTGGTAGTGAAACTCTCGCCCAGATTGCAGCAGGCGGCCTTGAACAGCTCATGCCGTCCGATGCTCACGCCGTTGACCGGACCGACCATGCGCCGCATGCCGCTCTTTGACGTCACCTTGAGTTCCTTCAGTCCGTGATCTTTCGAGGTCATGCCGGAGGAGTCGGCGGCATGAACGTGCTGTGCGGCAGCGTGGCCGCAGAACAGTGCTGACAGTGCCGTCAGCATGATGGTTTTCTTCTTCATTACCTTTCTCTTACCGTTATATAATAAAAAAATGCAGGTGGAAATCGGATTTCCACCTGCAAAATTATATATAACGTTATGCAACCCGGTTGCAAATGACGCCTCGCGGCTATCCATCCGGACGTCAATCGTCCTTCACAGGCTTCTCCACGCCGCTTCACCTGCTCGTGTCCAGCCCGCTGCGCTTGGGACGGTGATAGCTCCGGTAGTCGTCGAGCGGAATCTCAACGTCCGGCTCTTCAAGCACTCCGGCGTGGGGAAGTCTGAACTTCATATAGCGTATGTTCAGCCCGCGCTCCATCCACATCGCCTCATAATAGGTCTGGATGGAGAGTATCTTGCGCGTTTCGTCGTCGATGCCGTCCGTGTGGTAGAGGTCTTCCGTGCGGAAGAGCAACGGCAGACGGTTGTGCTCCACCATATAGGTGGTGTATGTGAAAAGGAAGTTGGAGTCGGTCTTCAGATGGATTGTGCCCCCGTCGGTGAGGAAACGGCGGTAGCGCTCCATGAACGACGTGCTCGAAAGCCGCTTCCGGGGGTTCTTCATCTGCGGATCGCTGAACGTCAGCCATATCTCCTGCACCTCGCCGGGAGCGAAGAAACGGTCGATTATCTCGATGTTCGTGCGCAGGAACGCCACGTTCTTCAGCCCCTCGCGAAGGGCCTCGGTCGCTCCCGTCCACATCCGCGCGCCCTTGATGTCGACTCCGATGAAATTGACTTCCGGGTAGAGGCGCGCCAGTCCGACGGTATATTCGCCCTTGCCGCAGCCCAGCTCCAGCACGATGGGGTTGTCGTTATGGAAATAGTCCTCGCGCCAACGGCCCTTCATCTCAAACGGCACCTGCTCGACGACGGAGTAAGGATACTGAAAAACATTCTCATATCTCGCCATGTCGGCGAACTTCTCTAACTTACCTTTGCTCATATAAGTATGTATAAACTGCTGCAAAGGTAATGGAAAAATCCGGGAAACGACTTAAATTTAATGGATTATAATTATTTACCGGACACCAATATCAAAAAAATGCTGATTTAGGAAACCACACATCGGTTTCCTAAATCAGCATCATTACAAGCCCATCTGACTATAACAGTCACGCAAGATTATTCCTCCAATGCGACGTCATATCCCTCCTGCTCTTTCTTCAGGTCCTCATAGAAGTGAGCATGGGCCGTGAACTGATATGGATAGAGGAACAGAAAACCGATACCGAGAGTAAGGAAACTGAGTATCGCCCAACCGATAAGGCTCAGGTCAAGCATGAAAAGATCCATCTTGTGGCCTTCCATCATCTTCATGCTCTTCTCGATGGCCTCGTTGTTCTTCATGTTCGGGTTGTCCCTCAGAATGTAGGGAGTCATCATGTAGGAATACTGCTTGATCACTCCGGGGACAATAAGCAACAACGTCCAAAGCACCGTATAGAGACCGACAAGGAATGTGGTCGTGAAGATGCGGCCGTACTCCTTGAAACCGTCAAACAACTGGCCGTATGACGTAGCCTCGCCACGGGCTATGTCGAGAAAGAACACGGTGAAACCCCATGTCAACGGCAACAGGATAAGGTACCACAGATTTCCCACATTAGCCTCTGACGAGCCGGCGATATCGACGACAAACGCCGGGACATAAAACACCAGCACAAACACCAGCGTTGCGATTGCGCCTTTAGCCCACTCTCCTGAGAGCGATTCGATTGCTCTGTCCTTGTAAACTTTGATTGATTCCATAATATACGTATTATTTGATTAATAGATTTTTGTTTCATTATTATTTACAAATGTAGATACAATTTGTTAATTTACCCTCCCTCGAATCGTTATATTATGTTAACAGCTGCTTTTTTCATAAACGAAAAAGGGAAGCGGAGACTCTGCATCCGCTTCCTTTTTATATTTATATAGAAGGTATATGTCGATTCTTACTCTATCACCACCGTTGTCCAGCCGTGGCGGTCCTCGACCGTGCCATACTGGATGCCGCGCAGCGTGTCGTAGAGCTTGCGCGAGATGGGGCCGGGCTGTCCGTCAGCGCTGAAGGTGTAGCGTTTGCCTTTGTCGAGGTCGTCGATGTAGGAGATAGGTGATATGACGGCCGCCGTGCCGCACGCGCCGGCTTCCTCGAATGTCTCAAGCTCCTCTTCGGGTATGGGACGGCGTTCGACCTTCATGCCAAGGTCCTCGGCCACCTGCATGAGGCTCTTGTTGGTGATGCTGGGCAGGATGGAGGTCGACTCAGGTGTGACGTAAGTGTTGTCCTTGATACCGAAGAAGTTGGCTGCACCACACTCGTCGATATACTTCTTCTCCTTTGCGTCGAGGTAGAACTCACAGGCGTAGCCCTTCTCGTGAGCCAGATTGTTGGCATAGAGCGACGCCGCATAGTTGCCGCCGACCTTATAGCGTCCCGTGCCGAGCGGCGCCGAGCGGTCGTAGTCGCGTATGATGACGTATGGATTGGTCGAAAATCCGCCCTTGAAGTAAGGTCCTACGGGTGTCACAAAGATGATGAAGAGGTATTCCTTGGCGGGATGGACGCCCACCTGCGCCGACATGCCGACGAGCAGCGGACGTATGTAGAGCGTGGCTCCGCTTTCGTAGGTCGGGATGTACTCCTGGTTGAGACGCACGACCTTCTTGACCATCTCCGTGAAGAGTTCCGTCGGGACCTCGGGCATGAGTATGCCGCGGCAGGTGCTCTGCAGTCGGGCGGCGTTCTCCTCGACACGGAAAACGCGCACCTTGCCGTCGGGACAGCGGTAGGCCTTCAGGCCCTCGAAGGCTTCCTGACCGTAGTGGAGGCAGGTAGCGGCCATGTGCATGTTGATATACTCTTCGGAGCACACTTCGATTTCGCCCCATTTTCCGTCGCGATAGTAGCAGCGCACGTTATAATCAGTCTTCCGATAACCGAAAGAAAGGTTTGACCAATCTAAGTTCTTCATAATGAATATGGTTTTACGTTTATGTCCTTGATGTGTTGCAAAAATACACAAAATATTGCTTTCGCGCAACAAATTGACAATAAAAATGCTGCTTCAGCCGCTTTTTTATAATCTCGCGAGGAGTCTGCCGAAATCCCGCAAAAGTCACCCGACGCTCCCGCCGGATGGCTGCTGTCCGGTCGCAGGACAACCGCAAATTGTTAAAAACTCGGAATTAATCTGACAAAAAGCCTCAATTTTAACATAAATTCTGCAGCAAGCCGTACCTCGGTATCAAATATGCGAGTTTTGCGCGTGCATCTTTTTCTTCCTGAGCTACAATATGTTACGGCGAAATTCAGCCAAGTGTGCAACTTTTTCGCGGATTTTTCCGTGCCGTAAGGGCCCCGCGGGGTTGCAACGGGGCGCTCGTTGCATCACGACGTCGCCCCCGCGGCGAGTCAATAAGCATGCCGTTGCAACCCCGCGGGGCCCTTACGGCAAGACTACAACATTTTTTTCGTCGGAAAATGACGGCCGAATGACGAAATCGGGGCGTCGCCGCCATTTTTTTCGCGCGATTTTCGTGTGTTAAATTTGTGATATTATTATGACAAGACGGATGGCGTTCCGATTCTTTTCATTCACGTTTGATTGTTGAGCGGCAAACCAGTATTTGGCTTCAAAACATGTCGATTGCCTGACCCTGCGCCTCTTTTTCACCTTATTTTTGGCCTTCTCGCTTTTTTTTATTAATTTTGAGGCTTGAAAACATCCACATCCAAAAAGTGGGACTGTGTCGGATAACTGCAGAGACCAATGTCCAAACACGGTGAAGACGAACCACCCCTAACCCCTCCTTAGAAAGGAGGGGACTAAGATTAGCCCACTTAAAGATTTCTACAGGCAATGTGCGTTGGAATAACAAAACAGAAATTTCAACAGGCAATGTACGTTGGAATAACAAAACTGAATGATGTGGAAAACAAGAAAAGAAATAAAGTGGAACAAAGTGCATTAAAAATCATTGACCATATATAACCATGTCATACAAGCAAGGGAAGTCTAATGCACATGAACAAAAGTATCTGCGCAGGACTCTGCGCAACACTGCAACAGCCGCCGAGTGCATACTTTGGAGACGCATCAGCGGAAAGAAAGCGGAAGGGCTCAAATTCCGAAGACAGCATGGCATCGGACCATACGTCATGGACTTCTATTGCCCGGAATTATTGCTTTGCATAGAAATTGACGGGGATGTCCATAAGAACAGGGATACGGGACTCCACGACGCCATACGAACAAAATACCTCAACAGCAATGGTATAACCGTACTAAGATTTGACAACGATATTGTATATCAAAATATTGAATACATCGTCGATTGCATCAGGCAATTCAAGGAAAGGCATTACAGAAGCAAAGACATAAAAGACCAAGAAGGCACAACAAGTCCTTAAACAGACCAACCGCAAAAGTCTTCGAGTAAACTAATTCCAATTAAAGGAATTCTTCAAGCAGGTAATCCCAGTGCGGGAGGTCTTCAAGCAGATAATCTCTGTACGGGAAATCTTTAAGCAGGTAATCTCAGTGCGGGAAGTCTTTAAGCAGGTAATCTCAGTCCCCTCCTTTTTAAGGAGGGGTTAGGGGTGGTTAGACATACACATGTCAGACTAAGGTTAGACATACACATGTCAGACATGCATATATATATTACACGAACGAACAAGCAAGTAAACAAATATCATGAGCGACGAGACAAGAGAAGACGAAATAATGGACGGGCAGCTGAGCACGTCCGACGGAACCGAAGACACTTTCACCGAAACTGACGGCGAGGGCATCCACTCCGACTACAAGCCGGTGGACAGATTTGACGCCTCGGCCGTCCACCACCTGAGCGGAATGTATCAGACGTGGTTTCTCGACTATGCGTCATACGTGATTCTGGAGCGCGCCGTGCCCCACATTGGCGACGGCCTGAAACCCGTGCAGCGACGCATACTCCACTCGATGAAGCGCATGGACGACGGACGATACAACAAGGTGGCCAACATCGTGGGTCACACGATGCAGTTTCACCCCCACGGCGACGCCTCCATCGGCGACGCCCTGGTGCAGCTGGGTCAGAAAGACCTGCTCGTGGACACACAGGGCAACTGGGGAAACATACTCACGGGCGACCGTGCCGCCGCACCGCGATACATCGAGGCCCGTCTGTCGAAATTCGCACTCGACACGGTGTTCAACCCCAAGACCACCGAGTGGCAGCTCTCCTACGACGGCCGCAACAAGGAACCGATCACGCTGCCCGTCAAGTTTCCGCTGCTCCTGGCTCAGGGAGCGGAGGGTATCGCCGTCGGTCTGGCGTCGAAAATTCTGCCGCACAACTTCTGCGAGCTGTGTGACGCCGCCATCAGCTATCTCCACGGACAGAGTTTTGAGCTCTATCCCGACTTCCCGACGGGGGGCAGCATCGACGTGTCAAAATATAACGACGGACAGCGCGGCGGCCAAATCAAGGTCCGGGCAAAGATTGAGAAGCTGGACAACAAGACGCTCGTCATCCGCGAAATACCGTTCGGCAAGACCACCACGACACTCATCGAGTCCATACTGAAAGCCATCGAGAAAGGCAAAATCAAGGTCCGCAAGGTCGACGACAACACTGCCGCCGAGGTAGAGATACAGATTCACCTCGCTCCGGGCGTGTCGTCGGACAAGACGCTCGACGCGCTTTACGCTTTCTCCGACTGCGAGGTGAACATCTCGCCCAACTGCTGTGTCATAGAGGACAACAAGCCGAAGTTTCTCACCGTCAGCGACGTACTGCGCCAGTCGGTGGAAAACACCAAGGCGCTGATACGCCGCGAATTGGAGATACACCGCGCCGAACTGATGGAGCAGCTACACTTCTGCTCATTAGAGAAGATATTCATTGAGGAACGCATATACAAAGACCGCAAATTTGAACAGGCGGCCAACGTCGACGCCGTCTGCGCTCACATCGACGACCGGCTGACTCCGTTCTATCCGGAATTTGTCCGCGAGGTCACCAAGGACGACATTCTCCGCCTCTTGGAAATCAAGATGCAGCGGATTCTGAAGTTCAACAAGGACAAGGCCGACGAACTGATGACCCGCATCAAGGCCGAAATAGCGGGCATCGACCGCGACCTGAACAACATGGTGGAGGTCACGGCCGACTGGTTCCGGTTCCTCAAAGACAAGTACGGCAAGGACCATCCGCGACGCACGGAACTGCGCAACTTCGACACCATCGAGGCGTCGAAGGTTGTCGAAGCCAACGAGAAGCTGTACATCAACCGGCAGGAGGGATTCATCGGCACGGGACTCAAGAAGGACGAGTTCGTCTGCAACTGCTCCGACATCGACGACATCATCATCTTCTATCGCGACGGCATATTCAAGGTCGTCCGCGTGGCCGAAAAGATATTCGTCGGAAAGAACATCATACATCTCGGGGTCTTCAAGAGGAACGACAAGCGCACGGTCTACAACCTCGTCTACCGCAACGGACTGAAAGGATTCTACTACATAAAGCGCTTTTGGGTGAGCGGCGTCACACGCGACCACGAATACTGCATCACGCAGGGCACGCCCGGATCACGCATCATCTACTTCACGGCCAACCCCAACGGCGAGGCCGAAGTCATCAAGGTGACGCTCGACCCGATGGATGCGGCGACAAAACGCAAGCCGAACATATTCCTCGAACGCGACTTCTCCGAAATCAACATCAAGGGACGGCTGTCGAAGGGCAACATCCTGACCAAGAAACAGGTCAGCCGCATCGGCCTGAAGAGCCACGGCCACTCCACACTGGGCGGCCGCAAGGTGTGGTATGACCCGGACGTCAACCGGGTCAACTACGACGAACACGGACTGCTGTTAGGCGAATTCTTCGACGACGACATGATTCTGGTGGTGCTGAAGACGGGCGAGTTTTATCTCTCCACGTTCGACGCCAACAACCACTACGAAGACAACATCCTGCGGATAGAGAAGTACGACCGCAACAAGGTGTGGACTGCGGTGGTATTCGACGCCGACAACGACGGTCATCCTTACCTGAAACGCTTCCTCATGGACGAGACTAAGCGCAAACTGAGCTTTGTCGGCGAAAACCGCAACAGCCGGTTCGTCCTGCTGACAGACACGGTCTATCCGCGCATACTCGTGACTTACAACGAGAAGGACAATGCCGGCAACGTGCGCCCGCCGATGGAGATTGACGCGGAACAGTTTACGCCGGTCCGTAGCTCCAAAGCCCACGGCAAACGGATAAGCACGTGGAGCATCGAGGGCATCGAGGAACTCGAACCGCTCCGCTTCCCAGAACCGGAAGAACCGGAAGAGAGTGAGGACGGCCAGGAAGAGGAAAGGGAAAACGTCGACCCGGACGCAGGCAAGTCGGAAGACCAGATCATAGACGAACTGACAGGCCAGCTGAACATGTTCAGCGAGATAGACAAGAGTCTGAATGAAGCAAAGGAGAACGACACGAGGTCACAGAAGACGGACAATCCTACACCGGCAGACGACAATAACGTCTGACACACTTATCAACAACCAATGATTTTGTCATTTGCCAAACATATCAATATGCACAGGATGACAGCATGGGGCACACTCATGTTGTCACTCCTATTGTCCTGTCCGACGCATGGACAGACGGACTCCGTAGCCTCCGGACGCATCACGACCGCCGCCTATATGGTCGGCGTCGGCCCAACACGCATCCTCGACACCTATCTCTCGCAGGAACATTTCAGCGGAACGGGAGTGACATATCTGTCGGCTGTCGAACGGCAAAAGCCCGGCCGACGCTGGAGCACGGTCATGCAGCATCAGGCTCATCTGTCGTCGACCGAAGACCGCAGCAACACTGCCGACGAGCTGGAGGGCTCCTACGGATTCTTCTGGGGACACTACCGCTCGTGGTCGCTGCTCGCCGACAGGCTCGTCCTGCAGGGCGGCGGCATGGCTACGGTCGGCGCGGGATTCATCTACAACACACTCAACGGCAACAATCCGGCGCAGGCACGGCTCTATCTGAACGTCATGCCGTCGGCGGCAGCGACCTACCGGTTTCAACTCTGGCAGCGGAAGATGGCCGTGCGCTACGAAGTGGAGGTCCCGCTGGTCGGAGTGATGTTCAGTCCGGCCTACGGTCAGTCATACTACGAGATATTCTCGCGCGGCGACTACGACCACAACGTTGTCCCGACGACGTTCGTCAGCGCCCCGTATTTCCGCCAGCAGCTCATGTTGGACGTCAACGTCAGCCCCACCACGACGCTGCGTTTCGGCTATCTGGGCGACTATCAGCAGTCGCAAGTGAACAATCTCAAGCAGCATGTCTATTCCCACAGAGTGATGTTGGGTATCGTCAAGCGCTTCAAAACAGTCAGCTATCGTCCATGAACAAGCTATTAACAGCCTTAACAGCTATCATCATTATCCTGCTACCCGCCGCTTGCGTTGACGAAGAGGAATTTTCGGACTCTCCGCAAGGCAATTTCGAGGCGCTGTGGAAAATCATAGACGAGCACTACTGCTTCTTCGACTACAAGCGGGAAGCGTACGGACTGGATTGGACGGCCGTATATAATAAATATAAGGTACGCGTGAACGAACGCATGACGGACGAGCAACTGTTTGAAGTGATGGCCGACATGCTTGGCGAATTGCGCGACGGCCACGTCAATCTGGCCAATTCGGCGGACTTCTCGCGCTACTGGAGCTGGCAGGAGGACTATCCGGCAAACGTCAGCGACACGCTCCTGCGCCGCTATCTCGGCACGGACTACAAGATAGCGGGCAGTCTGAAATACCGCATCCTCGACGACAACATCGGCTACATACGCTACGAGAGTTTCTCCTCTCCTATCGGAGAAAGCAATCTCGACGACGCCTTCAGCCACATGATGCTCTGCCGCGGACTGATCATCGACATCCGGGGCAACGGCGGCGGCACACTGACAACGGCCGAACGCTTTGCCGCCCGCTTCACGGACGAACCGGTCATCGTCGGATACATGCAGCATAAGACAGGCAAGGGACATTCCGACTTCTCTAAGTTGGAGGAGCAACGTCTCGAGCCATCGTCCAACATCAGATGGCACAAGAAGGTCTGTGTGCTCACCAACAGACAGGTGTACAGCGCAGCCAATGAGTTCGTGAAATACATGCGCTGCTTCCCCGGCGTCACCATCGTCGGCGACCGGACCGGCGGCGGGGCCGGACTACCGTTCAGCAGCCAGCTGCCCAACGGATGGGCCGTACGCTTCTCGGCCTGCCCCATGTACGACCGTGACCGCCAACCGGTCGAATTCGGCATCGCTCCCGACCACGACGTGACCCTCACCGACGCCGACTTCCGCCGCGGCCGCGACACCGTCATTGAGTTTGCCCGCCAGCTTTTGGCCCGCTGACATCCCTTCTACGCCACGGCTACATCCCATCAACGCATCCGCCGTCGGGATTTATACATGCTCCATGCTCTTGGCGGCCATGCTCCATGCTCTTATGCTCTCGCCGGCAACAAAAAATATATACTCCTTTTATTTGGCGAATAACCAAATTCTGCGTATCTTTGCATCCGTAATGCGCTTGTGGCGAAATTGGTAGACGCGCCAGACTTAGGATCTGGTGTCTCGCGACGTGTAGGTTCGAGTCCTATCAAGCGCACAAATGAGAACGTCAAATGCTGAATATCAGGTTTGACGTTTTTTGTTTTCTATTTAAATACAGTATGAAGAGATTAGTTATCGTAGGATGCGGCCGACTCGCCGCAATCATTTCGGACGCTGTCGTCAACGGTTTGCTGCCGGAATATGATTTGGTCGGAGTCTGTTCCAGGACTGCCGAAAAGGCCGAGCACATCGCGGCCAAAATGCAGCGACACGGGAAAGCGTGCGCGGTCTGTGCGAGTGTAGAAGAACTGTTAGGGCTCAAGCCCGACTATTTAGTGGAGGCGGCGTCTCCTGCCGCAATGAAAGAGCTTGCCATTCCTGCCTTGGAAAACGGGACTTCCGTCGTAACGTTGTCCATCGGAGCATTGGCTGACACGGCGTTTCGTCATAATGTGGAGGCGACGGCCAAGGCCAACGGCACACGTGTATATATCGTCTCCGGCGCGACCGGCGGATTTGACGTGTTGCGTACGGCGGCATTGATGGGCAACGCCACAGCCTGCTTCTTCAACGAGAAAGGCCCCGATGCGCTGAAAGGAACTGCCGTATATGACGAATCTCTGCAAACCGAACAGCGCACGGTCTTCTCAGGCAATGCCACCGAAGCCATCGGGATGTTTCCCACAAAGGTAAATGTCGCCGTCGCTGCCTCACTAGCTTCCGTCGGACCGGAAAAGATGCGGATGTCCATGCGGTCTACTCCCGGCTTTGTGGGGGACACGCAGAGGGTTGAAATCAGGAACGACCAGGTTCACGCCGTCATCGACGTGTATAGCGCCACGGCAGAGATAGCGGGATGGTCGGTTGTTAACACCCTGCTCAACATCACGTCACCGATTGTATTTTAGTTATCGCCACGTCAGAGGCAAGTATAGTAAAAGAGGGTTACCGCGGCTTTGCTGCGATAACCCCCTTTTTATTCTAATTGACTTCATGACAGCGAGAGCGACTGCAGGTAACTGTTTATATTCGCCAGCACCTTTTCGCTCAGCCGGTCGAAAGCCTGACGCGTGCGGCCGGTCGAGACTTGCATGCAGCGGACATGCGGATGGTTCAGAAGATGCTCTCCGCCCAATGCGCCAACGGTATCACAGAAGCACAGATTGTCTCCATCCAGCCACTTGACGAACGCCTCTTCGTCCCACGCCGGGGACAAACCGGTGTTGAAGAGTATCTTCTTGTCTCCCATGTGCCCGAACTCTGCCTCATGCAGCAGTATCGTGTTCTTGTTCAGACAGCAGAAGACCACCTCACTCTGAGCGAGCAATGCGTCCAAGGGCAGAAAACGATAGCCTTTGGCAGCCGCCGCCGGTTTTTCGCTACGGGCAAAGTAGGTGATGTCCGCGCCGAAGAACTTCAACGCATCCGCAATCATGCCGCCCGACTTGCCAAGTCCGACGACCCCCACTTTCAGCCCGGTAATCTCGCGTGGCATCCCGTCCCACGGCTCTTGTCCGAAGCCGTGCAGACATCTCACCAGTTCGCTGACGACATATTCCACCACGCCTTCGTCACCATAGTCGCGTATGCCTGTCACGACAATGCCCCGCTCGGCGGCATAGCGGATGTCCACATTGGCACTTTCGGGGGAGTAGAGCGAACAGCACATCCCGATATACTTGACTTGCGGGCAGCGCTCCAACACCGCACGGCCTATCTGTGACGTATAACTCAGAAGCACGGCATCGGCATCTCCGATACGTGCCACGATCTCATCGTCTCCTGCCGGAACGTCAGAATACATCACTACTTCTTCTGCATAAGAGCCCAATTTCGTCTCTGCGGAAGGAATCAGGCTTACCGGTTCTATTGCTACAAGTTTACGAAACATCTCTATTAAGATTCACTTGAATATCGAAAAGTTGACACTGCCATAGGCTCGGTGGTCAACAAAGTGTTCATGGTTACTGAAGTCATGGTCCTTGCCATGCTCAAAGACAAAGACCCCGCCGTCAGCCAAGAGGTTCTTCTCAAAGACAATCTGCGGTATCTGCGGCAGTTCCTTGAGCGCGTATGGCGGGTCGGCGAAGATGAAATCAAACTGTTGGCGGCACGATTTGAGAAAGCGGAAGACATCGCCGCGCAGTGGAAGACATCGGTCAGTCCCGAGTTTTTTGAGGCATTGGGTGATGAAGGCGTGATGGTCGCGGTCCAGTTCGACACTGACGACACGTTCACAACCGCGCGACACCAGCTCCAGAGAGATGCTGCCCGTACCGGAAAAGAGGTCGAGAGCGGTCGCACCGTCGAAGTCCATGTAGCCGCCGAGCACATTAAAAATGTTCTCTTTTGCAAAATCCGTCGTCGGACGGGCCTTGAACGAGCGTGGCACGTCAAAATGGCGGCCTTTATATTCTCCTGTTATAATTCTCATATCGACAAGTTGTTGGTATCATCCGGACACGCACCGGCTGTCCCGCCGGCATATCTCTCCCCCGGGCCTGAGACTCCGCCGCTCACCTACCCTTCACGTAGAACGTCATGAGATCATACGGCAGCCCCTTGATCTGCGTAGCCGGGGCACGGTTGAAATCTCCTGCGGGATTGATCACGTACGCCCTCTGCAGGTATCGGCGCAACTCTCCCAACATCCATTCCTGCTCAGGGATGTCACCGACGATGTGCATCTCGTCGTGTTCCGGCTTGAGCATCAGCTGCTTCCAGACGTACAGCAGATAGTAAAGGGAGTCCTGCGCTTGCGCCACGTCAAAGGAGTTGCAGTATTTGAAGCGGCGCTGGCTGAAACTGAATATGTCCAACCGGCGGTCATGAAAATATCCGTAGAGTTTGCCGCGTGTGCCGATGAAACTGCGTTGGTGGAGGTAGCGCCACACCGGTGACATGGCACACACGAAAATGGCGTTAGGGAAATTGTCGTCGACGACGAGCTTCAAGTCCTTGTTGACCGCAAAGACAGCCACGGCATTGAGATCCGGCTGCACCGTGTGGAGCACTGTTTCGTTGCCGCTGCGGTGCATCGCATGGTCATAGAGCATCGTCATGTCGTCCTCGCGGAAGATGTCCGTAGGCACCATCAGCACAGGAGCGTCGACAAAGACCGTCACCCGATGATAGTCCTGCTGCGTCAGACGGGCCGTCTTGAGTGCCTCGCGCAGATTGGCAGCCAAGGATATGCCGCTCTTGACCGTGTACGGTTCGTACATCACCCGACTTTCTCCGTCCGTCATGCCGACAGTGGAGAACGACAGTGAGTGTCGGCCGGCCCTGATGACGAGCCGCCGCCTCAACGGCAGGTTATTGTTGTTGGCTGTCTGATCCATCTCTCTTGTTATGTTACTGTAATGGTTTGATTAGACAAAAATAGTGCGAGCGCAATGAGTATGTTGCACAACTCGCTTGGAAGCCTTTAAGTGGCTAACTGCAGTCCCATCCTTTCAAAGGAGGGGTTAGGGGGTGGTTAAACAATAACCCTCTGAAAATCATCGCTTTTGATAACAGTGGATGACTAACCACCCCTAACCCCTCCTTTGAAAGGAGGGGACTACAGTTACCCCACTTAAAGACTTCCAAGCGAGTTCTGCAACACCCTCGTATTGCCGAGTGCAGCCTATTTTATGCAAAGGTAGTGCAATTTGGGTGAAGTACAAAACAAAACGGCCTAAAACTTCAGCTCATAGCCCACGCTGAGGTCTATCTAAAGAGTCAACAAGCAAGTGCAATATTACGAAAAGTTTTTGTAAAACTCTCTCACGGGTGTAGAAAATTTTAGTTTCTCTCTCGGTCTTCGGTTTATTTTAGCCTGTATGACCGCAA
>CABUXJ010000035.1 GCA_902495455.1 uncultured Prevotella sp.
GTTACAACATGACGGCGTGCTCGTTGCAACCCCGCGGAGGCCCCGTTGCTCGACGAAACCCTCTTTTTGACTCCAAAACAGCAATCAAAAACTCGCCGATTTTTTCAAAAATGAAGAGCCGCGGGGCCCTTAAAGGATTGTTTGAAGCCGCAGGTCTCTCCCCCTTGGGGGAGCCGGAGGGGGCCTTCCGGCCCAATTCGGCCCTTATTGCTCACAAAAAAGCAAATCTTCAAGCATTTTCCTGAGCACGATTTTGTAAAGATATATCAGACACGCCCCACACCCACCCCAACCCTCCCGAAGGGAGGGAGCTTGAATACCTTAAAACATATCCGGCTCCCTCCCTTCGGGAGGGTTGGGGTGGGTTTTCGCTATTTTTAACTCCCGCTTTTCCCACTTCTGAAAAATTATCCCTACTTTTGCGACCGATATGACATTGCGCAAGTTGACATCCACCCTCGTCGCCGTCTCGTTGGCGACTGCCGCCTCGGCCCAGACCGCAGAAGGGACGACCGTGGCCCGCGGTGACATGAAGAGCGCGGCGGAGGCCGACGACCCCGCATTTGTCCCGACCGTCAAGGTCGGCAAGGTCATGGACGCCGGCGACAGCATCATGTATATGGAGATGAGCAATGTCTACGTCTATCCCGAGATAGAGTTTGCCGACAAGCGACAGGCCGCCGGCTATACACGTCTCGTGCGCAACGTCAAGACCGTCCTGCCGATAGCCAAGGAAGTCAACAAGATCATCCTCGAGACATACGAATATCTCGAGACTCTCCCCGACAAACATGCACGTGACGAGCACATGAAGCGCGTCGAGAAAAGCATCATACGACAATATAAACCGAGGATGAAGCGGCTCACGTACTCACAGGGCAAACTGCTCATCAAACTCGTGCACCGCGAATGTAACTCCTCCTCATACGACATCGTCAAAGCCTTTCTCGGTCCCATCCGCGCCGGCTTCTGGCAAGCCTTTTCCTCCGTCTTCGGCGTCAGTCTGCGCAAGGAGTATGACGCCGAAGGCACCGACCGCCTCACCGAGCGCGTCGTGCTGATGGTCGAGGCGGGACAGCTTTAAAAATGGTGAATGGTGAGTGGTGAGTTGGTCGGCTTGCGCCGTTTTGTGCAACTCCCATCATTCCCAAATCTCCCATCACTCCCATTCCTCCCAAATCTCCCATCATCCCCATCTGACAATAAAATAAAACACATCAAGCTGATGATGCTGCATAACTCGGGGAGGGTCGGGGAGGGGTTTGGAGTGGAGTTCGCGCTATCAATTGTTAATAAATTCTTAAAATACACTCATTCTTCTCTTATTATATAAATAATGTGTAACTTCGCCCCTGATAAGGTAGAAACTATATCAATTATCTACAATAATAACTAAAAACTACTAAAAACAGGCAAGAAAACAAGAAAACGAACGAAAGAAGAGTCATAACCCGCACAAAAAACGGGATTATGATTTGTCGCCGTTGTCCTCACCACTAAGACTGGGAGGGTTGAACGTTCCGCAGCGGCGAACCGGAAAAATCTAATAAATCAAAATGCGCAAACGGAACGAAAGGCGCAGAAAAACAAATCTATTCAACAATGAAGAAGAATTTACTTAAGTCCATTCTCATGGCAGTAGTTCTGGTTCTCGGAACTACAGGAGCATGGGCTGACGAGATTACTGCGACATTGGTGCATACGGCAAGTTCTAAAAGCGAGTCAACAGCAGGTACTTTCATAAGTACCATTGATGCTGAAAAGGAGCACATCAACAACTCCAAGTTCAGCGGAACATGGGCCGGAGCCGCATACGCAGAATTCTCTTTCGCAATTCCGGAGGGACAGACCATTCAGTCTGCCACACTGACATGGAAAGGTGTCGGAAGTAGCAAAGACCGTACAACAGACGTTATGTACGCAAATGCCGGTCTGACACTTAACTACACAAGTGAAGGTGAAGATGCACTTGGAAGCGGTACAGGCAAAGCAGATCTGGCTGCTACAAAAATTGCCAATGTGAAATTTCCGAAGAACGCAACAACCGACTTCACCACCGATGTGACCGACGCCGTGAAGGAAATGGCCGCGTCGCAGGCATACGTGATTTTCAAGTTCACGAACAATGCCGGTGGAGGTGACCTCGTAGGCAAGGGCGCTGCAGAAGGTGCACCTGTTCTGACTATCGTCACAACAGACGCTTCCGCGATGACCTCTTACACAGTGAAGTTCACCGACACAGCCGGCAACGAACTGAAAGAGGCTGTTAAGTATGACGTACTCAAAGGTGCTGAGGCTACAGCAAGCGCCGCAGACATGGCCGCTTTCTTCAACGCCGATAACACGATGAAGTATATCTACGTTTCCGGTAACCAGACAATCACTGCTACCGAGAACGCAGAGAGCAACGTTATCACACTCGTATTCCGCGAGGCTGAGAAATGGAACTATACCATCAATGCCGTTGACGGCGATGGCAACGCGCTCAAGACACTCAAGCAAGGAACAAACTTCGAGGCTGAGAAATTTGATGTGGCATATGCCGCATACATCAATGTAAATGGAACAATCTACAAGTCTTCGAAGCAGAGCTCTGACGGAAAGGGCTACTACTTCACATTAGACCTTAACGCAGACAACGTAACAAAGGATATCACTTTCACGGCATCCGACATCACTGGCGTTGTCTACTTCTCTGAGGCAGAGGACATCAACGGCCTTACTCTTACGACAAACAACAACACTTTCATCCGCAGCTCTAACGGTGCTTCCGCATACGCCGCTGATGGCGATGTTGTCTTCACGACACTGCCCAACGGTAAGTATAAGCTCGCTACCGTAATCTGCGACGCAACAAAGAACGCTGGTTCTGTATGGAACTTCAAGGCCGGTGAGCAGAACATTTTCGAGTTCACTGCCGGTAATGTAAACTGGGCTGAAGGCACATCTGAGGAATTTGAGCTCAACGCCGCTTCTACCGACATCATTCTCGTAAAGAACGGTGGAATGAATCAGGGTGTTGACCTCATCTACATCATCAAGACCGGTGACGCCGAGATCGCCGCTCCGGTTGCCGCTTCTGGTAAGATGACATTCGACGGTCAGCCGACATCAAACAACGGTACTGAGGGTGACATCACAGAGGACAAGGTGCTCACAGCAGACGAATTCACTGTAACTGTTTCTCCGAAAACAGAAGGAACCACCAACAACCGCTTCTGGGATAACAAGGGCACTGTGGAACTTCGCGTTTACAAAGGCACTATCACTGTCAAGGCTGCTGCCGGCAAGACCCTCACCAAGGTCACATTCGGTCAGAGCCAGTGGGGCGCAATGACAGCAAACGTAGGTACACTCAACGGACAGACATGGACAGGCGAGGCCGAGGAAGTCGTGTTCACCGTAACAAGCCAGTGCCGCATCAGCTCTATCACCGTTGGTGAGTTTGTAGAGCCCGTTGTTGACGCTGCCAACATCGCAGCCTTCAAGGCTCTTGCCGCAGGCACACGCGCCAAGCTGGCTGTCAACGGTGCAAAGGTTACATTCTCTAAGGGTGACTACACCTACATCGAGGACGAGACAGGCGCTCTGTTGCTCTATAAGACCGGTCTCACCATGACCGCAGGCAAGGCCATCACCGGATTCATCAACGGTGCATACACAGAACATAATGGTCTGCCCGAGCTGACAGCAATCGACGTCACTCCCGCTTCTGAATTTACAGAGGCTGACACCGAGCTGACAGCAACCGTCATGACCGTGGCTGAAGCAAGTAACGTTGCAAACGCCTCCAAGCTGGTCAAGCTGGAGAACGTCAACATCGACGCTAACCTTCAGACCATCAAGCAGGGCGAGGACGAAATCGCCTTCTACGACAAGTTCGGCGTGATGGGCGACTACACTTATCCCGCTACTGCAAAGAGCATCGTGGGTATCATCAACACCAACAGCGGTTACAACACATTCCATCCGGTTAGCCCCGACAGCGTTGTCGCAGGCGAGGTGGTAGTCCCCGAGGTTGAAAACATCGCAGCTGCCAAGGCAGAGGATGTACGCGGCACGGAGATCAAGCTGAACGTGACCGGAGCCAAGATCACTCTGAACGCAGGTGCTTATCTGGACGGCGCATTCATTGAGGATGCTACCGGAGCCATCATGGTTGACCGCACCATCGCCAACCTCATCGGTGCTGACGTCAATAGCGCAACTCTGACCGGCCACATCGTTGGTACAGTCGCTAAGGATCAGAAGAGAGGCGGCATATTCGTGATGTCAGCTTCCGCTAACACTGCTACCGCTTCTGAGGTGACCAACGAGGCCACAACACTCGAGGCTACCCCGACGACCATCGCAGAAATCAATGCAGGTCAGGTTTGCGACGTTACTTCCAAGTATGTCGTTCTGAGCAACGTCAAGTTCAACTATGATGAGTACGGAGATTCTAAGCTCATCGACGGCGAAGAAGAGATTGCTTTCTATGACGCACTGTGGATGATACCCGAAGCAACATTAAGCATGGCCGAGTCGTTCAAGTCCATCAAGGGTATCGTTACATACCTCAACTACAAGGGTGGTCTGGTATTTATCCCCTACGGAGAATACGAGGCTGTCGAGAAAGAGCTTACCAAGGTTGAAAACATCGCTGCCCTGAAGAACGTTGCCGACGGTGAGTATATCGAACTCACGCTGAACAACGCTCAGCTCACTGTATATGAACCGGATCAATACGGCTGGAGAACAGATATGATTCTCGAGGACGCAACTGCCGGTATCCAGATCTTGGATCAGTCGGGAACTCGTGGTGATGCCACTATCTTCACAGCTCTCGGACAGACATTCAACGGAACGATGGTACTGCAGTATATGGTTCAGGACGGAGTTCCTACACTTGTTGCTACACAGACATCCGTATCTGACAAGTACACATCGGAGGTTAAGGACGTTGTCGCCAAGGATGTCGCATTTGCTGACGCCAAGAGCGAAAACTACAGCATGCAGCTCATCAAGGTTTCTAATGTTTCTGTAGCTGTTAAGGATATCACTGTAGGTGAAGGTGAGGAAGCTGAGACAGTTCAAGTCCAAGTCATAACCGATGGCACCAATGATATAAAGATGACCGACAGATACTTCAAGGCATCTGACGAAATGGGCAATCCTCTTACTTATGAGAAGTGCAATGTCAGTGGTATCATTATGCCGTATCCGCTTTATAATGATACATGGACTGAAATCATCGGTACAGAAGACTACTTCGTCCCGACAGTTGTCGAGGAAGTTGCTGTTGCCGAGGCTCGCAAGTGGCAGTTTGACGCTATGGGTGAGGCCGACGAGGCTCTGCTCGCAGCAGATACCGAACACTGGTCTGTGAACAAGTATCGCTACCAGAACACCGGTGTCGCATTCAACAACGAGGTTATCAAGGTCAACGACGTTGAGCTTGAGGTGACCAAGGGTCTGCTCTTCACTGCCGAGGCTGGCAAGCTGTTGCTCGGCTCTGGCGTAAACGGCAGCAACCACTTCATGCAGGTTCAGAAGGGTTCTTCGTTTGTTGTGACCAACCTCGCCGTCGGTGATACCGTACGCATGGTTGTCCAGACTTCTGACAAGACCGAAGCTACAGTAGAAGCTCCCGCATATTCTGTTGCCAACATCATCGAAGGCTTCGAGGCTACGAAGGATCTGCACACTTGCACACTCGTAATGTGCGAGGCAGGCAACCTCACTCTGAAGGGTGCCAACCACGACCTCCGCTTCATGTCACTCGAAGTTAAGGCCGGCAACCCGAACGAGGTGGCTAACCTCCGCAAGTGGGACTTCACCGCTTGGAGCGATGAGACCAAGGCTAACCTTGCAGCTGACGCAGCTACTGTCGTTCCGACAGAGGGCGAAGACGGCAAACTCGTTTATCCGTCAGTGACTCCGTGGCGTAGCTACGAGAAGGTCGGTGGTCCGACAGAGACTGATCCCGATCGTGAGGGCAACGCTTACTGGTATGGTACAGCTATCGCTGGTTCAGAGGAACTCGTGGCCAACAGCGTAGTCATCGCTGAGACCAAGGGCTTGTTCTTCAACACAGTGGCAGCCGGTGCTTTGGCTATCGGTGTCAACTATCCGAAGGCTCTGAGCGACTACGAAGGTCCGTCTTATCTCTGGATTGGTGGCAAGAACAACTCGTTCACCATCCCGAACGTTAAGTCCGGTTCTAAGATCACTATGGCTGTCGAGTCTCACAAGGCTACTGACGCACGTGGCGTGACACTGAAGATCAACGATACGGAAATCGGTCGCGCCGTTCCGACTACTTATCAGGTATTTGACATCACCGTTCCCGGTGAACTCACGGACAATGTTCTCTCTGACGTTGTTCTGACTAACACCAACGGTTGCCACATCTACTTCATCACTGTTGACGCTACCGGCAAGACCGAGGATGCTATCAACGAGGTGAAGGCAGTTGTCAAGACTATCAACAATGACGTTTACACCATCAATGGTGTCAAGGTTCGCAACGCCGGCGAGTCTCTCGACGGTCTGGCTAAGGGCCTCTACATCATCGGCGGCAAGAAGGTCGTTGTGAAGTAAGGACGCGATATAACAATCTCTATAATGACGGGGCGACACCATCACGGTGCCGCCCCGTTTTTTGTTTTAGAGAGAGCCTTAAAGTCCTTAAAGACTCTAAAGACCTTAAACTCCCATCATCGAGGCCCCATCCTACACCTTATTATATATATAAGTTCATCGGATAACAATAATTATGATACACCGTCATCCGCGGGTCTCTCCCCCTTGGGGGAGCCGGAGGGGGCTTTATATTGCACAAACACCATGCAAGTGTGCAAGGATGGGCGCTTTTTTATCAAAATAATTTGCTTATGTCAATAAAAATTAGTTACTTTGCACCCGAATTTTTGGATTTGAAATCATTATTAACATTAAAAAAATTACAATTATGTCAGAAATTGAATCAAAAGTAAAGGCAATCATCGTTGACAAACTTGGTGTTGATGAGGCAGAAGTAAAGCCGGAGGCAAGTTTCACAAACGACCTGGGCGCCGACTCTCTGGATACCGTTGAGTTGATTATGGAGTTCGAGAAGGAGTTCGGTATCTCTATTCCCGATGACAAGGCAGAGAAGATCGCCACTGTCGGTGACGCTATCTCTTACATCGAGGAGAACGCAAAATAAATCACATTCAACGTTTTGACGAGATTGAGAATTGAGAATTGACAATTATGCCGCCACGTCACAGAACGCTATCGGGCGTCGTGCGAAGCGGGGATAATTATCAATTACCAATTCTCAATCTCTTTTTCATAATCCTTATTTTGTAGTAATCATGGAATTAAAAAGAGTTGTTGTAACAGGACTTGGAGCCGTCACTCCGGTTGGCAACACCCCCGAGGAGACATGGAACAGCCTTATAAACGGAGTGAGCGGCGCAGCCCCCATCACGCTGTTTGACGCTTCCAAGTTCAAGACACAGTTCGGCTGCGAGGTCAAGAACCTCAACGTCACTGACTATATCGACCGCAAGGAGACGCGCAAGATGGACCGCTACACTCAGCTGGCCTTCATCTCAGCCATTCAGGCTGTCAAGGACAGCGCTATGGACCTTGAGACAATCGACAAAAACCGCGTCGGAGTAATCTTCGGAGTCGGTATCGGCGGTATCAAGACATTCGAGGACGAGGTTGTCTACTACGGCCAGCACCTTGAGGCAGGTCCGAAGTTCAATCCTTTCTTCATCCCGAAGATGATCGCCGACATCGCTGCCGGCCAGATCTCCATCCACTTCGGCTTCCACGGCCCCAACTATGTGACGACGTCCGCATGCGCTTCGTCGAGCAACGCCCTTGCCGACGCCTTCAACCAGATTCGTCTGGGCAAGGCCGACGTCATCGTCAGCGGCGGTGCCGAGGCTGCCATCTGCGCTACTGGTGTGGGCGGCTTCAACGCCATGCACGCTCTGTCGACACGCAATGATGACCCCGAGCACGCCTCACGTCCGTTCAGCAAGAGCCGCGACGGCTTCATCATGGGCGAAGGTGCGGGCTGTCTCATCCTCGAGGAGCTGGAGCACGCCAAAGCACGCGGAGCCAAGATCTACGCTGAAATGGTCGGCGAGGGCACGAGTGCCGACGCTCACCACATCACGGCTTCCCACCCCGAAGGACTCGGCGCACGTCTCGTCATGGAGAACGCGCTGAAGGACGCCGGCCTGAAACCCGAGGACATTGACTACATCAACGTTCACGGAACGTCGACGCACGTCGGCGACATCTCCGAAGCAAAGGCCATCAAGGCTGTCTTCGGTGACGCCGCATACAAGCTGAACATCAGTTCTACGAAGTCAATGACAGGCCATTTGCTGGGTGCTGCCGGTGCCGTTGAGGCTATGGCAACCGTGCTCGCCATCAAGAATGGCATCATCCCCCCGACAATCAACCACGAGGAGGATGACCTTGATGAGGAAATTGACTACAATCTGAACTTCACGTTCAACAAGGCACAGAAGCGCGAAGTGCGTGCTGCCATGAGCAACACGTTCGGCTTCGGCGGTCATAACGCATGCGTCATATTCAAGAAGTATGCTGAATAAACTTATGCTGAACAACAACATCATAGACAGAATAAAGCTCCCTTTCCGCAAGGATAAGGAGCTTTTTTCGTCTATCTACGCCATCACGGGCTTCTATCCGCGCCACATCGAATACTACAAACTGGCGCTGATGCACAAGAGCGTGTCCCGGCGCAACGCCAAGGGCCGCCCGGTGAACAACGAGCGTCTGGAGTTCTTGGGCGACGCCGTGCTCGACGCCGTGGTCGGCGATATCGTCTACCGCCACTTTGAGGGCAAACGCGAAGGTTTTCTGACCAACACGCGCAGCAAACTCGTGCAGCGCGACACGCTCAACCGTCTTGCCGACGAGATGGGACTCTGCCGTCTCATCATGTCCGCGGGCCACTCACACTCACACAACAGCTACATGGGCGGCAACGCCTTTGAGGCCCTTGTGGGAGCGATTTATCTGGACCGCGGATATGATGCATGCATGCAATTCATGCAGAAGCGCATACTCTCACAGCTCATCAACATCGACAAGGTGGCCTATAAGGAGGTCAACTTCAAGAGCAAGCTATTGGAATGGACTCAGAAGAACCGCGTCCGCATGGACTTCCGCCTCATCGAGCAGAAGAAGGACGAGAACAGTAGTCCCGTCTTTGCCTATCAGGTCATCATTGAAGGTCTCGAGGCAGGTGAAGGCCGCGGTTACTCAAAGAAGGAGAGTCAGCAGCTCGCATCGAAGGAGACGTTGCAGAAGCTACGCCGCGAACCGCAGTTCATCGACGCCGTCTTTGCCGCCAAGGCCGACCGCACGAAGATGGAGGAGGAACCCGTCATGACTGTGCCCGACACGGAGCAAAAGACGGACTTCATCATCGCCACCGTATCGCAGACGGAAGAGGCGGAAGAGACCGCAACCGCCGAAACGCCCGCCGGCGAGCAGGAGACCGCCGACCGCAATCGCCGCCAAAAGCGCGAACGTCGCGGCGAACGCCGTCTTGACACAGACAAGAAAACGCCGGAGACGAAAGACAGACGGGAGGCAAAAGACAAGCCGGAGGAGACAGACGAGTTTGACCTCTCCGACATCACGGCCTGCCCGCCCGAACCGTCAAGAGAAGACATCATCGCGGCTGCGGAAGCAGAGGCTTATAAATGAAGAGTGAAGAACGAAGAGTGAAGAATTTGCTGCCGCCGTTCTTCACTCTTCACTCTTCGTTCTTCATTCTTCATTTAATAATATTTTAACGGCATAATACTTTGACCGTTAGCTTATTTTCGTTACTTTTGCATTTGAAAGTATAAATCTAAATAATTAATTAAAAACGTATTATTATGAACAAAACATTACGCTATTCTTTACTTAGTATGCTGATGGTGTTCTGCGGACTGGCATCAGCTCAGACAGTGGTATTCGATTTCGATACCAACTATCAGACGTATTTCCCCAATGTGAAGGGAGTATCGAGCGGATCGGGCGCTACCTATGTGGCTGATGGCGAGTTCAATGAAGACGGTGTCGTGACTGTCGACAACGTTACTGTGACCGTGCAGGCTTCTGCCGCCGATGCACAAACCCGCAACCGCATTTGGACCTCTTCTCCCCGTCTGCGCATGTACAACGGCAATCTGACCATCGCCGCTCCTGCCGGCAGCAAGGTCACGGCTCTTGAGTTCACTTTGGCCAAGAACGCTTCTTCCGCCAAATGGGACGACAACAACACTGTCAACGTAGGCAAGTGGGTCAAGAACGGAGCAACGGTCACATGGGGTGGCGCTGAGGCTGAGGCTGTCGTGTTCACTATTGTCAAGAACACTCAGATCTCGAAGCTGACAGTAACGCTCAACGGCGAAGTCAGCGAGCCGGTTGATCCGGATCCTACTCCCACAAACGGAATCTTCAGCGAGGCATTTGACAAGGACCTCGGCCAGTTCACGATTGAGAACAAGGAGCTGGGCGAACTGACCTATGTATGGGCATACGACAGCTACAAGTACGCCAAGGCCTCCGCATACAAAGGCGCAGCAAACGCCGCTGACGCGTCTCTGGTATCTCCCGAGATTGACCTGACCGGATGCAAGAACGTTGTGCTCAGCTTCGATCACGCCGTGAACAAAGGTGCTGCCAGCGGTCTGTCCGTTGAAGTGAGAGCTGACGGCACATCCACAACACTGGAAGGCATCAGCTGGCCCGCCGGTACGTCATGGAACTTCCAGTCTTCCGGCAACATCTCTTTGGAGAAGTTCGTAGGCAAGAAGATTCAGATTGCCTTCCACTACACCAGTACCACCAGCGTATGCCCCACATGGGAGGTGCGCAACGTGCTCGTGGACGGTGAGAAAGACGGTTCCGGCATCACCGCTGTCGCAGCCGACAAGACTGCCGACAACGCAATCTTCAACCTCGCCGGCCAGCGTCTGGAGAAACCCGCAAAAGGCATCAACATCATCGGTGGCAAGAAGGTTATCGTGAAATAAAGACACATATCGCCACAAGGCGATAAGAACAATATGAAATAAGGAGCCGCGTCCATAAAAGGATGCGGCTCTTATTTTATGTGCATCCTACATCTGGAGTGATACTGCAATCAGTATTGCCGCTGTCCGGTAAACTAATATCAACGTAACAAGCTCGTTTGTAAGCCTCCCCCCCCCTTTATATTATATATCCAATCGGAAAGTGTTAAAAACTCAGAATTATCCTGACAAAACACTCGCAAAATTCGCATGATTTTGAAATTTCAGTATTTTGGGCCGAAATTTGCGATTTTTGAACGATTTTCATAAGCCGCTGTCACTGAACGACTTACGTTTCGCTGCTATGAAACGGCGATTTTGGCGGTTTGCCGTAAGGCCCCCGCGACATTGCAACGGGGCCGCCGTTGCATGACGACGGGGCTGCCGTTGTGACATGACGGCGTGCTCGTTGCGACCCCGTAAGGGCCCCGTTGCTCGGAAGCGGGTCGAGTGGCGGGTGAAAACGGGACAGGAATGTCAAGATATTTGCTTGTTTTTGCTGAAACTTCGGAAATTGGAAGTGTTAATTTTTTGATATTATCATGACACAAGAAGAGACTGTGAGAGCGCCGTGGGAGAAGCTGCGGAAGCGCGTTTGCAGTCAGAAAAACGAAGTGAAATTTTGTTTTTCGCTCCATTTGGAGTAACTTTGCAGTTCACAACCAATCATATTTATGGCTACGAAAGACAAGGAACTGACCCCGATGATGAAGCAGTATTTCGACCTCAAGGCGAAACACCCTGACGCCGTGCTGCTCTTCCGTTGCGGCGACTTCTATGAGACCTACTGCGATGACGCCGCCACGGCTTCGCGCATACTCGGTATCACGCTTACGAAGCGGAGCAACGGCGGAACGGAGATGGCCGGTTTCCCACACCATGCCCTCGACACATATCTGCCGAAACTCGTCCGCGCGGGCAAGCGCGTAGCCATCTGCGACCAGCTGGAGGACCCGAAGCTGACCAAGAAGCTGGTCAAGCGCGGCATCACCGAACTAGTCACGCCGGGCGTGGCCATGACCGACAATGTGCTCAACTACAAGGAAAACAACTTCCTCGCCGCCGTCCACTTCGGCAAATCGGCCTGCGGCGTGGCTTTTCTGGACATATCCACCGGCGAGTTTCTCACCGGCGAGGGTACGCAGGACTATGTCGACAAGCTGCTCGGCAACTTCTCGCCGAAAGAGGTGCTCTACGACCGCAGACACAAGGAGAGCTTCGAACGATACTTCGGCAACCGTTTCTTCACCTTTGAGCTGGACGACTGGGTCTTCACCGAGCAGAGCGCACGCCAGAAGCTGCACCGCCACTTCGGAGTGAAAAATCTCAAGGGATTCGGTGTTGACCATCTGACGGCCGGCATCACCGCCGCCGGAGCGATACTCCAATATCTTGACATTACGCAGCACACGCAGATTGGTCATATCACGGCGCTCACCCGCATCGAGGAGGAACGCTACGTCCGGCTCGACAAGTTCACCATACGCAGCCTCGAGTTGCTTCAGCCCATGCAGGAGGACGGCGCGTCGCTACTCGACGTCATCGACCGCACGGTCTCGCCGATGGGCGGGCGTCTGCTGAGACGCTGGCTGGTCTTCCCGCTGAAGGACGTGCGCCGCATCAAGGAGCGGCTCGACGTCGTCGACCACTTCTTCCGCCATCCGGACTTCCGCGGCTGCGTCGACGACCAGCTTCACCGCGTGGGCGACCTCGAACGCATCATATCCAAGGTGGCCACGGGACGTGTGACACCCCGAGAGGTGGTCCAGCTGAAGACAGCCCTGCAGGCGGTCCGACCCGTCAAGGAGTCATGTCTCAGGACGGACGACGTGGTCCTCAGACGGATAGGCGAACAGCTGAACCTCTGCGAGTCGCTCAGGGACCGCATCGAACAGGAGGTCGAACCGGACGCGCCGCAGATGGTCAGCAATGGAGGGGTCATCCGCAGCGGCGTCAACGATGAGCTGGACGAGTTGCGGCGGATAGCTTACAGCGGCAAGGACTATCTCATGCGCATCCAGGAGAGGGAGACGCAGCAGACGGGGATAGCCAGTCTGAAGATAGGCTACAACAACGTGTTCGGCTACTATCTTGAGGTGCGCAACACATACAAGGACCGCGTGCCCGCCGACTGGATACGCAAGCAGACGCTCGCACAGGCCGAACGCTACATCACACAGGAACTGAAGGAATATGAGGAAAAGATCTTGGGCGCTGAGGACAAGATACTCGCGCTCGAGGCCCGGCTCTTCAGCGACCTGGTCGTCTCGATGCAGGAGTTTATCCCGCAGATACAGATCGACGCCAACCTCATCGCGCGACTCGACTGTCTGCTGTCGTTCGCCAAGACGGCCGAGGAACACGGCTACGTGCGCCCCGTCGTCGACGACTCCGACGTCATCGACATCCGTCAGGGCCGCCACCCCGTCATCGAGACACAGTTGCCACCGGGCGAATCGTTTGTGCCCAACGACATCTGTCTCGACAGCGAGAAGCAGCAGATAATGATCATCACCGGTCCCAACATGGCCGGTAAGTCGGCACTCCTGCGCCAGACGGCCCTCATCGTGCTGATGGCCCAGACGGGCTGTTTCGTGCCGGCGGAGAGTGCCCGCGTGGGATTGGTGGACAAGGTGTTCACCCGCGTCGGGGCCAGCGACAACATCTCGCTCGGCGAATCGACCTTCATGGTCGAGATGACAGAGGCGTCCAACATCCTCAACAATGTCTCGCCGCGCTCACTCGTGCTCTTCGACGAGCTGGGACGTGGCACGTCGACATACGACGGCATCAGCATCGCATGGGCCATCGTCGAATATCTTCACGAGAACAAGAGGGCACGGGCGCGTACGCTCTTTGCCACCCACTATCACGAACTGAACGAGATGGAGAAGCACTTCCCACGCATCTGCAACTACAACGTCAGTGTCAAAGAGGCCGGCGGCAAGGTCATCTTTGTCCGCAAACTGACACGCGGCGGGTCGGAACACTCGTTCGGTATCCATGTCGCCGACATCGCGGGCATGCCGAAGAGCATCGTCAACCGCGCCAACGTCATCCTCCGGCAACTCGAGGCGGACAATGCTTCGGTCGGCGCCGAGGGCAAGCGGATGGCTCCGATAGTTCCGGAGGGCAACGCTGACGGCATGCAGTTGTCCTTCTTTCAGCTCGACGACCCCGTGCTCCGTCAGATACGGGACGAAATCATCGGACTGGACATCAACAACCTTACGCCCGTGGAGGCGCTGAACAAACTGAACGAGATAAAGAAGATATTAGGTAAGTGAAGAGTGAAGAATGAAGAGTGAAGAATTTGCTGCCGCCGTTCCAACTGCGATTGAACCAAAGCGGGAACGGCGGCAGCAAATTCTTCATTCTTCACTCTTCATTCTTCATTTTATTACGATTTTCTTCCCACCTTTTATATATATGCCCTTCGTGAGCGGACGGTCATTGACGCGTACGCCCTGAAGAGTATATACCGGAGCGTCGGCAGGTGCTTCGGTAGCCTCGGGAGCGGTGATAGCCGACGGATCTTTAGGCTTGTCGTAGGTGACGACGGGAGTTATGGCCATCGACACGGCGTCGTCCACGTTTTCAAACCACCGGCTCGTGCCGAGCGGATTGCCTTGCTCGTCCTGGTCCTCCACGAGCTGCCACGTCGTTGTCCGGCCACCCTCGTCGCGGCGCACACAGGCGATGGCGATGTCGTCGATGTCGTAGGGAGCCTCATCCTGCGTGGCGTTGGGGATGCCCTCGATGACCACAAAGAAGTCGCTGTCGATGTCAGCCGGCTTGTCGAGGAAGAAGCGCGTGGGGACAAATGTTTTGTCACTTATCTGAATGTCGCCCGCCTTTATCGTCGACGAAGCCAAAATCTCACCCGGAGCACCGTTGGCGTCAGGTTTACGGACGGTCAGGGTGATGACAGCGTCGGGCGAAATGGTTTCCCCGGAATAGAAGAAGACGTCGACACTGTCGACCGTGGCGGCGGCCAACGGCTTCTTGTAGTGCTCGGCGAAAGCGTTCAGACCGAGCCAGTTGCTTCCGGCATAGTTGCCATACCAGCCCAACTTTATCTGAACCAAGTCGGCATTCTCCTCAGGAGCGATGTTCCATACATACTGCGCGCCGCCAGCCTGAACGGCATACTGCCAGATGTCGTTGGAAGAGCCGAAATCGTTGGACGCCGTCAGGGCCAGACTGTACAGTCCCGCCTTGGTGTATGTGACCACGGGATTCTGCTCAGTGCTCGTCTCGGGCGTGCCGCCGACAAACTGCCACAGCCACTCCGTAGGCATACCGGTGGACAAATCGCGATACCGGACGGGCACGTTGGTCGGGATGTATGTAGCCACGTAGGGCGAGAGATAGCCCTCTTCGGGCATGCCGGCCAAGGCTTTGGGCTGTTGTCCGCGCACGATGACATAGCCGTCGCGGACAGCCGTGTCGGTCGACGTGCCGTCGCCGACGGTCAGTTTCACCGCGAATGTGCCGGCCCGGTCGTAGCTCACTGTCGGATTGCGGTCGGTCGACGTGGCCGGTGTGCCGCCCTCAAACTCCCACTGCCACGACTTGACGTCACCTTCAGACAGGTCGGCGAACGTGACGGTCTCGCCCTGCCATATCTCCACACGTGAGTCGGCAGCGGCATCAAGCTGCATCACGCGGAAACCGTCGATGAGTTCGTCCTCTCCACCGCTGCCTTTGTAGCGGAAGGAGAAGGTCACGCGCTTGCCTTCGACACGCTTCAGGTCAAACGAAAACTTCTTCCATGTCGTCTCGTCGTAGCCCTCGTTTTGCGCCCAGAGGAACTGGTTGAGCAGCTGGATGGTGTCACCCGTGGCCACGTCGGTGGCATAGAACGTGTAGCTGCCGAAAATGAGGAAGTTGGGGGAGAAGTAATTGTAGTATTCTACCACGCTCCCCGGCAGGATGTCTATCTCCGGCGACGTCACCGTCTCGTCCTGCTGACTGTTGGAATATCCCAAAAACAGGGAGTTTTTGTTTGTTGGGTCGATGGTGTTGAACGTGATGTTGTTGCCCATTCCCGGCGCAATCTGCCACGTGTTGCGGTCGTTTGTGGATTTGACGGTCCACGTCGCAAACTCCTCCTCGCTGTCGAAGTTCTGCGTGTAGTAGGTACTGTATGACTTGGCGGACGTGAACGCCGCCTTAAGCCCGTCGGCGTATGTGCCGAGGACTGTCATCGCGGAAATCAAAGTAAGTGCAAGTCTCTTCATCTTATTGTTGTTTTAATGATTTGAAAAAGGCTCGTGATTAATTGAAAAACAGTCTGTGATTAATTGAAAAAGGCCCGGCCGGTATGCCTTCATACCGGTCAGGCCTGTCTGTATTGTCGTATATCGTGGTTATTCCTCCGGCATCATGACCACTTCGACGCGGTTGCCGGCCTTCAGCAATTGTGCGATGAAGGCGGCAATGGTCTCCGGTGTCTGTGCCTGAACGGTCTGCTTGTAGTCCGTGTGGAGATCGACGCCATAGTCGCGGAAGTTCTTGATGATGCCGCTCCAATAGGCGTTGGTCTTCGTGCGGTCGTCATAGCTCTTGAGCATATACTCCTTTACCTTGGCGAGCATGTCGGCGTCGCAACTCTTCGCCATCGCCGGAACCTCGTCGCGGAGTATAGCTAAGGCCGTGTCGCCCTTCTCGGGCTTCATCGGACAGTAGGCCATCAGACCGCAGTCAATCTTCTCGTCGCCGCGGTTGAGGCTTCCCTGAGCGCCCACGCTGTAGGCAGCGCTGGCATCCTCGCGTATCTTCTTGAGGTAAATCATGCTGAGCACCTGGCCTGCAATGTCGGCCTTGATGCGGTTTTCAAGCGTGTAGGGGATGTCCTCGCTCGACCATACCATGATTGCCATAGCTTTCGGAGTCTCCATCTTGCGCTTGAAGCTGTTGATGACGATACCCTTGGCATCCGTATCGACGCGCTTGCCCTTCGTCACCTTCTTCTGTGACGGCAGCGAAGCGATGTACTGTTCGAGCAGCGGGCGTATCGTCGCCTCATCATAGTTACCGACGATGGTGAGCGTATAGGCAGCTGCGTTGGATGTCAGGTTGCGTGCGATTTCGAGTATGCGGTCGTAGTTGACGTTCTTCAGGTCGCCCGTCTCGACGGAAGAGAAGCGCGGATTGTGTGAGTTCATGGTCACGTTGACCGAATCGCTGAACGCGCTTTCGGGAGAAAGAGCCTTGTTCTTGAGCGAAATCTCGTATGTCTTCATCAGATTGTCGAACGACTCTTGGTCCTTGTTGATGTTTGTGAAGTAGAGATAGACCAGCTGCAGCATCGTCTCGACGTCCTTGGGAGTCGACGAGCCGCTGATGGTCTGGCGTGTCATGCCGAGCGACATGGAGGCGGAAGCGATCTTTCCGGCCAACGCTTTCTCTAACTCCGTATGGGAGAAGTTGCCCAGTCCGCTGGCTTCGATGACCTCGTCAAACATCTTCAGGTTGGTGTAGTCAGCCTCGCCGTAAAGCGAAGAGCCGCCGAAGCCCTCCATCGAGAGCAACACCTGGTCCTTCTTGTAGTCCGTCTGCTTCAGCACGACCTTGACGCCGTTGGACAGCACGAGCTCCTTGTATCCGAACTTCTCGTTGGTCTTTTCGCTCTTGATGCTTCCTTTCTTCGGCATTGCGGTGATGAGCGGCTCGTCCTTGACATTGTCGACGTAAGCCTCGAGCTTCTCGGCCCGCACGTCGGCGATGGCTTTCAGCAGACCTTCGCGTGTCGGATAGACAGCTCCGTCCTTCTCGATGTTGAAGTTGAGAATGACCATGTTGGTGTCTGACTCAGCCACAAGCTGTGCCATCACCTGGTTGACGGCCTCGATGGGAATCATGGGGATGACCTGCTTCATCATTGCGTAGTAGTCATCGAGCGACGGAATGGGCTCTTTCGAGAGATAGTGCTCCTTATACTCTTCGCAGAACTGGCGGCTGTAACGCTTGTCCTTGTTGCTGTATGTCTTGTCCAAGGCGCTGATGGCGTTGGCCTTGGCGCGGTTATATTCCGTCGGAGTAAATCCGAAGCGGGCGGCACGCAGGGCCTCACGGTAGATTGCGGCCAGCGCGGCTTCCGTCTGTCCGTCCTTCGGCAGGGCGTCGATATCAAATGCGTCCTTGGTTGAGGCCATGATGAACGAGCCGTCGTAAGCCGACGAACTGACGAACGGGCTCTCCGGCTTCTGCGCATATTCGGCCAGACGGGCGTTGAGCATGTCGATGGCAGTGTTCTTGACATACTGTGCCACGATATAGGGGATAGTGTTCTTCAGCGAGTCGGGCATGGCCTCGTGCTTGAAGAGGAGGTCCAGCGAGTTGACACGCTGCTCCTTGTCCTTCTCAATGACGACGATAGCCTCGTTGTTGTCCGGCACGGGCTCCTTCACCACCGGTGCGGCGTCGGCCTGAAGCTTGATGTTACCGAAGAGACGTTTGATTTCCGCCTCGGTGTGGTCCACGTCGACGTCACCGACGACGATGATGGCCTGGTTGTCCGGACGATACCATTTCTCATAATAGTCGCGGAGCACTTGCGGCTTGAAGTTGTCGATGACGCTCATCAGACCGATGGGCATGCGCAGTCCGTACTTGCTGCCGGGGTAGAGCATGGGCAGCGAGCGTTCGAACATGCGCTGTGACGCCGTACTCCTCAGTCGCCACTCCTCGTGTATGACGCCGCGCTCCTTGTCTATCTCCGCCGGGTCGAGTATGAGTCCGTCGGCCCAATCGTAGAGTATGAGCAGACAGGAGTCGAGAGCCGACTGGCGTGTCGTGGGGACATTGGAGATATTGTAGACCGTCTGGTCTATGCTTGTGTAGGCGTTGAGGTCGCGTCCGAACTGCACACCGATGGACTCGCAGTAGCGGATGAGGTCATTGCCCTTGAAGTGTGTCGTACCGTTGAAGCACATGTGCTCCAGAAAGTGTGCCAGTCCGCGCTGCTCCTCTTCCTCCTGTATGGAACCCACGCGCTGTGCGATGAAGAACTCGGCGCGTTTTTCCGGCCAGTTGTTGTAGCGGATGTAGTAGGTAAGCCCGTTGGGCAGTGTGCCGATGCGCACGTCCTTGTCCGGCGTTACGGTCGGCATCGGCATCTGTGCCGCAACAGTCAGTGCGACCATCATCATCAGAGCCGATAAAAACAGATTTCTTAGTCTCATTTGTGTCTTAATTGGTTAAAAATCGTGTAAAGGTACACATTATTATTATATAAGGGCGATTATGTTATGAATAATTAACCAAAGGAATGTTGAATGTTGAGTGGTGAGTGTTGAATTGGTCGGCCAAAGGCCGATGTTGAATTATTTAATTACGAATTGGCTGCGCAGTGAATTTGTGGTTGCCTTTGCCTATAATGAAGGGATGGGTCACTGCGCAGCCAATTCGTAATTAAATAATTCAACATCGGCCTTTGGCCGACCAATTCAACATTCACCACTCACCATTCAACATTCTTCTTGTTTCTCGGATGATGTTCCATCACCTCTTTCCTCAGCGCCGTCAGGTCGATGTGTGTATATATCTCCGTCGTGCCGATGCTCTCGTGTCCCAGCAGTTCCTGAATGGCTCTGAGGTCGGCGCCACCCTCAAGCAGGGCCGTAGCGAAGGAGTGGCGCAGCGTGTGCGGGCTGATGGTCTTCGTTATGCCCGCCTCGACGGCCTGCCGTTTGAGCATGATGAGAATCATCGTCCGCGTCAGGTGAGCGCCGCGTCTGTTGAGGAAGACATAACCCTCCTCCCCCGGGCGGATGTTCATCTGCCGGCGGTCGTCAAACCACAGTGCCAATTCCGCCACGGCGCGTTCGGATATGGGCACGAGCCGCTCCTTGCTGCCCTTGCCCGTGACACGGATGAATCCGTCGTCGAGGAAGAGGTCGCTCAGCCGCAGCGTCACCAGCTCCGTCACACGCAACCCGCAGGAGAAGAGCATCTCGACGATGGCGCGGTTTCGGTGGCCCTCCCATTTCGACAGGTCGAAGGAAGCCTCCAGCCGGTCCACCTCCGCCGTCGAGAGCACTTCCGGCAGCTTCTCCGCCGTCTGCGGCGACTCGAGCAGTTCCGTCGGGTCGTCGTCGCGATAGCCGTCCGTGACAAGATAGCGGAAGAACGACCGCACGCCGCTCAGTATCCTGCACTGCGATGTCGGACCGACACCAAGGTCGTGCAATCCCGCGGCAAAATGCTGCAAGTCTTCCAGCTGCACCTCTGCCGCCGCAAGCCCTTCATGCTCCATGTAGTCCAGCAGCCGCCGCAGGTCACGTCGGTAGGCGTCGAGCGTGTTGGCCGAATAGTTGCGTTCCAGTTTGAGATAGCGCATATACCCTGCCACCATATCATTTGAGTTGTTTTTCTTGTCCATGTCCGTTAATTTTGTTACTTTTGTCGTGCATACAGCGCACAAAGTCAGACTGTTGCGTGTCGCCGAGACGACGTTGACGAGCGCAACATGATGCCGGAACGGATTTGGCGTGTGATAATAGTAGGGGCATAATCTTGTTTTTGCCCTCTGCAGGCATGTCGATATACAACACGTATTGTCGGGCAAAAACAAGATTATGCCCCTACAAGCCTTTCCACACTGCGAAGTCAGGACGCGGCCTCTGTCTGTCAGGTGCAAAGATACGAAAAAAACATTTATGTTATGACAAAGAAAATACTTATCATCAACGGTCCCAACCTCAACATGCTGGGCCGTCGCGAGCCGGGCATCTACGGCGACAGCTCCTTCGATGACTATCTGCCGCAGCTGCGCCGCCGGTTTCCCGACACGGAGATAACCTACTATCAGAGCAATGTCGAGGGACTGCTCATCGACCGCATGCAACAAGCCGGTTTCGGCGGTGAAGACGGTGTCGACGGTATCATCCTCAACGCCGGCGCCTACACCCACACGAGCGTCGCCCTGCAGGACTGCATCCGCTCGCTCCGCTGTCCCGTCGTCGAGGTCCACATCTCCAACGTCCACTGTCGCGAGGAGTTCCGCCACCACTCCATGATCAGCTGCGCCTGTCTCGGCGTCATCTGCGGTTTCGGACTGGACAGTTACAGGTTGGCAGTGGAGGCGTTGAAGGGTCAACCGTAAGCCTAACAACCCATACCCTACAACCCACCCCAACCCTCCCGAAGGGAGGGAGCTTGATATGCGGGACACGCAATGGAACAAGTGCATACGGGTCACACGACGGTTGCATTTGTGATTGATATTAACACACAATGACATGAATGATTTACCAAAGACCAATTTAAATAAGACAAATAGTACAAACAACTCGAACCAAACAGACTACTCAGACAAAACGAACGGCTTAAAACATATCCAGCTCCCTCCCTTTGGGAGGGTTGGGGTGGGTTCCGGGTCTGGTCTTGGGGTGGGTTGTAGGTCAGAGGCTGTTGACTTAGACCCCTACATCCTCTCCCACTCCGACCCCGAGGGCGACTATCTCTACCGCCTCGGGCGTGCCGCCAACGTCCATCTGCTCCACGGCCGCATGGCCAGCGGCCACTTGCAGGGTCGTCTGCTGAAGATGTTCGTCCACATGATACGCCCCACAAACATCCTTGAGGTCGGCACGTTCACCGGCTACAGCGCCATCTGCATGGCCGAAGGTCTCCAGCCCGGCGGCCGTGTCTACACCTTCGAGATCAACGACGAGCAGGAGGACTTCACCCGGCCGTGGATTGAGGGTTCGCCCGTCGCCGACCGCATCGAGTTCATCATCGGCGACGCCATCACCGAGGCCCCGCGTCTCGGCATCACCTTCGACATGGCCTTCGTCGACGGCGACAAGCGCACATACGTCGAGACCTACGAGATGGTGCTCTCTGTCCTGCGCCCTGGCGGATTTATACTTGCGGACAACACCCTCTGGGACGGCCATGTCATCGACCCCGCATACGACCGCGACCACCAGACCATCGGCATCCGCCGCTTCAACGACTACGTCGCCGCCGATACGCGTGTCGAGCGCGTCATCATCCCCCTGCGCGACGGACTCACCGTGATCAGAAAGAAGTGAGGGGCGTGGCCCCACCCCGGCCCTCCCCACAAACCCACCACAAACCCACCCCACAACCCACCCCAACCCTCCCAAAGGGAGGGAGCTGGA
>CABUXJ010000036.1 GCA_902495455.1 uncultured Prevotella sp.
GCAACCCCGTGGGGCCGCTATTGCAACCTCGCCGAGGCTCTATCAGAAAATCGTAAGACTGCCGCGGTTTTGAAACAACTGAATATCAGGATGTTAAGAAAACAGTAAATATAAAGTCACAAAATCGTCCTGATTTTGACCTTCGTGAGATTTGAAAATTTGGGAGCGAGGCGGAGATTTTTTGGAAAGTGCCCCTGAAAAACGCGGTAAAATTCAGAAAAAAGAGGACAAATGGTGTGAAAACAAATAATGTGTGCCGTTTTTCTTTTGGTCATTTTTTATGAACGCACGACCGTAATCTTGTTTTGTGTAGTAACTATTCAGCTGTTTTTGTAACGTCTTTACTTCTGTCAATAAACGGCATGTAGAAATTATGTGATAATTTAAGAGAATGTACCATTTTCCTTGCCGGCGGAAGAGATGCGGTTGATGTGCGAAACAGCCAACCGACAAGCGTAATGAGCACTGGAAGCACTGGGAGGGCAGGCTTCCAGCCTGCCAAAATCCTCATCGTTCATATTGATAATATTATTTTTCTGTTATTATTGGCAGGCTGGAAGCCTGCCCTCCCAGTGCTCATTCCATTTTGCGTTTGACTGTTTCGCGCATCAACCGCATCTTCTATGCCAGGTCTTGACGTACATTTAACATGTCGCTACTATGTAATACCTCCATACTGTTACCTCTGTTTATTTCTCAGGCTTGGCCTAATCGGGGGACTGAATAGTTATTTTGTGTAGGTGCACATGTTAAAAAAAACAAACTTTCAGGATATTAGAGCGTACGACGTGAGCTGTTACGCGGAAATTTCGTATATTTGTAAACAAATCAATGCTGAAAAACAATGTTAAAAGGAGTACAAAAAACACAGGTAATAGGAGTCGACATCAGTTTGGAGGAAACCTCTTACGCCATTGTCGACGTTCGCGGAAACATTCTCGCGAGAGACAGTTTTGACTCATCCGCTTATCCCCAGATAGAGGGATATGTGTCGAAATTGTGTGACAGTATAATGAAACTGATTGAAGAAAACAATGCCATAGAGCACATTCGCTCAATCGGAATATCCGCTCCGAGCGGAAACAATCTCACGGGGTGCATCGAGAACTCGCCGAACATGCCGTGGCGTGGTGTCATCCCATTGGCCGCGATGGTGCGTGACCGTCTCGGACTTGCCGTCGCCTTGGCCAACGACTGCCATGCCGTGGCGATGGGCGAACAGGCTTTCGGCAGTGCCCACGGTCTGCGCAACTTCTGTGTGGTTACGCTCGGTCACGGTCTCGGCTGCACTGTGTTCTCCGGAGGTGCGGTTCATACGGGAGCCAACGGTTTTGCCGGAGAACTGGGCCACACCTGCATTGTGGACAACGGCCGGGCCTGCAACTGCGGACGTCTGGGCTGTCTCGAGAGTTATGTGGCTTCCAAGGGTATCGTGCGCACCGCACGCGAATTGATGGAGGAAAACAACGACAGCTCTCTCATGCGCGATCTCGAAAAACTGACGCCGAAGACCATTCGCGACTGCTGTGAGAAGGGAGATAGGATGGCCATCGAGGTGTACTGCCGCACGGGCTATTGGCTCGGCATCGGTTTGGCCAATCTGGCCACAATGTTTGACCCGGAGGCAATCATCCTCACGGGCGGCATATCGCAGGCGGGACGCTGGCTGACGGAGCCGACCAAGGACTCGTTTGAAACCCATGTCTTCAACAATATCCGCGGACGTGTGGACCTCATCGTCTCGCAACTGACCAACCGTGAGCGCGACATATTGGGTGCCAGCGTGCTGGCATGGAACGTGAAGGAGTATTCTTTGTTCAAATGAGGAATGGTGAGTGGTGAATGGTGAATGGTGAGTGGTGAATGGTGAGTGGTCGGTCTGCGACCGATTGTGAATTACGAATTAGGCTACGCCGTTCCATTGACTTGAATGTTCAATAGAAGGAGAGAAGGTGTGAATGGCGTTGCTTAATTCAAAATTTGTAATTCACAATCGGTCGCAGGCCGACCACTCACCATTCACCACTCACCACTCACCATTCACCACTCACCATTCACCATTCACCACTCACCACTCACCATTCACCACTCACCATTCACCACTCACCATTCATATTTATGAATCTATCTTATATTATTGACCATTTGGGCGACGAGCCGACACTGGCCCGGACGCTCGGGATGACATTCCTGTCGACGCCGGAGCCGGACAGGTGTGTGGCCACAATGGCTGTCGACGGCCGCACCCGTCAGCCGTTCGGAGTGCTCAGTGGCGGAGCCACGCTGGCGTTGGCCGAAACATTGGCCGGGGTAGGGTCGCTGGCCCTGTGTCCGGGGGAAAAATATGTCGGTGTGAACGTGAGCGGCAGTCATGTCAAAGCCGTGCTGGAGGGTGACACCATCACGGCCGTGGCCCGCATCGTCCATCGCGGACGCCGGTTTCATGTGTGGAACGTGGAGGTGACCAACACCGCCGGCGAGGTGATATCGACAATCACCGTGACCAACTATGCCGTATTGATAAAACCAAGGGAGGTGGGAGAATGACGTCATTCGCTTACTACAGACTGCCACACGAACAGACATACACACGGATGACCCAAAGCTCCGGCCGACCGGAGGCGTTGGACTCTTACGCTTCGCTCAATGGGCGAAGCGGTTTTGTCGTGGCCCCGTTTGCCGTGACGGACGACTGTCCCGTGGTCCTCATCCGCCCAGACAAGGTCGAGCGGCTACCGGTCCCGGATGTAGCGACGGACTGTTGCGGTCATGATATCGGGTTTACGGTCACATCCGACCGCACGGCATACGAGGCAGACTTCGCCGGCTGTCACGCCCGGCTCGTGTCCGGAGACTACCGGAAGATTGTGCTCGCACGCAGCGCTGACATCCGGACGGACACCGGCGTGAGTGCGGAAAAGCTCTTCCTACGTGCCTGCCGGTTGTATCCGCGCATGTTTGTCGTGCTCGTCCATACTCCGCAGAGCGGCACGTGGCTTGCCGCCACACCTGAGATATTGCTCGAGGGAGATGCCGGACGGTGGCGCACGGTCGCTTTGGCCGGAACGATGGCTTTGGGTGAGGAACAGCTCGGCTTCGACAGCCCGCCTTCGCCGCTGTCGGATGGTGCGGCACCGGGCATATTGTGGGACACGAAAAACATCAAGGAGCAGCGTTATGTCGCGACATACATAGCCGACAGTTTGAAGTCGTTGGCACGCGACGTCAGCGAAGAAGGGCCGAAGACCGTGCGCGCCGGCAATCTGGTGCATTTGCGGAGCGACTTCACGTTCAGGCTGAAGGGGGATGTGTGTGTCGGCGACGTCATCGCGGTGCTCCATCCCACACCGGCCGTCTGCGGTCTGCCGAAGGCCGAGACGTGGCGTCACATCGTGGACAGAGAGCACACGGAACGCAGCTATTACAGTGGATTCATGGGACCGCTCGATCATGAGGGCAAGACCCGGCTGTATGTCTCACTGCGCTGCATGCGGCAATCCGGCGAACGGGACTTTCGCCTTTATGCCGGAGGCGGCCTGCTGAAAGACAGTGACGTCGGGCAGGAATGGCTTGAGACGGAGGCCAAGATGGAGACAATGAAGAGATTGTTTCGTTCATAAATCCCATAACTCTCATAAATCCCATTACTCTCATAACTCCCATAATAATAAAAAAAAGAATGAACCATAACATACATATATTGACATCACTGCTCTGCCGGCATGGAGTTGACAGGGCGGTGGTTTGTCCCGGTTCGCGCAACGCCCCGATAGTCCATTGGCTGAACGAGTCGGAGGACATGGAGTGCTATCCGGTGACGGACGAGCGCTCGGCGGGATTTGTAGCCCTTGGCATGGCGCAGGCTACGGGGAAGCCCGTGGCGGTGTGTGTCACGTCGGGCACGGCACTGCTCAATCTCGCCCCGGCCGTGGCCGAGGCATACTACCATCAGACGCCGCTCGTGGTCATTTCGGCTGACAGGCCTCAGATGTGGATAGGTCAGCTTGACGGGCAGACACTCCCACAGCCGGAAGCATTGGGGCGGTTTGTCGCCCGCAGCGTCACACTGCCGGAAACGACGGATGACGAAAATCTCCGTTACAGTGGGCGGCTGGTCAACGAGGCCCTGCTCGCCGCACGCCATCCGGTATGTCGTCCGGTGCATATCAATGTGCCGCTCCGTGAACCGCTGTTTGATTTCGCAGCGTCGGACATGCCGCCCGTCAAGGCGGTGGAGCTTATCAGACGTGGCGGCGCATCCGCGGAACAGGTCCGGCGGGTAGGCGACAGACTGACAGGCGCGGCGCGGCCGATGATTGTCGTCGGTCAGTGTGCTTACAGTTGCGCGCTTGCCGACGCTTTGCGGCAGCTCTTCCGGCGGTTTGTCGTGTTGCAAGAGCCGCTCAGTCCCGGTCCCGGTGCCGTACGTTTTGACGAAGTGATATATAAAATAGGTATGTCGGAGGACTATATGCCCGACTTCATATTATATATTGGCGGCACCGTCGTGAGCAAACGGCTGAAGAAGTTCCTGCGTGCGGCGGCCGGTGCGGAGACTTGGGCAGTCAGTGGAGATGGCGAAATACATGACACGTTCATGACGCAGACGGCCGTAATCGAGGCGGATGAAGTCCCGTTGGTGTGCGGTTTGGCCGCCTTGTTGTCGGAAACGGGCGCCGACGTATCGGAAAACGATGTCCGTCAAATTGCAGAGACCGATGATTTCCGCCACCGTTGGATGGAGGCATTGTCCGCGGCAGACCGTCATGCGGCCGCTTTCGAACCGCGCTATTCGCAGATGCAGGCCGTCCGGATGTTTGAGACGATGGTCGATGAGCTCGACTACGACTGCAATGTGCACTACGCCAACAGCTCCGCCGTACGCCTGGCGGACATCTATGCTACTCATTATATATATGTGAACCGCGGCGTCAACGGCATCGAGGGTTCGCTGTCGACGGCTGCCGGTTTCTCGATGGCGTGTCCGGACATGACATTCTGCGTCATCGGCGACCTCAGTTTCTTCTATGACAGCAACGCTCTTTGGAACCAATGTCTTCGCGGCAATCTGCGCATCTTGCTGCTCAACAACTGTTGCGGCGGCATATTCCACCAGCTGCCCGGCCTCGAATGTTCGCCGGTGCGTGACAGTTTCATCGCCGCCGGACATCATGCGAGCGCCCACGGTATCTGCGACGCTCACGACATCGGTTATCTCGCGGCCCACGATGCCGACGAACTGGCCCGTCACATGGAGACTTTCCTGTACAGCGGGACACACCGTCCGCTGCTTTTTGAGGTGTTCACGGATGCCGAAATGGATGCCGAGGCAATAAAAGAGTACTTTGAAGCGTTTAATCTTTAGATATAACAGACAACCGATATGAACAGAGAATGGAAGAAAATAAGGGATTTCGAGGAAATCCTTTTTGAAGAATATAACGGTATTGCGAAGATAACAATCAACCGTCCGCGCTACCGCAATGCCTTCACGCCGAAGACGACGTGGGAACTTTCGCAGGCATTTACGCTCTGCCGGGAGATGCAGGACATCAGTGTCGTGCTGCTCACGGGTGCCGGCGACAAGGCATTCTGCTCCGGCGGAGACATGCACGTGAAGGGACGAGGCGGATATATCGACGGTGACGGTGTGCCACGGCTGAGCGTGCTCGACGTGCAGATGCAGATACGCCGGCTTCCGAAGCCCGTCATTGCGATGGTCAACGGCTATGCTATCGGCGGCGGCCATGTGTTGCACCTCGTCTGCGACCTCACCATTGCCAGCGACAACGCCATCTTCGGACAGACGGGACCGAAGGTCGGATCGTTCGACGCGGGCTTCGGCGCGTCCTATCTGGCCCGCATCGTCGGCCAGAAAAAAGCCCGCGAGATATGGTTTCTCTGCCGGCAATACAGTGCGGAGGAAGCCGAGCGCATGGGATTGGTAAACAAGGTCGTGCCCTTTGACCGTCTGGAAGACGAGTGTGTGGAGTGGGCCGAGACGATGATGGAGCGCAGCCCGCTGGCTCTGCGAATGATAAAGGCCGGTCTCAACGCCGAGCTCGACGGACAGGCGGGTATTCAGGAGCTGGCCGGTGATGCGACAATGCTCTATTATTTCCTTGATGAAGCTCAGGAAGGAGGCCGCGCTTTTCTTGAAAAACGTAAGCCGGACTTCAAGAAGTATCCGAAGATGCCGTAAAGGAAGGGAAGAGTGAAGAGGGAAGAACGAAGACGTGTTGATGAGCGTAGCGAGTAATTTGCTGCCGCCATTCATTATAATGAAGAATGAAAAGTGAAGAATGGGGAGTGAAGAATGGGGAGTGAAGAATGAAGAATAGCGAGTGAAGAATAACGAATGAAATACAAAATAGATATTACGGAGCGTGTGCTCCACTTCAAGCAGCCGGCGGGCACGTCACGCGGCGTTTATACGACCCGCAAATCGTGGTTCATCGAGCTTACGTCGCCCGAAATGCCGGGGCGTCGGGGTGTCGGCGAATGTGCTCCGCTGCCGTCGTTGAGCTGCGACGACACGCCGGAATACGGCAAGACGTTGCGCGCTCTGTGTGACAAGTTTGAGCAAGAAGGCGCGATCGATTATGCCGTTATGCGGCCTTATCCCTCGATGCTCTTTGGTTTGGAGACAGCCTTGCGCCATTTTGAGGCCGGAACGACGGCCCTGTTTGACACTCCTTTCAGCCGCGGCGAAGAGGGAATACCCATCAACGGGCTTGTCTGGATGGGCAATTATGACGAAATGCTCAGTCGTATGGAGGCTAAAATAGAGCAGGGGTTCCGTTGTATCAAACTGAAAATCGGCGCCATCGACTTTGACAGCGAGCTCGACTTGTTGCGCCGCATCCGTGACCGTTTCTCCCATCGGGAGATGACCATCCGCCTCGATGCCAACGGAGCGTTCCGCTTTGATGAGGCTCTCTATAAGTTGGAACTGCTCTCCCAATATGCCGTCCACTCCATCGAGCAGCCCATCGCCGCCCGTCAGTGGGGCAACATGGCCGAGCTTTGTCGCGAGTCGCCTCTGCCGATAGCTCTCGACGAGGAACTTATCGGGGTGAACCAGCCTGAGATGAAAGCCCATATTCTCAATGTAATAAAGCCCGCCTACATCGTTCTTAAGCCGTCGCTGCACGGTGGTATGCGCGGCACGGAGGAGTGGATAGAGGCCGCGCGGGCCAAAGACATCGGCACGTGGATAACGAGTGCGCTCGAAAGCAATGTCGGACTGAACGCCATCGCCCAGTTGACAGCCCATGTCTATGGTCCCGGCATACGCCAGGCGCAAGGCCTCGGCACGGGGCAGCTGTTCACCGACAATATCCCGATGCCGCTGGAAGTGCGTGGCGAGAAGCTGTGGTATGTGGAGGAATGACGTCAGATGACTCTCGAAGACTTTTTGAAGGAATGGAATAACGACGCCCCTTGTGTGCAGGTGCATACGAGCGGATCGACGGGCGAGCCGAAGTCTCTGCTGGTGGAGAAACACCGGATGGAGGCTTCGGCTCGTATCACATGCTCCTTTCTCGGCCTGAAGCTCGGCGATACGGCGCTGTTGTGCATGTCGCTCGACTATATTGCCGGCAAGATGATGGTCGTGCGGGCCTTGACATGTGGCCTGCGGCTTGTCTGTGTGCCGCCGACGGGCCATCCCTTCTCGTCGGATATCCGGGGAGAGTATATTCGAGGAGGGAGGAGTGAGGAGGGAGGAGTGAGAAATGCAAACGAAGTTCTTGATGGTATTCTCCCTCCTCCCTCCACACTCCTCCCTCCTCATCGAACCATCTCTTTCGCCGCAATGGTTCCGATGCAGGTTTACAATACGCTCCAAGTGCCCGAAGAGCGTGAGCGGCTCATGCGTGTGCGCCATCTGATAATCGGTGGCGGAGCCATCGACGAAGCCTTGGAGTCGGAGTTGCGGACGTTTCCGAACTGCGTGTGGAGCACTTACGGCATGACCGAGACACTGTCGCACATCGCCCTGCGTCGCCTCAACGGTCCCGAGGCCAGTGACTGGTACACGCCGTTCGACACGGTGGAGGTCCGGCTGAACGCCGAGGGTTGCCTCGTGATAGACGCCCCCGCGGTCTGCGCCGAAGTGTTGGAGACCAACGACCGCGCCGAAATAGCCCCCGACGGCCGTCGCTTCCGCATCCTCGGCCGCCGCGACAATGTCATCTGCAGCGGCGGAGTGAAGATACAGATAGAAGAAGTGGAGCGCAGATTAAGGCCGTCGATGCCGTTACCTTATATGATAACGCGCTGTCGTGACGCCAAATTCGGTGAGGCCGTGGTGCTGCTGATGGAGTCGGAGAATACGGACGCGCAGTCGGACGCAATCGAAAACGCCCGCGACGTCTGCCGCCGAGTGTTGCCCGCCTACTGGCGCCCAAAGCACTATCTGTCCGTCCCGGTCCTTCCTATGACGCCGACGGGCAAACCGGCAAGGAAACAGGCGGAGGACATGGTGAGCCGGATGGATATATAATATGGATATATAATAAGGTACGCAATATATCCCCTTCCGTCTGTCCCTTTTATGCTAATCGCTGATACAGACAAACAAAAGGCGCCCCGTCCGTTATATATTCCGATAAATTTACTTACCTTTGCAGCCGTTTTCGCGCCCTGTCCGCATGGCGGGGTGGGGCGGAACGATATGTGAAACGCCGGAGTGCTTGTCTAACCTCCTTAAAAAAACAAGAATTATGAAACATGACAACCGTCAGGTCAGTGTGCTGTTCATGCTATTCGGCATACTGTTTTGCGTCTGCCTCATTACGGCAAACGTGCTTGAGACAAAGCAAATAGCATTGGGACCGGTCAATATCACCGGCGGTCTCCTCGTCTTTCCCGTGTCATACATCATCAACGACTGTGTCTGCGAAGTGTGGGGCTATGGCCGTGCGCGCATGCTGATATGGACGGGATTTGCCATGAACTTCCTCTTTGTGCTCTTCGGAGCCGTGGCTGACGCCATTCCCGGCGCACCATATTGGAATGGTGACGAAGGTTTCCACGCCGTTTTCGGTCTTGCTCCGCGCATCGCCGCCGCCTCGTTTGCGGCCTTTCTCGTCGGTTCGTTCATCAATGCCTATGTCATGAGCCGTATGAAGGTGGCGTCGTCGGGTCGCAATTTCTCCTTGCGGGCTATCCTCAGCACCATCTTCGGCGAGACGGCCGACTCGCTGATCTTCTTCCCCTTGGCCTTTCTCGGTGTGCTGCCGGTGGAGGAACTGCCGTCGCTCATCGTCTCGCAGGTGGTTCTCAAGACGCTCTATGAGATAATAATCCTGCCGCTCACCATCCGCGTCGTGCGCTTCACAAAGCGCTATGAGGGTGAGGATGTCTACGACAGGGACATTGATTATAATGTATTTAAATTTAATAAGGAGTTATAGGTGTTAAAGGAGTTATCGCAGGGAGCGATAACTCCTTTAACTCCTATAACTCCCCAAAAATAAAAAAACATGGAAACAAGAAAAGAAGAAGGGCTGCAGGCCCTCGGGTCCACGACACGATATGCGATGGACTATGCACCGGAAGTGCTGGAAACATTCCTCAACAAACATCCGGAAAACGACTATTGGGTTCAGTTCAACTGCCCCGAGTTCACTTCGCTTTGCCCCATCACGGGACAGCCTGATTTTGCCGAGATCAAGATAATGTATCTGCCCGGCGAGCGCATGGTGGAGAGCAAGAGCTTGAAGCTCTATCTCTTCAGTTTCCGCAACCACGGAGACTTCCATGAGGACTGCGTCAACGTCATCATGAAGGACTTGGTGAAACTGATGGATCCGAAATATATCGAAGTGACAGGCATCTTCACACCTCGCGGCGGCATCAGCATCTACCCGTATGCCAACTACGGCCGCCCCGGAACGAAATATGAACGGCTCGCAGAGACGCGTCTGCTGAACCATCAGACCGTCTGACGGTCCATGTCGGCGCGTCTGCCGTATTCGAAAGTCATGCGGACCACGTCGCTGCTCAGGTACGGATTGTCGATGGCAAACGCCTTGGTGGTGACCTTCTTGCCCGTCCTGACTGTATATTCGTCGCGTCCCCAGCGCAGGACGACAGCCTCTCTTGACAGCGAGACGACGACCAGACTGATGAACATCAGAGCGTCGCTGTCGACGGCCCGGCCCAGCCACAGGTCCTTGAGCCTCACCCACACGCAGTCACGGTAGTGTCCCGGGACGGACATGTCTTGCGTCTGGTGCTCGACGACAATCCTTAGTCCCCTGTCGTCCGGCTGTTTCGACGCGCCGTCCGCCATGCTGTCGGGCCAGAGGGGGCGTGTCTGAAGGTCGAGACGTTCTATGTCGGCGACGCAACCGGCCAGTAGTTCCCTGACGGTCGTCGCGTCCTCCTCGTCCATCCGGTATAGTTCCAAGGCGATGGCGAACCGCTTTCTTATGTCTGCCAAGAGCTCATTGTCCTCCACATCCCTCTCCCGGGCGAAGTCCCTCAGCGTGTACGTGAGGCAGCTGATGACAAAATACCACGGCGTCGCGGCGTCATCCTCATTCTCGACGATGCGTTTTATGGAGTTGTAGATAGCCGCGACATGCTTGTCTGACGTGACGACCGTCTGTCCGCCGATGGTGTAACGGAACGGTCCGGAGTTGTTTTTGTCGTGTTCTGGCATAACATTGTGAGAGTGTGGTTTCGTAAAGACAGTGCAAACCGGATGTAATCAAGCCGGCTTGAAATTACAGAGGTGCAACCTGTCTTATGCAAAGATAAGGAAAAATTCCGCGAAGGTCAAACCCGCAGCCGTTTTTTTATTCATCCCCGGTAGGGTCCTACGTTGCCGTTTTGTGGCGGAGTGCGACCGCGATGCACGTTTGTCCTCTTTTTTCTGAATTTAACCGCGTTTTTTAGAGGCACTTCCCAAAATTTTTCGGCCTCGCCCCCAAATTTTCAAATCCTGCGAAGGTCAAAATCGGGGCGATTTTGTGGTCGAAAAACAGCGGTTTTTGCAAAACGCTGGTACATAACCACTTATAAATAGCCAGCCCCCTCTGACTCCCCCAAAGGGGGAGCTTGGGCTTCCCGTAAGGGCCCCGCGGTGTTGCAACGGGGCCGCTATTGCTTTGCAACGGGGCCGCCGTTGCAACATGACGGGCACGCCGTTGCAGGGTCGCGGGGCCGCTATTGCACGAAAACGAGCGCTTTTTAGTCCTTTTTCGGCAATCAAAAACTCGCGAAGTTTTGCAAAAAAGAAATGCCGTAAGGGCCTTAAAGGGCTGTTTGAAGCCGCAGGTCTCTCCCCCTTGGGGGAGCCGGAGGGGGCCTTCTGAACCCAATAAGGCCCTTATTGGTCACGAAAAAGCAAATCTTTGAGCATTTTCCTGAACACGATTTTGTAAACATATATTTATCAAGTGAGCAAATGTCGGGTGTCCCCAAAAAACTCTATTTCTTTTTGATGATAAGTGCAGCGAGTGTCGTTGTTTTTTATTACCTTTGCAAGAGAAAAACAACAACAATATAACGTATCGGTAAAACGGGCATCACGTCCATCACTTTTAAACACAAAAAGGTTGAACGATATGAAAAAGAAAATTCAGTTTAGTCTCGTCTATCGGGACATGTGGCAGTCTTCAGGAAAGTTTCAGCCACGCAAAGATCAGTTGGAGCGCATCGCTCCGGTAATAATAGACATGGGGTGCTTCGCCCGTGTGGAGACCAACGGAGGTGCCTTTGAACAAGTGAACCTCCTGGCCGGAGAAAATCCCAATGACGCCGTGAGAGCCTTCTGCCGCCCGTTCAACGAGGCCGGCATCAAGACCCACATGCTCGACCGCGGTCTCAACGCCCTCAGGATGTATCCCGTGCCCGACGACGTGCGGCGTCTCATGTATAAGGTGAAGCACGCCCAGGGGACAGATATTACCCGCATCTTCTGCGGACTCAACGACGTGCGCAACATCATCCCCAGCATCAAGTGGGCCGCCGAAGCCGGCATGACGCCGCAGGCCACGCTCTGCATAACGACTTCGCCCGTCCATACGGTCGAGTATTACAGCAACATCGCCGACCGGCTCATCGCAGCCGGCGCACCGGAGATCTGTCTCAAGGACATGGCCGGCATAGGCCAGCCCGCCATGCTCGGCGCACTGACCAAGGCCATCAAGACCAAACATCCGGACGTCATCATCCAGTATCACGGCCATTCCGGTCCGGGACTGTCGATGGCCAGCATACTCGAGGTCTGCAACAATGGCGCCGACATCATCGACACCGCCATCGAACCGCTGTCGTGGGGCAAGGTGCACCCGGACATCATCTCCGTGCAGAGCATGTTGAAGAACGAAGGATTTGACGTGCCGGAAATCAATATGAACGCCTATATGCACGCGCGTACACTCACTCAAGAGTTCATCGACGACTGGTTGGGCTACTTCATCAATCCCACGAACAAGCACATGTCGTCACTTCTGCTCGGATGCGGACTGCCCGGAGGCATGATGGGCTCGATGATGGCCGACCTCGGCGGCATACGCAACGTTATCAACGGCATACTCAGAGGCAAGGGCGAACCCGAACTGACGATGGACGACATGCTCGTCAAACTCTTTCAGGAGGTCGAATATGTCTGGCCGCGTGTCGGTTATCCGCCACTCGTCACGCCGTTCTCGCAGTATGTCAAGAACATCGCCCTCATGAACCTGCTCACGATGACGCAAGGCAAGGGACGATTCGTGATGATGGACGACTCGATGTGGGGTATGATACTCGGCAAGAGCGGTGTCGTCCCGGGCGAGATAGACCCGATATTCCACGAACTGGCGGCCAAGCAGAAGCGCGAGTTCACCGACGCAGACCCGCATACGCTCATCCCCGACGCACTCGACTCGTTCCGCAAGGAGATGGCCGACAACGGCTGGGACTGCGGACAGGATGACGAGGAGCTGTTTGAACTGGCCATGCACCCCGAGCAGTATCGCAACTACAAGAGCGGCCAGGCCAAGAAGAACTTTCTCGCCGACCTTCAGAAGGCCAAGGACGAGAAGTTGGGCACAAAGCTCTCGCCGGAAGAACTGGCTGTCTTCAAGCATGCCAAGGCCGACGCCCTGACGGCTCCCGTGGCCGGACAGGTGTTCTATGAGTTCGCCGGCAACTGCGAGTGTACTCCATGTCTCGAGCCATTCGTCGGCCAGGAGTATAGGGAGGGTGACACCTTCTGCTACATACAGGCCAAGTGGGGCGAGATCATCCCCATCCCCGCTGCCCTCGGCGGCAAACTCGTCGAAGTCAGCGCCAAGCAGGGCGCGCGTGTGCGCCGCGGCGATACGCTCGGCTGGATAGAGCGCAAGGAGCAATAGACAGCATTTTAAAGGACCTTAAGGCAAATGACCTTAAGGTCCTTAAGACTTTAAAGACAAATGACTTTAAGGACCTTTAAAGACTTTAAAGACCTTACCTTCCCTTAAGAGCCCCCTATAATCATTGTTCATGGACTATCAGAAGATAATAGACCGCTACTATCCCGAGGACAATGCCCTGAGGCATATCCTCCTCATCCACAGTCGGGCCGTGGCCGACCGCTCTCTGTTCATCGCCGACCGCCATCCGGAGCTGCAGCTCGACCGCACCTTTCTCGAAGAAGCTGCCATGCTGCATGATATCGGCGTCTGTCGGACGGATGCCGCCGGCATCGAGTGTTTCGGAACCGAACCCTACATCCGTCACGGAGTGATCGGGGCAGAGATGCTGCGGGCCGAGGGATATCCGCGTCACGCCCGTGTCTGCGAACGCCACACGGGCACCGGCATCACGCGCCAGGCGATAGAAGAGCGCTCGCTTCCGTTGCCTCAACGGGACTTTCTGCCTGAGACAATGGAGGAGCAGGTCATCTGCTACGCCGACAAGTTCTTCTCCAAATCCCATCTTGACCGCGTTCGCACGGTTGAGGAGGCCGCGCGGAGCCTCGCAAAATTCGGTGATGACGGTGTGAAGCGATTTCTCGGTTGGGCGGAGATGTTTGAGTGACGGACCACCACTCGCTTGTTGACGGATATTCGTCGTGCTTGCAGACAATCGGGAGATTGTCCGCAAACATTCGAAACAAACGGCGTCGCCTAACGTTAAACTATCGAAAACCGAACGGTTTTAACTATTTTATAAGTAATTTTGCAGCCGTGAGAAAAAAGACATTGATATTCTTGCTCGTTTTCGCCTTCGCTTTCGTGTGGGCGGACATGTCTCCTGCGCTCTTTTCCGGCATGGTGAAGAGCGCTTCCGATGTCGATAGTCTCACGCTTCAGGCTGACAGTATCCCCGCCAATACGGTGGTCCGGAAAGACACTGCGGTCATCACGGCCGACTCTTTGGTGGGTGACACCATCGCGGCAGACTCATTGGCGTCCACACTCGCAGCCGGACCGGACACAACCAAGATGGACTCCATGCAGTTGGCCATATACCATTATAATAAGGCCATCGACGATTCGCTGGCTCTCGACAGCGCCAACCGTCAGCGGAAAAACGGCATCGACGCCCCCGTGAACTATTCGGCGGAAGATTCACTCGTCTTCGAGTCGGAGTCGGGAAAGGCTTATCTCTACGGCAATTCGCATGTCGTGTATGAAGACATGGACCTCGTGAGCGACCGTATCAACATGAGTCTCGACAGCAGTCTTGTCCACGCGACCGGAACGAAAGACTCCACGGGCGTGATGTACGGCCTGCCGGTGTTCAAGATGGGCAACGACACGTATGAGAATGACACAATGTCGTTCAACTTCAAGACCAAAAAGGGACTTATTAAGGACGTGTATACGCAGCAGGAGGACGGCTTCATGACCAGCGAACTGTCCAAACGAAACTCCAACGGCGAGATTTTCCTTCAGCACGGAAAGTACACCACGTGCGACAGTCCGCACCCGGACTTCTACATCGCCCTATCGCGGGCGAAGATGCGGCCGGGCAAGGATGTCGTCTTCGGACCTGCCTATCTCGTCGTGGCAGACGTTCCGCTGCCGCTGGCCATACCCTATGGCTTCTTCCCTTTCTCCAAAAGCTACTCCAGCGGATTTATCATGCCGACATACGGAGACGAGACCGAGCGCGGATTTTACCTGCGTGACGGCGGATACTACTTTGCCATCAGCGACCGGATGGACCTCAAACTCATCGGAGAGATATACACCAAAGGTTCTTGGGGACTCTCTGCGGCAACGAATTACCGCAAGCGTTACCGTTACAGCGGCAGCTTCTACGCCAGCTATCAGAACACAATCAACGGCGAGAAGAACATGCCGGACTACATGAAGCAGACCAGCTTCAAGATTCAATGGAGCCACCGGCAGGACGCCAAGGCCAATCCCTACCGCTCACTGTCGGCCAGTGTCAACTTCGCGACGAGCAGTTATGAGCGCAACAACCTCACCAGCATGTACAATCCGCAAAGCTATACGCAGAGCACGCGAACGTCGTCGGTGAGCATGAGCAACACTTTCTCGAGCATCGGACTGACCCTCAGCACCACGGTCAACCTCAACCAGAACATGCGCGACACCACCATCGCCATGACACTGCCTGACCTCAACGTGTCCGTCAGCCGCTTCTATCCATTCAAGCGCAAGGCTATGGTGGGAAAGGAGAAGTGGTATGAGAAGATTTCAATGTCCTACACGGGACAACTCAGCAACTCCATCAGCACGAAGGAATATCTCCTCATGCACTCCAGTCTGACGCGCGACTGGCGCAACGGCATGCAGCACAGCATACCAATCAGTGCCAATTTCACCTTATTTAATTACCTGAACATCAATCCTTCCTTCAATTTCACCGACCGCATGTACACCACCAAGATCATGCGTTCGTGGGATGAAGACGCCCAGCGTGAGGTCACGGACACCATAGACGGATTCTACAACATCTACAACTGGACGATGAGCATCAGCGCTTCGACCAAACTCTACGGTACGTATGTGCCTTGGAAGAAGCTCTTCGGTGACAAGATTGTGGCCATCCGCCACGTCTTCACCCCGCAGGTCAGCTTCAACTACGCCCCCGATTTCAGCACACGGCGCTACGGTTACTATGAGTCCTACCAGCGCACGGACGCCAACGGCAATGTCTCGCTCGTGGAATATTCGCCTTATTCCAACGGCCTCTATGGCGTGCCGGGCCGCGGAAAGACGGGAAGCATATCGGTGGACATATCCAACAACATCGAGATGAAGGTGCGTTCGGACCGCGACAGTTCGGGCGTAAAGAAGATAAGCATCATCGACGAGTTGGGTGCCAGCATGTCATACAACATGGCTACGGACATACGCCCGTGGAGTGACCTCAACACCCGCTTGCGCCTGAAGTTGACGAAAAACTATACTTTCAACATGAGTGCGGTCTTTGCGACATACGCATACGAGCTGGATGAAAACGGAAAACCTCGCCTCAGTGAGCACACCACGCTCTACAGTCAGGGCAAGTTCGGCCGTTTCCAAGGCATGTCGCAGAACATTTCCTATACGTTGGACAACACAAAGGTGGGCAACTTCATCAAGTGGCTGCGCGGAGAACGGGTCAAGAAGAATGATGATAAAGACGAACGGGAGGACGACGAGGACGAATATGAGCGCGAGACAAACGAGGACGACACCATGCAGAAGGGACAACGTGGAGCCCGTAAGGAAAATGCGGGAAAGGCGGAGACGGACGACGACGGATACATGAAGTTCAGTCTGCCGTGGTCTCTCAGCTTCGGCTACGGCATCACGATGCGCGAGGACATGAGCGCTCCGTTCAATTACAACAAGATGCGCTATCCTTACGGCATCACCCAGACGCTCAACTTCAGTGGCAACGTGCGCATCAGTGACGGCTGGAACATCAGTTTTTCGTCCGGTTATGACTTTGAAAACAAGAGAATATCAATGACCACGGCTTCACTTTCGCGCGATTTGCACTGCTTCAACATGTCTTGCTCCGTTGTGCTTTCGCCCTACACAAGCTATAACTTCTCGTTCCGGTGCAATGCGGCGACACTCACCGACGCGCTCAAGTATGACAAACGAAGCAGTTACAGCAATGCCGTGCAATGGTACTAAACGGATTTTAATTAATAATTAATAATTAAAAATTAAAACATGGCAGAGCTACCGGAACTCGTGAAAGACCTTGCCCTCATCCTTGTCGTGGCAGGGACCGTGACCCTTCTCTTCAAAAAACTCAAGCAACCGCTCGTCCTCGGTTATATCGTTGCGGGCTTTTTAGTCAGCCCCCACATGCCTTACACGATGTCGGTGATGGACAGTGCCGACGTGAAGACGTGGGCCGACATCGGCGTTATCTTCCTTTTGTTTTCCCTCGGACTTGATTTCTCGTTCAAGAAGATAATCAAGATGGGCGCGGCACCGGTCATTGCGGCCTGCACCATCATCTTCTGTATGATGCTGATGGGCTTCTCCGCCGGCAAGATGTTCGGCTGGCGGCAGATGGACTGCATCTTCCTCGGCGGCATGCTGGCCATGAGTTCCACCACCATCATATATAAAGCGTTCGATGATCTCGGCCTCCGTCAGCAGCGTTTCGCCGGTCTGGTGATGAGCGTGCTCATCCTCGAGGACGTGCTCGCCATTGTCATGATGGTCATGCTTGCCGCCATTGCCGGCGGAAGCAGTCCCGACGGCGGTCAGATGTTGCGCAGCGTGCTGAGCATCGCCTTTTTTCTCATCTTATGGTTTGTTGTCGGAATCTTCCTCATCCCCATGTTCCTGCGCAATGTCCGCAAGCTCATCAACGAGGAGACACTGCTCATCGTCTCTCTCGGACTGTGCTGTCTGATGGCCGTCGTGTCCACGAGGGTAGGTTTCAGCAGTGCTTTCGGCGCTTTTGTCATGGGCAGCATATTGGCAGAAACGGTTGAGGCGGACAAGATAATAAAGCTCGTCGAACCGGTAAAAAATCTCTTCGGAGCCATATTTTTCGTCTCTGTGGGTATGCTTGTCGAGCCCCGCATACTGGTCGAATATGCCCTGCCGGTGGTCACAATCGTCCTGACGATACTCGCCGGGCAGGCCGTGCTCGGTTCGTTCGGATATCTCCTCAGCGGCCAGCCGTTGAAGACAGCCATGAAGTGCGGTTTCTCGATGGCCCAGATCGGTGAGTTTGCGTTCATCATAGCATCACTCGGCCTCTCCCTCGGCGTCATCAGCGACTTCTTATATCCCGTGGTTGTGGCCGTTTCGGTCATCACGACGTTTCTCACACCCTACATGATGCGTGCCGCGACGCCCTGCTATGCTATGATGGAGCGTCGTCTGCCGTCCCGCGTGATTGTTGCTCTCAATCACATCACGCTCAGCCATCCCTCTACATCGGCGGCCAAGAACAAGTGGAAGAGCCTGCTCACGCAGATGACCATCAACGTCGTGATCTACTCAATCCTTTCCATTGCCATCATCTTCGTCATGCTCACCGTCTTTCTGCCCTTCATCCGCCATATCCTTGTCGGCTGGCACTGGACGGCAAACTTCGTCTGCGGCGCACTGACGGTGCTGCTCATATCACCGTTTCTGCGTGCGATGGTGATGAAGAAGAACCACAGCGAGGAGTTCAAGGCCCTTTGGGCAGAGAGCCGTCTCAACCATCTGCCGCTCATCTTCACGATTATCGTGCGCGTGGTGATAGCCTGTTCGTTCGTCTTCTACGTCTGCAACTACCTCAGCCGTTTTGCCAACGCTCTGATGATAACCATCGCCGTGGCCCTCGTGATCGGCATGGTGCTGTCCCGCCGGCTTAAACACGGCAGCATACGTCTGGAGCGGCTGTTTGTCAAGAACCTGCGTTCGCGTGACATAGAGGCCCAGGTGCGCGGTCGCAAACGCCCCCTGTATGAGGGCCATCTGCTGGACCGGGACATCCATCTGGCCGATTTTGACATCCCCGCCGGTTCGTTGTGGGCCGGCCGCACACTGGCCGAACTCGGTCTGCGTCAGAAGTTCGGAGTCCACGTGAGCAGCATCCTGCGTGCCAACCGACGCATGAACATCCCCGACGGCGGCTCGGTCATCTTTCCAGGCGACAGGGTGCGCGTGGTCGGCAGCGACGACCAGCTGACCAATCTGGATGCCGCCCTGCGGGAAGAGGTGTATGGCGACGATCCCGAATTTGAGAAACGTGAGATGAAACTCCGCCAGATGGTCATCACGGGCAACAGTCCGTTCATCGGCAAGACGCTTCAGGAGAGCGGCATACGCAGCGACTACAACTGCATGGTGGTCGGCATAGAGGAAGGTGAAGAAAATCTGTCGCAAATCGAGCCCGCCCGTCATTTTGAGAAAGGCGACATCATCTGGGTGGTAGGCGAAGAAGAGTCGTTGGACAGACTGAGCCTCGGACAGTGATTGTCGAGGCGAAGTCTCGCTGATTATAATAAGAAACGAGGCTATATCAGATAAGTTTCATAAAAATGGTAGGGACATATTCTTGTATTTGTCCGTCAATAACGTATTGATAGTAAACGTTTGGCGGGCGGACAAATACAAGAATATGTCCCTACCATTTTTATGAAACTTATAAAAACACCCTCGTTTTTTGTTTTATATAACAATCTTTCAGTCGTTATATCCGGCCGTCAGTTCGCATATTCTCACGATGACTTCCATTGCCTTTTGCATCGACTGGATGCTGACAAACTCGTAAGGACCGTGGAAATTGACACCGCCGGCGAAGATGTTGGGGCAGGGGAGACCCTTGAATGACAACTGCGCGCCGTCCGTACCGCCACGGATGGGCTTCACTTTCGGTGCGACGCCGCAGTCCTGCATGGCTTTCAGCACGATGTCGATGACGTGCATGCACGGGTCAATCTTTTCTTTCATGTTGTAGTATTGGTCGCGGACGTCGGCAACGACGGTTCCCTCGCCATACTTTTCGTTCATTTTTCCGGCACACTCGGCGAAGAACGCCTTGCGGGCTTCAAACTTCCGGCGGTCGTGATCGCGTATGATATACGACATCGTCGCGTTCTCGATGTTGCTCTTGATTCCCAGCAGGTGGTAGAATCCCTGATAGCCTTCCGTCGTCTCCGGCGTCTCGTCAGCCGGCAGCATGGCCGCAAACTCGGCCGCGAGGCGGTTGGCATTGACCATCTTGTCCTTGGCATATCCCGGATGGACGCTCATGCCCTTGATGGTGACCTTTGCTCCGGCCGCGTTGAAGTTTTCAAACTCAAGCTCGCCGACGTCTCCGCCGTCCATCGTGTAGGCCCATTCGCAGCCGAACTTCTCCACATCAAAGTGGTGGGCACCCATGCCTATCTCCTCGTCGGGATTGAACGCGACACGTATCTTGCCGTGCTTCACCTCCTTGTGGTCGCGCAGCCAGCATACGGCCTGCATGATCTCGGCGATGCCCGCCTTGTCGTCCGCGCCGAGCAGGGTGTGACCGTCGGTGACGATGAGGTCTTCGCCGACGTGGCTGAGCAGCTCAGGAAACTTCTTCGGCGACGAGACGATGCCCTCCGACAGCGTTATGTCGCCGCCGTCATAGGCCTTGACGATGCGGGCCTTGATGTCCGCGCCGCTGCAGTCGGGGCTCGTGTCGTAGTGGGAGATAAATCCGATGGTGGGCACGTCCTTGCCCTTGATGTTCGACGGCAGTGTGGCGTAGATGTAGCCCTTGTCGTCCAGTTCGACATCCTCCAGTCCCTCGGCCTCCAGCTCCTTGCGGAGATATTCGGCGAAGACGAGCTGTTTGGGTGTGCTGGGCACGCTCTGGCTGTCCTCGGCGGACTGTGTGTCAAACTTGGTGTAGTTTAAGAATCTTTCTGTGATGTCCATATCGTTTGTCGATTGTTTATGCTATATAAAGATATCTCTACAAAAATACGGAGATTTTCGGATATGACCAAAGAAAAGGGCGGATAAGTTGGAAGAGACGGATGGCGGCTGTCCGCTTTTTTCTGAATTTTACCGCGTTTTTTAGGGGCACTTTCCAAAAAATCTCCGCCTCGCTCCCAAATTTTCAAATCTCACGAAGGTCAAAATCAGGACGATTTTATGACTTTATATTTACTGTTTTCTTAACATCCTGATATTCAGTTGTTTCAAAACCGCGGCAGTCTTACGATTTTCTGATAGAGCCTCGGCGAGGTTGCAATAGCGGCCCCACGGGGTTGC
>CABUXJ010000037.1 GCA_902495455.1 uncultured Prevotella sp.
ATCGCTCAGCAGGTTTAACCCTGAAAGCGGATGCAAAGGTAAGGCGTTTTTCCTTTCCCACCAAACGTTTTTGGGAAAAATTTAATAAAAACACAATAATTTTCCACTTTTATGACAAATAAAACGCAACAACGGGGCAGACACATTATTTTATATAGAGAGCAAGGACTCTCCCCGGCCAGCCACAAGGGGAACGAAGGCCCCGGCTGAGGATATCGCGGAACAACTTGGTAGGGACATATTTTTCGCTACCAAGTTGTTCCGCAACATCCTCGATGCCTACGAGGTGAAGGGATTTGCAAGGGTCGCTGTCGGGTTCTGATATGATAAATATTTACAAAATCATGTTCCGGAAATTGCTCAAAGATTTGCATTTTCATGGGCAACAAGGGCCTTAGAGCCCCCTCCAGCTCCCCCAAAAAGCCTCCTCTGACTCCCACAAAGGGGAGCTTAGGGTGCTGTAAGACCCTTACGGCCTTTCAGAAACGCAAAACTTCGCGAGTTTTTGATTGCTATTTTGAGGTCAAAAAGCGGGGTTCGCCGAGCAATGGGGCCCTTATTGCATCGCAACAACGGCCTTACGGCATTGCGACGGCGGCCCCGCCAGAGAGCAATAGCAGCCCCGTTGCAACCCCGCGGGGCCCTTACGGGAAGCCCAAGCTCCCCCCTTTTGGGGAATCAGAGGGGCTATCTGTTTATAAACTCTTGTGTACCAGCGGTTTGCAAAAACCATGATTTTTCCGTCAAAAAAATCGCGTGATTTTGACCTTCGCGAGATTTGAAAATTCGGAGGCGCGGCGGAAAAAATTTAGGAAGTAGCCCTGAATTTTGGGATTAAATTCAGAATTTTCAGGACAAACATGACGACGGCGGTGCCGGATGTATGGCGCCTCGGCAGTGTGGATGTGGATGAAAACGTGATTAAAATGCAAAAAATGGGGTTGTCTCAACAAAAAAGGCCCTTGGCAATATACCTATTAAAAGAATAAGCGCTATCTTTGCAGACATTATTTACACTAAAACATCTGCATAGTATATGAAAAGGATTTATACTAAGAAGACCGTGGCGGCATTGGTAATGCTGCTGATTGGAGGAGCCTTGCACGCACAGATACCCGAAGGATATTATGCTTCACTGAAAGGCAAGAAGGGGGCGGCGCTGAAGACAGCCATCCACGAGCTCATCAAGGATGCCGACGTGCTGAGCTATGGCTCCGGCTCCGGTCACACGTGGGAGGGATTCTACACAACCGACCGCAATGACGACGGATCGGTCATCGACCGTTACAGCAACGACAAACGCTATTTCGGCAACAAGGGAGCCGTGGTCTCGGGCATGAACATCGAGCACTCGTTCCCGAAGAGCTGGTGGGGCGGCTCAAAGGTTCAAGCCTACGAGGACCTCTATAATCTCATGCCAAGTGAGTCGAAAATCAATTCGTCAAAGTCAAATTACCCGATGGGCAAGGTGACGAACGTCAAAACGGACAACGGATGCACCCGCATCGGTACGGGCAGCAACGGATATCAGCTCTGGGAACCGGCTGACAAGTGGAAGGGAGACTTCGCCAGAGGCTATATGTATATGGCCACGGCCTATCAGGACTATTCCTGGTCAGGCACACAGGCGCTGCAGATACTTCAGAAAGGAGCCTACCCCACTCTGCAGAAATGGGCCTACACCTTATATATAGAATGGGCCAAGGCTGACGGTGTCGACGAACAGGAGGTGAAACGCAACAACGAGGTGAGCAAAATACAGGGCAACCGCAATCCTTATGTCGACTTTCCGAACCTGATGCAATATGTGTGGGGTGACAGCGTAGACTATGCTTTCGACCCGGACAAGACCATCTGCTCGGAGAACTACAAGGGTGGCGGCTCAACTCCCGACCCCTCGCCGACAGAAACAATCGTCTTTGACGAGGACTTCACACTCGGAACGGGTGGTTGCACGACGGTCAACACTCTGTTGCCAAAAGAAGGATTTGAGGTATGGAAGACCGACAACCAATACGGATGGAAGGGCAGTGCCTACTACAGCAACGCTCAGCACGCTGCCGACGCGACTCTGCTGACTCCGGAGATTGACCTGACCGGCTACAGCAGCGCTACACTGTGGTTTAACCACGCTGTCAACTTCTGCGCAAGTCCGTCGACAACACTGTCCGTCGAAATCGTCTGCGACGGAGAGACTACCGTTCTGAGCGGCATAGTATGGCCGGCCGGCAACACATGGACATTCAAAGAGTCTGGCGACATCGACATCAGCCGGTTCGTCGGAAAGAAAATACAGATCGGTTTCCACTACCGCAGTACCGACACGGAGAGCGCTACATGGGAAATCAAGGCCATGAAGGTGACAGCCATCACCGACCCCGCCGGCATAAACAATGCCCGGACGGAGACCGCCGGTCCTGACTTCTCACGCCACTTCGAGACATTTACGACGGACGGACGCCGCATCGACGCCGCCACACACCGCGGCCTGATCATCATCCGTCAGGACGGACGGACATGGAAGGTGGTCCGCTGAGGGCTAATCTGGTGAAACATAAAAACCAAGAAAGTGCATCAGAATCAGATATCTGATGCACTTTCTTGGTTTTTATACGGCTTTATTTGCCCACGCAAAAATGCTTAAAGATGGTTTCGAGAACCTCGGATGTTGTTATTTGGCCGCCGGTGATTTCGCCAAGGTTGTCGAGACAAGCACGCAAGTCTTCACTCAACAGGTCGCCGCTGAGGCCGGCAGCCAGGCCGTCAAGAACACGGGTTAGACTGTCGTGAGCCCGGAGGAGGGAGTCATAGTGGCGGGTTGAGGTGATTATGATGTCATTTTCACGGATTGCGGGTATGTCGGAAAGACGGAATATTGTGGACCGCAATTCTTCAATATTGGTTGCATGACGGGCACTGACACCTATTACAGCCACATCAGAACTTACCTCCGTTGCAGCCGATGTCATTGTCTCCGCAGCCACGCCTTTCGCTCCAAGCAGTTGGCAAAGGCGGTCGGTGAAGTCTGCCACATCCGTCTTGTTGTTCACGACGATTAGCTTCTTGCCCTGACAAATGGAGAACATTTCGTCACAGTCATGCTCTGTGGGAATGGAGTCAAGCAACCAGAGGATTATTGTCGCATCGTTCAGTTTCTTGTATGTCCGTTCGATGCCGATGGATTCGATTCTGTCGTCCGTGCTACGCAGTCCTGCGGTATCCATGAGGCGGAATGTCACGCCATTGATGTCGATGATGTCTTCTATCACATCGCGTGTCGTTCCGTGTATGTCGCTGACGATTGCCTTCTCTTCACCGACCAACAGATTGAGCAGCGTGCTCTTGCCGACATTGGTTTTGCCGACAATGGCCACCGGAATGCCTTGCTTGATGGCCTCACCGGAAGAGAAAGACGAGGCGAGAGACGTTATGCGGGAATCTATGTCCTGCGCCAGACGGAGCAGTTCGGAACGATCGGCAAACTCCAGTTCCTCATGGTCGCTGAAGTCCAGCTCCAACTCCATCAGCGAGGTCATCCGGAGCAGACGGTCACGGAGATGCGACAGTTCGGTGCTGACATTTCCCCTCAACTGTCCCAAAGCCAAACGATGCGTGGCACCGTTGGTCGAAGCGATGAGATCGGCCACTGCTTCGGCCTGGCTCAGGTCCATCTTGCCGTTCAGATATGCCCGCCGAGTATATTCACCCGGTTCCGCCTGCCGGCATCCGACGCTGATGAGCAGCTGCAATACCTTATTTAATATATAGCGCGAACCATGACATGATATCTCCGTGCTGTCCTCGCCGGTATAGGAATGTGGCGCACGGAATACCGTCACGAGCACTTCGTCCACAATGGCTCCGTTGCCGTCGACAATTGTTCCGTAGTGCACCGTTCCGGCGTGTGCCTCCTTTATCCTTCTGCCTTGTGCGGCGGGACGAAACACACGGTCGGTCAGTTCCAAGGCTTTGTCACCGGATATGCGTATCATGCCAATTGCGCCGCCTGCCGGTGTGGCCAGCGCACATATAGTGTCGTTCGTCATTTGCTTCGTTATTTGTTCACCGCGCAAAGTTACAACATAAATCGCAAAGTGGCGTAAGAAGGGCCGGTTTTTCGATTACATACGGCCGCCGCATGCCTCTTGCAAACAACAGAGAGCCGCATCATATCCCCGAAACAGGATAGATGCGGCTCTCGTGATTGTTGTTTTCCGCGGTTGGCTTACTCAGCGTCCGGCGCCTTATCGATGAGATCCATGAACTGGTCGAGCTTCGGCGTGATGATGATTTGCGTGCGGCGGTTGCGGGCCTTGCCCGTCTCGGTCGTGTTGTCCGACAGCGGATTATATTCGCCACGTCCGCCGGCGGTCAGACGCTTCGGGTCGACGCCGTAGTGGTTTTGCAGATACTGCACCACGCTGGATGCGCGCAGACAGCTGAGGTCCCAGTTGTTGCGGATGTTCTCGCGTGAGATAGGCACGTTGTCGGTGTTTCCCTCGACGAGCACGTCGTAGTCCTTATAGTCCATGATGATCTTGGCAATCTTGCTGAGCGTCTCTGCCGCGCGGTCGTTGACCTCATAGCTGCCACTCTTGTAGAGCATGTTGTCGGCAAGCGAGATGTAGACCACACCCTTGAGCACCTGCACGTCGACCTCCTTGAGCTCTTCGCGGCTCAGCGAGCGTGTCAGGTTGTTGGTGAGCACCATGTTGAGCGAGTCGCTCTTGCTCTTCACCTCCACCAGATGGCGGATATACTGGTTTGACTCGTTGATCTGGTCGACAAGTTTCGATATGTTGACCGTTGTCTGGCTGCTGGCCGTGAGGCTCTTGTCGAGAGCCTGCTGGAGTGCGGCTGTTCCTTTCTTCTGGACTTCGAGCTGTTCCTCCAGGCTGGCCACGCGGGCGCGGCTTGCGGCCAGATTTTCCTTAGCCTCCTGATAGTTGCGGCTCAGTTCCTTGTTTTCGTTCTGACATCCCTCGAGGGCTTTCTTGCTCACGCAGCTGCTCATGACGAGACATCCTGCTGCGATTACTACAGCGATGTAATTCTTCTGCATAATTTCGTTTGTATATTAATAATGTATTGACTTCCGTCGTGCAAATTTATACATATATGACGAACAGTCGCCCACTTTGTCAATGTGCATTAGAATATTTTAACCTATGAGGCGGGCTGTTATAATATATTTACGTTTGAGACCGCCATTGTACGACAAAGGAAGAAAAGAATGGTTCGGGGAGCGACGCGGAGGAGTAAACCTGACAAGCGGCGCGCCCCGAACCAATCCGTTCAAGAGTAATCGTTGAAGATGACATGCGATTTCGCATTTGTCATCGAGTGCATGATGGCCCACGTCGAATTGATCTGGAAGATGTTCCTCGGCAACGAATTGCTGTCGCGCAACTGCCGGAGAAACTCCCTCAGAGGCTCACCGGGGTGCTCAAGGTCGTCAACCATAAGACCGACACGTTCCAATTCGTGGTTGGCCTCGATCTCTCCGATTTTTGTCTTGCCTTTGCGAATCATGTAGTCATCAAGGCAAGCCTGAATTGTCTGGACGTTACAATAGTTAATCATAAGCAGTAGAATTATAATTGTTGTGTATATGTGTTTATCTGGTTACCTGCAACAAATATAGTGTTTTTTCCGTACCGTTGTTCTCCGGACACTGTTTATTTTACTATTATTAACATCCAGCCCTTATTTTTGCATCAATTTGAAAGCAAACAGAGGGTTCAGACAATCTATTCGTAAGCAGAGTCTCCTCTTTCGCACTGATTCCACCTTTCCGTCACCTCGTCAATTCCTATGCCGAGCAGACGCATGTTGCGGAACATCTCGGGTAGCGTGCGGTCGATGAATTCGCGACGGCGGGACTGCATGATGGTGTCGCGCGCCTCGGGGCTGACGAAATAGCCGAGGCCGCGCCGGTTGTAGATGATGCCGTCACGGGCCAGCGCGTCGTATGCCTTGACGGCCGTGTTGGTGTTGACCTCGAGCATGACGGCATATTCGCGCACGCTCGGTATGCGTCCGTCGGCGCCGTAGGTTCCGGCCAGAATCTCGTCGCAGAGGCGGTCGGCCATCTGCAGATAGATGGCCTTGTCGTTGCTGAATGTCACTGTCATAGGTTCGTCCATTTGTTGTTAATGACCTGCATGCGCAGGTATACTCTGTATGAGCCCCAGTAGCAGAGCGCGGCCAGGGCGCCGAAGAAGAATGGGTCGATGCGGTTGTGGGCTATCCCCAGTTTGTCGCCAAAACCGAGACTCACGATGCCGGGATTAATATCAAGCCAACCGAACATTAGTCCTGCAGCGATTATAGAGAATGTCGTGAGCACCACGGTGTTGCGATGGAAAATCGTACCGCCAAATATATAGAGACTGTGGAAGAAGAGTGCGACGGACGCGAACATGGCCATATTCCACAATCCTTCAGTCCTGTCACGTGTGTAGAGCCAGAAATCGGCCTTCCGTTCGTTCCACCCTATCAGCAGTCCCGTGACGGTGTCATAAAGTTCGCCCATGCCAGTGAGCACGATCGAACCGAACATGCGGGGACCGAAGATGAGACTGATGACGAGACGCAGGACGTCGGCTATGACCGAGGCAGCAAAGAACATCACAAAGAAGCCCACCGTGGCGTAAAGCAGCCGCGCAAGGAATTTTTCGGCCGATGACGCCGGAAGCATCAGAAAGGCCGTGCGTTGCTGGCGGGTCTTCATACAGTCGAATATGAGGCTGGCACCCACCATCATGAACAAAATGAAGGCGATTGTTGTCGGCAGCACCATGCCATCCAACCAACTGTCAAACTGATCCGGCGATATTTCATTCCATGAGCCACTGAACTGTTCGTACATACCCAGTTCATACAGCAACAGCAAACCGAGCGTCATGCAGAGCATCATGCGGACCGACGACTTCCAGTTGGTCGTCAGATCCCAACGGACCATAAGTCCGAAACGTCTTAAGTCAAATCCTTTTTCCATAATGATATTTTCTTTCTTTTTTGTGTTTATTGATTCTGAATCGGCGGCGGCCGGGTCTCTGACCGGCTCGGCGGGAGTTCTATGGCAACAACGTCCGTCGCCCGCCGCATCAGACCCGCCACGCCACGGGAAGACTCTATCTCTCTATATCAGCCGCTGCTGAACGGCGTTGAATAGCAGTTCGAGGTTGAGCTGCGTCTCCTCCATGCCCTCCCGGCGGGCCGCAATCACGGCGTTGCCCTGCAGCGACGGCTCGGCGTAGATGACGTCGTCCGACGCGCTGCCCGACTGTCGCAGCTCGAAGGAATAGCGCGAGCACAGGTCGGCCACGGAGGCGTCCAGCCTCAGACCGTCGGTGTCGACCATGACGACATGATCGAGCAGCTGTTCGACGTCGTGGACCTGATGGGTCGAGATGATGACGATGCGGTCGTCGGCCATGCAGTTGGCCACCACGCGGCGGAAGCGGCTCTTCGAGGGTATGTCGAGTCCGTTGGTCGGCTCGTCCATGATGAGCACCCGGGTGCCCGAGGCGAGAGCGAAACTCATGTAGACCTTCTTCTTCTGGCCCATCGACAGCTCGCCCAGACGGAGCGACAGCGGCAGGTCGAAGTCGCGCAAACAGGCGTCGAGTATCTCGCGACTGAAACGTGGATAGAACGGGGCGTTCATTCTGACGTAGCTGTCGAGCGTCACCGGCGGCAGGTCAAACTCTTCGGGCACGAGGAAAATCTCGCGCAGCTGCTCCAGACGGCGCAGACGGGTCTCGACGCCGTCGAGTGTGACGCGGCCCTGACGCGGACTGAGCAGTCCGGCGATGAGATAGAGCAGGGTCGACTTGCCCGTTCCGTTGCGGCCCAGTAGGCCGTAGATGTTGTTCTCGCGCAGGGTCAGGCTGAAGTCTTTCAGGACGTCAGCCGACCGGCCCTCACCTTTCTTCTTACCCGGGAGGAAGCCGAGACGGCTGCCATACCCGAAACTGATGTTGTTGATTTCAATCATATATATATTTGTTTTTGGTGGTTCAATATGTGTACCACTTTAATAGTACACTGCAAAAGTAAAACATTCCGGCCGTTCCGCCAAACTTTCCGCCGCTTTTTTTCGACATCGCGTGCTTTTTAACATTTCCTCATTATTATATATATAGCCGGCCATCGGCATACGGGGAGATTATAGTACGCACTCCCCTACCCGATGAACAACACTTACGCACAAAGTAGGGTCGCGACCCTACCGGTGGATGATATCGCAGGTGCTCTGCGACAACCGCGTCGGGGTGGGCCTTCGGCTGGTTGTATGTGTCATAATAATATCAAAAATTTAACACATCAAAATTGCTCCAAAAAAACGGCGGCGACGCTCTGATTTTGACATTCGGCCGTCATTTTCCGACCGAAAATACTTCGCGGTCATGCCGTAAGGGCCCCGCGGGGTCGCAACGGCATGCTTGTTGGCTTGCAACGAGCACGCCGTCGTGATGCAACGAGCGCCCCGTTGCGAAGCCGCGGGGGCCTTACGGCAAGGAAAAATCCGCGAAAAAGTTGCACATTTTCGCGATTTTCAGCGTAACACACTGACGGTCAGGGAGAAAAAGATACACGCGCTATTTTGAAGAATTTGAGGCCGAGGGAGGACTTGCTGCAGAATTTATGTTAAAATCGAGGTCTTTTGTTGTGATTATTCCGAGTTTTTAACAGTTGAAGAGAAGCCCCGTCCGACCTCCCCAAAGGGGAGGAGACAGAGTGGATGAAGTGAATCATAAGAGAAGGCCGATTCAACCGGACAATTCAACACAAAGTCGCTTATATATTTAAATGCAAAGACCGCAAAGACGCAAAGATAATATTGAATTGTGGTGGATTAATATTGTCTTTGCGTCTTTGCGGTCTTTGCGTTTAAATATATAAGCGACTTTGCGTTGAATTGTCCGGTTGGGCTATTCCCAACCCATTCATCGGCAACGGTCATACCACTCCCGCAGCGCACCGCGCGGAACACCGCGCCGCACGAGCGCGTCGAGCTCACCGCGGGCTTCATCCTTGCGGCCGAGCGACAGGAGGATGTCCGTGCGGGAAATGACGAAATCGGTGTTGTCCGGAGCCAGCCGGCAGGCCTGTGTCCAGTCGTAGAGGGCGGCGTCGTAGGACCGGAGGTCGCGCTCCAACGATGCGCGTGACGCATAGACCACGGCACTGTCGGGATATAGCTCGACGAGACGGTTGAGATGGTCCATCGCCTCAGACGTGCGCTGGAGTTTGATGCAGACATGCGCCAGTCCGAGCATGGCCTCCATGTTGCGCGGGACGACAGCGATGAAGTCCTCATAATCCCTGCGGGCGAGGTCATAGCGGCGCAGATGGGTGTTGGCGTATGCCCGATAGAAGAGCGCCGCAGGATTTTTAGGTTCGCGCTCGAGGACATGGCCGTATTCCTCGGCGGCATACTCCCACTGCTGCAGTTCCAGATTGATGGCGGCCTTGCGCAGGTGGAGGTCCGAGGAATAGGGCCGGGTGGCTATCTGACGGTTGATGACGGCCAGCGAGTCACGCCACTGTGCGGGTGTCTGGGCGTCGATGGGCAGCGCTGCGGCCAGCGACAGGACAACAAACAGAAGTTTCTTTCCTGACCGCATTATGCGTTCTTGATATATTCCACAATCCATGCGCCGACCTCCTTCGTTCCATATTTGGCACCGCCATCGACCTGAATCTCAGGCGTGCGGACGTTGGCGTCAAGCGAGGCGTCGACGGCACGGCGCACGAGAGCACCCTCTTCCTTGAGGTCGAAGTGCTCGAAGAGCATGGCCACGGAAAGAATCTGAGCCAGCGGATTGGCGATGTTCTGCCCCTTTGCCTGAGGCCATGAGCCGTGGACGGGCTCGAAGACGGGCGTGCTCTCACCTGTCGAAGCCGACGGCAGGAGACCCATCGAACCGGAAATGCAGCTGCCCTCGTCGGTGAGGATGTCGCCGAAGGTATTCTCCGTGACCATGACGTCGAAGAATTTCGGTTCGGCAATCATGCGCATCGAGGCGTTGTCGACGAACATGTAGTCGACATTGACGTCGGGATACTGCGGCTCCATCTCCTTGGCTATCTGCCGCCACAGGCGGCTCGAGGCCAGTACGTTGGCCTTGTCGACGACGGTTAGATGGCGGCCGCGGCGGCGGGCATACTCAAAGCCTACCTTGAGGATGCGCTCCACCTCTGGACGGGTGTAGTAGTTGGTGTCGTATGCCTTGTCGTTGTCCTGATACTTCTCGCCGAAATACATTCCTCCGGTGAGTTCGCGGATACAGATGAAGTCGGCTCCGTCGACCAGTTCGGGCTTCAGCGGCGACTTATGCACAAGACACTTGAACGTCTGCACCGGACGGATGTTGGCAAAGAGGCCGAGCTTCTTGCGCATGGCCAGCAGTCCCTGCTCGGGACGTACCTTCGCCGTCGGGTCGTTGTCGAACTTCGGGTCGCCGACGGCCGCGAACAACACGGCGTCAGCCTCACGGCACACGCGGAACGTCTCTTCAGGGAAAGGATCGCCGACGGCGTCGATGGCCGTCGCTCCGCACAGAGCTTCCTCGTATGTCACGTCGTGTCCGAACTTTGCGGCAATGGCGTCCATGACGGCCACTCCCTGCTTCATTATCTCCGGCCCGATACCATCACCGGGCAAAACTGCGATTTTTAATTTCATTGTTCTTATGTTTTATTCTATCATATTCAACATCTTTATCGTCGCCTTGATGGCAGCCTCCGTCTGGTCGGCGTCGAGGCCGCGGGTGCGCAGCAGCTTGTCGCCGTTGCGCCACGTGATGACCGTCTGGACGAGAGCGTCGGTGCGACCGCCCGGCGGGATGGTCACGGCATAGTTGGCCAGCAGCGGGAACGTGCGGTCGAGATGCTCCTTATATATCTTGCGCAACGCTTTCACGAAGGCGTCATACTGTCCGTCGCCCGTTGCGTCGGCAGCATATTCGCGGCCGTCAATCTCCACCTTGACACTGGCGATAGGTTTCAGGCCGTAGGCCAGCGAGACCATATAGCTCACGAGCTTGACGCGGTCGTCGGCCGTGCTGTGCTTCAGGACGTCGCTCACGATGAACGGAAGGTCTTCCTGAGTGACAATCTCCTTGCGGTCGCCCAGCTCCGTGATGCGACGCGTCACCTTCTGAGTCTGTTCCGGCGTCAGTTCGAGCCCGAGTTCCTGAAGGTTGCGGGCTATGTTGGCCCGGCCGCTCGTCTTTCCGAGGGCATACTCGCGCTTGCGGCCGAAACGCTCCGGAACGAGGTCGTTGCAGTAGAGATTGCGCTTGTTGTCGCCGTCGGCGTGGACTCCGGCCACCTGTGTGAAGACGTTCTCACCGACGACAGGTTGGTTCGGCGCAATGGCGATGCCCGAATAGCCCTCAACCAGGCGGCTCAGGTCGTTGAGCCGGTCCTCCCGTATGCTCGTCTTGGCGTGGAACTGGTCCTTCAAAATCACCTGTACGCTCGACAGCGGGGCGTTTCCGCAGCGCTCGCCAAGGCCGTTGACAGTGACGTGCAGCCCACGTGCGCCGCAGAGAACGGCGCCGAGCGAGTTGCTCACGGCAAGGTCGTAGTCGTTGTGCGCGTGGAAGTCGAAGTGCAGATTCGGGTAGCGTTTCACCATCTTGCGAAAGAACTCGATGGCCTGCAGCGGGTTCATTATGCCCAGCGTGTCGGGCAGCATGAACCTCTTGATGTTCGTATCGCGCAGCGCGTCAACCATCATATATACATAGTCGGGCGAGTCTTTCATGCCGTTGCTCCAATCTTCAAGATAGAGATTGACGCTGATGCCGCGCTTCTCGGCATACTCCAGCGACCGGCGTATTTCCCCGATGTGCTCCTCCGGAGTCTTGTGGAGCTGGTGCTTGCAGTGCTTCAGCGACCCTTTGGCCAGCAGATTGATGACCCGGCCGCCACATTCGGCTATCCAGTCGACCGACAGATGGCCGTCGACGAAGCCCAACACCTCCACCCTATCGAGCATATCAATCTGGCGGGCGTAACGGCAAATCATCTTCACGGCGTCCTTCTCGCCCTCCGAAACCCGCGCCGAAGCGACCTCAATGCGGTCGACATTGACGTCGCGCAGCAGCATCCGCGCTATCTGAAGCTTCTCGTGAGGCAGAAACGAGACACCGCTGGTCTGCTCGCCGTCGCGCAGCGTGCAGTCCATTATCTCGATGAAAGGCTGTATGCGGTGGCCGGTGCCGTTCACTTGTTGAGCCGTTCCCATTGTTCGATCTTATCCTTATTCTCTATCAGATAGTCGATGTCATCGAGACCGTTCATCAGGCAGTGCTTCTTATATCCGTTAATCTCAAACTGCTCGCTGCGTCCGGTGGCCTTGTTCGTCACCGTCTGCGCCGGAAGATTGACTTCCACGACGGTCTTCGGGTCGGCGGCGATGCTGTCGAACAGCTCCGCGAGGAAGTCCTCACTCACCACCACGGGCAGCACGAAGTTGTTGAGCTCGTTGTTCTTGTGGATGTCGGCGAAGAAACTGCTTATCACCACGCGGAAACCATAGCCCGCAATGGCCCACGCCGCATGCTCACGGCTCGATCCAGAACCGAAGTTCTTGCCGGCCACGAGGATGCAGCCGCCGTATGTCGGGTCGTTGAGAACGAAATCTTTCTTCGGCGTGCCGTCCTCATTGTACCGCCAGTCGCGGAAAAGATTGTCGCCGAAGCCGGCCTTGTCCGTCGCTTTGAGGAAGCGCGCGGGGATTATCTGGTCTGTGTCGACGTTCTCCAAAGGGAGCGGCACACATGTACTTGTTATAATGTCGAATTTCTGTTTCATCGGTTTTTGTTTTATTTGGGCTATTCCACCATCTCCCTCGGATCCGTTATCACTCCCGTCACGGCAGCGGCGGCGGCGACGAGCGGCGAGGCGAGGATTGTACGGGCACCGGGGCCCTGTCGTCCTTCAAAGTTGCGGTTGCTCGTGGACACGGAATACTTGCCCGCCGGAATCTTGTCGTCGTTCATCGCGAGACAGGCGGAGCAGCCCGGCTGGCGGATGGCGAAGCCCGCAGCCTCCAATATCTTGTCGAGACCCTCCTCGCGTATCTGCCTGTCCACGGCCCACGAACCGGGCACGAGCCACGCCGTCACCGTGTCGGCCTTGCGGCGGCCCTTGACGAGCGAGGCGAAAGCGCGGAAGTCCTCGATGCGTCCGTTGGTGCAGGCGCCGAGGAAGACGTAGTCTATCTTATGACCGAGCAGCCGTTCGCCCGGCCGGAAGCCCATATAGTCGAGCGACTTGACAAACGATGCCTTGCCGGCCTCGTCGATGCTGTCGAGCGTCGGGATGGACGCCGTGATGCCCATGCCCATGCCGGGATTTGTGCCGTATGTCACCATCGGCTCGATGTCGGCGGCGGCGAAGGTCAGTTCCTTGTCGAACACGGCGTCGTCGCCGCTCTTCAGCGTCTTCCAATATTCGACGGCCTTGTCCCAATCACCGCCTTTCGGTGCGAACTCGCGGCCGCGGATATATTCAAATGTCGTCTCGTCAGGGGCGATGAAACCGCCGCGTGCGCCCATCTCTATCGAAAGGTTGCACAGCGTCAGACGGCCCTCCATAGACATGTCGCGGACGACACTGCCGGCGTATTCGATGAAATAGCCCGTACCGCCTGATGTCGTGAGCTGCGACATCAGGTACAGAGCCACATCCTTTGCCGTCACGCCGCGTCCCAGCGTGCCCTCGATGCTGATGCGCATGGACTTGGGCTTCTGCTGAAGGATGCACTGCGAGGCCATCACCATCTCCACCTCACTCGTTCCGATACCGAACGCCACGGCTCCCATAGCGCCGTGTGTCGACGTGTGGGAGTCACCGCAGACGATGGTCATGCCGGGCAGCGACAGTCCCTTCTCCGGTCCAACGACGTGGATGATGCCGTTGTCGGGCGACATCATGCCGTAGTGGGTCAGCCCGAACTCGGCCGCATTCCTGGCCAGCGTATCCACCTGCTTCTTCGACACGGGGTCTTTGATGGGTTTGTCCTGGTCGTGCGTCGGCGTGTTGTGGTCCGGCATACAGTAAATCTGCGCGGGACGGAAACATTTCAGTCCTCTCTTGCGCATGCCGTCAAATGCCTGCGGCGATGTCACCTCATGACAGTAGAGTCTGTCGATGTAAAGCTGTGTTGGGCCGTCGTCAACCTTCTGCACGACGTGCTTGTCCCAGATTTTATCAAATAGTGTGTTCATATTCTTTCTTTTCAAGAGGGTGTATCAAAATGATTACATGGTTCTTGGTAGGGACATATTCTTGTATTTGTCCGCTCGTAACATGTTGATTATCAAAATTGCTTGGCGGACAAATACAAGAATATGTCCCTACCATGTGTTTCATGCGCATTTTGATATCCCATGACTCCTACTTAAACTTATTTATACAGTCAATATACGCCTCGACCGACGCCGTAACAATGTCGGTGTTTGCGCCGAAACCGTAGTAGACGCTGCCGTTGTATCCCACCTGCATGTGCACCTTTCCGACGTCGTCCGAGCCCTTGCTGATGGCCTGGATGGTAAACTCCTTGAGCGTCATCTGCTTCTGGATGATCTTCTTCAGCGCATTGATGGCCGCGTCGACGGGACCGTTGCCCGTTGACGCCTCCTCAAATTTCTGGCCGGAGATGTCCAGCCCGATGCTCGCGACGCTCTTCACGCCCATACCCGTCGTCACCTGGAGGAAGTCCAGTTTGACGGCGCGACTTGCGGCTGCGTCGGCTCCCGCGAGCATGAGTATATCGTCGTCGTTGACCTCCTTCTTGCGGTCGGCCAGCTTGAGAAACTGCTGATAAAGTTCGTCCACACGCTCCTCGTTGTCGATGTTGACGCCGAGCACGCCGAGACGATATTTCAACGCGGCACGTCCCGAACGGGCGGTGAGCACGATCGAGTTGTCGTCCAGTCCCACGTCCTTCGGGTCGATGATCTCGTATGTCGACACATTCTTCAACACGCCGTCCTGATGGATGCCGCTCGAGTGGGCGAAAGCGTTACGGCCCACGATAGCCTTGTTGGGCTGGACGGGCATGTTCATCAAACTCGACACCATGCGGCTCGTGGGATATATCTTGGTCGTGTTGATGTTGGTCTCGATGTCGATGTTCTTGTGACACTTGAGAATCATGGCCACCTCCTCGAGCGACGTGTTTCCGGCCCGCTCGCCGATGCCGTTGATTGTCACTTCGACCTGACGCGCGCCGTTGAGCACACCGCTCAGCGTATTGGCCGTGGCCATGCCCAGGTCGTTGTGGCAGTGGGTGGATAGAATGGCGCGTCCGGCCGACAGTCCGTCGACGTGCTCCATGAGATACTTTATCTTCTCGCCATATTCCGCCGGCAGACAGTAGCCGGTCGTATCTGGGATGTTTATCACCGTCGCTCCGGCCTTGACGACGGCCTCAACCACGCGGGCCAGATATTCGTTGTCGGTGCGTCCGGCGTCCTCGGCATAGAACTCGACGTCCTCCACATAGCGGCGGGCATACTTCACGGCGGCCACGGCGCGCTCGATGATTTCCTCGCGGTTGCTGTTGAACTTATACTTGATGTGCGAATCACTCGTACCGATGCCCGTGTGTATGCGCTTGTGTTTTGCGTAGCGCAACGAGTCGGCGGCCACGTCGATGTCCTTCTCCACGGCGCGCGTCAGGGCACAGATGGTCGGCCACGTCACGGCTTTGGATATCTCTATCACCGAATTGAAGTCGCCGGGGCTCGAGATGGGAAATCCCGCCTCAATCACATCGACGCCCAGTTGCTCGAGCTGGCGGGCCACCTGAATCTTCTCAACCGTGTTAAGCTGGCATCCCGGCACCTGCTCGCCGTCGCGCAGCGTTGTGTCAAAAATAAACAGTCTGTCGCTCATATTTCTTAATTCACTTATAAATTTTTTCTTGTTCCGTTTCGGGCGAGACATCCGACCTTGACTAAAAAAAGAACCTTTCCCACAGTCGAAGTGAGAAAGGTTCAATATCTATTGTCACGCATAGCTACCGACACACATTTTCACTTCCGCCCACTCGCTGCAGTCGGATAATATTAATAATGTGTAGCAGACTGATGTATGTCATATTCTCGTCGTATATTCGTTTTATTCGGCTGCAAAGTTAACCATTTATTGCCGAACAAACAAATAAACCGTAAGTTTTTTAGCCAAAAATATTTCAAAAGCAAACAAAATAGCACTAAAACACGAGAAAAGTATCAGCAAAAGAACGTCGGAATACGCTTCATCCGGCGCTCTCGGGCAACAGCATGCCGTCGGTACCGGCGCGTCGGCGTGATGCAAGATTAAGCAAACGAAGTGAAGCCCAGGAAAAACTATGCAAAGAAGATATTGACCTGTGATATAGGATTATGTCTCTGTGTTCAATTCATCAAGGCCTACCTATCAAAAAGCGAATGAAGCCCACCACATGGACATCTGTTTTCCCCTGCGGTGTGCTTCATTCGCTTTCTGACACATCCTCTTTTTTTATTCCCCGACAATCTCCCGCGCCCGTTCCAGTGCCAGGTCGATGTGGTTGCAGATGTTTTCGCTGCCTATCAGTTCGTTGAAGCCGGAGCGTTTCAGGACGGCTTCGACCTTGGGATTAACACCCGAGAGAACAATCTGTATGCCCTCGTTGCGGCTCATTTCGCAGAGGTTGGAGAGGTTATGGATGCCCGTGGAGTCGACGAACGGAACCTTACGCATGCGGATGATGCGCACTTTCGGACGGTCGCCGAAAGCCGCCATTACCTCCTCGAAGCGGTTGCCCGCGCCGAAGAAGTAGGGGCCGTTGATCTCGTAAACCTCCACACCCTCGGGAATGGTGAGATGCTCCAGATTGCCCGCTTCCATGTCTGCCTCATCGTTGAGGTCAATCTCGTCGGAGATGACCTTGACGTCGGTGGTTTCCGACATACGCTTCATGAAGAGCAGACAGGCGATGATGAGGCCCACCTCGATGGCGATGGTGAGATCGAAGATGATGGTGAGGAAGAACGTGATGAGCAGCACGCTGACGTCGCTCTTCGGATTGCGCATCAGTGCGGCGAACGAACGCCAGCCACTCATGCCGTAGGACACTACGACGAGCACGCCGGCCAAACAGGCCATCGGGATATACTGTGCCAGCGGCATGAGGAAGAGGAAGATGAGCAGCAGCACGGCGGCGTGGATTATGCCGGCCACGGGCGTGCGTCCGCCGTTGTTGATGTTGGTCATGGTGCGAGCGATGGCTCCCGTGGCGGGTATGCCGCCGAAGAGCGGCGACGCCAGATTGGCCAGACCCTGTGCGACAAGTTCTGTGTTGGAGTCATGATGGTCGCCCACGACACCGTCGGCCACCGTCGCCGAGAGCAGCGACTCAATGGCGCCGAGGATGGCAATCGTTATTGCCGGCGAGACGAGGCTCTTTATCGTATCCCACGTCATGGCGGGCATGTGGGCCTCGGGTAGCTCGTTGCTGATGGCAAAGCGGTCGCCGATGGTCTCCACCGTGGTCACACCGGCCATCTGCTTGAGCAGCAGCACGGCCACGGTCATCACGATGATGGCTATGAGCGAGCCGGGAATCTTCTTGCTGAACTTCGGCGTGACGGCTATCACGGCCACACTCAGTATGCCAACGGCAGCGCTCCACGGATCGACCGTGGCGAAGCAGCGGCCGTAGGCTATCCATTTTTCGATGAAGTCCGACGGCACTTCGTCCATTGTCAGGCCGAAGAGGTCCTTTATCTGGGTCGTGAAAATGGTCACGGCGATACCGCTCGTGAAGCCCACGACTATCGGATAGGGAATATACTTGATGATTGTTCCCAACCGCAGGAGGCCGAACATGACGAGGAAGGCGCCGGCCATGAGCGTGGCGACGGTCAGTCCCTCGATGCCGTACTGCTGGATGATTCCGTAGATGATGATGATGAACGCTCCCGTGGGGCCGCCGATCTGTACGCGGCTACCTCCGAAGACGGAGACGATCAGTCCAGCGACGATGGCCGTGATGATGCCCTTCTCGGGTGTCACGCCCGAGGCGATGCCGAAAGCGATGGCCAGCGGCAGCGCCACGATGCCCACAATGATGCCGGCCATGAGGTCGGCCATAAAGGTTTTACGGTTGTAATTCTTCAAAGTTGAAATCAACTTCGGTTTAAATGTGAATGTTTTCATTTGACCGATAATAATTCGTTATTCTGAAAAATGAGCCGCAAAGGTACGTCAAATATTTCGTACAACAAAACAAACTTTAATCTTTCTTCACGCTACCAGGCTTTACTTGAGCTACTTGAGCTAAATATTTGGGCTAAATTGCGCATTTTTGATTTATTTGATTACCTTTGCAAAAACAATAATGGCCGGACGGCAGGTGTGGCTGACGCCACAAAACGGCATCCGGCAGAGTAGAAACAATTAGAAAAGGAGGTCAGAAAAACAGAAATCGAGAAACAGCGCAATGGTAAGTGCGGCTTGATGACGAGGCCGGAGTCATATACCGGGCCCGACAGCGACACCGCATCATGAAACGACTGACGCCCGCGGGACTGCCCGCAGCAACTCCCGGGCGACAAATCACAACGAGAAACAACAAGTAAACATCAACAAACCAAAGCGCGTGTTTCCATTCAGAACCTTTAGAACTAACATATTGATGTTGAGCTTTTAGCTCTTGTTCTCACCCATCGAATACCGCCAATATTTGTTACATGAGAGCAAGCTGACTGAGAGTTCACGCCGATAAGGCGTGGACTGTTTTGTGCTTGTCGTGTAACGAGGTCACTTGGCGGTAACCTGAATGGGTGACAGGCGACAGAATGGTGCACGTCTTTTTTATTAAACTATCATCCAAATGAAAAAATCAACACTTTTGTTGGCCATGCTCATGGCCTCAACAGCCGTCAATGCGCAAGTCATCAACAGCGGCAAGGTTGTCAACACAGACGACTTAGGCTTCATCCCGAAAGAACTTTCGGCCGACGGCAAAGCCAAATTCATCATGCCTTATAGAGACATGAACACGATTGAACGTATCGACATCTACGATGACGAAATGAACAAGCTGAAGAGTCTGAGCCCGACGGCACCGACAGAGTGCGCCTACAAACTCATCAAAGAGAAACCGGAAATTATCCGATGCGTCAGTCGCTACGACGCAATGGAATGGGAAGTACCGTCTTTGACCCTCGATGATGCCAAACAGTACATCGCAAACCAAGGATACAGTGTTGACTCAATGTCAGTAGTGAAAGACTCAACCTATTTCTTCACTTTCGACAATCCCTCAAGCTTCTACTACAACGATTGGGAGTATGGCCGCAAATATCCGAGACGTTTCTGGGCTCTGACCACCAACGGACTATATCAGGTGTACAAGGATTACACACGCACGTTCGGTGGCAATTGGGTCGAAAGAAAAGAGTACAACGCCTACCGTCCCCAGTCAATCATAGAGTTGGGCATCGGAAACTGCGAGAACAGTCTGTCCAGTGATGAGTTCGTACAGGCCACACAGACACTGTTCAACAACGACGAGGCTTACGAGTATATCTGCCCCATCCTCGAAACGCGTCAGGACGGAGAAGTGCGAAAAGAAGACCGTGACGGAGACGGTGAGATAGACCGATATGAAACATCTTACTCAGTCTTTGCAACCGGTTTCAAAGTCATTTCAGAGAGCGGAGCGACGCTGAGCACCGTCTCTTTCGGCAACAATCTGGTGAATCGCTCCTATGACTATACAAACCTGATTACCATCAACGACAAACGATACCTGCAGTTTAGGGTATTTGAGTTTTCTAACGGCAGCTATGGGGCAAGTTATAACATTTTCTACAAAATAGACCGCAACGCCAGCAGCATCCGGCAGATGGGCGCGCCCATCAAGACCAAGGTCTATCCCACGGTGGCTGACCGCAACGAGACAATCACCGTCGAGGTGGGTGGCAACGCCGCTGACCGCGAGGTGTTCGTCCATAACGCCGCAGGCCAGACCGTGTTCCGTCAGACCGTTCCTGCGGGTCAGAACACAGTACAGATCAACGCCGCCATGCTGAGCCGCGGACTTAACGTCGTTTCCGTCAAAAGCGGGAAAGGCGGCAGCGAAGCCTGCAAGGTGATAGTGAAGTGACAGCCGTCATGGAACCCCATCATACGTTCTTTATTTAATCCAAACGCCGTGGCAATCGCCGATTGACGAATGTCGCGGCGTTTGACATTTGTCCCCCCAGAATGTAGTCAGGCTAAAGAAAACGCGTGGACTGACATGTTTTGATTCCCTCACTGTTCGTTTCCGATAGAGACGGAGCCGTCGATATGACAAATTCGGAATTATTGGTGTCCGGTAAAACTGATTTCCATACCGCAGGTCTCAATCAGTGTAGGGACACAGACTTGTCTTTGTCCGTGAAACGTATAGATATACAACTGTTTCTGACGAAGATTCAGAAAATAGCGGACAAAAAGTGTTAAAAAAGGCCTTTAAACGCCTTCATTTTGTCATTCTTTTCCACGAAACCGTCCGACGGTCTCAAATATCGCAAAATAGCGCGTGCAAGTGTAACCGACTGACAGCGAGGTTTTTAATCGGGAAACTTGCGAACTGTGCAACTTTTTGGAGCCGAAAAGCGGCTTTTTCGGGCCAAAAACGTTGCTTTTTCGCTGCCGTAAGGGCCCCGCGGGGTCGCAACGGCGTGCCCGTTGGAGTGCAACGGGGCGCTCGTTGCAGACCCGCGGC
>CABUXJ010000038.1 GCA_902495455.1 uncultured Prevotella sp.
GGGGAATAAGGTCGCGTGGCTGATGGCCGTAGAGCGAATTTTGCAAATACACTCAATGGTCATCAGTCGCGCCATTATTTTGCCTTGGTCCTGCTGACAGCTTATTGCATAGCAGACAGCAGGACATCGGTTGTAATTGTTAAAAACGTTCCTGTGCAACAAAATAGTTGCAATTTTATTTGTATGTTTGCAACATATTTGTTATCTTTGCAGCGTCAGAAATGACAAAAGAGTTCTTTTAAACAATGAAACAAAGCGATTTGTTTAAGCGTCTGAAGAAAGCAGGATGCTTCGTTTTCAGACATGGGGCGCGACATGACATTTGGTATAGTCCTGTTACAGGAAATAAAAAACCGGTGCCGCGTCATGGAGCCAAGGAAGTCCCTGTCGGACTTCTTAAATCTATCGAAAAGGAGTTGCTCGGGCTTTAAGCCCGGGCAATCTTTTAGCCAAGGAACAAATATCATTGTGAATTGAATCGGAGAACTCTTTTTATTTTAGGAATAGTTAAAGCATTATATGAAAATTAAGTTATTGGCAATTGTAGAGCGTGGTAAAGGCAAACGAAATTTCTCTTGTTTTGCCACAGAATGTGTTGGTGACTATGGTTTGGCCGGATATGGTGCTACTGCACGTGAAGCAATGGAAGATATTAAGACCTCGGTCAAGGAATGTCAGGAAATGGCTGCAGAAAACGGTGATGTTTTCCCTGATGTTGAATTTGATTTCCGCTTTGATATAGGGGCTTTTTTTGATTATTATCCTTTGGACGTGACAGCGGTAGCAAAATATATAGGTATCAATGCTTCCGTTCTACGCCAGTACGTAACTTCCATCCGTGAGCCGAAACAGGCTCAGATTGATAAAATACGTGATGGGATTGCCCGGTTGGCAAATGATTTAGGCTCCGGGCTGATGATAAGTCAGCCTGTCGTGTCGTACATTAAATAAATCATTTCATTGTAATAAAGAACTTTTTAAGCCCCCGACCGTGACGGTTCGGGGCTTTTTCTACGTCAAGTGTTAAATTAATCATCAAATGGTGATTTTTAACGCAAATAATTTGTGTAATATCCAAAAGATGATTATCTTTGCATTGTCAAATTTAATAAAACAATTATGGAGTATACAGAAAAAGAAGACGATTTGATTCGGCTAATCAGAAATTACCGAAGGGCTTACCCGAATGGAGCACGGGTTTTAGAACAGGAAATATTAGAATTAGTCTACGAATTAATGGAAGAAGAGTAATTAACCAGCCTCTCCCTCTAAGCAGGGAGAGGCACAAAAAAAGATATATGGACACAGTATTATTACAGACAAGACAGCGTGCTACAGTACGGCAAGTTCTTGATGATATTTACGAGGAGGTGAACTGGGCATACTTGGCTAAAAATTATTTTGGCAAAAGCCGTTCTTGGTTATACCACAAATTTAACGGAGTAAATAACGGAAAAGATGATGATTTCAGCGATATTGACCGCGAGAAACTAAGAGCTTCATTGAAAGACATTGCCGTTCGTGTGAACGAAGCGGCAGACAGGCTGTAAATGGCCTTATTAAATTTGACCGGCTCCGGAACTTTCATGTTTCGGGGCTTTAGCCGGGGTAGAAATACTCCGGCTTTTTTAATTTCCCCGCCGTTTTCTTTGCTATCCCGATTTTTCTCATTACCTTTGCCGATGCGTAAAAGATGATAGTTTCTTCTATCCGGACAGAGCACCGTCATGCTCACGCCTTGCGATGGGCTTTTTTATTGCCGTCACGGCAGCGGGTGTCAGTACCCGTATCTTTGTGGGTAATTAGGCAATGCCACGATATAGCGGCTGCCATCTCGTAGATAAATCTGCTCTCCGGAGAAGACTACATCTTTTACGCAACGGGATGTGCAGCCGTTTTCTGTATCTCCGCGCCGGCGGAACCGGCGATGCGTAAAAGATGTAGCAGTTATGCAACAAAAAGAAATTTCCATCGGTTGGGCAATGACCCAGCCCGATGTGGCCGCGGCTCTTGACCGCGTGCTTGCGAACATCCGTTCGCTCAGTGACAAATCCAAAACTTGGCTCGATGCCAAGAGTGAGACATTCACCGCCCTGTGCGGTACCGAGGGCGACACCTTCACCCGTCGTGACGTCGTGCGTGCCCACCTCTATCTCGTGGCCTTGTTCGCAATCGCATGTGTGGCCGGCTGGCTGGAAGGAGGTGCATCATGAGCGCAACCATCAATCCCGAAGCCTTGGCCGCCGTTCTTGAACTCTGCGACGACTGCACGCTCGAGACCAACATCAGCCTGATGGAGGACACTATCGACGTCATCATCGACGAAGACGGCATCGAGCCGCACGTACGTCTCGACCTCGTTTCCGTCTATCGGCGACTCGCGAAACAGTTTCAAAAAATCCAATCGTTAATCCAAACAAAGCAATGATTATGACAGACAACAGATCCAACAACGATAACAATGCCGGTGCCGGCAACAGCTTCGTCACCGAACTCCTCGACGCCTACTTCACCCATCGGCGCAATCTGCCGGGCGAGTTTGCCGGGCGTCCACTCATGGAGGAGCCCAAGAGCACATACGACATCATCGACGACCTTGCGTCTATGGCCAACCTGTATGATGTCAAGGATGCCGTCGTGAGCTACATGCAGAGCCACGGCTACGGATTTACGACGTTGGCCGACGGCAGCGTCAAGTGGGCCATCTGGCGAATTGTCGAAGGTGACTTCTGATACGACCATATCATTTTTTTTAAATCATTCATTTTTTTCTGCCCGGCCCGCTGTCTGCGAAGATGGCGGGCTGTATTTTTATCTCATCATGTCTGTGGTATCTTTGTCGTATCAATATCACACGACATGATCACAATACTTCAAGGCATACCGGACAAATCCTTCTCGAGCACAATTCCGGACCTGCAATTCGCGATTTCGGGAGATAGCGCCGTCGTGACTATCTCTGTTGACGATGCTGAGATATACAACGAGAAACTGTTTCCCGCCGATGGTGTCATCACGCTGCATGACCTCTCGGCGCTTGTCTCACCATACGCGAGACAGTCTCTTGTCATCAATATGATCATCCGCATCAGCGAATATGTTGCTGACACTTTGGCACAAGCCATTTCCGGTTCTTACGATATAATATATTGCGGCGCCGACATCGACATCGATGCCGGCACGTTCTGCAGCAATTACTTCCTGAGCATCCTCATGGGAACCAAGGAGACTGCCGTCGGCCGGCTGGAATATCTCCATTATGTCGGTACGGACAAGGCCGACTGCAGGGCGGTATATTCCGATGGCACTACCGAGATATTCGACGTCGTCGCTGTCGGCGGCAACGACAAGTACACCACCATCGACGTGTCTCCGCAGCGCTTCCTCCGATCTGACGGTGAGGAACCGGACTATTACACCATCTCGGCCGGCAAGCGTATGCAGACATTCGAGTTGAACCACGAACGCCCGGATTGCGCTCCGACGCTCCTCTTTGTCAACTCATTCGGATGCGACGAGCTGCTCTACTGCACGGGTGTCCACAAGGTGGCGCCTACATACAAGCGCTCGTCGTCCTATATCGCCGGCCGGCTCCGCAACTACGACATCGAGGAGACCCGCACGTTCAAGGCTGACACCGGGGTCCTGAATACGGCAATGGCCAACTGGCTCGATGATGTGTTGCGTAGCGACTTCGTGTGTGTCGTCAATTTTGTCGAGGGCAATCCCAATGTCGGCCGCGAGGTCGTCATCACCGATTCCAAGTCGGAATACAGCAATGCCTACGACGAGCTGCCGCGCTTCACCTTCTCCTATCAGTACTCACAGCGCAACCACAATGTGCTCAACATGGGCCGTGCCGGACGTGTCTTCGACAACACCTTCGACCGGACCTTCAATTGATATATCTCCTATGGCACATCCTGACAAAAAGACTCCGCGACCTCTCCACTTCTCCGACATGCTGACGCTGCTCTCGCTGTCCCATCGCTCCGGAGCGACGGTCAACGTCCGGGCGTGGCGCTCCGACGGCAACATCGTCGAATATTCCGGATGGCTCGTCCATCACGACTATTGGCGTGGCGGATATGTCCGGCTGCGTAATCCGGTGAACGGCGAGATACGCATGGTCCCGCAGATCTTCATCTTCGAACTCAACAATCATCCTATATACTTATGAGCAACAATCCTTCCACATCACAACAATATACGGCCATCCACACGGGTCAAAGCGGCGAATGGGAGCGCTACCGTGTCGTACCGAGCGGTGTCGTGTCGACTCTTGCGCGCAACAGCGTCAACACTGAGTACGGCGACGACACCAGCTCCGTCTTTGACGGCGACGAGATGGGCGACTCAACCGGCCGGTCTGTCATGACGGGCAAAGACGGCCGACAGAAGTACACTTACATCCCGTTCGGCGCAGACGACCAGCTGCCGTTCGAGATCATGCGGCGCATCGGCTCCAACATGGTGGCGAGCCAGTGCCAGTCGTTCAACATCCTGGCATGCTACGGCCAGGGTGTGCGGTTTGTCGACCGCGAGGACCATGCCGACGTCTCCGACCCGGAGATCCTGGACTTCTGTCTGCGCAACTCATTGCATGAGACGTTCCTCGAACAGGCCACGGACATGAAGTATTTCTTTTTCACCGTCACCGTCGTGATCCTGTCGCGTGACGCCCGCCGCATCGTGCAGGTCCGTCACAAAGAGAGCTGTTACTGCCGTTTCGAAAAAGCCGACGCTTCCGGCCGTATCGGCCACGTCTTTTATGCCAACTGGCGTAACCAGAGCCCTGATCCGGAGGACGTCGAGGTCATTCCGCTCCTCGATGTTCACGACCCGCTCGGTGATCTCCGAGTGCGGCTTGGTCAGGAACCGGACCCGCTGACGGGGGTCCGGCGTAAATTCGTCGACGCCCATGCAGCCACGCGAGACCGCAAGTTCGCCATCCTCAGCCGCATGCCGACACCGGGCTTACAGTACTATCCCGTACCTTACTACGCCTCGATGTTCCGTGACTCGTGGTTCGATATATACCGTCTAATCGGCATCGGCAAGCGCTTCATGATCAAGAACACAAGCGCTCCACGCGTACAGATCGAGGTACATTATGACTATTGGAACAATGTCTGCGACATCGAGAATATTACCGACGAGGCGGAGCGCGTCAAGCGCAAAGAGCGGGAGAAGCAGAATATCGTCGACTTCGTCACAGGTCCGGAGAATGCCGGCAAAGCGCTCGTTTCTGGCTATTACGTCGATCCAAATGGCAAGGAGAACCGCATGGTACGTATATTCAACCTCTCCGACGGCGGCAAGCAGGGCGGCGACTGGTCTGACGACATGTCGGAGGCCAGCAACGCCTTGTGTTTCGCCCTTGGCGTCCATCCCAATCTCGTAGGCGCTACGCCGGGCAAGTCTCAGATGAACAACAGCGGCAGCGACAAGCGCGAGCTCTTCACGCTCAAGCAACGTCTCGAGAAGGCCTTTCACGACGTGATGTGCAAACCGTATCACGTCATCTCTCATTTCAACGGGTGGAATGACCGCGTGACGGTCGACGTCCCTATCATCGAGCTGACCACGCTCGACGAGAACAAGGATTCAAAGGTGGTCACTAACTCTAATCTGAAGCAAGATGACGATAATAATAACTAAAGAGGAACTCGAGCAGCTCGTCCCTGTCACGGCGAGCAGCCATGACCGGGTCTATGAGGCGGTGATGCCGACGCTGGACTCTATATCAGAGCGTGTCTGCATGGCTATTCTCGGTCCCGTCGGCGAGGCCGCACTGGACGACGAACCCAACGGGAAGCTCATGTCGGCGGTCAAGCGGTTTATCGCACATATGGCTGTCTTGGATGTGTTCCGGCAGCTCGACATCGTACTCACCCCGACGGGGTTTGGCGTTGTCAGCAACGACACGGTCAGCCCGGCGAGCAAGCAGCGCGTCGACGCGCTGGAGGCTTCGCTTCAGACCTCGAGGTGTCGTGCGGAGTGGGCTCTCATCGACAGGCTGCGTCATGTCGAGAACTGGGGCCGGCAGCAACAGGCGCAGATCATCACCTGCATCTACGACGGCACAACGTTCTTCTCACGTCCGGACCTCCATCGCACGGAGAAACAGTGGGAGGATTTTCAGACCGGCGAGTTTTGGAACGTCGACGAGTTCGTCCGGCAACAGATCGGCAGCCCGTTGGTCGACGACATCCTCGTCGCTTACCGCACCGATGCGGAGCGCTACCAGGACTATTATGAAGCCGTCTGCATCATCCGGCGCATCTTCGAACTATGGTTGTCGGGCGGCCGCGACGCCGTGGCCGTAGCCCTGCGGCGGCTCATCGAGGTCATTGAGGCCGACCGTGAGACATTCGCACTCTATTTCTCTTCTTCCGCTTTTGAACTTCATCATCATGAGACTTTTCAGAACACTAAGGACAGCACGGCCTTTGTTTTCAACGGCTGACGGATCTGTCAATCTGACCGCTCCGCGCTCGTGGCGTGAGCTCACGCCGGCACAGTTGCGTTATACGCTCTGGCTGCTGGCCACATTCGACAACCATACGGTCGTCAAGACGTATATGTTCTGTCGTTTCACCGGCATACATGTCGTGGCCCGTGACCGCTTCGGATGGCAGTGCTACGCATGGGTGTCGTGGTGGCGCCGGCGCTACTTCACCATGCAAGCCTGGCAGATCGAGTCTCTGATGTCTCAGTTGGACTATGTCGACTCGTATGAGGACATGGATGTTCGGTTGGAGGACATCGGTGGCCTTCATGCGGTCGACATCCTGCTGCATGGCGTCGTCTTCGTCGATTATCTCAATGCGGAGAAGTATTACCAGGCGTACATGCTGCACCACGACGACCGTTTCCTCCACAAGCTCGCCCTTATCCTCTATCGCCGGCGCAATGGCGATTTGGCGCGTCGCATCAGGCTCGGCAGGGCCGAAGCGTTGGGCGTCGTGCTCTGGTTCTCTTACGTCAAGGCCGTGATGTCGCGTTCGTTTCCGCACTTCTTCCGCAAGGTCGATGGCAACACCGCAGCCGGCTACGACATGATGGAGGCCATCAACACGCAGATCCGTGCGTTGACCGACGGTGACGTGACCAAAGAGCAGACAGTACTTCATATCGACTGTTGGCGTGCCCTGACCGAACTCGATCAGAAGGCGCGTGAGGCAGCGGACTTCAAACGAAAATATGGAAAGTAACACTCAATTCGACGCTCTCGAGTACTTCAAGAGCCTTGCCGAACAGAACCGGCTGGCACGTGCGAACGAGTTCCGGCCGTGCTTCTGCAGCGGTCCCGACGGCATCAACGACGTCATCCAGGAGTTTCGCACGACGGCCAACTTCATCATGATCGATGACACCACGTCGCAGAACACATACAGCCGGGGCGTCGGCTTCTTCGACCGCAACGCCTACACGGTCTTCATCCTTGCGGCCTACAGGTTCGACGATATGACCGACCGCGAGAACAAGCTGAAGCTCTGCCGGCGTATCTTCCGGCAGTTTCACAGCCGCATGATCCGCGACAAGGAGAGTCTCGCCTACGGCGACAGTCTCGAATATCTGCAGGTGCATCAAATATACTCCAAGGAGCTGCCGCGATATTCCATGAACGGTGTCACGGGCCTGTACTTCATGGTCAACAACGAGGAACCCGTAGACCTCACTTACGATCCGGAGGAGTGGTATGAGTAGCTTCACAGATTATGCCGCGGCCAAAGGACGTGAGTCCGGTAGCCGGATTTCCGACCACCGCCTCACGCAGCAGGAACTCGACGCCTACAACAACGGATGGGCGCAGTGCATGGTCGACATCTGGATGGAAAAGATAGACATGCTCCGCATATCCGACACAAGGACGTTGCGGGCGTCCCTCCGGGAGCTCGTCTCCACCGGCACGGTGACGACCATCGAGCATAAGTTCATGATGTACGGCATCTATGTCGCTGCAGGTGTCGGCCGCGGCTTCGAGCATGGCAACGGCGGTGACCTCCTGTTCATGGGCAACAGCTTCCGCGACGCCAATGCCTCACAATATGGCAGCCGGCCGGTCGGTCGCAGATGGGCGCAGGGACACATGCTCGCGCCGAGGTTCAAACGGCAGAAGGTCACCCGGGGACCGCACAAGGGCGAGGAGACGGCACTGACGTCTGGTCGCAAACGCACGCCGCGCGACTGGTTCTTCAAGAAGTACTACTATTCGCTCCATCGGCTCAACGAGGAGAACGCGGCGTTCTTCGGCGCTGCATACAACGGCCTGATGTCCGACTTCCTGGCGCGGTTGTTCGAGGATGTCGATGGGGACAAGCAGCGCATCAGGAGCAACAGGTGGTAAACAAACATAAATAATCGTATGGACAATAGAAATACAGAATTGGAAGCTGCTCTCAAGAAACAACTGGAGCAGATACGCGATGAGCGGATGGAGCATGCCAACACGGCGTCACGCATCGGCAATGCCTTGCTGTCGCTGTTGTCATGTATAGGTAGCTCGGCTGCAACGGCGTTCAATAGTTTCCTGCGACGTGACGCCGACGACACGGCATCGGGTCATATCACATTCGAGAAAGGTCTGACATCGTCCTCGTCGACAGATCTGCATGCCGGCGCTACGTTCGGGGATTATACCGAAGGCGAGTCCGGGGGCGCAGTCAATGCTGCCGGTGACGCAGATATGAAATCACTGTCGGTTCGCGATGGTGTCCACTCCTCCGACTGGCGCAGTGGCGAGTCCGGCTTTTGTGCCCAAATCCGCGCTAATGGCCGCAGCTACGCCGAGGTTGACGAACTCTTCGTACGCATGAAGGCCGTGTTCAACGAGTTGGAGATCCGCAAGCTGTCGTATGTCGGCGGCAATATCGAGCTGAGTGCGGCGGGTAGCCATATCCACAGTGTCGACCGTATCATAGGACCGCGCGGCGGCAATCTGATACCAAATTCTGATTTCCCCTCATTGTCTGACGAGCACTTCACGCTCGGCAGCGGTAAACAGCTTGTCCCGCAACGAGGATATAACGAGCTGCGCATCGAGGAGACCGGATTGTCGCAGTCCATGTATTACGGCGCCTTCTATAATCTGGCGGCCGATCCCGGACAGCAGTACACCATATCGTTCTATTATCATGGAGAATTTGACTATGGCGCTGCTCTTGAAGTTGCGGCGGCACGGGAACAAGGTGGAGCTGTCTATTATAAATTCCCGATCGGCGGCCCGGGCAACAATAAGTTGGAACTGGAGGCCTGCGAAGAGGATCGTCGTATCGTGCAGACCATAACCATGCCCGGTTCGTGCTCCGGGCTGATAGTCAAAATATGGCTGCGTCGCAATGGTGTCATGTATATCAGCCGTCCACGTATTGAGATGGGTGCGACGGCCCAAGCGTGGGAAGGTGTGACCACGGCCCGATACCGTTGTTATCTGATGCGTGACGACGGGACGACGGCCACACGCAACTGGTGGCGGGTCGGTGATCTGGCCAAGTGTCAGACGTCCAACATCGCTCAGAGAAACGACAACGGGGTCTGGAAAGACGCCGCCAATCGCTACTACTGGCGTGCGGTGGTCGGTGTCGGAGAAGAGATGTTGAACGACGGTCGAACTTACGACTATGTCGAACTCGCCAACACTTCTACCGTCTGGCTCGAAGACTCTGCCGGTGTGCTGCGCTCGTTCTCCGGTTACGATACCACTTTTGAGTCGGCGGCGACAGAGGATCATCGCCGCGTGAATGATGCGCCTCTGGCGGGTGATGACATCGTGCAGGAGGGCCATCTCTTCGACCCGGACCGACAGCATCTCATCCGTCTATGTGTGATCGGCAAGAGCGCTCCGAGCATCGAGGAGTATTCGGGCGTGAATGGTTTCAGACTGACAGGCCATCTCAAGACGCAACTCTCACCACGTGCCGGCGACATCTTTGTAGCCAAGCGTTTCGAAATAGAGACCGAGAGCGGCGGCAGCTATCGTGTGCCGTGTGATCGCGGAGCCTACGTCGATGGCGAGAGATACTTCTACTATGACCGTGTGAGCTATAACGGTGCATTGTGGTTGTGTATAGGCAAAAACGGCAATCTGGTCGGCAACGTAATAGTACCTCCCTCGGAGAGTGCGGCCTCTGTCTGGCAGAAGCAGGTCGACCGGGGCTCGTCATTCAATATCGTCGTGACGGGCGGCGAAGTCATCTTCAATGGGCCGGGAGCCAAACGGCGTGTCTACGTGGAGGTCTATGATGGTGAGGAGCGACTGACGTATGACCACAAGACTGGTTTCAGCTGCGGCGTACTGTCCGAGGGAGATCGTATCTGTGACAATCATGTCTACTGGACGTTCGGCACCGATGGTGATGGCAAGCGGTTCTATTATGAACTGATATGCGCCCCGGGCGACTTCGAACCGACGGAGGTGCCGTTTGTTGTCATGGACAAGCGCGGTGGCAAACAAAAGGAATATCAGCGTGTCCTCCATGTCTCGACGGCAAACAGCGCCATCACTGTGACGCTGTCTCCGGAGACGGTGATACTGACGCAATCGCCGGATAATGGCACTATTGACCTGCAGCCGGCATATACCAACGTGAAAGTCTATAAAGGCGTGACAGACGTCACCTCCGATGCCGAGATCGGCATTGCCGAAGCGGATGGCTGCGAGGCCGGGACACCGACGCATGGAGCTATAGCGATCTCTTCGCTTGTGGGCAACCCGGAGCATGGTTGTGTCGTCATCAATGCCAAATATAAAGGCGTGACTATGCAGAAGACATTCTCTTTTGCTGTCAACTATCTCGGCAAGTTCAAGGAGACGATCGAGAACGACATCAAAAGACAGGTGGCGAGCAAGTCATTCTCCTATATCGACGAGAATGGGGACCAATGTACGCAGACCGGGCTGTCAGAGATCGTACAGAGCGCCAATGAGATAGCAATGGCTGTTTATGGCGACAACAACGGGACCAATTATTTCGGGCATCTCACATCGATGTTGATCCTCCAGAGTTCAAACATCAAGACAGTGAATGTGTCTTCTGATTTTGTGGGCTCCAATCCGACAAAAATCATCTTTCAGTGTGACATCTCTGCCTATGGCACTATCAACGGCACGGTGGATTTTGTCTTTACCGTTGATGGGGTAGCCGTCAAAACGATCACAAGCGAAATCACGACAACGGATGAGCTGTTTCCCGTTTCTGGACACTTTGTCATAGACCGGGATGTTGACACCGCAAACTTCATGCTGACCGTGAAAAACAATTGCTCGGGTATCATCTATATACGGACACTGAGGCTGTATAAGGTTGAGAGCGTCAAGAACGGTCTGACAAAGACCGGTATCGACATCACCAACGGATTGATAACGCTCACAGCCAGGAACACCATCATCAACAGCGATGTCGCCGTGCGCTCGCTGGAGACCATACCGACAGAGGGCGGTGCGTATGCGAAGATGTCGGGCAGCACCTTGGAGTTCTTCGGTCTCAACAGCACACCGTCGATAAAAGTTGGCGTTGACGACGACGGAAATGCTGTCTTCATCTTCTACGACTCTGCGGGCAATGCGACATACAACCTCGGACCGGGTGGCCTGTCACAGATTATCAACACGTCCACAAATGACATGTGGTCTGATGCAGTCAATATGATAGCCATCGCTGACGGTGACAACGCCCGCAATGCTATCGGCGACATCCCGGGTGTGACGGAGGTGACAGACCCGAAAGTGCCTCATTATATGTACAATGAGGGATACTTCATTTCCGAGAGCGGTGAGAAAGTGTTCGCACATGGCGGAGGGTATAACCGTAAGTGGTATGACACCGACGCACAAATAGCAATCGGTGACAGTGGCTTCATCCCGGCCGGCGAGGATAACGTCATCATCGACGGATGGTACGCGGGTGAGGTATCGTTCAACACGCCGACAGACAAACAAGGTGCGCCGAGATATGCTGAGGTCACAATCCGGAAGTTCGTCGGTGGCCGATGCGTGCAGGTGAACAGATTGGAGTTCGAGATTACGTATATATTCAAGAGTGTGAATGGTAGCTGGACACCGACGGTCGACCTGATAACTCCTGCGACGATAACGCTGCCGGCTTCGCTTGATGATTAATTTAACTAATTGATATATGGATATGAAGAATAACAGCGCGTGTATGTTGGGCTCAGTGGTAAAAATCAACGTTCATATAGAACGGATGTGCTGCCTGACAATGGATGATTATGATTTCGAATGTGACTTCTATGTCTATCCTAACAGAAAGATCACAGTTCCGAAGCGTGACCTTTTGCGAAAGGGTGAAGACGACTATATCGCGGTCGTAGACACGTCGGCAACAGGTGAGGGTGAGTTGATGATGAAGGTGACAGCCATGATACCTGATGATGATTGTCCGGGAGGCATGCGCAAGGCTATAGCCGGGTGTCCGACAGGGATTAAAATACGCAAAGGCTTATGAAAGGTATTGTAGTATGGGCCCGGCGTGTGGATGAACCGCTGAAAGTGGCGGCGTGGCCGTTGAACAAATGCAATTGTTCGTGTGGTGGCAAGGAAGCCCGTAAGATGATCCGCTTTGACGGAACAATCGACATCCCCACCGACCTGATCAAGGACACCATCGCTCCTGATGGCGACGGCCGCATCGTTTGGGTTGTCGGCGCTAAACGGTTTGTGAAAGAGGTTGTCCTGGATGATGGCTCTTTGGAGTATTACACCAGCTGGCGCGGTCATGGCATCTATCAGCCGGAGAGTTATGAGCGATATGTTTACTACCTGGTTGATACCGACAATCCGGATCTGTGGCAGATGTACAAGGCTGACAGCGGACAACTGGAGCTCGTCGCCGATGCAGACGAGATCATCACGGAGGAGGACATCGAGAATATATGTCGGTAAAACGACATCTTTATTTATTCTATATTTATTAATCAACAATCTAAAATTTCAAAACAAATGGCAAAGTATTTGGATTTGACCGGTCTTGAGCTCTTGTGGAGCAAGATCAAGACCTTGGTGGAAACAGTGAAGACATCTCTGGAAAAGACAGATGTCGGTCTGGGCAACGTGACCAACGACGCTCAGGTGAAACGCTCGGAGATGGGCAAGGCCAACGGCGTGGCCACACTCGGTGCGGACAGCAAGCTGACTGCCGCGCAGTTGCCGGCTCTCAAGACGATCAACAGCCAGAGCATCGTCGGCAGTGGCAACATCACCATCGACCTGTCTCTCTTCAAGGTCGTGGAGTCACTGCCGACGGCAGACATCGATGCGACAAAGATCTATCTTGTCAAGAGTGCGGCAAGCAAGACGGGCAACATATATACCGAGTATATATATGTTGAAGACAAGTGGGAGGAGTTCGGCACGTATAAGGCAACGATCGACCTCACGCCATACGTGAAGTTCACGGATCTTGCGACGGCGAGCAAGGCCGGTGCGATGAGTGCCGCCGACAAGGTAAAGCTCGACGGACTGAAGAACTACACCCTGCCGACGGCGTCGGCGTCAGCAAAGGGTGGTGTCACGCTCGGCTATACTCAGACCGGGAAAAACTATCCCTTGGCGCTTGATGCGAACGGCAAGGCCTATGTTAATGTTCCGTGGACAGACACGAACACGACTTATAGTGTGGTTTCGGCCTCGGCTAACGGCTTGATGACAAAAGAGCACTTCACCAAATTGTCGGGAATAGCTGCCGGAGCAACAGCGGATGCCGCTCTGACAGAGGCGGAGATTGACGCCGCTTGTGCGTAATGATAGGGGCGGGGATAATGGTGTAATATCTGTCACCATTATTCCCCCGCCCATCTATATCCAATTTTTTAAAACCCAAAATTCATATTAAACATGGAACATTATCTTAACAAAACGGGCCTCACGCGATTATGGACCAATATAAAGAATTATATCTCTAACAACATTCCGTCAGCAACAGCTTCTAAGATTGGAGGCATGAAAGTTGGATATACAACTACTGGGAAAAATTATAAAGTACAATTAGACAGCTCGTCTAATGCTTTTGTTAACGTTCCGTGGGCCAACACAACTTACGGCGTAGCCACTACCTCAGCAAATGGTTTGATGCCGAAATTGCCGACGACGAACATCACTACCGGTGACGATACAAGCACTCCTACCATGCAAGTACTAACCGGGGACGGCAAATATAAAGCTATTGATTTGGGATATGATCCTATTATAAACAAATTAAGCCTCGGATTTCATGATGCGATATCTGGATATGGAGATGTTTCTGCTACAATTCCAATAGCAGATACAACGGCTGATGGTTTGATGAGCAAGGATGATAAAACGAAGTTAGATGGTTTTCATTCTGTAATGGAGACTAATGGTTCATATATCTTGACAGAGGCAGGAATATCGGGAGCATATTATTGGAATGACACAGACAATCAAATGGAGTTCATGGCGAATGATGTTCCAGGTAATTGGCTTTCCGAAGATGGTTGGGAATATAGTAACAATAATATATTCGTTCTTCCGAATATTCCAACTGCCACCACTACCACAGGCGGTGTTATGTCTCCGGAAGATAAGAAAAACTTGAATAATGGATATTTTAATATATATGCTCCTCTAAGAGCCGAAGATGTCTCAACACAAACAATTAGATTTCCCGGAAGTCAGGCAGGTAATGGTCTTTGGTTTTTTGGTGCTAAGCCCGCCATTAAATTTTATGGAAATAATAATATAACTCCTTTTGGTCAGCCATCTACTGAGAAAGCCTTCATGCAAGTATTAACAATAGACAACGCTACTGCGGATGTTGATGGATTAATGGCTAAAGAGGATAAGAGCAAGTTGGACGGCGGTGTATTGACTGCAGTCTGGGACCTGAGAGGCAAAGATGCGTCAGCCGGTGCGAGTTGGAAAGATCTGGATGCTGCTCCGCTCATTGACGAATATAGACCGTTAGTGTGTATCATGGATAATGGCAGTTATGTTGCTACCATTCCGGTCTCGTATCAGGTGGGTAGCTCAATCTATCTTTGGTATTATACAAGAAAGACCGTTGATAATAAGACAACTTATGTTTTGACGGAAGTGCACTTGTGGTATTCGTCGACAGACAAGAAGACAAACCTTGCTATTATAACTAACCCCACGATTTAACGCGAGGCGTGCTATATGCTGTATTTTTATCCGACCGATACAGAGACTATTTTTGCAAATAGATAAAAGTTTCGATTATGACACCAGCTAACAAAGACAGGGTACAGTACGGCACGGCCGTCATCATGCTGATCAGTGGCATGGTGCTCACATTCCTCTCGTTCTTCCGCAATGGCGATGTGGTCGAGGGCGTCCTCTGGTACGCCGGCCAGACGATGGTCTACGCCGGATCCATCTTCGGCATAACGATGTATGTCCGGACGAAGAGCGGAGAGATAAAGAGCTATATCGATGAACTGATACGTGACAAGCAATGAGCAGCAGAGGACTACGCAACAACAATCCCGGCAATATCCGCCTCTCCGGCGTGAAGTATGTCGGCGAGAAGACTCCGTCGACAGACCGGGCCTTCAAGCAGTTCCGGACAATGGCCTACGGTTACAGGGCCATGTTTGTCATACTGCGAACCTATTACAACAGGTATCACCTGCGGACCATCAGCTCGATGATCCGACGTTGGGCGCCGGAGTCGGAGAACGACACGCGCGCATATATCAATCATGTAGCGGCGTGGAGCGGCATCGGTGTCGCCGATGTCGTCGACATCAAGAACCGGGAGCAGATGTGTGCCATCGTGGCCGCCATGTCGCGGATGGAGAACGGCACCCGGGCCGATATGAAGGAGGTGCAGAGCGGATGGGAACTTCTGTAAAAAAAGTGTTGTTGGCGCTCATGGCCGCCGTGTTCGCCGTGATCGCACTGGTCAACCTCGTCAAGGTGGACCGTCGTGACGCGGAGATAGAGCGTCTCAAGGCGCAGGTCGTCGACGCGGCGCTGCCGGTGAGGTTCTACTATCCGCGTGACACCATACGTGACACGGTCGAGGTCACGACATCGCCGGTCTCGGAACTTGAGCGCAAGACGCTCAAGAGGCAGCACATCATCGACGAGAGCCTGATCAAGGACTTGCGTCTGAAGGTGGCGCAGCTGGAGGCGATGCAGACCTTGACCATCGAGACACGCGACAGCGTGAAAGCCGCTGTCGTCGACAGCAGCCGTCTGGTTTTCTGTTATGCGGACCGATGGGCGGACATCCGCCTGTCGGTCCCTGACACCACCTTCAGCTATGTAGTCCGTGACTCGCTCGAGACCATCGTCTACCGCGAGTACAAACACCGCTTCCTCTGGTGGCGCTGGGGCACAAAGGGCTATAAGGTCAAGGTCGTCAACTTCAATCCACACGCGACAGTCAAGTACAATGATTATTTAATGGTTAAGTAATGTTTTTTCATTCTAAGTAGCAAGAGAACAATCCCCGGGCCGTGACGGTTCGGGGATTGTTTCTTTTTTCGTTTCTTTCGTTTTATGCCACGATAGAAAAAAGAATTTTATCTGTTAGTGTAATTTTTTACACTAAACATTTGGTTGGTGTAATTTTTTACACTATCTTTGCATTGTCAAACATAAACAGTTATCAATATGCAAAAGGAGATTACAGAACAAGAAGACGACCTCATTGAGGCAATCAGGAATTATCAGAATTCATTTCACAACAAAAGCAAGGAATTGAAACGTTATGCACAAATCCTTTTTGACGAAATGATTAACGGTTAAACAACAAAGCCCCGCCGGAACGGGCGGGGCTTACATACAAAATCATACTATTATGGCAGCAACGACGACAACACCGAAGACACAGCAAATGTCAATGTACAAACAGATGGACGACATCTTTGACGCTATCACATGGGGAGATCTCGCACGCACTTACTTCGACAAATCCGCATCGTGGTTCTACAACAAGATGAAGGGTATCGACGGGAACGGCAAGCCTACTGAATTTAATGTCGAGGAGCGCCTTCAGCTCAAAGGAGCACTTTGCGACCTTGCCGACCGCATACGGCATGCTGCAGATACCATTGAAGTATAGGCGAGGGCCGGTAACCGCCCTTTGTTTGACACAAGTCGCCCGCCGCCTACGGGCGCAATCACAGCCCTGAAACTTTATTGTTTCAGGGCTTTTTGTTCTTTTACGTGCAATTTTGCGATTAAATTAATCACAAAATCAAAAGAATAGTAAAATAGTTATTGTTTTGTTTGGTTATTAGTAGTATTTTTACTATCTTTGCATCGTTGAATTTAAACAAGCGATCTATGAAAGTAGTGAAAGTAAGTAAAATCCTACGGGATTTGAAAACAGACGGTTGGATTTTAGACCGTTACAGGGGGAGCCATCGTGAGTTTGTTCATCCTTTGAAAAAGGGGACTGTAACAGTGAACGGCCATGATAGTGATGATGTCTGGGGACCTCTCCTCAAAAGCATCGAAAGGCAGTCGGGACTAAAGTTCTAAGGGGATGGGGCATAAGCCCCTCCCTCCCCGTTTTCACAACAAGATTCGTTTGCAAGGATTTAACAAGGATGGCAGCAAAACTGCCATCCCCTTTTAAGAGCCTAACAAATACAAGTATATGGAAAAAGTTGTAATGAAAGCCGCAAGGATGGAAAACGGTTACAGTTGCGTATGTGACTTGCTTCCTGGATGGGTTGTTGCCTATTCCGGCGGTATCGAAGGTTTTAAGGATTATGTGAAAGAGAGTATCGATTTCTATATTGAAGGCAGGAGAGAAAGGAAAGAGCCATATCCCAGCGTTTTTGATGGGGAATATGAAATATTTTACGATTTTGACATTTCCACTCTGCTTGATTATTACAGGGGCGTATTCTCTTTTGCTGCTTTGCAAGTCATCACTGGTATTAACCAAAAGCAGTTGGCGCATTATGCAAGTGGCGTGTCATCACCACGTCCCAAGCAGGTAGAAAAAATAAAAAGTGGTCTTCGCCGCCTTGCTAAAGATATAGAAATGGTCACCGTTTAAATTCAACACTCCGGCTTGACCGTCCGGGAAACACCCATCTATAGAGAGTGTTTCTTTTGTTAAAGCCCCGGTGAATATTGCAACCGTTATTTGAACAGAAGTCGCCGTCGGGCTTGCGGCGCAACAATTTCCACCCCGAAGCATTGATGTTTCGGGGCTTTTCTTTTATTTTCCCCGCCGTTTTCTTTGCCATCCCGAATGTTTCTATTATGTTAAATAGTAGAAAAATTACCATTATTCTTTTGAAAAAGTTTCGTGATTAATAGAAATTTTGCTATCTTTGCATTGTCAAATAACAAATACAGCAAAAAAATGAAGAGCAAAGAACTGCATCGAAGATTTATCAAGGCCGGTTACCGATTCGACCATGCGGAGGGAAGTCACTACTTCTACATTAAGGATGGGCAGTTGACCGAACCAATCCCGTATCATGGGTCAAAAGAAATGTTCCAACCACTTGCAAACAAACTGATTAAAAAGTACGGAGTGTAAAAGCTCCGTACTTTGAAACAAAATAAAGTCTAACCATAAAAGAACCAAAGAGTCATGGAGAAGATTATAATGATAGTAGGAGCGTCAAAGGATATGTTGAACGCTTATTCTGACAACTGCGACGGCATCTATGCCGGAGGTGATACCATCGAGGAGGTCAAGGCCGACACGGAGGAAGCGATACGTCTTATAAAGAAAAACCTGCCTGAAGACAGATGGCCGGAGCAGATTAAGGGCGATTATGAGATTGAATGGAGATTTGATGTTCCGAGCTTCCTTGAATATTACTCCAGTTTCATCTCTCTTGCCGGCATGGAGAAGATGACAGGCATCAATCAGAAGCAACTGTCCAATTACCTCAACCATCGTGCCGTACCCCGCAAAAAGCAAGCCGACCGCATCATAACGGGTATCCATCGCTTTGCGCAAGAGCTATTGAGCATAACACTCTGATTTGTTATTTGACAGATACAATCGGTGTTGCCGGGGCAATTTTGCTCCGGCTTTTTCATTTTCCCCGCCTTTTTCTTTGCCGTTCCGATTTTTCTCCCTACCTTTGCCGATGCTACAAAGATGATGGTAATCCATCCGGCAGGGCGCACGTCAGACGCTCAGCAATAATGCTTGGGCATTTTTTTTATGCCTGACTGCAACCATATAGCGGCTGCCATTCCGAAAGAAATAACTGCTCTCCGGAGAAGTCATCATCTTTGTAGCAACGGGATGTGCAGCCGTTTTTCTGTATCTCCATGCCGGCGAGGTTCACCGGTAGCTACAAAGATGATGCAATATGCAACAAAAAGAGATTTCCATCGGTTGGGCAATGACCCAGTCCGATGTGGCCGCGGCTCTCGACCGCGTGCTTGCGAACATCCGTTCGCTCAGTAAACAGACCAGAAACTGGCTCGACGGCCGGAGCGAGACAAAATTTTCGTTATTTTCTTTGCCATTCGGCAGAAAAGTGCTATCTTTGCATTGCTCAAACAATGGTGGATATATCCACTCCGTCGGACATCGGTCAATTGTCCAGCAATATTGCAGGGCTTTTTTATGCCCTTCTCATATCGTTATAGGCGGTTGCCATTCCGTACAAGAAGATTTGCCCGATGGGTGAAGCCACTATTGTTTGAGCAGCGGGATGTGCAGCCGCTTTCTGTATATCCGTGCCGGCGGAACCGGCGATGCTCAAACAATAGTGCAATTATGCAACAAAAGGAAATTTCAATCGGTTGGGCTATGACACAGCCCGACGTGTGTGCGGCCCTCAGCCGCGTGCTTGCGAACATCCGTTCGCTCAGTAAACAGACCAGAAACTGGCTCGACGGCCGGAGCGAGACAAAATTTTCGTTATTTTCTTTGCCATACCATTTTTTCTCATTACCTTTGCCGATGCTTAACAAACAGCGAAAGATTCGCTCCGTTGGACATCGGTTAATTGTCCGGCAATATTGCAGGGCTTTTTTTATGCCCTCATTATATCGTATAGGCGGTTGCCATTCCGTAAATATACATTGCTCCATCGGAGTGAAGTCACTGTTTGTTAAGCAACGGGATGTGCAGCCGCTTTCTGTATCTCCGTGCCGGCGGTTCCGGCGATGCTTAACAAACAGTGCAGTTATGCAAAAACAAGAAATTTCCATCGGTTGGGCAATGACCCAGCCCGATGTGTCCGCGGCTCTCGACCGCGTGCTTGCGAACATCCGTTCGCTCAGTGACAAATCCAAAACTTGGCTCGATGCCAAGAGTGA
>CABUXJ010000039.1 GCA_902495455.1 uncultured Prevotella sp.
ATCGCTCAGCAGGTTTAACCCTGAAAGCGGATGCAAAGGTAAGGCGTTTTTCCTTTCCCACCAAACGTTTTTGGGAAAAATTTAATAAAAACACAATAATTTTCCACTTTTATGACAAACAAAACGCAACAACGGGGCAAACACATTATTTTATATAGAGAGCGACGGCAACGAAAGCCTCAACAGATTTCCAAAAGAAGACAGTGCCGTCCTTCGACAGAACACCAATCAAGGGACGGCACTCTCCGTTCATTTCCTTTCATAGGTCATATCTGCCGTAATAGTCAGTTCTCCTATCACGATTTCCTCATGAAGCACAAGTTTGGTGTCTGTAAGTGATTTGATTGTTATCTTACATGACATCCCGTCCGTATTCATGCCATCCATAACAATCTGCTTTCCGCTCAACTTATACGGGACTCCATTGATTTTATCCTCAGATATTGTCAGCGTTACATCCCAAAATTCGATATTCTTGCCTGAGAGCTGTTCCATCTGCTGCTCAAGTTGCGCCAGCATCGAACGGTCGATTGTAATAGTCTGTCCCATAACGGTTTCAGTACCTGTCGAGAATTCCCATGTCCCGACCAACTCTTTCGTGTTCACACTCGAACCGGACCCGGTTCCTGACCCGGCTCCCGACCCATCATCATCGTCACTACTGCATGAAGCGAAACCGACACACAAAACTAAAGCCATAAGAAACGGCATAAAACTTAAATAGAACTTTTTCATTTTCATTTGGTTTTTAAAGATTAATGTTATTATGATTATATATTTGGTAAAGTTCAAAAGCGGCAGTCCATATTCATACTAACTACATTATCACCATTCAGCATCATTGGCTAATAGCATTTCGTAAGAAATGTTTAACGAACGAATTATTGCAAATATAATAATTATTATTGAACAATAACAATTATACAGCATTTTTATATAGTCATTTTGTGTTTTTTAACTCTGAGCGATTTTCATAACGCCTCATGGACAAACTATTTAAGGTCTCTCTGACCTCACACATCGTCCGATTAATTCAAGATACAGAAAATCGCAAACATATCAAAAAGCCCGGACATCTGCGAGCGATGTCCGGGCCAGTCATGTTGGAATATGGCAGTCATGATAGAGCATGACGCCAATAAGATGTGTATTCAATGTTACCACGACACACTCATGCCGAGCGCGACATTGGCATTTGAGCTGAGCGGGATGCCCTCCTTGCTCATCTTGCCGAGCAGATGGTCCATACCGATAAAGAAGTTGTAGCCCTTCGGATGGATGTTGATGACCCAACCCATGCTCGTGGAGAAGCTGTTCACGGCAAAGTTGACGCCACCGTCGAGCCACTTGAGCGGAGTGTAGTTGGCACTCAGGCGTCCTTCCGTCCAAGTGTAGGCGCCACGGATGCGCGTGCTGCTCAGTGCGCCGAACTTAATCTGGCGATAGACGGGCAATGTATATTCTCCGGCCAGATTGATGGTCATTCCGATGCCGGTCGTGCGACTGCCCTGGTCGCCGTTGTCACGGAGATTGGCAAACTCCTTCAGCTGGTCGCCGTAACGGTCCGACTTGTCGCTGAGCTTCTCGCCGCCACGGTCGCGTGTCACAGCGACATCGTGGAAACCGCCGAACTCAAACCGGTCGCTGATGTTGACGGCCTGCATATCGTTGCTCCAACTGATGAAACCGAGGTCGAGCAACGAGGCGCTCACCGTCCAGTCGTCGTTTATCTTATAGACACCACCGAGGTCGACGGCCATACCGAATCCGCCAAGGCCGGCTCCGTCGATGTCGATATCATTGACACGGTCGAACTGTCCGCGGCCTTCCTCTTCGTAATCCTTCTTCTCCTGAAGATAAGCGAATCCCTTCATCGACACGTCCGCCTTGGCCGAACCGGAGACAATCCACTTGTCCTCCGAGGCGAGTTCCGCCTTCATGTTCTTCATCTGCACGTCCGCGCGGGCCACACCAAAAAGCAACTTCAACTTGGCACCCAAGCGCAACTTGTCGTTGATCTGACGTGAGTGTCCGAACGCCAGCTCCACGTATGACTGGGCGTTGACGTCGATGTCACCGATGTCGTAGTTGTTGTTGCCGATGTTCTTGGCGAACTCAAACAGTTCGTACGGCAGCGACACGCCGAACGAAGTCTTCGAGCTGACCTCCACCGTATTATATCCGCCCCAGGCCTTAAATCCTCCCGAGAGCAGCGTCACGCCGACGTCACCGACGATGCGGTTGTTGCCCGTGCTCAGTCCGTCGAGAGCCTGACCGGCCGAGATATAGGGGTTCATGAACGTTGTCATGCGCTTGTCGCTTCCCATCGGATACATCGGGTTCGGCATGATGATGTCCTCGTAGCCGAAGTTGCCCTGCAGTTTGGCGTTGATGTTGCCGATTGCCGGTATCGAAACATAGTTGCGGTCGTTGGCAAAAGCCGGGTTCATGGAATGACGGAACTGATAGTCGTCCGTGAAATATGCCGAGTTGAGCGTCGCGCCATTGCCGCGCCGCTCACTGCTGTCATGGCAACGGCCATGATATGCTTATATGATAGTCTCATTGTTATCGTCTTATATATATAATAATGTGTATAATCCCGTTACAGTCAGTCCGTCATCACAGTTCGACCATGAGGGCTCCGACCACCTTTATTCGGATGTCATCCAACTTTATGTAGTGGTTTTCAGCGTTGAGCGTCACTCCTGTGACCGGTTTGTCGCCATCAAACTTTATGGCGAGTCCGTCGAGCTCCTTGATTGCTCCAGCCTCGTTGGGACGTATCGTGATCTTTATCGGAGTATATCCGGACGTAGCCATTTGGTCCTGAGAAGCCACGATGGAGCGGTCCACATTCACGGTCATCTTGTCACCCAACGGTTTGCCGTCCACTCCCAATGCCTCAGCCGAAAGGGTAAGCTCAAACGGCACACGGTTTTCGACATTGGCCGTCATCTCTATATATGAGCCTTCGGTCAGGTCGAAGTCCTCCAGGTCGTCGCGCATATCGTCTATGGTGTCGGTATAGACGATGCGGGCGTCCCTGCCGAATGACAACGGGGCGTTGATGGTATATTTCGGGCCGACCGTATAATCATGACCCAACATGAAACTGCCGTCCTTAGTGGCGTCAGCCTGCACCGTCACATTGTCGAATGTCACGCGATCCGGAATCGTACGTATGAGGTCGGACAGATTGGCGATTGCCTTGACATAGTCAAAGTCGCTCTTGTTGAGTAGCAGATTTTCGTTGCGGCAGATGCACACCCGCGTCACGGTAGCCTCCTCTGTGGATGTTGCGGGATGGCGGTTGATGTGTATGCCGCTGACTTCAATGACTGCGGGGCGGCCGTCGTTGACAACGACCTTGCCGTCCTTATAGGCCGTGATGGTTCCGCTCACGTCGCCCTCGATATCCATGTCGTTGGAGAAGTCGATGATGATCTGCGGGTTGGCGAGGTCGACGACCACGTCACCTTCCTTGAGGAATGACGGGACATCTCCGACTTCGGTGTCACCGAGATTGTCCAACTCGATCTTCGGGTCAAAACGGCCCGTCGCACCTGTGACAACAAAGTGGCTGAGATCCAGTTCACTTCTCACCGTCATCGAGTTGAGCGAAGACAAACCTGTGGGTGTGATGTCGGCGGTATTGATCTCCGCACGCACGTTCACCTGACCGTCGAGCATGATCTTGTCACCGGCAATCTCCAGTTTGCCCAGTTCCGTGTTGCTGCTGCCCTTGACGAAGTCCAGCTCATTGACCTTTCCGGATATGCGGAGAGGGTTCTTCGGATTTACGTTTTTCATGTGTATCTCGCAACCGTTGACCAACTGATAGTCCTGCGAAACCGTGAGATCGGAAAGCACCATATAGCTCGAGAACATCAGCGTGAGGCTCTGGAGTTTCGACACGTTGTCCTTCAGATTGTCAGAGAAGAAGACGTTGAGCGAGAACGACGACTCCGAAGCGGCCTTCTTGAGTTCAACGACCTCTTCCGGCTTGTCACCCTCGTAGTTGAAAAGGTTCAGCTCGCCCTCGGCCACGGCCACCGACGCAGGTGCTCCGGCCTTGACGCCGCGGCCCTTGGCCGTCGACGAGAGTACGAACGGCACGGTGCGGTTGTCGTGTGCGCCGTTTTGGCTGATGGTGATCCGGTCAATGTTAGGATGTGCCGGATCCACGTCGCCACCTTCACGATAGAAGATATAGTTTTTGTTTTCGTCCAACTTGACACACTCCGTATCGTCGATGTCAAGCACGTCGTCCAACAAGATAAGGTCTGTCGAACTGACCGGTAGGACGATCCCTTCTCCACCGATACCCAACGTGGAGTCAACCTCGTTGAAATCATAATCGCCGTTAGTACAGCCTGCTAACGCCAGTGCGCCTGCCATCAATGGTATGAAAGCAATCCGCTTTTTGTAGATTGTTGTTTGCATATTTGTTTTGATATATAGTTATTCTATTAATTTTATCCTATGTACGTATCATCAACACCCCACGGGTGTACTTGTGCGTGCAAATATAATATAAAATATGCAAACAAGCGAACGTTTGTCTGCATATTTTTTCGAGGAGGGAGGAGTGTGGAGGGAGGAGTGAGAATAGTCCTGTGGGGAACAAAGGTCTTTAAGACCTTCAGAACAATACACTCTCCTTGAGAAAAGACTATTCTCACTCCTCCCTCCACACTCCTCCCTCCTCGAAACAATTCCTCACATCACGCTCTCTCCTTCGACATATTCGCCGAGGAAGATATGCTCACCGTCGTAGACGGCGTATGTGAACTGGCTGATCCAGTCGCCGAGAATCATCATTCGGGTGCGCTTGGTGAGCTGGAGGTCGAGCTCGATGTGACGGTGGCCGTAGAGGAAGAAGTCGATGTCGGGGTGGCTGCGGATGTAGTCCTTGGTGTAGAGCACGAGGTGCTCGCGGTGCTCGCCCATGTATGCGGGCTCTTCCGTGCGGGCGTGCTTCAGGCGACTGTGGCGCGCCCATGCCAGCCCGAACTGCATGGCCCAACGCGGATGGATGGCCGAGAAGAGACGTTGGCAGATGCGGTTGTGGAAGACGGCACGTATGAAGCGGAATTTACGGTCGGGGTCGCCCATTCCGTCGCCGTGGGCGAGGAAGAACGTGCGTCCGTAGATCTCGGTGGTCAGCGGCTGCCGGTGGATGATGACACCACACTCCTGCTCGAGATAGCCGTATGCCCAGATGTCGTGGTTGCCGGTAAAGAAATGGACTTCGACACCCATGTCTGTCAGTTCGGACAGTTTGCCGAGGAAACGGGTGTAGCCACGGGGCACGACATAACGGTATTCGTACCAGAAGTCAAACATGTCGCCAAGGAGATAGACGGCGGCGGCCTTGTGCTTGATGCTGTCGAGGAAACGGACCAGACGGCGTTCGTGCATGCGCGAATGGTCGATGGCAAGCGAGCCTAAATGGGCGTCGGAAAGGAAATATACCGGTTTCATATTTGAATGGTGAGTGAAGAATGGTGAATGGTGAGTGGTGAGTGGTGAATTGGTCGGCCTGCGGCCGATGTTGAGTTGTTGAATGGTGAATTTACGTTAGCGCTTCGATAAGTGAAAGGAGTTAGTTGGATGAGGGTTGAAGGGAGTTGGAAGGGAGTTGGTTAGAGAGGAATTGGTTGAATGAGAGTTGAAGGGAGTTGGTTGGAAAGGGTTGAAAGGGTTGAAAGGGAGTTGGAATCTCCATCGTAATTCATAATTCAACAACTCAACATCGGCCGCAGGCCGACCAATTCACCACTCACCATTCACCACTCACCATTATTCAAATCCCAGTTCGACGCGCGCCTCCTCTGTCATCATGCTCTGGTCCCACGTTGGCTCAAAGACGAGATTGACGTTGGCACTCTTGACACCTTCGACGCTGTCGACCTTCTGCCGCACGTCCTCAAGGATGAAATCGGCGGCGGGACACGACGGCGCGGTGAAGGTCATGTCGATGTCGACGTCGCCGTCGTCACGGACATCCACTTTATATATCAGTCCGAGGTCATAGATGTTGACCGGTATCTCGGGGTCATAGACCGTCTTGAGCACGTCGACGATGTGCTCCTCTATCCGGGTTTTCTCTTGTTGTGTCATATCTGTGATGTTATTCATTAATCTAATGCAAAGATAATGCAAACGAGCGCAATGTGAATTTTTTCACAAATTGCCGAGTGCAACTTATCTTATGCAAAGATACAACAAATCCGCTTTATAAACGAAAGAAAAGCAAATTTGTTACCGAAAAGGCCATCCCGTCCGCCACAAAGCAGAGAAGCTATTCATACAATCGTAGGAGCGCATAACCAACCACATATTTCAACGCAAAGGCGCAAAGGCACAAAGAGGGCGCTGCCGCACATACGGAAGTACGCAAAGGCATGACCGACGTCATGCGCTGCGACGTTCGTGGACGAATGGTAGGGCCATGTGGATGTCTCTGATATTTATTTACAAAATCGTGTTCGGGAAAATGCTTGAAGATTCGCGTTGTTGTGGGTAATAAGGGCTGAAAAGGGCCCGACGGCCCCCTCCGGCTCCCCCACGGGGGAGAGACCTGCGGCTTCAAATAATCCTTTAAGGGCCTCGCGGCTCTCAAATTTTGCAAAAGTCGGCGAGTTTTTGACGGTTGTTTTTGGACCAAAAAGCGGGTTTCGTCGAGCAACGGGGCCCCCGCGGGGTTGCAACGGCGTGCTCGTCATGTTGCAACGGGGCCGCCGTTGCAATGCCGTAAGAGCCTTATTGCAACCCCGCGGGGCCCTTACGGGAGGGCCTCACCCCACCCTCCCCAAGGGAAGGGAGACCCGCGTGATTGTAAGTAACTGTATGACAAGTGGTTGTAAAAGCAGCGGTTTTTTGACCGGAAAAACCGCGCGATTTTGAGCTTCGTGAGATTTGAAAATTTGGGAGCGAGGCGGGAAAATTTTGGAAAGTACCTCCGGATTTTGCGGTTAAATTCGGAATTAATTTAACAAAGGGCGTTTAAATTAAACGCAAAGGCGGGGCCCCACCCCGGCCCTCCCCAAGGGGAGGGTGCCTACGAGATGAAGGATGAAAGCCCTTACATATAACATGTATAACTAGAGAGATAAGGAAGCGGTCGTGACGGGTCGAGGCCATACGATGGGATGTGTACACGGGCTTAGACATATCCGGCTCCCTCCCTTTGGGAGGGTTGGGGTGGGTGTCAGGTGGGTGTCAGGCGGGTGTTAGGTGGGTGTTAGGTGGGTGTTAGGCGAGTGTTAGGTGGGTGTTAGACCTTCGGATTATTACACAATAACACAAATCCGACGGATTTCCTTCAACAATGTAACACTCAGGGCTTTATTTATGACAAGTCTTTCACGATTTTGGGCCTTTTATATAGAAAAGATTTTGCTATATCAATAATCTTTGCGAAATTTGCAGGAAAATCCGTGATATTCGCTCCGCCATCACATAACGACGGCAAAATGAGCAACGACAACGAACATAAACAAACGATAATATACAAAAAAGAGTATGGCAGAAAAATTGGAAGTGAAGGAGCTTGACCAAGTCGTGGTCCGCTTCTCGGGTGACTCCGGCGACGGCATGCAGCTGGCCGGAAACATCTTCTCCACGGTGTCGGCCACCGTGGGCAACGGCATTTCGACGTTTCCGGACTATCCGGCGGACATCCGCGCCCCGCAAGGCTCGCTCACCGGCGTATCGGGATTTCAGGTGCACATCGGTGCGGGACGGGTCTATACGCCCGGCGACCAGTGTGACGTGCTCGTGGCTATGAACGCCGCCGCGCTCAAGACGCAGTATCGCTTCGCCAAGCCACAGGCCACCATCATCATCGACACCGACAGCTTCGGACCGAAGGACCTGGAGAAGGCACAGTTTGCTACGGACGACTATCTCGGCGAGATGGGCATCGACCCCGACCGCGTCGTGGCCTGTCCGCTGACGACAATGGTCAAGGACTGTCTGGCCGGCTCGGGCATGGACAACAAGTCGGTCCTCAAGTGCCGCAACATGTTCGCCCTCGGACTGGTCTGCTGGCTGTTCAACCGCGACCTCTCGCTCGTCGACAACTTCCTCCGCGACAAGTTCGCCAAGAAGCCGCAGGTGGCCGAGAACAATATAAAGGTCGTCCGGGCCGGCTATGACTACGGTCACAACGTCCACGCCAGCGTGCCCGCGACATACCGCATCGAGTCGCGGGAGAAGATTGCCGGCCGCTATATGGACATCACCGGCAACAAGGCCACGGCCTACGGCCTCATCGCCGCCGCCGAAAAGGCCGGCATGCAGCTCTTCCTCGGCTCCTACCCCATCACTCCGGCCACGGACATACTCCACGAACTGGCCAAGCACAAGTCGTGCGGCGTAAAGACGGTCCAGTGTGAAGACGAGATTTCGGGCTGCGCCAGCGCCATCGGAGCCGCCTTTGCCGGCGCTCTGGCCGCCACGTCGACTTCCGGACCGGGCATCTGTCTGAAGTCGGAGGCCATCAATCTGGCCGTCATCGACGAGCTCCCGCTCATCGTCATCGACGTACAGCGCGGCGGCCCTTCGACGGGTCTGCCCACGAAAAGCGAACAGACCGACCTGCTGCAGGCTCTCTACGGACGCAACGGCGAAAGCCCGCTGCCGGTGATTGCCGCCACAAGCCCGACGGACTGTTTCGACGCCGTCTATTCGGCAGCCAAGATGGCCGTCGAGCATCTGACGCCGGTCATCCTGCTCACCGACGCTTTCATCGCCAACGGCTCGGCCGCATGGAAACTGCCGTCGATGGCCGAACTGCCCGCCATACGCCCCCACCGCGTGACGGAGGCACAGAAAGACAACTACACTCCATACGAGCGCGACCCCGAAACAGGCGCACGCTACTGGGCAGTGCCCGGTCAGGAGGGCTACACCCACATCCTCGGCGGTTTGGAGAAAGACGGCCGCACGGGCGCCATCTCGACGGATCCGGAGAACCACGACCGCATGTGCCGGCTGCGCGCGGAGAAGGTGGCCCGCATACCGGTGCCGGACCTCGAGGTCGACGGCGACAAGGACGATGCCGAGCTGCTCATCGTGGGCTTCGGCAGCACCTACGGCCATCTCTATTCGGCTATGGAGGAACTGCGCGCCGAAGGCCACAAAGTGGCTTTAGCACAGTTCAAGTACATCAACCCGCTGCCGAAGAATACGGCCGAAGTGCTCAAGAAGTACAAGAACGTGGTCGTCGCCGAACAGAACCTCGGGCAGCTCGCCGCATGGCTGCGCGCCAACGTCGACGGATTTGTACCCAAGCAATACAATCAGGTCAAGGGACAGCCGTTCGTGGTGAGCGAGCTCACCACCGCATTCCGCGGGTTGCTCAGTGGTAATACCGAATCAACGTTCTAAGGGCTTGTAGGGACAAATTCTTGTATCTGTCCGCAACACCACATAACGAATGAAACAACATGACGTTTATCCAAAACGAAAGAGTATCAGATTAAAAGGATATGACTACTCTACGACAGGCTGCTATTTTGTTACGATAGTGACGAAAAACAGATATAATTTGTTTGGATGCGTGAAGAACGGACAAATGAAACTTAATGACGCAGGAATGATGGTACATCAAGTTCTTGACAAGATGTTTTCGGTCTATCAGTGCGCAGAACTCATAAATACAGTAATAATGCCCAACCATCTCCACTGTCTGATAAGTATTATGTCGGATGACAACATTGGACTGCCGCAAATGATGCGATATCTGAAAAGTCGCACGACAGTAGGATATATTCATGGCGTGAAGGAAAAGGGATGGCCTCGTTTTGACGGACATCTATGGCAAAGCAGATACTACGACCATATCGTTAGAAATCAACAGTCATACGACAAGATAAACGAATACATATATCTTAATCCGGAAAGATGGAACAAGGACAAGTTGAATGTGAAATGTGACGCTGACGCAGACGACATAAACCTGCTTATAAAGAATTGCGAGAACGGACAAATACAAGAATATGTCCCTACAAGTTGATTGAAATAAACAAAAGAAAATAAGATAGCAATGGAAACAAGTAAAACAAATAATATGAATGTCACCAACCCCGTTACGGGCCCCGCCTTATATAAGAAGGGACAGCCGCGCTGGTGTCCCGGCTGCGGCGACCATTTCTTCCTCGCTTCGCTCCACAAGGCAATGGCCGAGGTGGGCGTGGCTCCACACAACATCGCGGTCATATCGGGTATCGGATGCTCAAGCCGTTTGCCCTATTATGTGAACACCTACGCCATGCAGACCATACACGGCCGTGCCGCAGCCATCGCAACGGGCGCAAAGGTTGCCAATCCCGACCTCACGGTATGGCAGATCAGCGGTGACGGCGACGGACTGGCCATCGGCGGCAACCACTTCATACACGCCATGCGCCGCAACATCGACCTCAACATGATTCTGCTCAACAACCGTATCTACGGTCTGACAAAGGGACAGTATTCGCCCACCAGCCCACGCGGATTCGTGTCAAAGTCGAGCCCCTACGGCACGGTGGAGGACCCGTTCTGCCCGGCGGAACTGTGCTTCGGCGCACGCGGCCACTTCTTCGCACGCGCCGTGGCCACCGACGCTCCCGCAACGGTGGAGGTGCTCAAGGCGGCATACAACCACAAGGGAGCGGCGGTGTGCGAGATTCTGCAGAACTGTGTCATCTTCAACAACGGCTGCTACGACTCCGTATATACGAAAGAGGGCCGCAAGAAGAACGCTATCTACGTCCGGCACGGACAGCCGCTCGTCTTCGGTGAGAACAACGAGTACGGTCTCGTGCAGGAAGGCTTCGGCCTGAAGGTCGTCGAAATCGGCAAGGACGGCTATACGATGGACGACATCCTCGTGCACGACGCCCACTCAGAGGACAACACCCTCCAGCTCAAACTGGCCATGATGGACCCCGAGAAGGGCTTCCCCGTGGCCCTCGGTGTCATCCGCGACGTCGACGCACCGACATATAATGATGCCGTCACGGCTCAGATCGAGGAAGTGAGCGCCCAGAAGAAGTATCACAACTTTGAGGAACTGCTCATGACCAACGACACATGGGAGGTCAAATAAGACTGACGAAGGGATATAACTCCTAAAACATTGTGCACAAAGCAGGCTCGCGACCCGTCACGACCGCCTCACTGCCAACCGGTTCAACCCGTACGGTTGATTTATATATATGGTTGGTCTGGCGGTCGCGACGGGTCGCGAGCCTGCTTTGTGCACAATGTTTTAGGAGTTATATCCCTTCGTCTTACCACAACTACGTGGCCGATGATATCGTACAAAAACAGCAGATGGCAGAACGAGCGTTCGTTCTGCCATCTGCTGTTCCTGTCGATAGACAATCGGCGAGCCGCGGATTACTTTCCGTGGTGCTCGTCAGAAACGGTTAACTTCTTGCGACCCTTCGCACGGCGTGAAGCCAATACGCGGCGGCCGTTCTTTGTTGCCATTCTCTCACGGAAGCCGTGCTTGTTGACACGTCTTCTGTTGTGCGGCTGAAATGTTCTCTTCATTGCTTTATTATTTTTATTGTTTATATTCGCTTTTGGGCTGCAAAATTAGTTATTAATTTCCAAATAACCAAACTGATACGCGATTTTTAGCCCAAAGATTAATGTTTTTTCTATTTTTTCCGTACCTTTGCATCCGTAAAAAGACCATACGGGACGAATAATCAAGTAAAACAACAATATTTATAACATCATGATCAAGTCACAAGACATCAAGAAAGGTACTTGCATCCGCATGGACGGCAAGCTGTATTTCTGTATCGACTTCCTGCACGTAAAACCCGGCAAGGGTAACACCATCATGCGCACCACTCTGAAGGATGTGGTCAGCGGCCGCGTACTGGAGAAGCGTTTCAACATCGGCGAGGCTCTTGAGGACGTCCGCGTGGAGCGCCGTCCCTATCAGTATCTCTATATGGAGGGCAGCGACTATATCTTCATGAATCAGGAGACCTACGATCAGGTGCCTATCCAGAAGGACCTCATCACCGGCGTGGACTTCATGAAGGAAAGCGACATCGTCGAGGTGGTCAGCGACGCAGACACCGAGACCATCCTTTATGCCGAAATGCCCGTGAAGACCAACCTCCGCATCACACACAGCGAGCCCGGCATCAAGGGTGACACAGCCACCAACGCCACCAAGCCCGCAACACTGGAGACAGGTGTCGAGGTGCGCGTACCGCTGTTCATCAACGAGGGCGACCTCATTCAGGTGGACACACGCGACGGCAGCTATCTGCAGCGCGTGAAGGAGTAAGGCTCTAAAACTCACACCAAAACCAAAAAACCACCCCTAACCACCTAAAACCCACCCCAACCCTCCCGAAGGGAGGGAGCTTGATTAGCGAGACACGCGATGAACAAGTGCATCCGGTAGGTTACGTTATGATTGATATTAATATGTATTGCATTAATACAATAGATTATTGATACAATATATTGATGCAATATGATAGTTGGTATCATCAATGACATGAACACCTTAAAGCATATCAAGCTCCCTCCCTTTGGGAGGGTTGGGGTGGGTTTTAGGTGGTTAGGGGTTGGTTTTGGGGTTATTTCCTGTCATCATGAAATACTCATTTATCATCCCCGTATTCAACCGTCCCGACGAAGTGGACGAGCTGCTTGACAGTATGACACGTCAGACGCTGCGCAACTTCGAGGTTGTCATCGTCGAAGACGGTTCTACCGTCGACTGCCGCAGCGTCGTGGAGAAGTATAGCGAACGCCTCGACGTCAAATATCATGCCAAGCCAAACTCCGGACCGGGACAGAGCCGCAACTACGGCGCCGAACGTGCCGTGGGCGAATGGCTCATCGTGCTCGACTCGGACGTCGTCCTGCCCGAAGGTTATCTGCAAGCCGTCGACGACGAACTGAGACGCGAACCGTCCGATGCCTTCGGCGGACCGGACTGCGCCCACCCCTCGTTCACCGACACACAGAAGGCCATATCCTACTCCATGACGAGCTTCTTCACCACCGGCGGAATACGCGGCGGCAAGAAGAAACTCGACAAGTTCTATCCACGCTCGTTCAACATGGGCATCCGCCGCGACGTCTATGCCCGCCTCGGCGGTTTCTCACGCATGCGCTTCGGCGAGGACATCGACTTCAGCATACGCATCTTCAAGGCCGGCTGCCACTGCCGCCTCTTTCCCGGGGCATGGGTATGGCACAAGCGCCGCACAGACCTGCGCAAGTTCTTCCGTCAGGTCTACAACAGCGGCATCGCACGCATCAATCTCTACAAAAAATATCCCGAGTCACTCAAGCTCGTCCACCTGCTCCCGATGGTGTTCACCGTCGGCATCATAGCTCTCGTGCTCGTCTCCGCCGTCGGCCGCGTGCTCATGCACTACGACGACATCGACCGCTGGTATTGGCTTTGCGCCGCACCGTGGCTGCCGATATCGGCCTACTGTATCCTCATCTTCGCCGACTCCGCACGCCAAAACCGCAGTCTCCGCATCGGCGCCATCTCCGTCGCGGCCGCCTTCACCCAACTCATGGGCTACGGATTCGGATTCATTGAAGCATGGTGGAAACGCTGCGTAAGAGGGGAAGACGAGTTCCAAGCGTTTGAGAAGAACTTCTATAAATAAAAGGTATGGAGAATGAACTTGAACTGATAAGACATAAGATATTCGACATACGCGGACAAAAAGTCATGCTTGACCGTGATCTTGCGTACATATATGGTGTGGAAACCAAGCAATTGAATCAGGCCGTCAAGCGTAATATTGAGAGATTTGAAGGAGATGATTTCATGTTCCGGCTTACCCAGGAAGAAGCAAATGTGTGTTCAAGGTCACAATTTGTGACCTTGAACAGTACAGGTCGTGGTAGCAACATCAAATATATGCCATACGCCTTTACAGAATTAGGCGTAGCTATGTTGAGCAGTGTGCTACGCTCTAAAGCTGCCATAGAAATCAACCGAGGAATAATGAGGACTTTTGTCGCTTTCAGAAAAATGGCTGATGAATTATCTATTGATCGGGAGATAAAGGGAATAAAGTATGAAATAAGTCGTATCAAACAAGAGATGAACGACATTTTAGCCGACCAAAACGATATAAATGAAAGCAACAGGATTGAGTTGGAACTGATAAATCAGGCTTTGGCAGAATTGCAGACAGACAGAAAACAGTTGAAACGCAATCCCATCGGATTTACCAAATCGGAAGAATGATTGAACACATATCCATAAATAATTGGTCCGAAGAGGACCGTCCGCGGGAAAAATTGGAAAGGCTTGGTGCGCAGGCGTTGTCAAGTGCCGAGTTGCTGGCCATTCTCATCGGCTCCGGTTCGACGCGCGAGAGCGCTGTGGACTTGATGAAACGTGTGCTCGGCGACTGCAACAACAATCTCAACACGTTGGGGAAAAAGACCGTCCGCGAACTGACGGCATACAACGGCATGGGACCGGCCAAGGCAATCACGATTCTTGCGGCCTGCGAACTGGGTAAGCGGCGGCAGTTGGAAAAGGCCGAGGAGCGCGAGGACCTCGGCTCGGCGACAGCCATCTACAACCACATCCACCCACTCGTGCAGGACCTCGACGTAGAGGAAGCATGGGTTCTGCTGATGAACCGCAGTTTCAAACTCATCAAGCGGATGCGGCTCAGCCACGGCGGACTGAGCGAGACGGCGGTCGACGTGCGACTGATAATCAAAGAGGCACTGCTCGCCAACGCCACCGTCATCGCCCTCTGTCACAACCATCCGAGCAACAACGCGCAGCCAAGCGCCGAAGACGACCGTCTGACACAACGCCTCAAGGCCGCCTGCGACACCATGCGCATATACCTGGCCGACCACGTCATCGTCACCGACGGCCGCTATTACAGTTATTGCGAGGAAGGACGGTTGTAGGGGGCCGTCTCTTTTTCTTTTTTACCCCATTGATACATAAATCTCGCGATTTATGTGTAATTTTGCAACCAAAATATAACACATATACAGATATGCAAGAGACAAGACAGAACAAGATAGCCCGGCTCCTGCAAAAGGAACTGAGCGTGATATTCCAGCAGCAGACACGCATGATGCGCGGTGTGATGGTCTCTGTGACGCGGACACGTGTGTCGCCCGACCTGAGCATCTGCACGGCTTACCTGAGCATCTTCCCCAGCGAAAGAGGCGAGGAAATCCTGAAGAACATCACCGCCAGCGAGAAGACCATCCGATATGAGCTGGGCACACGCACGCGCCACCAGTTGCGCATCATCCCCGAACTGCGCTTCTTCATCGACGACTCATTAGATTATATCGAGCATATTGACGAGTTGCTCAAGAAGTAATCCTAAATGAACTTCCCCTTCTACATCGCACGCCGTTACCTCTTCTCCAAGAAGAGCACACACGCCATCAACATCATCAGCGGCATCTCCGTCGTGGGTGTCGCCGTGGCCACTATGGCTCTGGTGGTGACACTGAGCGTCTTCAACGGCTTCCACGATCTGGTCGCCTCACTCTTCACCTCGTTTGATCCGCAACTGAAAGTCATCCCCGTGGAGGGCAAGGCCGCGCCGGCCGACGACCCCGTGCTGACGTCCATACGCCGTCTGCCTCAGGTAGAAGTGGCCACGGAGACGGTCGAAGACATGGCGCTGGCCGTATATGGCGAACGCCAGGCGATGGTCGTGGTGAAGGGAGTACAGGACAACTTCGACAGTCTGACCCACATCACGGAAATCCTCGTCGGCGACGGAACGTTCGAACTGCATGTCGCCGACCTCAGTTACGGTATTCCGGGAATACGCTTAGCCGAAATGCTCGGCACCGGAATAGCATACAGCGGCGCGATAAAGATATATGCGCCGCGGCGCGAGGGCCAACTCAATGTGGCCGACCCGACGGACGGTTTCACCGAAGGAGAAGTCTTCTCACCCGGTGTGCTGTTTAACGTGAAGCAGGCCAAGTATGACAAAAACTACATATTGACCGACATCGGCATGGCCCGCTCGCTGTTCGACCGCCAAGGCATGGTCAGCGCGCTCGAGCTGCGGCTGCGTCCCGGCAGCGATTTTGACGCCGTCAAGGCCGAGATGACACGGTTGGCCGCCGGACGTTATCGCGTCCTGGACCGCTTCGAACAACAAGAAGACACTTTCAAGATTATGAAAGTGGAAAAACTCATCGCTTACATTTTCCTCACCTTTATCCTCATCGTGGCATGCTTCAACATCATCGGCAGCCTCTCGATGCTCATCATCGACAAGCGTGACGACGTGGTGACGCTGCGCAATCTCGGCGCGACAGACCACCAGATACGGAGCATATTCCTCTTTGAGGGACGCATGATTTCGGCTATGGGTGCCACGGCGGGCATAGTCATCGGCCTGCTGCTCTGCTGGCTGCAGCAGACCTACGGCCTCGTGGGCTTAGGACGGTCGAGCGGCTCGTTTGTCGTCGACGCCTATCCCGTGAGCGTCCACCCGACAGACATCATCCTCATATTCATCACGGTGATTGTCGTGGGCTTCATGTCAGTGTGGTATCCGGTGAGATATTTCGCTAAAAAGATTGTTTAGAACAAAGCCATCTGCGGACTGCGGAGACAGTCGGCAGGTGGTTTTATTGTTTTCGGATAATAAGAACAATAAAAATAAAAGATAAAAATGAAGACAGGCTTTGACAACGACAAATACATCCGTATTCAGTCGGAACACATCAAGGAACGCATAGCCACGTTCAAGGGAAAACTCTATCTCGAACTTGGCGGCAAACTCTTTGATGACTACCATGCGAGCCGTGTGCTGCCGGGATTCCAGCCCGACTCAAAGCTGCGCATGTTCAGCACCATCAGCGACCAGATAGAAATCGTGATTGTCATCAGCGCCGAGGACATCGTCAAGAACAAGGTGCGTGCCGACCTCGGCATCACCTACGACGAGGACGTGCTCCGTCTGCGCGACGAGTTCATCGGCCGCGGATTTACCGTGGGCAGCGTCGTCATAACCCACTACAACGGACAACATTCGGCCGACGATTTTCGCAAGCGTCTCGAGCGCATGGGCATCAAGTCGTATGTCCACTATCTCATCGACGGCTATCCGCACAACGTCTCACTGATAGCCAGCGAGGAGGGCTTCGGAAAAAACGACTATGTCGAGACCGAACGTCCGCTCGTCATCGTCACCGCCCCCGGCCCGGGCTCGGGAAAAATGGCCGTATGTCTCTCACAGCTCTACAACGAACACAAGCGCGGCGTCGAGGCCGGTTATGCCAAGTTTGAGACATTCCCCGTATGGAACCTCCCGCTGAAGCATCCCGTCAACATCGCATACGAAGCCGCTACGGCCGACCTGAACGACGTCAACATGATCGACCCGTTCCACCTCGAGGCCTATAACAAGATTGCCATCAACTACAACCGCGACATCGAAATATTTCCCGTGCTCAACGCCCTGTTCGAAGGCATCTACGGCACCAATCCGTACAAGTCGCCGACAGACATGGGAGTCAACATGGTCGGCTTCTGTATCAGCGACGACAACGTCTGCCGCGAAGCCTCCAACGACGAAATCATACGCCGCTACTATGACGCGACAAACAAGTTTGCCAACGGAGCCAACAACGAGGGCGAGGTCCAGAAGATACAGATCCTCTTCAATCAGGCAAAGATCTCGACCGACCATCGCCGCGTCACCGTCGCCGCAAAGGAACGCCGCGACCGTTGCGGCAAGCCCTGCGCAGCCATCTGTCTGGCCGACGGCACAATCATAACATCAGAGACATCACCACTGCTCGGACCGAGCGCGGCCCTGATCCTGAACGCATCGAAACATCTGGCCGGCATCGACCACAGCGTCAAGCTCATCCCGCAGGCGATGATCGAACCGATACAGAAGACCAAAGTCGAATATCTCGGAGGCAACAACCCGCGTCTGCACACCGACGAGGTGCTCGTGGCACTGTCGGTGCTCTCGCAAGCTGACGAAAACTGCCGCAAGGCTCTCGGCGTACTGCCGCAACTGCGTGGCTGTCAGGTCCATTCGACCGTAATGCTGTCGGAGGTCGACCGCAAGATATTCAATAAGCTCGGCGTAGGACTGACCTGCGAACCGGTGAAAAAGAAATGAAAGAACGGCAGCAACCGGCTGCCGATCTGACGATAAGCCAAAAGAGTGAGAGTGGTGCAATCCGAGTCCTCTGATTTTCAGATTCGGTTTGCACCACTCTCACCTTTTTTATTTGTATATATCCCACGACATAGATATCGACCATATTTATTTACAAAACACTGTTCAGAATATCGCCCAAAGATTTGCATACTTGAGAGCAATAAGGGCCTTAAAGGACACGACGGCCCCCTCCGACTCCCCCAAGGGGGAGAGACCTGCGGCTTCAAATAATCTTTTAAGGGCCCCGCGGCTTTCAAATTTTGCAAAACTTCGCGGGTTTTTGATTGCTATTTTGAGGTCAAAAAGAGGGTCTTGTCGAGCAACGGGGCCGCTATTGCATCGCAACGAGCACGCCGTCATGTTGCGACGGAGCCGCCGTTGCAATGCCGTAAGGGCCCCGTTGCAATGCAATAAGGCCCTTACGGGAGGGCCCCACCCCGCCCTCCACAAGGGAAGGGAGACCTGCGGGATTGTAAGTGACTGTATGATAACCCGTTGCAAAAACAGTGATTTTTCAACCGTAAAAACCGCGCGATTTTGACCTTCGCGAGATTTGAAAATTTGGGAGCGTGGCGGGAAAATTTTGGAAAGTGCCCCTGAATTTTGCGGTTAAATTCAGAATTATTTTGACAAAGGGTGCTTATTTTAAACGCAAAGACACAAAGATGGCGCAGTCGCGCATACGGAAGTACGCAAAGGCATGACTAACGTCATGCGCTGCGCCTTTCATCCGACCGTAGGGTCGAAACTCCACAATGGAATATTTACACAGGCTTAGACATATCCAGCTCCCTCCCTTTGGGAG
>CABUXJ010000040.1 GCA_902495455.1 uncultured Prevotella sp.
CGTCGCCGGCTTCGCCCGCCGCCACTACCGCCCCGACAACGCCGTCTTCTTCGTCTACGGCGACATCGACTTCCGCCGTCTGACAACGCTTCTCGGCCGCCTTACGGCCTCTCTGACGGCTTCTTCGCCCGCTTCCGGTATAACAGGCAGGCTGCTGTCGGAACGCGCCCACAGGCCGGCCTCAGAGTACTATTCCGCTTCCGGTACGACGGACGGGCCGCTGTCGGAGGACTCTCCGACGGTAGGAACACACTCTTGTATTTGTCCGCAAACGGGAAATCCCTCCCCTGCCCTGCCGCCCTACACCGCCCGTGAGGTCATTCTCCACAAAGAGACCCATCAGGCCCATGTCATGACAGGCTGCCGGACGTTCGGCGCCGGTGACGACCGCCGCATGGCGCTCTATCTGCTCAACAATATCCTCGGCGGTCCGGGCATGAACGCCCGCCTCAACGTATCGCTCCGCGAACGCCACGGGCTGGTCTACACCGTCGAGAGCACGATGGTCACCTATTCCGATACGGGTCTGTGGTCAGTCTATTTCGGCTGCGACCCTCGCGACATCGCCCGCTGCCGACGGCTCGTCCGCCGCGAACTGGACCGCATGACGGACCGTCCGCTGAGCGCCACGGCCCTTGCCACGGCCAAAAGACAGCTCAAAGGCCAGCTGGCCGTGGCTTGCGACAACCGCGAGAGCTTTGCCCTCGACTTCGGAAGGACGTTCCTCCACTACGGCCACGGACGCGACATCAACACTCTCTTCAACCGCATCGACGCCGTAACGGCCGACCGCATACAGGCCGTGGCACAGGAACTCTTCGCTCCCGAACGGCTCACAACGCTGATATTCAAGTGAGACGAAGAGAGGCAGGGATGATACAGATTCTAAAAGACAAGAATAAAACATTAAAACAGGCTGGCTTCCGTATTGGTAAGCCAGCCTGTTTTATATATATATGATAAAGAAATCTCTCTTCACTTCACAGATACAATATGCTTTCCGGCCCCATGTTGAAGAGCAAGTCGAGGATGCTCAGGTTTGGCTGGAAGCCGTGTTTGCACTCAAAGACCTGATAGTAGCGGCGCGGGGTGAAATCGGCGTCGGGAAGTGGATGTTTGGGGTTGATGGCGTCGCGCAGGTCGAGGATACCTGAAGCCGGCATGACATCTTCAGCACGCACATATTCCGTGGTCAGACGGATGTCGGGACAGATGTCCAAAAGCTCGCACATCTTGTGGCAGATGGCCATGTCGAAGTCGTAGAGACGGTCCCAGCGCTGTTCGAAGAACGGGCGGATGTCGTCGGCATAATATTCGAAGAAAGGTGTCTCGCTGTATGCGCTCATCAGTGCGTGCCAATGGAGATGGCGCCAGTTGCCGTGGTCGCTGATGCGGATGTCGTTACAGGATGCACAAGTGGCGGCGGCTTTTGTATCGGACATGGCGGTGGCAATATTAGAAGTATCAGTTACGACTATATCGGAGATATTAGCGTTGCGTTCCACTGGCACGGTGAGTGCTTGCCGTCCGTTGGCCGTGGCGATGACGCAGCGGTTACGATACGTCTGCTTCACGTAACTGTCATGCTGCTCTATGAATACGGTCTGGTGACTATGGAGCTTCTGATACCACTGCACGGGACCGAAATATGTCATTGAAAGGAGGGCGGTCATATTTTTATTGTGGAGGGAGGAGTGTGGAGGGAGGAGTGAGATGTGTTTTTATTGTGGAGGAAAATCACGTAACAAGACATATCTCACTCCTCACTCCACACTCCTCCCTCCTCGTCTTCATTTTATTATCAGTGTTCTCCCACGAACGTATCCATCGTAGACGGGATAGGTGTCGTCGTGGCTGTAGACAATCATGCAGACGCGGCCGATAATGCTGCTCTCGGGAACGAGGCCGAGTTGACGGCCGCCGGACTTGCCCGTGCCGCCGATAGTCTCCATCAGATAGTATTCCTGATCGGCACAGGTGACGGCTCCGGGGACAATCATGGGGCCGTCGGCGGCGTTCAGTGTGTCACCCGGCACGGCACGGCAGCGGGCAACAAAGACGCCCGGCAGAGAGTCCGCAGGGCTGTCGAAGGCCACAATGTCACCCCGGCACACCTCACTGCGACAGAGACGGCCGTAGCTGAAGAGCCCGCCCATGCGCCCCGTGCGCAGTCCGTAGCTCCAGCGGTTGACCAGAATACGGTCGCCGGCGATGAACTCCGGTTGGAGTGCCGAACCGCGAACGATGCAAACGGTGAAAGCCAGTGCGCGGAACGCCAGAGTGAGCGCGGCTGCGATCACTAATGTCAAGGCAAACTTCACACAGGCTTTCATGTCTCTTCTGATTATGTCATTCATTGCCGGCCGTGCGGCCGTGCCGCTTCGGTCGCTATTTGATATTGTCCACCATGCGGAACAGACGGTTCCAGCGGATGCCGCTGAAGCCTCCGCGGTCAGGATCGCTGGACCACCAAATGAATATCGGTTTGCCCACGATATGGTCTTCGGGGACAAATCCCCAGATGCGCGAGTCGGCCGAGCGGTGGCGGTTGTCGCCCATCATCCAGTAGTAGTCCATCCGGAAGGTATATTCCGATGTCTCCTTGCCGTTGATGAGGATGCGACCGTCGCTTATCCGGAGGTCGTTGCCCTCGTAGACACGTATCGGCCGCTCATAGACGGCGATGTTGTCCATCGTCAGCTTTATCGTTCCGCCCTTCTTGGGAATCCACACCGGACCGTAGTTGTCGACCGTCCAGTGCTTGTTTCCGTTGAGCGGATATGTGAAGTGGTCGTCCTGCTCGATTACCGGGCCGATGATTTCAACGAGGTCCTTGCGCCGTGACAGCTCTTTGTAGGCACGCTTCGTCAGCGGGATATAGCCCGCCGTGTTGAGACACATGAGGTCCTCCATCGTTATGCCGAGGTCCTTCATCAGTTCGTCGGGCAGCGACTGGAGCAGCCGGACGTAGTATGTGTACTGCACGTTGTCCGGTTCCTTGTTTGCCTTGCCGTCGAGATAGACGATGCGGTCGCGTATCTGGAGCGTCTGACCGGGCAGTCCGACACATCTCTTGACGTAGTTCTCGCGACGGTCGACGGGGCGCGTGGCCAGTTCGCCGTATTCAGCGCGAATTTCTTTCACATAGTTGCGGCCGGCGGCATAGATGAAGTCGAAGTAGCGGCGGCGGTCCGTCGCGCTGAGCGAGTCGATGTCGAAGGTCGGCGGATAGAGTCCGTAGCCGATCTGATAGCATATCTGATAGTAGTCCTGGTCACGCACCTGCGGCGCCGTGCAGATGGTGTCGCCGCCGGGGAAGTTGAAGACGACGATGTCGTTGAGCTGTACTTTGCCCAGTCCCTCGACGCGGCGGTAGTCCCACTGCGGCCACGGGATGTACGACGGACAGTCGAGAACGGGCAGCGTGTGTTGCGTCAGGGGCATGGTGAGCGGCGTCTGCGGGATGCGCGGGCCGTAGCTCACCTTGCTCACGAAGAGATAGTCGCCGGTCAGGAGCGACTTCTCTAACGAACTGGAGGGTATGACATAGTTCTGAAAGAAGAACAGATTGATGAAATAGACGGCCACGAGGGCGAACACGATGGCGTCGACCCACGACATGAGAAAGCGCGTCACAGGATTGACAGAGTCCTTCCACCACTGCCACTTGATCTTCTTGGTGATGTAAACATCAAATATGAACGGTATGACGATGATGCCCAACCAGCTCTTCACCCACACGAGGAAGGCGAGATAGAGCACCAGAACGACGATAAACTTCAGCCATTGCTTTTTATTTTTCATTGGATGTTTTTTTTATAAGGAGTTAAAAGGAGTCAAACGGAGATATCGCTCCCCGCGGTCGCTAAGGAGATAAAAGACAAATGTCTTGTCGGGGAAAAGCCTGAACCAGTGATATCAGGTATCGTCTTTTAACTTCCGAGCGGGCTTTGCCCGCGATAACTCCCTTTAACTCCTAAGCGGCGAAGCCGCGATACTCCTCAAATTTAAAACTTAAACATGTCACTAATTGTCAGCAGACCGCTGTGTGTCGCCGTAAATTCGGCCGCGAGCACCGCTCCGAGGGCAAAGCCGCGACGCGAATGGGCGTCATGTGTGATGGTGATGCTGTCGGCGTCGCTGTCGTAGCTGATTGTGTGGATGCCCGGCACCTCGCCTCGGCGTATGCTGTCTATGGCCAGCTGGTCGGCTGCGGGCGTGCCTTCTGTCACGACCGTGCCGTCCGGTTGCGTCAGCGTGCCGACGGTCCAAGAGTTCTTACGGTCGACGGCAGCGGTGATTTCCTCGGCAAGAGTGATTGCCGTGCCGCTCGGATGGTCGAGCTTGTGGACGTGGTGGACCTCCTCCATGCGCACGTCATACTGCGGAAAACCGTTCATGATGCGTGCCAGATAGCGGTTGACGGCCGAGAATATGGCCATGCCGACGGAGAAGTTGGAAGCCCAGAAAAGCGTCTTACCCTCCTTCTCGCACATCCGGCGCACGTCGTCGCCGTGGTCGGCCATCCATCCCGTCGAACCGCTGACCACCTTGACGCCGCGGGCGAAGGCCTTCAGATAATTGCCGTAGGCCACTTGGGGCGCGGTGAACTCGATGGCCACGTCGGCCGAAGCAAACTCAGGGCTGTCGAAGTCCTGCTGATTGTCGATGTCTATGATACTCACGATTTCGTGGCCACGGCTGCGGGCGATTTCCTCTATCATCCTGCCCATCTTGCCATAGCCGATTAATGCTATTTTCATGTTAATCCGAATTAAACAGCGCAAAGTTACGCTTTTTTAGTCATAATCCGTTGGTTTACAGACTAAAAAATGTTATTCCGCCGGTAGAAGCCGGCCGGATGTCGGCCGGAATACAACCGGATGCCTGCCGGATGCGCCTTGGAATGTTTTTCCAAAACTGCAAAAAGCCGGCAGACGCTCCGTGACGAACGTTCTGCCGGCTTGCTGCGTGTCAGCGGCCGCATGGCCTCAACCCATCACTTGATGACGAGCTTCTTTCCTTTATGTATGTAGAGGCCCTTGCCCGGCTTCGTGACGCGCACGCCGCTGATGGTGTAGTATGCGTCGTCAGCCGTCCGACCGGCGTCAGCGGCCTTTGTCTCAGAGATGCCCGTGAGGATGTCGTTGACCTCCTCGTCCGTGAGACCGACGATGTTCTTAAATGCGCTCCAACAGCGCGTGTTGCGGTATGTCTCCACCAGAGCCTCCGGTACGTAGAGCGTGATGACGGCATTGAGATGATTAGTATTTGTGCTCAACCACTCCGGTATGGTCGGAGAGAGCGAGTAGAGCTTCTTCAGATTGCCGTCATACTCATTTCTCAACATCCACTGTTGCACCTGACTTCCGATGTATTTGACGCTTTGCGGCAGGACGAAAGCCTCCATATCGGATGTCTTGGGATATACCTGGAGCGTGTCCATCTCCCTGCTGTAGAGCAGGCCGTCGCCAAGGGTGTGATAAGTGTTGCCGGCTCCCACCGTGATCTCCTTCAGATTGTCGCAGTCGAAGAAGTTCACGAGGTCCAACTTTGCGTCTCCGATGTCGGCCGACTTCAGACTGTCGCACGACGTGAAGCACGATGCCCCGATGGTCGTCACCGTCGACGGCACGTTGACCTTGTCGAACAGACCGCATGACAACGCCTTCGGACCTATCGACGTCACGCTGCGCTGTTTGCCGTCGATGGTCACCGTCTGCGGGATGTCGAGCGTGCCCTCGGGCAACTTCACAAATCCGGCCAGTCTTGCCTCAGTTTCTCCCTCGGGCAGATAGACGAGACCGTCGGTATCCCGGATGTCGCTGACGATGGTGTATTGTCCCCAGAACGCATCGTTGCGGTATGCCTCGACGGCTTCCGGTTTGACGCATACGACGGAACCGGAGAATGTTTTGCAATTGAGTGTCGACGGATCGACGACGTCGAGACTTATCGTGTTTACGGAGAAAGCGTTGTTTCCGATGTTCGTGACCGACGCCGGTATCCTCACGTTGAGCCGTCTGTCTCCTTTGAAAGCCTCGTCACTGATAGACATCAGGGACTGCGGGAAATTGACGGTCTCCAAACCGCAACGGTCCATGAAGGCATAATCAGAGATGCTCACCAGTCCTTCCGGCAGGTTTACCTTCTTCAGCTTGCCATTCACCCCTGCGACGCCCTTGAACGCCTCACGATATATTCCGTATGTCCCGTCCGGCACGGTATATTCCTCAGCATCGCGGTTGAAAGGATAGCAGATCAGATTCGGTCTGTCGAGTGCATTCGTTCTTCTGAAGACCACACCATCCACATCATAATAACGGTCACTGTCGGTGCTGCCGACGACAAACACGTTCTTGAGGTTTTGGGGCGTCTTGCCGCCATAAGGTTCTGAAAAGAACAGACTGTACACCGTGTGCGGTACACGCAGCTCGGTCACGCCGGTGTTGCCGCCCACGACGTCTATAGTGATAGACTCAATACCGTCGGGCAGCGACAGCTCGGTCAGGTTCTCGCAGTCCCTGAAGCAGCCGTCCGTGAGCACCTTGAGGTTTGCCGGCAACTTGATGCTTGCAATCGGTGTTCCCCAAAATGCCCCGACAAGTCGGGTGATGTCGTCATGGAGCGTCACGTTCCTGAGGGACTTGCAGTCACCGAATGTGCCCAGTTCGAGCTTTGTCACCTTTGCCGGTACGACAAACGACTCGATTGCTGTTTTGCTGAATGAGTAGGAGCCTATATACTCCAGATCCTCGGGAACGTTGATGTCCTTCAGCTGTCCGCAGTTTTCGAATGTGTAGTCCTCTATCCGCTTCAGGCTCTTCGGCAGTTCGATGTGCCTCAGGGTGGCGGGAAAATGCTGCACGCCGAGCGTGGTCAGCTGCGGCTTGACGTATAGCTCCTCCACTATCGAACTGTCAGGTAGCGTTTCCCATATGTTTTCATATCCGAACGTATAGTCCCGTATGGCGGTCACGGCCATCCGGCGTGTCCCGTAGTCTACCGCCTCGGGGATTGTTATGACCTGCCGGTCTTTCGGTCGGCCGACGAGTTCCACCTCACTGTCGGACAGCAACTGATATGTAAGGCCGTCGACCGCGAGCTCCGGCCCCTTCACGTAGTCTTTCCACACATCGGTATTCAGGTAGGTGAGGAACAACTCGTAGTCGTCCACGACGACCCTCACCGTTTCGTCAAAGACGTCCGCCTCCACTGCGGGCGGTGTGGGGCTGGAGAGGTGAAGTTCGGCGTATCTGAACGCATAGTGGCCGATGGAGGTAAGGCTCGACGGCAGCACGACAGTCCTTATTCCAAGGAGATTGCGATTGGTGATATAAAACGCGTATGCCCCGATGGTCTCCACGCCCTCCGACAGGGTGATGTCTGCCAGCAATTCACAATACTGAAATGCGCCATCGCTGATGGTCTTGACCGTTCCGGGGATAGTGACTGAGCGCAGTTTCTCACAATAGTAGAACGCCTTTTTGCCGATAGTCTCCACACAATCAGGCATGGTGATGTCGGTCAGCTTCCAACATCTCTCAAACGCGCTCTCGCCGATAGCCTTGAGCTTGCCGGGGATAGAGATTGAGGGCAGTTCCCGACATTCATAGAAAGCTCTTGCTCCGATGGTCTCCACGCCGGCAGGCAGGGTGATGTCGGTCAGCGCCCAACATCCCTCAAACGCACTCTCACCGATGGTCTTGACGTCACCGGAGATGTTGACCGTCTCTAAAGCCGCACATTTGTAGAACGCCTTCGCCCCGATGGTTTCCACGCCGGCAGACAGGGTGACGTCAATCAGCTCTATACAACTCTCAAACGCGCTTTCACCGATGTTCTTGACCTTACCGGGGATAGTGATTGAGCGCAGTTTCTGGCAATAGTAGAACGCCTTTGCTCCGATAGTCTCCACGTCGGCAGGCAGGGAGACGGCTGTCAAGGCATAACACCATTCAAAAGTGCTCTCACCGATGGTCTTGACGTGGCCAAGGATATTGACCGTCGTCAGGTTCGAACATCTGTAGAACGCCTTCATCCCGATGGTCTCCACGCTCTCGGGCAAGGTAATCTCGGTGCCTGCAAAGTTTTGGAAGGCATTGTCGGCTATCGTCTTCAACCGCGAGCCTTCTGCAAACAGAACGGACTTCAGACTGCCGCCTCGAAGGTTTACGATTTCCTCCACGGTCTTGGGTACTGTCACAGTGGTAATTCCGGCGCCCAGGTTCGGGCTCCAACTGGATATCTTCAGATTGACGGATGTCACGGTATATGTGACGCCTTCATATTCCACCGTCTCGGGAATATTCAGTTCTTCGCTCTGAAAACTTGCGTTTGTCAGCTGCACCGTGTGAGCCGCGTCATCGAGAGTGGTGAACGTGAGATTGTCCACCGTGAAATCTGCGCAATGCGCCGCGACGGCCGTGATTAAGGTAACCAATAATAGTAATCTTCTTTTCATACTGTTTGATGTTATGTTAGTAATTGTTTCGTTTATCATTGTTAGCACCACAAAAGTTCCGCCGTATGGTGAAGCAGACCGCTGCTGACACCAGATACAAAAGTAAAAGATTTTTTGATACATGCGTTTCACCCCCCCGATTATAACAATCTTTAACAAAAAGACAACTCTCACAGGTTGTTTAGCCTTAACTCTGATTAACACATACGACTCACTTCCACCCTGACAGGGTGTCGGCCGGCAGTGTGTGCATATCGTTTTGTCCGAATAATATCATGGATTTTAACACACGAAAATCGTTCAGAAAAACGGCACGAACGCGCCATTTTCGTCATTCGGCCGCCATTTCGCGACAAAAAAATTGCGGCGGTCTTGCCGCGGGGCCCCCGTTGGTCCGTCGCGGGGCCGCCGCCGCATCACAACGGGGCTGCCGTCACGATGCAACGAGGGCCCCGTTGCAATGCCGGGAGGGCCCCGCGGCAAGACTTTTCGGCCGAAAAGATTGCACACTTCCACAGATTTTGCCGTAACACATTGACGCTCAGGAAGAAAAAGATGCACGCGAAATTTTGAAGAATTTGCGGCCGCGGGGATTTCGTTTTCAAATTCTTCAAATATGGAGAGGTGTTTGTCAGGATTATTCCGAGTATTTAACAGTTCGGCTTGTCAACGCAAAATGTCGCCGGAAAGTGGGGCCACGACCGTCACCGGCATATTTAAACACAAAGGCCGCAAAGACGCAAAGTTTTCTGTTGGGGATTAATACAATTGCAATGAAACTTTGCGTCTTTGCGGCCTTTGCGTTTAAATATGCCGGTGGTTACGTGGCACGGAGGCGGTCACGACTGGTCGGGACCCTACTTGCGGGTGATATAAGCATGTGCCAGAGGGTAGGTCGGGAGGGACAAAGTGTTCCCGCCGGTTCCTAAGGATTGGGATAAGGTGCCAATACAGGCGAATGGTTCGGCGCTATTCTCACTTCTCGCAAAAACTCTACGGAAAGGAATTCTATCACATTTTATTCGAGTAAGGGATGATTATTAGCAACTTATTTTGTACCTTTGGGCTCTGATTATATCTTATTACACGATAATGGTTAAAGCAAAACCTTTCATCAAGTGGGTTGGTGGGAAAGGACAACTCATAGAGCAACTTGAAGCATTGCTTCCTGCTGATTTTGACGAGAGAGAGAATGTCACCTACATAGAACCGTTTGTGGGTGGCGGTGCGATGTTGTTCCATATTCTTCAAACATACAAGAATGTCACACATGCTGTCATTAATGATATAAATCCAGAACTGACAAACTGCTATACCACCGTACGTGACCATCCGAAGGAACTCATAAGTTCGCTTTCCGCCATTCAAGATGACTACTACAAGATTGGGGATGAGGATGCAAAAAAGGAATATTACATGTACATCCGCGACCGTTTCAACAACAAGCCCGTAGACCCGGTCGAAAACGCAACACTTTTCTTCTTCCTTAACCGGACTTGCTTCAACGGCCTTTATCGCGTAAATAAGGCCGGCAGATTCAACGTCCCGCACGGACGTTACAAGCATCCACTTATTTGTGATCCGGAAACAATACTTGCAGACAGCCGTCTATTGCAGAGAGCAACCATATTGACCGGAGACTTTGAGAACACACTTGAATATCTCGGGGAGAATAATCTCTTCTATTTTGACCCTCCGTATCGCCCGCTGAACAACACATCAAACTTCACCGACTATACAAAAGATTCTTTCAATGATGATGAACAGATACGTCTCAAATGCTTTTGTGACCGTCTCCAAGATGCTGGCATACCCTTTATGCTCAGCAACTCAGATTGTTTGGGCAATAACATTAAGGACCGTTTCCTCGACGATTTGTTTAAAGACTACAACATTTGCAGGGTACACGCATCACGAAACATAAATTCAAATGGATCAAAACGAGGCAAAATAACAGAAATTCTTGTGCGTAACTATGCGAGACAAGACGACAGCCTCAACATAAATGACATCTCGGAAAATTTCAACAGATTTAAATTGGCACTATGAAACAAGCACATACAAAAGAAGAGTTCGAGACATTCATGTCACAACTGAAAGAAACCAACGCCACACTTGACTTCTATTCAGACTTCAAGAAGATTGCAGACAACGTTGACGACATCGCCATCAGTCTCAACATATTAAATTTTCTGCTTGGCAAAGACAATCTGCGTGAAGCGGTCGAAGCGGTTTGGAAAAGAGACAAGACTGCTTTTGACGTGATGGACATACTGATTGCAACACGAAAGACGGACAAGAAAAAGCACCGGACTTGCTGAAGTCTTCCGCAACTCAAAGATTAAGGATTTGGTGGATTTTGTCTTTGGTGTAGAGACGGGACTCGACACCAACGCGCGGAAGAACAGAAGTGGTAGTATAATGGAGCATTTTATTGCTGACACATTTACAAAGGCTGGCATCAAATACCGCTCGCAAGTGTCATCCGAAGAGTTTGTCAATGTATCCAAAGCCTTGGGTACAGACCGGAAAATATTTGATTTCGCTATAGAAACATCAAAAAAGACTTATCTTGTCGAAGTCAATTTCTATAGTGGAAGCGGCTCAAAACTCAATGAAGTGGCACGGTCATACACTGAAATCGGACCGAAAATCAACAACGAGGAAGACTTTGAATTTGTATGGATAACAGACGGAATTGGTTGGAATGTGGCAAGAAACAAATTAGAGGAAGCTTATTATGCCATTCCGAATGTGTTCAACCTGACAAATATGGGTGATTTCATTGCCACCGTAAAAGATAAAGCATAAAAGATGAGAAAATGATTTCCTCGTATTATAAATCCAACAACCATGATTTCACCTTGCTCAAAGGCGACTGTATGACCCTGCTTCCGCAATTTGAGTTCAAGTTTGACATGATATTCGCCGACCCGCCATATTTCCTCAGTAATGACGGTATCAGCGTGCAGAACGGCAAAATCGTAAGTGTGAACAAGGGAGACTGGGATAAAAATAGCGGTATAGACACCGTCAATGAGTTTAATTTGCATTGGATTACACTATGTCGGGAAAAGCTGAAAGATAACGGAACTATATGGATCAGCGGCACATACCACAACATTTTCTCTGTCGCAAACGCATTACAGCAGTCCGGCTTCAGGATTCTTAATGTCATAACATGGGCAAAAACCAATCCTCCCCCAAATATATCGTGCCGCTTTTTCACATATAGCACCGAGTTCGTGATATGGGCAAGGAAACATAAGACCAAGCCACATTATTATAATTACGAACTAATGAAAACCATCAACGGTGGTAAGCAGATGACTGATGTGTGGCAGCTACCGGCCATAGCGCGCTGGGAAAAATCCTGCGGGAAGCATCCGACACAAAAGCCACTGAACCTTTTGACACGAATTATGCTCGCTTCGACAAAGCCCGGTGCATGGGTAATGGACCCATTTGCGGTTAGTAGTACGACAGGCATAGCCGCGTCACTAACCGGCAGACGCTTTTTGGGCATTGAGCAAGACACCGGTTTCCTTGAACTCAGCAAGTCAAGAAGAGAAGAAATAGACTCGCTTGATTTACGAGCAAAATATTGTAAGAAAATCAAAGACATGATTTCCGTGTCTTTTTCAGATATTGTCTGCGAGGATTTTCCTGGTGATTACGGTTTACCTTTTTAGTTGCGCAACATTTGCTTAGATATTAACGCATCCTTTTTACAAACCCCTAATATTCTTTTTAAGAGCTACAGTCCCGCCCCTACAACCTCCACGCCAGCCCGAGCTGCGCCGTGAATGTGCGGGCGCGGACGTCATCGTGATAGGAATAGTGGGTCTCGCGGAGATAGTAGGACGCCGAGACGTCGAGGCTGAGGTTGTCCGTAAGGGCTAACTGCAGGCGCGGCGTGAGCACAAAGAGCAGCGCACTGCCCTTGTCGCCCTGCGCGTTGAGGTAGAGCGGGTCGATGGTCGCGGGGTCGTGGGACTCATATCCCTTCCACGTGAAGATGTTGTAGTAGTCGGCGCCGAGCATGAAACGGCCGTAGCGGCCGAAGTCCATCGTCGTGTGGACCTTGGCACTATAGCCACTTCCCATGTTGTAGTCGCGGTCGATGAAGCTGTAGTAGTCGCTCAGCGAACCGCCGAGGAGTATTCCGCTGAGGAAGATGCGCTGCTCGAGGCGCGCCAGATTGCCCACCGCGGGGAAGCGGTAGATGAGTCCCGGACCGACGGAGGCGGCTTCGGAGATGCGGAAGGGAACGAGGTTGGTGCCGTCCTTGACGGGCTGTGAGTCGTAGTAGTTGAAGTGCTGGAAGAGTCCGAATTCCGCCTGCATGCCGTTGTCGGAATAGACCGGTGCGCTCCAGAGCTGTCCGAGCAGGTGGATGCCGCTGATGAGGGGCTGGTTGGAACTGAGCCCGAAGGTCACGTCGGCCGTGAAATAGTCATACGGACGGTTGGTCGTCTCATCGTATGGGTCGCCGTAGACAAGTCCCACATTGACGTAGGGGTTGGTCTCTCCGCGGAACATGGCGTTGTCGTCGGCGAGATAACGCATGCCGGCAGACAGCGACAGAGAGACCGGCAGACGGTCGTAGTCGTGATAGCGGCCACCACCGTCACGACGGACACGCCACGCTTCGCCGCGGATGATGCGGTTGAGTCCGCGGATGGGGCAGACCAGCGTACCGAGAAACTCACGCCAGAAGCGGGCCATGCCGCGCTTGCTGTCGTCGTAGATGAGGTCGCTGACGCGGTAGGTGACCTCTCCGATGGCTATTCCGCCGATGGTCGTGGCCATGAGATCGTTGATGGCGGGCGGCTCAATCTCACACATCGTCTCCCACATCAGACTGCCGCCGAAAGCGTACGGGACCGACTGCCAAAAGTTGAGGCCGTTGCTGCGGGCGGCGTTGAAGTAGAGGCCGCCGTGATACGGATGTGCAAAGAGGTTGGTGGAGAACTGGTCGTTGTCCCAGACGAAGCCCGTCTTCAGGTTGTGGTGGATGGTGTGGAGGTTTATCTGGGCATATTCGGCGTCAAGAACGAAGCGGTCGAAGCACTGCACGAAGGCGTTGATGCCTATCACTTCGGCCGCAGCGAGCCAATAGCCCCTTTTTGTTCCCCCAAAGGGGGATTGGGGGTTGACAGCCTTTGCCACAGTCTCTTCCCCCAAAGAGAAAGATGTGGATAGTCTTGGAGCATTGTCGCTGTTTCTGCTCCACAATTCTCGTTCCCCACTCCTCATAAAAATCTCATCACTCTCAGAAGTCACAAGCCTCAGATAATGGCTCGCCATGCTGTCCACGGTCTCCGGAGCAAGTGTTGCCGAAGCCGCCGAGAGCGTGTCGGAGGTCTCCGCAGCGACGGCTGTCCACGGCAGTGCGGTCAATAGTATGGATATGATTGTCAGCCTTTTCATCGTCGTTGTCATTTTCTGTTGTACTTCAGTGACAGTCCCGCCTCAATGATAGGGCGGGCGCGGTAGCGCCGTGAGTGATGGTAGTAGCGCGTGTCGCCATATCCGGCCGAAACAAAAGCACCGAGCGTGCGGCCCAGTTGCCAGTCGAGATTGATTCGGGCTTGCAGTGAGTAGAGCCGTTCGGGCTTTTCTGATGAGTTTTTGGCGAAAGTCTCCACGTGATAAAAACCAACATCGCCGCTCATGGAGAGGCGCGGCGAGAGTTGGAAATACTGTCCGAGGCGATAGAACACTGCACCGGAAAAGTCTTCATCGAAGCCCATATAATGGGTTCCGAAACCGATTATACTGTACGTGCTGCGGTTGCGGAAGCGCATGGCGAGGTTTGTTTTCGTTGACGAACCGCCGTAGGCGAGAAAGTCGATGCGCGTCGCTGGGCTGATGTTGACCAGTCCGATTTTCCTCGCCAGCGTGTCGCGGCTGTAGTTGATGACGCCCACCTGCACACCGCGGGGATGACTGACGCAGACGTTGAACAGTCCGATCTGCGAACCGTTGAGCGTGTCGGCATAGTTGTATATGGCCGTCTGGATGCCACGCATGTATGACGAACAGATGTTGGCAACGCCGGAGATTTGCAGTCCGCGCCGTACGCCCATCGCGATGTTCGTCACCGCGCTGAGCTGGATGCCGCGCATTGGGGTCGTACAGGCGTTGGTGAGTCCTGCCAACTGGACACCGTTGAACTCACGGGCTACGTTGGCGATGCCCGCTATCTGGACGCCGCGCATCGTGCCGCTGGAGGCATTGACCGCTCCGGCCACCTGAACGCCACAGGAAGTCCCGTGGCTGACAGCCGATAGCAACGCGACATTGACACCGCGCATCTCCCGCCGGACAACTCCGGTGAGCACGGACAACTGCGCGCCACGCAAGGTGTCGACGTTGGCGAACAGGCCGATGTTGGCGTTGCTGCAAAGCGAGCCGTCGGCGGCACGCCGGTTGACACCCACCCCGATGTTTGCCGCCTTTTTCTTATCCTGCGCATGACAGGGCACAAAGGCCGTCATCAAGACCGCAAGCAGTCCGGCCGCCATGCGAATGGATATTGTCTCATACCGTTTAGCCTTCATTCCATACCGTTTGGATGTTTCTCCGGCAAAGATAATCATAAAAAGTGAAGAACGAAGAACGAAGAGTGAAGAATTTGCTGCCGCCATGTACTTGGGACAGATATAAGGTGAAGGGAATTGAACGGCGGCAGCAAATTCTTCACTTGCCACATAAACCTTGGCCATCTGAAGTGAAGGGAATTGAACGGCGGCAGCAAATTCTTCACTCTTCGTTCTTCATTCTTCACTTAAATAAATTCTTCATTCTTCACTTAAACAAAAAGTTTGCCGCGGACGTACCATCACTGGCACACCCGCGGCGGTGAATCTCAGACATGTTGAATTCTATCCTAATTCTCTCTATACAATTATGCCGTAATGCGACATCCTATTTTGCAGTCTTGGTTGTGTCCTGGGGAGCTGCCTTGACAGTGTCGGCAGCAGCCTTCTCGGGACAATTCGCCTTGCAGTCCGTCTTGACCGTGTCGGTCTTCACCGGCTCGTCGGCCACCGTGGAGCGGCTCTTGGACGTATATGCACTGCTTACTGAAACCATCGCAACGGCAAGAATTGCCATAATCACTAACTTTTTCATACTCTCTTCTATTTTAAATTAATAAATCAATTGTTTCTAATGATATAATGTCAATCACCGTGCCAGAATTACAAGGCACAACGGAAACACTTGATTTAAAGGGAGATAAAGAAGAAGCGGGCGTCAAGAAGGTGTGAAAGGGAGTGTGGATAAGTGTGGAATAATGTGGAGTTTTTCCACACCGGACGTGTGGAATGGTGTGGTGACACACACTACCGGCAATGATTTTTGCATCTTGAAAACCGGTAATGCGAGGTCTACCGTGCGTTTGTCAGACGTTTATGCCATACTTTTCCAGCTTGTTGTAGAGCGTCTTGCGGTCTATTCCGAGCATCCGCGCGGCGAGACTCTTGTTGCCGTTTGTGGCTTGCAGGGCATGGCGGATCTGTTCCGCCTCCGTTCCGGCGTCATGGAGCGGGGCTATCGGCGTTGTGGTCGGAGCGACCGATGGCGCAGCGACGGTCGCGGAGAGGTCCTGCTGGGGTACGGTCATGGCGTTCATGGCCTGTTCGAGATGTTGCCGGTCGACGACACCCGACTGTGTCAGAAGGGCGGCACGCCTGACGACATTCTTCAGTTCGCGCAGATTGCCGGACCACGGGTGGCGAGCCAGCAGTGCCGAAGCGTCGGGAGCGAAGCCCGAAAGGGAAAGGTCAAGCTCACGGCCGGCTTGCCGGAGGAAAAGATCGGCAAAGAGATAGAGGTCGGCGCCGCGGTCCCGCAAGGCCGGCATCTGTATCGTAAATTCGTTGATACGGTGATAGAGGTCCTCTCGGAACGTGCCGGCGGCCACGGCGGCAGCCAGGTTTTCGTTTGTGGCGCAGACCAACCGGAAGTCGACGGCGGTCTCTTCGGTCGCTCCCACCGGGCGGATGCAATGCTCCTGAAGGGCGCGCAGCAGTCTCACCTGTATGTCGTAACTCAGATTGCCCACCTCGTCGAGAAACAGCGTACCGCCATCTGCCGCCGCGAAAGCACCGCGACGGTCGGTCACGGCACCGGTGAAGGCGCCCTTCACATGGCCGAACAGCTCTGATTCGGCGACGTCACGCGGTATCGCGCCGCAGTCGATAGCGACAAACGGCCCGTCGCTGCGGCGGCTCATGGCATGTATGCGGCGCGCCACATATTCCTTTCCCGTGCCGCTCGCCCCGAGGATGAGCACCGACATCGGTGTCGGCGCCACCAGTCCCACATATCCGTAGAGCCGCTGTGCGGCATCGCTCGTCCCCTCGATGAAACCGTCTTCTCGCGCGGCGGCGGCCGATACAGCTGTCGCGGCCTTTGTCGCTGACGAAGCCGGCGCTGCATCGGAAGAGCGTTTGGCCAGCGCGTCGTTGATTTTTTGAAGTAGTATGTCCGGCTGGAGGGGCTTGGCGATATAGTCGTCGGCCCCTGCCTTCATGGCCAGCACGACATTCTGAACCTCGGCATAGCTCGTCATGACGATAAACGGCACGCCGTCACCGCGCCCGCGCAGCCATTCCAGCAGCCGCAGACCGTCGTCGTCGGGCAGCCGCATGTCGGAAAGGACGAGGTCGAAAGCGCCGCCGTCCCTCCCTTTGCCCTTGCCACCGCCTCCGAACAGCGCCATCGCTGCCGTGACGCGGCTCGCCGTCTCAACAGCGAATCCTTTCTTGCCGAGCCACGTGCGAAGCATTGTCGAAAAGGTGAGGTCATCCTCTACAATCAGTATCCGTGCCATTTTCTCTATGAAATATATCTTGCAAAGATAAGAAAAGTTTTTGAATTACGAGTTTTGAATCAGGAATTCATCACCGCCTCCAGCTCTTCAATCACCTTCCGACACCATTCGCCCCACTCCACCGGGACATCCCCGGCTTGGCGTGCGTCGGCGAGACGGCGCATGACGGGGACTACTGGCGATTCGAGCATCGTGAAAACCGGAATCAGACGGTGGGCCAGACCACCCGCCGCCTGTACGTCCCGTGTCTCGGCAGCACGGCGCATGGCGGCCGCATCGGCCGCGGTCTGCGTCCGGAAACTCGTCAGGATTTCCCTCACGGCGTCCTCGTCGCCATCGGCAAAGGCCGTCAGAGCGGAGAAGCGGAGAGAAGAAACGGGAACGGAGTCCGGCGATGATGATATAGAAGAGGTGGCGACTCGTGACGATGATGATATGGAAGATACGTCGGCGCATGACGATGAACATATAACAGATGTGTCGGCGTGTGACGACGGCGATATGTTAGAGGTCGAATCAAGAGCCGGCGCCACTCCATCGCCACGCCCCGTGACACGGAGGATGACGTCCGTCAGTTCTGCGGCGGCAAACGGTTTGTGCAGACAGGCGGCGAAACCGGCCCGCAGGAAGTCGGCGTCACTGATGGCGTCGTGGGCCGTCATGGCCACCACCGCCGGCCGGCAGCCCGCCGGAACAACGTCACCGAGGCGCGCGGCTATCTCAAAACCGTTCATGGCGGGCATCTCGATGTCGGTGAACAACAAGGTGAACCGACCCGTAGCGACGTTGGTCCACATCTCGTTCACGTCGGAACATGTCACCACCTCCCAGCGCGAGGCCGACAGCGAGGAGAGCATTTCGCGGAGCAACTGCAGCTGCAAGGCGTCGTCGTCGACCGCCAGGACGCCCATACGGTCGGGCAGAGCCGGACCGTCGGCGGCCGATGATGCGGCCGAAGACAGCGCAGACGGTGAAGAAGGAGATGAAGAAAGAGGTGAAGACAACGGTGAGGCGTCGGCAACGGCGACCGGGATACTGACGGTGAAGGTGCTGCCGCGGCCGGGGGCCGTATCGAGGTCTATCGTGCCGTCGAGCAGCGTGACGAGCTCGCGGGTGATGGAGAGCCCCAGCCCCACCCCGTCGACACCCTGCGCACCGGGCAGTCGGGTGAAAGCGTCGTATATCCGGCGGCTCTCCTCCTCTGTCATGCCGCGGCCCGTGTCGGCCACGGTCAGCCGCAGGCGGCCGCC
>CABUXJ010000041.1 GCA_902495455.1 uncultured Prevotella sp.
ATTTGTCACTGAGCGAACGGATGTTCGCAAGCACGCGGTCGAGAGCCGCGGACACATCGGGCTGGGTCATTGCCCAACCAATGGAAATTTCTTTTTGTCGCATATAGCTTCAGTTTGTAAGCATTGCCGGTTCCTCCGGCACGGAGATACAGAAAACGGCTGCACATCCCGTTGCTTACAAACTGAAGACTTCTCCGGAGAGCATTCTCAATTTCGAGATGGCAGCCGCTATATCGTGGCATTGCCTGATTACCCACAAAGATACGGGTACTGACACCCGCTGCCGTGACGGCAATAAAAAAGCCCATCGCAAGGCGTGAGCATGACGGTGCTCGGCCGGATAGAATATCTATCAGTTTGTAAGCATCGGCAAAGGTAATGAGAAAAATCGGGATGGCAAAGAAAACGGCGGGGAAAATGTTTATTCCCTGCCGGTATTGTTTTGTGAATGATTGTCAGAAACATCGATTGATGGCGACTCAACACCTAATCGATTACTAATACTACATACTGTCAGTAAGCTGTCAACCTCAGCTTTAAGTTTGGAACAGTTATTTTGAATTTCATCAGAAGATTTTTTTATTTCATTTTTGACCGCATGCGCTTTCCCCCAAACTTTTATAACAGCTGCCAAAAATTGGAATAAATAAATGGTAGTGTTACTGGTAGGAACCAGTCCCAAATACTATAGAAGAAGCCATTAACGCAACAAAAAATACTAACCAATAAAGAAATTCCAAGTGCTAAAACAAAATATACTATGGAATGACGCAAAGATGAATAATTGCAAAACACATTGTTTTCACTCTCTTCTTTTGAAAGCCAACCTACAACCGAATAAACAATAGTGCATACAATCATACAGCACCATATTGATTTCATAACCGCCGTTTCCGTATCGCCAGCTATACCTATAACATATAACGCGACCAATCCTAAAAGGAAATGCCATAATCCCACAGAAGATATGTTTTTCGCCTCACACACAGATTTTATCTTATTATTGAAACGACCTTTCTCATCTTCAATTTTTTCTTCAATTTTTTCTCTGTCACGTTTCGCTTTCTCAATAAGACTGTTAGTACTACGTCCTTCTACAGAAACAGAGGGGATGTGTTCTAACGTCATTCTATCAACCAAAATCTTTTCACATTTTACAAAAGACTTGTTTATAAAATCTTGAAAATTAAAAACCTGACTACAAAGAACATTTGTATAAGTCTTAACATATTCAATGGCGACTAATGCTATATTAAGTGTAGTCGCCACTTCTATAAAAGAAGAGAAATCAGCAAGTCTCATTTAAACATATCATTTAGTTGGACCTGTACAGAATAATCCTGAGAGAATATTTCATCAAAAATTGCTATATAGGCTTTAGCTATATCCGGATTATTCATATTACATACTGCTGTTCTATTCTCTATATCTGTCTCTATGCGATACGCATTTTCATCAGCAATAGTAAAATGAACATAATTCTTATTTCCATCCTGCATAAAATATGGCTCTGCTGTTGTTTTTTTTACTACAACGTCATTCTGATTATCTTCATAAAAGGCCAATCTTTTAAAAAGGTTGGATGATTTCATTGATTTCTCGTCTAATTTATTAAGCAAAATACGAATCTTTCCTCCTCGCTCTATAAAGTCACTGACAGCTTCAATGTAATCTGGTTCATTTCCAACATGCTCACATAAATTCCCTGCAAATATTCTAACCGTATCCTTTGCTTGCTTAAAAATTTCAACAAGAACAACAAGTGCATGTCTCTCATCTGAATTGAGAAACACACGATTATCATTATTTCTTGCCAAATTAGCAACAAAGTCTTTATAGCCTTTCATACAATTATATACTTGATTATTATATTTCGCTACAAAGTTAAACAAATAAATCAGGATTCTATCAATTCTATAAGTTTAATTATTAATTTTGCGATTAATTTAATCGCAAAATTGCACGTAAAAGAACAAAAGCCCCGGAACAATAAAGTTTCAGGGCTGTGATTGCGCCTGTAGGCGACAGGCGACTTGTGTCAAACAAAGGGCAGTTACAGCCCTCGCCTAAATCTCTATGGTGTCGGCAGCCCGGCGTAAACGGCCCGCCATCTTCGCAGACAGCGGGCCCTTAAGCTGCATTTTGCAACTCTTGATATGGTTGATGATACAAAGATCATGAAAAATCTTAGTATTAATAGGATTTTTATTTTAGGAAATGTGTTATTTCCCAATCCTGTAATACACTCCGACCCCAATATACGGCGAAAAACCTTGCCGGCCATATCCAGCTCCGCAAACAATTCCCCACCCGACACGTGAGTGTTTGGTTATCAGCTCCCTCTCCCGTATGGTAACAGTCTTGCGATATACCGATATGCTGTCGAGAGTAACATCATAGCCGCTGACATAAGCCTTGTATGTGCTGTCCTCGTAGATTTTCTGCGTTATGGGAATGACAACCTCTACACTGTCATGGGCCACGGTATCATTGCCTGAAGCCGGAACTGTCGGCAGCAGCCTGGTCTCATGACGCACAACGACACTATCACGCAGTACCGGCTTAGGGTACTCCACGGTATCAATAACGGTATCAACGACAGTCTCGTGGATGACCGAACGATGGCTATTGCCGGCCGATGGTATCAATGATATTATGCACATACCTACGGCAACTCCGAGTATAAAGAACAGAAAATATCTCATAATCAAAACATAAAAAGCGACATTCGATTTTCACAAACGGAATGTCGCAAAACTACTGACATATACAAACTAACTTATCTCTATCCCAATATCGTCCCCCGCAGCATTGAGTCTCTCGACCAATCTGTAGAAAGTTGCGGTTGAGTTCACAACCTGTCCGACGACCTTGTTCTCACCCACGAGGATACACCCTTCGGTATCTTTAGGGGTGTTACCTATATGGATGAGCACACCATCGAATACCGGGACATCGAGCAGACGTGGCAGACGGCCACCGATACGCTGGTATTGGGCACGCTTGCCGAATCTCGGCGACACGACATTGAGCGTTATTTTGTACCTCCCCATAGGTATGGCCGTGGAGCCCTTGACCTTCATGCGCCGTAATGCGTCAACGCTCTGTCCCTGACACAGCCCTCTATCGGTGTCTTCGAGCGTGTCACAGAAATACTCGCCATCTATATAGAGCCGGCCTATTGTATAGCCGGGACGCCTCGCTATTCTTCTCAGTGTAAGTATCATTTCTCTTCATTTTGATTTTTCTTGTCGATGAAATTCTTGAGCTCTCCGAATTTCGTGGAGACGTAAACCGTAACTCCGAAAACACTGCCGGCATATAACAGGCATTGCGCCACATACCACAGCACCGAATCCTTCACCTCATATTCGTTGAGGAAAAAGCACAGGAACGTGAGAATCACACCGCTGCCGAGCATGAACATGGCAGAACCGTACTGAATCCACTCTTTTGTATTTTTTTGCATCGCATCTCTTTTTTATTGTCATGACAAAGATATAAATCCTCGTATAAGAATAAAAATACCGATGATTATCACAAAGTCGGTATCACCCCATCAGGATCCGCGTCAAAATCATATTCAATATAGCCATCCTTCCGTGCCACATTAGCCTGATAAGCATCGCCGCAACCTAAGGGCACATAAAATTCAGTCACACCATTTATGTTAGAACCGTAACCGAGATGTATCGAGGGCGGTGTGCTGCAATGGAGATACAGCTTGTCTATCTTCACGCCGCGGAAAAAATAATCATGAAAAGCGGTACACTCAGGAATATATATTAATTTGACATGGATATTCTTGTCAGAGTCACCCAAATCCGCTCTGGTAACTTTCTTCCCCGGCATAATCTTGATGTAATCAATCTCTCCCGTCTTTTTTAAGGCAAGATTAAATATGAGTTCACATGCCGGAAATATGACTCTGCTCAATCCGGAATGTCTCAAACAACTGCCATTACCTGTAAAAGCAGTGAAATATCTGAACTCATCAAAAGAGACAAGATCTGTACGACCGCTGAATTCATTGCTGATTGTCTTGACCTGCGCCGCCATCTCTCTCGTTATGCCCGTACCGTCGCCCCATTTTTCGGCACATATACGCCTGACAGCATCGTCAGCAAAGCGTATGTAATACCCCTTGAGCACGTTTATCGTCAGATTGGCACCGAAAAACGCCCTGAGAGCATCGGCGGAGTCTTCGTAGGCGTAGCCGTCGATATTTATTACGCCCTCCAGGGCTGGTTTATCCGCCGTGTTAGTGAGGATGTTGCGCTCCGCATCATACGCCACGGAGCCATAGCCCAGTCCCGTATCCGGATTGTATGAGTTGCCGGCAAATGCGGCCAGCATGTCAAGGTCGTCGGCCGTGCCGTCGATGGGCGTTGTCCATATCATGGTGATAAATTGCAGCACATTGCCACCCGCATTGAAGACCTTGCGCAATATCTCGAACGGAGTGATCCCCGGACACTCCTGGTAATAGATGCCGTTGATGGTCGTCAGGGCGTCGTCGGGGATACGCAGCCCCGACATGGTGAGCAGCGGCAGAGTGTGAAGGAATAGCGTCTGCAGACCGCTCGGGAAGCTCACCTCCTCAATCTTCGCACCTACGGGAATGAGCAGCGTGGGAACGTTGGTCCCCTCGAAGAGCGCCCGTTTGAGCCGCGGGCAGCCGAGCAGCGACACGTCATTGCGCAGCGACGCCGCGTTGCGGGCGTCTATCACCTCCACGCTCTCTCCGCTCACGGCCAGCGTGGAAGCATTAAAACGAACCTTGGAGACCTCGGCGTCGCCCACCTTGACCGACCGCAAGCGCTTGCTCTTGATGGAGAGTGACGCTCCCACCGTGGCGTCACCGCCTCGGCTTGTGAGCGTGAGGCCGCACAGGTCACCTATCGAGGTGTACCAGTCGAGCGCCTTAAGATAGAACGTCGTCTGACCGTCTGAAGAGGCAGGGATTATACACTCCTCTCCGGCCGGCGTACGGGCTCCCTTGATGTTCTGGCCGCCTCCGAGGTTACCCGACGGATACATGTCGATGGCCGGCGTGACGTGGAAATCGAAAGGAGCGGCCGGTGTGAACTCTATGCGTCCATAGCCGTCGTCACCGCTGCCAGTGAACGCGGCCACCTCATAGAGACTACACACGTAGGCAATGCGGCGCTCCACCCACAAACGTTCCGCCTCATACTGCGTGCCAAGTGCCTGTGTCAGCGGATACACATTATTATATGTACGGTTAGGGTCTAATACCCACGGGGTGAGATAGCTGAACGCCGCATCCTCATTGTATGCCGTCGCCGGGAAATAGCGTGCCGAATGACTCCAAAAATAATAATCGAACACGTTGAACACCGTGCGGTGAATATACGCTCCCTGTATGCCGAGTTCTCCGGCCAGCGTCTCCATCGCGCCCACCATGCGCGTCATCATGGTTTTGCAGCCCGCGGCGAAACATGTACGTATTAGTGTCCAGAATGCCGAGGATGAGCCTTGGTAAATGTCAACACCGTCGGCCGTCACGTCACCCGGCTCTATTGAATAGCTCTTGGTGCTCTGTCCGTTGTTGTCAGTGACGAGGATGGAATCGAGGTCATCCTCTTTCCAGCACCAGCGGCCGCCCTCGGCCAGTGACCTGAACTTGAACGGATAGGTATTCTTGGCGTGGTTGTCGGTCGCGCCGATGAGCACGCAGAAACAGTCATGATACTCGGCGTCGTCGATGCTCCAGTAATTGGACGCCTCGGCCGTGAACTTGGCGGCACGGGCCGCTATCAGCTCGGCCGTCAACGGACTGGTCTTGTTCATGAGATAATCGCCGAGATACCCTATCATGTCGAAACCGTCGAGGACCTCATAGCGCGCCGTCTTGTTGCGGTAGTATATAAGATTATAATTGTTGTCGTAGAGCTGCAGCACGCCGTTGTCGCGCCCGGTGATGATGCCGCTCCGCCGGCGGAACCCTTCGGCGTCGGCGTTGAGCGCGTCGAGGGTGGCATACCCGGCCTCGGTAAGCGAGCACAGATATGGCGAGCAGTTATAGACTATCTCGTATGCCGGCCGCCACTCACGCTCCATGAGCGCGAGGATATCGGCAGCAGCAGCCGGGTCGTCGGTCTCGTAGCGGCAGGCGCTCACATCCCAGCCTTCCTGACCGCCGAAGGTCAGTGTCTCGTCGTCGGCTGAATACTCCACGTCGATCCACGGGTGCAGGAACCGCGTCGCAAGCGGGGCGTGATTCGGTCCCTCTATCTGCAGCAGATCGGGGTATGCTTTGAAGTCGTAGCCAAACGTCTTCTTGTCGCCCTTGTCCGGACCTGCCGTGTACAGACCGATGAACTTATATGTACCGTCAGCATACTTCTGGAAGCCCATGAACGGATATTGATACGTGGCTACGCGGTTGTCGGCCGATGGTAGCGATGCCTTCAGCCCCACGCGCTCATACAGTTCGTCATACATTCCGCACGCTCCCATCTTGTGACCCTGTGTCGACGAGGCATAGTTCTTCTTGGCCGTTATCTTGGCCACCTTGGGATGCAATCCCTTGCCGGCTATATAGCCCTCCTTGGTGTCGGTCGTACCGTCGGCGTATGTGAACAGCGCTGCATACTTCAGTTTCCAACGGACATTCCACCTGTAATACCTCATTGAGGTGGTACCTTGACCGTCTATCGGTGCGTTGTCGATACGCACGTTCCATTCAGGATGATCGTTGTACTCAAACGTCACCGACGAATTCGCCTTGACGTTGTTTGTCACGCTCGGGATGTCTATATCGCCGGGCATCTCGATAACCATACAGTTGTAGCCGGCGGCCTTGCACAGCTCGTAGCTTATCTCCGTGCCGTCGATGATGCGGTTGTCCTTACGCACGCCCTCACGGGTATATTCCGCATCGTCCACGATGGTATTCAAGAAATTTGTCAGCACGTCGCTATACTCAAAAGCCCGGCCGACGTAGTAACGCAGCATATAGAGATAGAGGTCGGCCGACGGCTGTCCCATGCGCAGACAGCCGTTACCGAAGCTCACGTTACCACCATATTCGAAGACGGCCTGCCGCACTCCATTGACGTAGATGTGGCACAGGTTGCGCCCCGTGTTGCCATATCCGCGCTGCAGCACTATCACGGCATGCGTCACCCTATCTTCCGTCAGGTTGACGGACTGCGGCACCACCTGACGGTTACCGCTTGTGAGCACGAGAATCTTTGTCGGGAATATTATGATGCCTGACGTCGTCGCCTCGTTGTATGTTTCCTCGCTCATGAACGACAGCACCGGCGTATCATAGTCGGCGATATTCGCACAACGGAATTTGACTTCGAGTGTCAGTGACGAGGCGCCAGTCGCAGCCAGCGGCTTCAGTTCCGGCACCGTCACCGAGCTGCCCGCATTGACGCAAAGGCAGCGGTTGCCGTCGCTGTCGGCCGCCCAGCCGTCCACGGACCATGCGAAACCCTGCCACTGTGCCGCGTATGATGTCTTGTCCGCGCCGGCAGCGATATTGAGAATCTCGGTGCGGTCGGCAGCGCCGTTGGAGCGCAGGGCGGCGTTTGCGTAGAAACGCGCGCCGCTCACTGCTGCGTAAGAATTGCTGTTGTCAACGGCCATTGTCAGCTGCTCGCTGTTGCCACTCACGGCTGCCACCACACTGAGCGTAAGTCCCTCAGATGCCTCCGTATCAATCTCAAGTTTTGTTGTATATGTCTGCCGCGTCTGCGTCTGCACGGAGATGGTCTGACCGTCGGCCACGGTGTAATCGCGCAGACCGTCGGTCGCTCCGATGTCAAACGTAACCTGCGTGGCGTTATACGTCGCGTATGCAAAGAGCGTCTGCGTGTCGTAGTTGACGGCCTTGCCGGCCACCTCGTTGACACAAACGAGCGAGACCTTGTTGGCGTCGTCCTTGGCCACGCACATGATCCTGTATGCGTAATGCTGCGTCTCAACACCGTCGCCCGCCATCCACACCTCCACCTTGTGGATGCCCGTGCCTCCGGCCGGAAAGCGTGACGACAGGTCAAGCGAGTACGGAGTGGTGACGTAGTTCGTGCCGCTGCTGAAGGTCAGCGTGTAAGTCTGCTCCGGGTCGTCGTCGATGCGCACATAGAGCGTCTTTTGCAGGTTTCCGGAGAAGAACAGCCCGTCGATGGCGTATGTGCTGCCCTCTATGAACGGCCGCCACCACGCGAACTCGCTCCGGAGCGTCAGGCTCGTCACCACGCATGAGAACACCAACGACCGCGACTGCCGGCTGCTCACTCCCGTAACCGTCACGCGGATACGGTTAGCACCGACCGTCACCCAGCCCCTGATATCCTCCACAAGGCTCTCTCCGCCGCGGCAGCTTCCCGCGGCGCGCTCCACGAACACGCCGGAGCCGTTGTCTACCGCAAACGTATAGGTGTAGTCCTCGGCATACTCCGTCATCGACCCGCCTATCGTTCCGCTCTGCGTCGACGGCCTCACCGTGACCGGTCTCGACACGGCCGACGTCAGGATGTAAAATGATGTCGGCGTGTCGCACTCCAGGTCTATTGCGTACACCGTGCCGGTCAACGAAAAGCCGCCCAACGCCGTACCGCCCTGCTCGTCGTAGAAAGTCACGCGTCCGGCTGTATAGTCTATCCAGCCGATCTTGTCACGCGATCCGGCTATTGCCGCCGTGAGCTGTCCCTTGATAAAGTCCTCTACCTCCTGACCGGTATGTCCCGCCCAGCCTTCTGTCATATTCTCAATCATGCTCTTTTCTCCTTGTTTAATTATTTGCTCCTCCAACGGTCATTACCAAGCCACGGCTTGCCCGGCAACCAACGGCCGCTGCCGTAGCAGCTCCGCACTGTGTCGCGCACGTGAGTCAACGAGTGCATTATTATCGCGTCGAGATACTTCGGATAATTTACACACTGACGCGCAAGTACCTCGGCACCGTCAACCGTCACCATGCGTATTGTAGCCTGTCGGTAGCGGCCGGCGGCGTCGATGGTCGAATTACGGAGTCTGAATGTTATTTTGGACAACATCACAATTAATCTGCAAGTTCAAGCTGTCAATAAATGCAGGTAAACAATATTTATTGGCCGCATCGACAACAATCTTAATTTCATCATCTGAAAGTTCTAACACTCCATCACTACGATATATCTTCATGGCGAGGGAATGGGCTCTAATACCACACACATTCATATATATGACATTGGCGAAATCTTCGCGAATATCCACATAACTTGTTTTTTCGTGCTTAATGTCCCTAAATATCGGGAATTCTTTAAAATTTATACTACTCATATTGACCTGTGTTAAAGTTATATTCCAATCCTTTATATGTTTTTACAGCCCCTCCTATACGAAAAGAAAGGCCATCATCACTAAGGTCTATGCGTCCTCTGCCTGTCAACATTGTAAAACATTTAGGTGTAAGCTCTAATATATTATAGTCCTGACTCTTATCATAAAAAACGATACTGCTTTGCATAGGATTAATCTTTATGCTTAAAGTATTGCTGTCTATAGACATTGTCGCATAACGTGTCAACGTGTCACCATCTGTTTCGAACTTCACTTTGAATAGATCCGTTCTTTCATCAGAATTTGGCAAATCTTGATATTCATCATCGACACCAACCGGACCAATCATCTTTATATATCCATCTTCTGCACTAATAATAATCTTATTTCCACGGAGGTTGTCCTCTGAATAGAATTTACCTGTTATTGATGCATTCTTTGACACGATTGAACCATCTTGAAGTATCTTAAAATTGTCATTCGCAGTAACCAATCCTTCCAATATCAAATCATCGGCAGTCAGTTTGAGTTTAGAACCGTCGGCTGAAGCCATCAGTGTCAAAGAAGCCGTTTCGATTGTATTGCCCTCCTCGTCGAGATAGCTCGCAAATAGCTTCAGGCCACCTTCACCATCTTTGACGTATTGCACGAAGTTGGACTGTACATAGCCCTTGATGTCGTTTTGGACACCAGTCACGGACTTCTGGAGAGTCGAGATTGTGCTGTCAATGGTTGTCATGCGGACGTTGTAATCCTCCTTCAGCCCGATGAGTCCGGAAACAATACCTTGCCAGTCCGTGGCGTTCGCAATCAGGTTTTGTATATCGTCGATACTCTGATCACCACAGATTATTGATGCAATTCTATCCTGCAACTGTATCTGTTTGGATATTATCTTAGTTGTATATCTCTGTTGCGGGCGCCAGTCATTGATATTAAATTTATCGTCCTGGGCACGTCCGAGGATACACACAAGCGTATCATTGTCATAAAGCAGCTCCTCATCTTTCGTTTGTATTATCGGCCACGTGGCATTAACCCACATATCACCTATTTTATACGGTGGTTGTGGAAGCCCCACGAAACACCTTATATGAGTATTGGCAATGTCGTTGATTAGCTCCGTGCGACAAGCATATAAATAGGCCCAACGGTCAGTAAATTCCTTGCCGTTAATCTCAGTATCACCGGGTGTAGCTAACAACGATGGTAGCTCCAACAGACCGTCAACATCTATGTGACCAGCCCAAGCATCGCCGCCGTTCAGATAACTCGTCAGGGCATCAAATGCCGAGTCGTATTTCTCTGTACTCACACCCGTCGAACGCCCGTCGGCATCAAGTCCCGCAGTTTTATCCGTGCCATAACGCTCATACCACAGATTTGTCAATTCCCGACCAAGCCGCTGCTTTTCCGATGCAGTCAGAACATTATCATCGGCCATAGCATCTATAGCACGCATCGCCGTCGCCGCCTCGTTACGGGCCGCGGTGGCATCCTGACGAGCCTGAGCCGCAAGTTCCAGAGCATAAAGCACATCGCTGTCTGTTATCTCCTCCCAGTAGTACACTCCGCTATCCTCATCCTGCTTGAACCCGTAGGCATGGCCGGACGTCTTGTCCGTCTTGCTCCGGTTATAATATATGTCACCCACATGCTCGCTACGTTCGGCATCGTCTGCCCACAACGTATATGGCTCGTTCGCCAATGTCGGTGTCTCATCGCCGAACCACAGCACTATCTGTTGATCGCTCTGAGCTTTGGCCGCCTCGATGTTCTTCTCAAGCCCCTTCAGTGTCTCACCGAGAGACTTGCCGTCGACTGTCGAACCTGCCGTCATATCTATATCGCCCACGATGTGGTTCTTGCCCCGGGCAAAGTATGTCTTCAAGTGTCCGGTCAGGTCATAGTCGTTGATACCCCAGTACTGCGCTTTATAAGGAGCCTTGTCCGCCAAGAAAGGGTCTATCGATTGATAAGCCGAGATTACTTCAGCCCCTTGGCGTGCCTCGTCGGCGGCTGCGATGGTATTGCCATCGCCGTCTATCAATTCATGGTTACCTAATAGGACAATACTGTCACCTACCGCCGGAGCATCAGTCGACGACGCATCGCAGTCACTTGCCGAGAGGTCTATGGACAGATACTCTTTGCCGTCGTCAAGCACAACGTTCGCTGCCGAGACACCGGTCACGGCACGCCAATAATATCGCACCTCACCTGTATTATTATCCAACGATACCGGCTGACAAAAAGCCTGATCACCAGCTTGCCACATCTGACGCAACTTGCGCGGCGTGCCTCCGGAAGTCTCATCCTCCGCCAACATGTAACAACGCCAACCGCCGGCTATAATCTCCACTGCATCCACTCGGAAGTCTGCAGGAGACACTATCAACAAACCGCCAACAGACTTCGCGCGTTCGATTTCAAGTTCAAATACGGTCAGCTTACCCGTCACGGTGAGATTCTTGGTACTGATAGCACCGCTGTTATTAATGGAAGATGACGTAATAGTGCCATCTTCGGCAAACCCGAATCCTTTGCCGATGAGTATGCCCTTGACGAAGGTAATAATCCCATTAACGACATCATTACCATCTTTACGTAGAAAATAACCGAGATATGAAAACAAAGCAAGAAAAGCCCCTCCTATACGGATAGCCGTATTGGCATGCTCGCGAGTTTCGTCACGTATCTGCTCAAACTGTTTCTTCAGGGAGTTATCTAAATCCGATTGTGCCATAGTTATATAAATATATTGTATGAAATCACCACCTGTTGCTCCTGATGCGTGGATTGTCTCCATTGTCATCCTCGAACAATCGCGTCAGGAAGTCGGACATCAGGCCGTTGTATGCCGCGCCGAAAAAGGCGGCATTCTCCTCATTAAGTCTCCGGAGCGAATAATAATACTTCTTGAAGAACCAGTCACGTGGGCTCCTCTTGTGGCCACTCGTCAGGACCGTCTCCTCGCCTTTGTGCGGTCCCCGGGTGATTTTCTGCCGCTTGAACCTCGGCGCGAGCATGTGGCCCTGCGCCCAGCTGCGGCCGACGGGCCGGCTGCCGTATTGTGAGGCGTTGGCTGCCCGAAAGCTGTTGCCCATGAACTGGAGGTCACCGCCATTGCCATGCTCGAAGCCGCGGCCGACACCCGCAGCAACATAGATGCCGTACATCATGAACTTATGCTCGATGGTCGTCACGGTGCCGGTGGTGACGAGTTCCTGAAGGGACGCCCGTAGCGTCCTCGTGTCAGAGATGCGGAGCATGTCTATCTTCTCCATCCAGATGTCGACCATGCACTGTGCCCATCCATTGTTGTAGGCGTCGAGCTCCTGCTGCGTGAGGCGGCGGTCGGAAATCCGACCTCCGGACTCACGGCCTTTGGCGGCAGCATAATCTGTTAAACTACTCATACCACTCCTTAGGATTGTATGTGAGGTCGACAGGCTCCTCGTTGTTGACCATGAAATACAGGCCCGTGACGCCGTTCATGGAATATCGCGGCAACTCCTTGGAATATATCTGATGTACCTGCAGATATTCGAGGCTGTCGCCGTAGGCATAGCTCTCCTTGTCGCGGATCATGCGGCTGTGAAACTGTCGGAATATACGCCGACAGAGCTTCAGCTTATTCTCTCGGTCTGTCATGTCGTCGAACTTGTAGGCCGCAAGAATGAAGACCGTGTAAGCGTTGCGATCGAAGAACCCCACGCCTCGGCTGTATGTGTTCTGAGACGTGGTGTCATCGATCATGATAAAGTTTGCCGTAGTGCGGAACTCCTGAATGATGTCGTTGATACCGTCGGGGCCGCTGCAAAAGCAAGGCAGGAACTCGTGTTCCCGTGCCAGCCGGTTATGCTCGGCAAGCAGCTTGAAATACTCGAAAGCGTCGAATTGAGTGTTACTTTCCATATTTGCGTTTGAATTCCGCTGCCTCACGCGCCTTCTGATCGAGTTCGGTCAGAGCACGCCAGCAGTCGATGTTAAGCACTGTTTGTTCTTTGGTGACATCGCCGTCGGTCAGCGCCCGGATCTGTGTGTTCATGGCCTCCAGCATGTCATAATCGCCAGCTGTACCGGCGTCGACTCTCCGGAAGAAGTGCGGGAAAGCCCGCGACATCTCTGCCTTGACGTACGAGAACCACAGGACCACACCAAGGGCTTCCGCCCGGTCAAGTCTGATGCGATGCGCCAGATGGCCATTGCGCCGGCGGTAGAGAATCAGAGCGAGCTTCTTCAGGAACCTGTCATCATGGCGCAGCATGTACGCCTGATAATACTTCTCCGCATTGAGATAGTCGACGAAAACGACACCATGCAGCAGGGTGTCGACCGCATGAAGACCACAGACGTCCTCCAACCGAACGCCCATGTCCTCGTACGAGTCGACAAACCCCAATTGAGTCAGAAAAGACTCAACCTGCCAGGCCTGCATGGTGAAGTAATGACAGCGACGCCACGAAGTACGGACATAGCATTTCCACCCGAAACGGTCACGTGACACGACATGCACTCCGGTAAAACGGCAGAACATGTATGTCTTGACCACCGTGTGATCGTCGAAAGAGGCAAGCAGCCACAACACATAATGCAGCTGTTCCGGCGTGAGCTCACGCCATGACCGCGGGGCCGTAAGGCTGACAGACCCGTCAACCGTTGAAAACGAAGGCCGCGCTGTCCTTAGTGTTCTGAAAAGTCTCATGATGATGAAGTTCAAAAGCGGAAGAAGAGAAATAGAGTGCGAATGTATCCCGGTCGGCCTCGATGACTTCGATGAGCCGCCGCAACGTTACGTCCACTGCGTCGCGGCCGCCCGAGAACCAGAGTTCGAATATGCGTCTGATGATTACGGCAACCTCATAATACGCCTGATAACGCTCCGCATCGGTGCGGTAAGCGACGAGGATGTCGTCAACCAACGGGCTACCGATCTGTTGCCGGATGAACTCGTCGACATTCCACAGCTCACCAATCTGGAACTCCTCCCACTGTTTTGCCGTGCGATTGAGGTCCGGTCGTGAGAAGAATGTCGTGCCGTCGTAGATGCAGGATATGAAACCAGCCTGTTCCTGCCGGCCCCAGTTCTCAACGTGCCGCAACCGGTCGATGAGAACCCACTCCGCGCGACACCTTGAGGTCTGAAGCGAAGCCTCCAGCGCGTCGACGCGCTGCTTACTCGCCGGGCTCACGTTGTCATTGCTGACAACGCCGAAACCCGTCGGTGTGAGCACGATGTCGAGCTGCCGGAATACATCCAAGACAGCCATGTGGGCGATATATCTCTTGACCGCCAACATGAGCCTTCCGTTCGGATCGTTGTCCAACGCTGCCTCGCCGACGGGACCGAGTAGAGCCATGCATACACGCTCCGATATATCGTTCAGTACCGGCAGGACCGCCTCATACACTCTGTCATGGCTACTCGCCATGACAGGAATGAACTGCTCCAGTTCTTTTTTACTTATTATTATCTTCATCAGATTCAGCGTTAGAATTAGTTACGACCTTGGAATCCCGGTTCTCATCGAGCGTTGTAAGCTCTATGATGGGAACGTCGACCGTTACACGGTCGTTCCACCCGTTGAAGTGAGATATTACGTGGTACGGCTTGCACATGACATCGTGATAAGCCTTCTCCAGCCGTTGCTTGAGGGTAAACAGTTCTCGCTTGTCACTGCCGCTGTTGTTCATCTGACTCTTGCCCGGAGTGGCCCCGACGAGATTGGGATGCACTCCCAGAGCAAAGCAAAGCGCGTTACTGGCTTCGCTCATGTCATCAGCCCAGTCGCCACCCTCTTTGCCGCCCTCATTGAGGTTATATATACGCACCATACGGTTCTCCTTGCCATTCGGATCCATGTAGTAGCCGGAAACGAGTGCCTTGCCGGCATTCTCCGGACCGGTGACAAAGTCCACGATATTACGTTTCTCCTGTTCCTTACGTTTCACGCGCTCTGCCTCGTCAGTGATACCCTCTATATCGCAAACGTTATCCCAATAGTTATAATGAACCTCTATCTGTATGCGAGGAGCAGATGTGTTCTTGATCATGAACCGCTTGCCGATACCGATAAGGCGGTAGATGTCAAACCAAGAATCGCGGAACATGGCCGCGTAATAAGGTATCGGATAGTACTGGTAGCCGGGCGTCGGCATACGGCTGAGGATGGCAAACTTTCGTTCTTTGGTAGCCGCACAACCATCTACGAGCTTTCGTTTCTCTCCTGTCTCCGGGTCCGGTTCCTGACCAAGACGCACCCGAAGATCACCGAGCGGGTCATATATGTCAAGCAAGGAAATGACCTCCACATCCTCCGGTGCCGGGCTTGGATTTCGCCAGTTGGCATAGAAGACATGTCCGATGCGTCCGGCGGCATCGGCTTTCTCAAAGCGACAGTAACAGCTCTCCTTATGCCGTACCTGAACGATACGGCTGGCATCGCGGGACAGGATGATGACAGTGACGGAGAAGAAAAAATATTTCATGTCAGTAGCCTGTTCAAGGAATGTCTCGTGAAGAGAGTTGCGCAAGCAGAAATCGAGGATGTCCGGCTGTGTGACGTCGCGCCGTGTCTCACGGTCGACAAAACGCACACCCTGACCATAGCACGCCAAGATATTGAAAGACTGGCACTGACTCGCCACCATGTTGGAACCGATGCGCTGCATGATCTCAAACGGTAGCTGGTCGTCAGCGCCGAAAGGTATATATGTGTACTCCTTGCGGCCGTTCTGACCAGTCGTGAGGGAACGGCCGTCGGTGCTGCCCAGCTCATCGCCATCGAAGACGGAGCTTGTATCGTCGCCGTATTCGGTACTGATATCGTTGCGGGCAGCAGCCGATGTGATGCCGCCAGGCATAACCCGATACTGTTCCCATTCTCCACGCTGTCCGGTACGTACGGCTGTATATTGCGATGTCTCGTTCATAGATATATAGTATGTCTGTTGAATTCAAAGATGTAAATCTGCGGGACGAGACGAATCTCTCCGCTGATAGGATGACGCAGACGAATGTAACCACCACGCCAGTAGTCACTATGCACGAGCCATCCGGAATAATCGTTTATGCCGCCATCGGCTGTCCATGCACGCAGGTTCACCTGCAGCCCAGTTTTGTGAGCTTCGGACAACAGATGAAGCATCTCGGTGAAGTGCATTGCTCTCTTGTTGCTCATAAGCCTCTCAGTTGAATGTCCGGTCGAAAGTGTTGTCGAAGATACGCCCCGCACGTCCCATGTTAAGCACATTGTGATTGCGCTGCGAATACTGATAGGAGAACGTAAAGCGCGGCAGTTCGTCGTAAGCATTGGAACGTTCGCTCTTGGAATCAGTGATTACGACCTCACGTCCGACGTCCGGATTACCGTCGATGAAATTGACTATACGGACATAGTCACTGCGCAGCACTTCGTCGAACCAGTTAGCCATCGCAGTATTTAGGATACCCGTATCAGCTTTAAATGTACGTGTCTCCTCGATGTCATAATTGCGCAGTTTGCCGGAAATATAGGAAGACGAACGCTTGTAGCTCGGCGCCACCTTGTGGACACCTGTACAATAGAGCAGCTCATCACAGCCGAATGAGTTGACGAAAATGAGGATTGGAGCACAGTCCGGACATTCATGGTTGATGGTGAATTGCTGCCGCCTGTCTCCGGCGATAACCGTGTAAGACTCCGGCTCTGCTCCATCAGAAGAACGCAAGAACTTCTGCGGAGAAACGTCGATGGTGGTGTACCTGTCGTTACCACCGACGACATCAACACTGAAAGTCTCTATCTGACCATCGGCATAGAAAGCCCGGCACTCCGCCGAATCTGTGCCTATATAATGAAGATACTCAAGACGACCGACAGCTGTTTCTTTGGAGCCCATGAGTATGCTCAGGAAATAATTACTGCAGAATGTATCAGCATCGATTCCGACGTCAGCAGAACCATATATGACAGATGCCGTCATTGTCTGAGAATCATCGGCTTGACCGACGCCCACAACAACACATACATCAATAACAAGCCGTTGACGGGCATAAGAGCTGAATAAGCCTGATAAATCATGCAATGTAATCACCCCGTCGATTGGGTATAGGATTTCATTGAAAACAGATTCTCCATCTATTGTTATTTCCACAGGAAGATTCTCACCGGATATTGCAAATTCAACATCAGGAATGTTGCAGGAGAAGTATTTGCCGCAGAGTCCTTGTAATATTGTTATCATGCCATGCGATATTTATACGGCAAAGATACCGGAGGGAACAACAAAATAAAAATACGACAACGGCCCGCCATCTTCGCAGACAGCGGGCCGGGCAGAAAAAAATGAATGATTAAAAAAAATGATATGGTCGTATCAGAAGTCACCTTCGACGATACGCCAGATGGCCCACTTGACGCTGCCGTCGGCCAGCGTCGTAAAGCCGTAGCCTTGGCTATGCATGTAACTCACGACGGAATCCTTGGCATCATACAGGTTGGCCATAGGCGCAAGGTCGTCGATTATGTCGTATGTGCTCTTGGGCTCCTCCATGAGCGCACGGCCGGCGAATTCGCCGGGAAGATTGCGCCG
>CABUXJ010000042.1 GCA_902495455.1 uncultured Prevotella sp.
CGACCCGTCGCGACCGCCTCCGTGCCAACTATTTCAACACGTTCAATCATGTGGTTGTTTGTGAGCCAAGGAGGCGGTCGCGACGGGTCGCGACCCTACTTGAAGTGCATTATGGTATTCAAGCTCCCTCCCTTTGGGAGGGTTGGGGAGGGTTTTTATTATATTTTCTCCCACCCCGCACAATAATATCATGTCGCGCACGTTATTATATACGTGTTTAAACATTACATCGCGATATTGACGACGATGCTCATGGTCTCCGTCGGGGCCGTGGCGCAATATGACCCCTCGTTCGCCCACTACTGGGCGATGGAGCCGTCATTCAATCCCGCTGCCGTCGGCAAGGAGAACAAGATCAACGTCGTCGGCGCATACAACATGACTCTGACCGGATTTGAGAACAATCCGCGGACGATGTATGCCGCCGGAGACCTGCCGTTCTACTTTCTGAAGTCATTCCACGGCGTGGGAGCACGGTTCATGAACGACGAGCTGGGACTCTTCTCCCACAAGACTTTCGCCATCCAATATGCTTTCCGCATGAAGCTCCTCGGCGGGCGCATCGCCGGCGGCGTCAACCTCGGACTGATCAGCGAGACGTTCGACGGCTCCAAGGTCGACACGGAGACGCCCAACGACCCCGCCTTCCCATCGTCGGAAGCCACCGGCACGGGCTTTGACCTCGGTGCGGGACTCTACTACACGCACGGCCCGTGGTATGTCGGAGCGTCCGCCCTCCATCTCAACGCGCCCGAGGTGGAACTCGGAGAGAGGCAGTCGTTCAAGATTGAGCCGACATATTATTTGACAGGAGGATACAATATTCGGCTGAGAAATCCGTTCTTAACAATACATCCCAGTGTGCTCGCACGCACCGATGCCACGGCATGGCGGGTCGACGTGACCACACGTGTGCGCTACACTTACGAGAAGCGGATGATCTACGTCGGCGCGGGATACAGCCCGACCAACTCGGTGACGCTGCTCGTCGGAGGCAATTTCCACGGAGTCTGTCTCGGCTACAGCTACGAGTTCTACACCTCGGCCATCAGTTTCGGCAACGGCAGCCACGAGATATTCATCGGCTATCAGACCGACATAGACTTTCAGAAGAAAGGTCGCAACAGACATAAGAGTGTGAGACTATTATAACAACCGGATAAAAACAACAGCGGAGACGGACCAGGCCACGGCACGGGCCCTAAAGCTCCCGACTAATTCCTATATATAAATATATGTGCAAGAAAAGATGTAGCATAGCTCTCTGTCTCATCAGCCTCATCACGCTGACGGGCTGCTTCGGCGGCAAGTCGGCCTCTGCCTCGGGCGGCGAAGTCACGGGAGCAGGTGGAAAGGCTTTTTCGGAACCTACGCCTTACGGCATGACACTCATCAAGCGCGGACACCTGCGCATGGGTATCGAGCGGCAGGACAGCCTCTGGGGCAAAGAGACGCCGGTGAAGGACATCTCGGTCGAGGGATTCTGGATGGACGAGACGGAGATCACAAACTCGCAGTACCGCCAGTTTGTCAACTACGTGCGCGACTCCATCATCCGCGAACGCCTCGCCGACCCGGCCTACGGCGGTGATGAGACATACAAGATAGAGGAGGACAAAAACGGTGACCCCGTCAAACCGCACCTCAACTGGAAGAAACCGCTGCCGCGCAAGCCCAACGAGGACGAGCAGCGCGCCATCGAGAGCGTCTACACCGTCAACCCCGTCACGGGAGAGAAGATGCTCGACGCCGCGCAGATGAACTTCCGCTATGAGGTCTACGACTACACCACGGCCGCACTGCGACGCAACCGCATCAAACCGCAGGAGCGCAATCTCAACACCGACGTGACGGTCAACCCCAACGAGGAGGTGTGGATATCAAAGGACACGGCCTACATCGACGACGAGGGACGCATCGTCAGCGAGACCATCGAACGGCAGCTGACAGGTCCGTGGGACTTCCTCAACACCTACATCGTCAACATCTTCCCCGACACGACATGCTGGGTCAACGACTTCCCCAACGCCGACAACGAGACATACATGCGCCTCTACTTCAGCAACCCGGCATACAACGACTATCCGGTCGTCGGCGTCACCTGGGAACAGGCCAACGCCTTCTGCGCCTGGCGCACGGAATATCTGCTCAAGGGGCTCGGTGCTGCGGCACGCTACGTGCAGCGTTACCGCCTACCGACAGAGGCCGAGTGGGAATATGCCGCACGCGGAAAGAACCAGAACGAGTTCCCTTGGGAACAGGCACAGACGGCAAGCGAGAGCGGATGTTTCTTCGCCAACTTCAAGCCTGACCGCGGCAACTACACCAAAGACGGCAACCTCATCACCAGCAAGGTCGGCATCTATTCGGCAAACTCCAACGGCCTCTACGACATGGCCGGCAACGTGGCCGAATGGACCAGCACGACATACACCGAAGCCGGCGTCGAATCCATGAACGACATCAACCCGCAGCTCCGATACAACGCCGCCAAGGAAGACCCCTACCGCCTCAAGCGCAAGAGCGTGCGCGGCGGATCGTGGAAAGACCCGGAGTCATACATACGCTCGGCATGGCGCTCGGCCGAATATCAGAACCAGCCGCGATCGTTCATCGGCTTCCGCTGCGTACGCAGTCTGGCCAACACCACAAGCGACAAGTCAAAGAAAACAAAATCGAAGAAGAAATAAGCCATGACAGTCTACAGTAAGTTCAACATAGTATATCAGCTGCAGAAGTGGCTCGACAGCGTGCCGGGTCAGACTTTCCTCAACTACGCTTACAGCTGGGGCGCATCCGTCGTAATCCTCGGAACTCTATTCAAGCTGACCCACCTCCCCGGTGCCAACATCATGCTCTACCTCGGCATGGGCACGGAGGTCATCGTGTTCTTCATCTCGGCCTTCGACCGACCCTTCGACAAGACGGCCATCGGCAAGGACCTGCCCACCCATCTGGAGGACAATGAGGATGAAACGGCAACGGACAGCGCGACGGACGAGATGGCAGCCGGCAGCACACAGGTGGTCGGCGGTGGCATAGCGGGCGGCACCATTATAATAGGTAGCGGCTCGCCGGGCGGTGACAGCAACATTGCGGCAGCCGGCGGAGAGACCGCGACGGGAGCGACAGGAGCGACGGTCATCGGCGGAAATGCTGTGCCGGGATGGGTGCAGGGCCAGCAGCAGGTATCGCCGGAGATGGAAGAGGCTACCTCAAACTATGTGGATGAGCTCAACCGACTGACCGAGATGCTCTCCAAAGTGTCGGAACAGAGCCAGCGGCTCACACGCGACTCCGAGGAAATGGGAAACCTCAACCGCACGTTGACCGGCATATGCAAGGTCTACGAGATGCAGCTCAAGGGCGCCAGCGCACAGATCGGCACCATCGACCAGATCAACGAACAGTCCCGCCGCATGGCAGAACAGATAGCTGAACTCAACCGCATCTATGCCCGCATGATTGAGGCGATGACGGTCAACATGAACAAAGTGCAGAGCTGACAACAGAACCTTAAAGACCTTAAAGTCCTTAAAGACCTTAAAAACTTTAAAGACCCTAAAGCTCCTTAGGCTTCTAACAACAGAAAATAACTATGGCAATAAAGAAACGACCGGTATCCCCACGCCAGAAGATGATCAACCTGATGTATGTCGTCCTCATGGCAATGCTCGCGCTGAACGTCTCCACGGAGGTGCTCAACGGCTTCTCCATCGTGGAGGAAAGCCTCAACCGCACCACAGCCAGCTCCACGAAAGAGAACCGGGTGATATATGACGACTTTGAAGCGCAGATGAAGGCCAACCCCGCAAAGGTGAAGATGTGGTTCGACAAAGCGCAGGAGGTCAAGCGGATGAGCGACTCGCTCTACAACTTAGCCGGCGAACTGAAACTGGCCATCGTCCGCGAAGCCGACGGAAAGAAGGCCGACGTGGCCAACATCGTCAACAAGGAGGACCTTGAGGCGGCCACCCAGGTCATGCTCGCACCGGGACGGGGACGCGGCGAGGCTCTCTATAAAGCGATAAACTCGTTCCGCGACCGCATCCTGACAATGGTGCCGGACAGCGCCCGCAGGGCTATCATAGCCGACAACCTGTCCACCCGCATACCGCGCAACGCCGTGGCGATGGGCAAGAACTGGCAGGAATACATGTTCGAGGGCATGCCCGTGGCCGCTGCCGTGACGCTACTGTCGAAGCTGCAGAGCGACATACGCTACGCCGAGGGCGAAGTACTCCACACGTTAGTGTCCAACATCGACGTAAAAGATATCCGTGTGAACGCTCTCAACGCCTTCGTCATACCCAACTCGCAGACCATCGTGCGCGGCGACAAGTTCTCCGCCCACATCGTCATGGCCGCCGTCGACACGACACAGGTGCCCGATATATATATAGGTGAGCGCAAGGTGAACCTTACCAACGGTCTCTATGAGACCATCTGCGGCCGCACCGGAGACTTCACACTGGCCGGACATATCGAGATGGTCAACGGCGGAGGCGAGCGCATACGCCGCGACTTCAGCCAGAAATATACCGTGGTGGACCCCAGCGCGACCGTTTCGGCCGACCTCATGAACGTCCTCTACGCAGGATATAGCAACCCGATCAGCATCAGTGTGCCCGGCGTGCCGCTCAACAAGGTGCAGGCCATCATGACGGGAGGCGCTCTCCAGCCCGTCGGCCCGGGCCGCTACATAGCCAGACCGGCCGCCGTGGGCAAGGACGTGACCATCACCGTGACCTCGACGAACACGGGACGGACTCAGCAGATGGGACAGTATACGTTCCGTGTGCGCAAGCTCCCAGACCCCGCGCCCTACATAGCGATGGCCGACGAGCACGGCAATCCGACCCGATATACGGGCGGCGGACTGGCCAAAGCGCAGCTGATGGGGGCCGGCGGCATCGGAGCGGCCATCGACGACGGCATACTGGACATTGCTTTCCGCGTCGTCAGCTTCGAGACAGTGTTCTTCGACAACATGGGCAACGCCGTTCCGATGGTCAGCGAGGGCGACCGTTTCTCCGCACGACAGAAGGAGACGTTCCGCAAACTCACACGCAACCGCCGCTTTTACATCTCCGGCATCACGGCCGTTGGCCCCGACGGAATACAGCGCAAGCTGAAAGCGTCGATGGAAGTGATAGTGAAATAACAACGATGGGATTGCGAAATAACAATGAAGGGATTGTGAAATACAAACGAAAACAAGCATAAGAGATATGAGAAGACTTTTGTTGATATTGACCATAGCGCTCGCCGGCATCTCGGCCTTTGCACAACCGAAGGCCCGCCGCAACGCCGCCGCGCAGAAGAACGCACAGACTGCGGGACAACAGATGACACGCCGCGCGCAGATCATGTTCCCCACGGCCATCGACATGCCATCCGACGTGGTGTGGCGCAGGGACATCTACCGCGAGGTAGACCTCAACACGGATGCCAACTCGGGCCTCTACTACCCCGTCGAGCCCATCGACAGACAGCTGAACCTGTTCACCTACATCTTCAAACTGGCCTTGGGAGGCTACATCCCGGTCTTTGAATATCGGTTGGACGGCAACGAGGCGTTCACCGATTCGGCGCGCGTGAACATGAAGACCATCCTTGACAACTATCACATCTACTATGAGTCGAAGAACAACAGGCTGCGCGTGGACAACAGCGACATACCGTCTGCCGAAGTGAAGCTCTACTACCTGAAGGAGAGCGCATACTATGACCAGGCCAACTCCACGTTCCACCGCAAGGTGATAGCCCTCTGTCCGGTGATGATGAGAGAGGACGATTTCGGCGGCGAGGCAGCCAAATATCCCCTGTTTTGGGTCCGTTACAGCGACTTGGAGCCCTATCTGAGCCGCCAGACCGTAATGACGAGCAATCTGAACAACGCGTCGGTCATGACGATGGACGACTTCTTCACGCTCAACCGCTACGACGGCAAGATATACAAGACCAACAACATGCTCGGCCGAACACTCGCCCAGTATTGCACGACCGACTCGGCCATGACGAAAGAGCAACGCCGCATCGAGGCCGAACTGCAGGCATTTGAGAAAAACATCTTCGGCATGCCGGAGAAGAAGGACTCGCTCGACAGCATCGCACGCCTCGACCCGAAAGCAGCCAAGGCCGCCGCAAAAGCCGAGAAGCGCAACCGCCGCGCCACGACAAAGGTGGCCAAAGCTCCCAAGTCGCGCGTATCGTCAGGCGGAGGAAGTGCCGCCCGTGTATCGGTAAGACGCCAGAGACACTGACGGACATTTGTCTGATGACTGATGTCAGGAGTCGGACAGATTGACGACAGACTATTCCAATTTTATAATCAAACAATAAAAAGAACGCTTATGAAGAAAGTTTTTACCGCATTTATGTTCGCCGTAGCCCTGCTCACGGCCGTTCCGTCACAGGCACAGGTCAAGTTCGGTCTCAAAGGAGGTCTCAACGTGACCGACATGAGCCTCAGCAAGGAAGTCGTAGACCCGTCCAACAAGACCGGATTTTTCGTCGGTCCGACCATCAAGGTCACCCTGCCCATCGTGGGATTAGGCCTCGACGCATCGGCTCTCTACGATCAGCGTGACGCCAAGCTCGGCGAAGAGAAAGTGTCACTGCGCAGCATCAACGTCCCGATCAACGTGCGCTATACGTTCGGTCTGAGCAGCCTGGCCGCCATCTATCTGGCCGCCGGTCCGCAGTTCGGCTACAACATCGGTGACAAAAACGTGTTCAGCTATGTTGACGAAGAAGGAGCCGAAGGCTTCTCGCTGAAGAAATCAAACTTCAGCATCAACGTCGGCGCCGGCGTCACACTGATGAGCAAGTTTGAAATCGGTGCCACATACAACATCGCCTGCGGCAAGACAGGCGAGTTCAACGCCATCAACGCAGCCGGCGACCAAATCTTTTCAAAGGGCAGCCGCATGAACTCATGGCAGGTTTCAGCCGCCTACTACTTCTGATAACAGGCCAGTCATACATCAGCACAAGGATGCGTGACACAGCATAAACAACCAACAGGGACATAACCTTGCGTCGACACACCGACCGGGCGCTGACCGTCAGCCGCCGGAGACAGTGCCGCCACAAGGATATGTCCCTTTTACGTCAAGCCGCGCATATATAACAAGGTGAAGACACATATATAACTAAGGTGAAAGCACGCCACCGCCACAAGACTATGAAGATGACATATCAAGCAAGCCGCATATACATCTGGCTGACCAGATTCCACCGCTGCAGAGGTTTCGGCGTCCAGTCGCCGTCCGACTACAGCTTCATCCGCTATGTCATCAACGAGCACTACCCCTACTACGCCTACACCGACATCCGCCGCGCCATGCCCGACGCCGACCCCCTCGCCCATCGGCTCGGCAGCCTCTACTTCCGCATAGCCAACCACCTCCAACCCACCCTCATCGCCGACATCTATCCGACCACCGACGCATACGCCGCATACATGCACGCCGGCTGCCGCCGCGCCGTCATAACCCACGACACAGCCGACATCTCTCGTGCCGACATGCTCCGCATCACCCTCTCCGACGACACAACCCACACCGAGGGCTATGCCGCCATCATCCGCAACGCCATCGCCACAGCCCGTCCCGGCTCCATCGTCATCCTCGAAGGCATCAACCGCAACCGCGCCACGCGCACCCTCTGGCGCAGCATACGGCAAGACAAGCACGCCGTCATCACCTTCGATCTCCACTACGCCGGCCTCATCCTCTTCCCGCCCAACCGCTATCCGCAGCACTACACCGTCTGCTTTTAGCCCGCCGGCCTCCCATCCCTCCCATATCTCTCATAACCTCCCATCCCTCCCATAGCCTCCCATAATCTCCCATAAAAAACCACCTATCAACAACATGAAGATAACCAAAGTCTACACCCGAACCGGCGACAAAGGCACGACAAGCCTTGTCGGCGGCATCCGCATCGGAAAGGCCGACATCCGGCTCGAAGCCTACGGCACCGTCGACGAACTCAACTCCCACCTCGGCCTCCTCGCCGCCCATCTCTCCGCCGGCGACAAAAACCTTCCTGACAGTGACGACCGCCGGACAATAGAGCAGATTCAGTCCATCCTCTTCAACATCGGCACCCACCTGGCCACCGACCTCTCCCGGACACCCCTCTACCCCTCCGCCCGTCTGCCCGAAGACGCCATCACCCGACTCGAAGACGAGATAGACCGCACGCTCGCAATGCTCCCCGAAGCCCAGGGTTTTGTCCTCCCCGGAGGCACCATTGCCGCCGCACAGGCCCACATCTGCCGCACCGTCTGCCGTCGCGCCGAACGCCGCGTCGTTGCACTTGCCGCCGAAGCCGAAGTAGGCCCGGAGATACAGACTTACCTGAACAGATTGTCCGACTATCTCTTCGTTTTAGCTAAAAAACTCAATTTTATGGCCGGAGAGTGTGAAAAAATATGGCATAATCCTTGTAAATAAGAATTATTTAGTTACTTTTGCGCCAACATTGATAACTGATTAAAACATAACGACTATGTATTGGACACTCGAACTTGCTTCCAAACTGGAAGACGCACCCTGGCCCGCCACCAAAGACGAGCTGATAGACTACGCAACCCGCTCCGGCGCACCCCTCGAAGTACTGGAAAACCTGCAGGAAATCGAGGACGAAGGTGACGTCTACGAAAGTATAGAAGACATCTGGCCGGACTATCCGACCAAAGAAGACTTCCTCTTCAACGAGGACGAGTATTGATCATTCATTCCGAAATCAACCATTCCGGAAATCCAGATAATGAGGCTGACACCACCGTGTCAGCCTCATTTGCTTTACACCTGACGACCGCCACGGACCGCCACGCCAATGCTTCCGGAGACGAAAAGAAGTACCACAGACACACGCCGCGGCGACGTACCATGCAACTTATCTAATCCAAACTATTCCAATCTTTCGGAGATTGGAATAGTTTGGATTAATTCCGCACCTCCTCCATCCTCAATTTTCTCCATCCCAATCGCAAAAAAGCCTTATCATTATCCGACGCCCCGAATGTCGCCGGAACATCATTATGTCCTGAAAATTCTGAATTTCGGCACTTTCAAAATTGAGACGCGGCCGTCGGGATTTTGCGTTTTCATGCCCGTTTCGCCGCCGAAAAAATCCCGCCGTCTTGCCGTAAGGCCCTCCCGGGGTTGCAACGGGGCCGCCGTTGCATTGCAGCGGCAGCCCCGTTGAAGGACAACGGCGTGCTCGTTGCGATGCCGGGAGGGCCTTACGGCAAACGTTTTTGGGCAAAAAACGGCGCTCAAAACTGCACACTTGTCTCTAAACAGGGGTTATCCGACTGACCGCCAGCACGTTACGGTTGCACGCTCAAAACTCGAGAATTTGAAAATAAAAACGCCGCGGTCCGAAATTCTCGAGTTTTGCGATCACTTTGTCCGCTTTTTTCTGAATTTCGCCACATCCGCCCCTTTTTCCCGCCATTTTCCCCGTGTCAGCCCCCTGTTTTGCCACCCGTAAGGGCCTCCCGGCTTCCATATCACCCCTCCATATCCCCCACACCACGGCCGCCACGACCGGCCTTTTTCCCAACTACCCGATTTCGGACAAGCGGGGCGCGGGGCGGGATATTTATGTACAACAATCTGATATTAAACGCATTATACTCAACAAGCACCCATCAGATTTTTGCTTGTTTTTGGGACTTGTCCGAAATTTGTAGTGCATGGTAGAGGCACGACCGCCTCCGTGCCAACCGTTTTTGTCGTTTTGCCGGATTATATGCAATGGCGGTTACATACAAACACAAGACGGCGCTACAGGTCGCTCCCAACCCCACCATGTCGCTCCAAATGTTTTTTATACGTCGGGAATCAAAAATATCAGAGTTTTTGCGTAATTTTGCGATTGGAATATATTATACTAACTAAAAACCAAATGAATATGAAAAAACAGTTACTTACATGCCTGCTGGCCGCCGGCATGACGCTGACGGCCGGTGCCCAGCAGCTGGCCTTCCCCGGTGCCGAAGGCTTCGGGGCATACGCCAAGGGCGGTCGCGGCGGCACAGTGGTCCACGTCACCAACCTCAACGCCTCGGGAGCCGGTTCGCTGGCCGATGCCGTGAGCAAGCCCAACCGCATCGTCGTCTTCGACGTGGGCGGCGTGATAGACATCACGGGGGCCTCCATCACCGTGAGCAGCAACACCTATATAGCCGGCCAGACGGCTCCCGGCGAGGGTATAACGATCTATGGCGGACGCGTGATCTGCTCGGGAGCGTCGGATGTCATCATCCGCTACATACGCATGCGCGGCGGTTCGGCCGTTGACAGCAAGAAGTGTACGCTCACGCTCGACAACTGCACCGACCTCATCCTCGACCACTGCTCCATCTCGTGGGGACCGTGGGACAACGTCCACATCGCCAACGCCAACAACATCACGTGGCAGAACTGCATCATCAGCGAGGGCATCCTGCCCCAGCGCTTCGGCGCCATCACCGACGGCACGCGCAACTGGACCGTCAGCCACTGTCTCTGGGCCAACAACAAGAGCCGCAACCCGAAGATGAAGTGCTCCATACAGTATTACAACAACGTGTGCTACAACTACGGCATGGGTGCTATCGGCGGTCACTCGGCTGCCGACAACTATCAAGACCTGATGAACAACTACTTCATCACCGGCCCGAGCAGCGGCTCGTCCAACAAGTATTTCGACCAGTGGACCGAGACCGACCATCTCTACAGCACCGGAAACTATACCGACGGAAACAACGACGGCGTGCTCAACGGCACGCTCATCACCGACTACAACGGTGCGACGCCTATGCAGCAACCCAACCTGAAGTGCACGGCGCCGATGAATCTCGAGACGGCAGAGGAGGCCTACTACAGCGTGGTCGACCATGTCGGCGCATCGATTGTGCGCGATGTCCACGACCGCCGCATCATCTCACAGCTGACGTCGCTCGGCACTGAGGGTGCCTTCATCGAGAGTGAGCAGGACGTCGGCGGCATCGGCAATGTCTCCGGCGGCACCGCGCCGACAGACACCGACGGTGACGGCATGCCCGACGAGTGGGAGACAGCCAACGGAACGGACCCCAACGTCAACGACGCCATGAGCGACAGCGACGGCAACGGATACAGCAACATAGAGGACTACATCAACAGTCTCGCCAAAAAGGCCGACTATCTGATGTATCCCACCGGTGTCAAGGCCGTCGTGACCGACGGCACTACCTGTCATCTGACATGGACGCTCGAAGTGGAGGATGCCGACGCCGTGGTTCTGGAGAAGAGCGAGGACGGGCTGAAGTATGAAGTGGAAGCCACTCTCCCCGGCACAGCCGTTGAGACCACGCTCGAAGGCCTGGTGCCCAAAAAGGTCTACTACTTTCGTCTGAAGGTGGTCAAGGGCGACCGCGAGTCGCTCTATTCGGCCGTGGTCACCATCAACGATGAAGGCATGCGCGCCGGCGGCGGTGTGGCTCCCGGCACGACGGAGTTTGTTCCGGCCGAGGGCAAGCTCTACCGCATCATCAGCTATGCCACCAAAGCATACAACTCCGGCACGACACTGGCCGGTTCGGCTAAGTATCTGACGATAACGTCGAAAGGCCTGCTCGGCTCCGTCGAGACATTCGAGTGGGACAATCCCGCCCTGCTTTGGGAGATAACGGCAGTCGAGGGCGGTGTGACCATGCGCAACCGCGGCACCGGAAAATGTTTCTCGCCGTCCAACAGCGACGTCGACGGGACGTCCAAGATTGTCGCCACTGACGATGCCGCCACGTTCACCATCAACTACATCGGCGACCGCTCGTGCGCCCTGTCGGGTGTCGACGGCGACATATCCATGTACCGCATCAACAGCCCGTCCAACAAGGGCCAGCAGTTGCGCCCGAGAGACTTTCCCTCCGACTGGCTCTGGGGCAACGGAACGCTCGACCGCGCCGACATGATCTACACCTTCAGCGAGGTGGACGCCTCGATGGTCAAGCTCTTCCTCAGCGCCTTGCGCCGCTCGGTGGAAGAAGCCGAGGGCGCGGCCTCATCGGCACAGATCGGCAACAGGACGCTTTGCTATCCCGCTGCCTGTCTGGAAGCTCTCAACACGACGATAGCCTCAGCAAAGAAGTTCCTCACCGAAGCCGTCGACATCGAGGCCACACAGGAGCAGATCGACTCAGTGAAGGCCGAAGTGGATGCTGCGCTGAAGACATTCCGCTCGTCACAGATAATGACTCTCGCCGGCTATGACACCGACTACTATCACAACATCTACAGCTACGGAACCATCTCCAACTCGTCGGCCACCACAGCCGATGCGTCCATCCAGCGCCGCTATCTCGTGGCCATCCCCACGGCCGACGGAACGGCCGACTCGCTGATATTCCGTGTCGGACTGTCTGACGCCGACATCGACGCCGGCGGTATCGACGCCGTGAGCGAGCAGACAGAGGCAAAATGGGAGATTGCATACGGCGAGGACGGCAACGTCTACTTCAAGAACGCCGCCACGCAGACATATCTTCAGATTGCCAATCTGCTGTCAGCCACACCGGCCACCGTCTATCCTTATTACGCCAAGCTGGACAACGGCAAAATCGCTTTCTATCTTGAGACGGCTCCCGACAACACCCGCTGCCTCAACGTGGGCACACCCAACGAGGCCGGCACGGAAGGCACGGTGAGCTTCGCCGGTCCTGCCGACCGCACACGTCTGCGCTGGGTTGTCAGTCCGATGGACGAGGAGGTGACCGATGGCATCAGCACCGTGGCCGGCACCAACGGCAAGATAATGAAGCGCGAGACATTCACCGTCGAGGGCATGCGCGTCGAGACAGCTCCGCGCGGCAGCGTGGTGATAGAGCGCGTGACCTACTCGGACGGCTCTTGTGTCACCGTGAAACGGATGATTAAATGAAGAACTTATTAACCTGCATTATTCATACTGTTCCGTTACGAAAGGGCTAAATGGCAGTACATCAGCGTGAGCGAAGCGATGACGATGCAGAATGTAGTAAATCCTACGTTCAACAAACAAGCGAGAGGAGAGTTGAGCTTGTTCCAGCTATCCCGAGCGAGAGGAGGGAAACAAAACCAGAAAGGAGGAACGAGTATCGCGCTTTAGGTATCCCCTATTCGTCTTTGCAGTAGGGACGAGTATGAATAATGTAGGTTAAGTTACACCTTTTTTTATTGCTGTCCGGTAAATAATTTCTATGCCGTGGTTGACAATCTACCGTAGGGAAATATTTACCGGACAACTATAAAAACATAACGAGGCTGTTGCAAAACTGGGAAAGTCGAGAATGATCGGAACAAACTTTATCTCATTCCAAATGTCGTATGAGACTAATTCTGGCACTCTGACCCCATAAAGATACCCTTTGTCCTCATTCGGAGGACCCTCAGTGTGCCTGATTTGATATTCATGATACGACAAATCTCGTCATTGTCCTTTTGCATGTCCTGCAAAATAAGAAAGATTTTCCGATTGTCTGTCAGTCCGGCATAGCCGTCGCTGAGTCGTGCGACAAAATCCTTGTTGGTCGACACATAATATTCCGTGAAACACTTAGCGTCATCGCTACTCCATTTCGTGATGTTGCCACCGGAGCAGATTCCCTCATACAGCATCTTCCCTTTGATCAACATATAATTCATTCGGGATTCCATCTCTTTTTGAAGTGTATCCTGACGTATTTCGATGGTCTTAATCTTCCGTTTCAGTTCCGCGATTTGTTTCTTCTTGTTGTCCTTGTCTGACGACAGCATTTCCACCTTTTTTACGAGTTTCGCCCGTTCTTCAATCAGATGGTCTATAATCCGCTTATGCTCCTCAACACCGTTTTTTGCTCTACGACGATAGACAACGACAAGTGTTCCACCAACAATGAGACCGCCACAGAGAAACAATATCAGCATTGTTGCCTTTCCGAGACTGCGTGACGACTCTTCTTTGATGGCACTCAACTCATATAGTTGTTGTATCTCCTTGACGCTATCCTCTCTTTCTTTTATGCTGAAACTATCGCGTAGAGTGATAATCCTTTTCGATAATGTTGCCACTTCATGCAATTCATTCATTTCTATTTTGAGTTCGAGAAGCCCCTGTAAAATACTTATTTTCTGACCGAGTTCGTTACTGAGATTAAATGCCATGCGAAAACAAGAGTCGGCAACAACGTATTTCTTCTCGTTGGCATAAATCGAAGCAATAACGTGATAGGCTATACTCGTAGGTTTGATATTTATGGACTTATGAGCATAAGTTTTTGCTTTTCTTACGTCAATGTATTCGTAGTATGCTGCGACATTGGCAAAAGCAGTTGCATGGTTGTTTCGTGGAGTAGACTTTATAAGTGGAATATATTCTTTCATATAAATCAAGGAACTATCCATCTTATCCAAATAACTGTATATAACGGACATATTTTCTAAATTCAATAAAATAAATTCACGGTTATGGGCTAATCGTGCATAAGTTAATGCCTTCTCAAAAAAAACTAATGCCTTTAAAAAGTCATCAGCCTTGCAATTACAGTTGCCTATGCTCATATATATTTTTGCTTTCAGAAAGTTGTCGTCTATATCTTTGGCCTCATGTTCTGCTTTCTTTAAAAAAGACATAGCGGCTTTGTCCTCACCTCTTTTGTACAACATTCGTCCTTTGAAATAATATGCTTGGGCTAACTTGTGCTTATCGTCTACATTTTCATAATAAGCAATGCTCTTGTCTATCATGGAGTCATTTTGTATAATAAGCCCTTGTCGGAAAATGATTTGAGTTTTGAGAAGGCGATAATATGCAAAGTCTTTACTATTATTTAATTCATTTAGTGCTATTCGGTTAAGTTCATTCCTCGCCGAATCGTCCATATCTTTATATAATAAGGTGTCAATGTGAGTCAGTCGATGATAACATTTCCCGTTGTCACAACCGACAACTATCATAGCCATAAACAGCACTATAAGTAAATATTTCATGTGACATGTTTCTTTATCCGCATTGCAAAGTTAATTCTTTTCTTTCGCTTTTAAAGCGTTTTGCCTTGATTTTTCCAAGGTCTGATGGTTTAAATGGACTATTTTTGTCATTTTGACCGTATGCTTGATTATGTCAAAACGGCATGATAGACAACATCGAGAAGTTCAAAAAAAGTATCACTACGTCCTTTTTTCATGTAAGTTCTTCTTGTTGAGCGTTACAAATTCATGCTGAATTTTGCTATTAAAATCAGTTAAACATCTGAATTATAGGTAAATACAAAAATACAAAGTGAAACGCTCTAAAAATTTTAAATCGTCGAAAATTTGTTTAATGAAAACTTTTTAAATAGTTTTGCAGTAACCTTTAAAAAATTATTAGAGATGAAACGAACAATTTTAATGCTTTTTGTTACAATGCTAATTACACCATGTTTGGTGGATAGTGTGGTATATGGTAATCCTACTGTTACAAAACAAAAGGGAGGCACTGTTTCCACAGATAAAAATATTGGTAGAACAGATTCTGTTACATTTGATTTTGACAAAATAAGTAATACTATATCCATTGGATATGGTGATGAAACCAAAGCGACAGAGGTCTGTATATATAAAGATGGATTTTTGATATATAAGGACACGGATAAAACCTATACAGAGACTCTTGTAAATTATGAAATCACCGATGCAGAAAAAGGGGACTATACTGTTGTTGTCACTGTTAATGGAGATTTGAAGATAGATGAAACTGTCACTATTGAAGAAGGTCAAGACGAATAAACGAAGAAACGTAACCCAGAAACATTTTATATAATAAGTTATCAAAATGAAAAAGGGACAAATGAAAACGAAAAGAAACTTTGTTTGCTACGTGGCTGCATTGTTGGCCGCAGCGATGGTGACGTCCTGCGGGCAGGATGTCGCAGACGAAACGGGAGTAGCAGAACAGCAGGAGATGCAGCGCGTGACGACAGTGGCTGAGCTGACCCAGCAGTTGCGGGCGTATGACACCGCCCTCATGGGATGCACACGTGCAGAGATATCTTCATGGGCGGATCCGTCCGGGATGGCCGTGACCAACGCGCGGATGGGTATCGCCTTGGCCGATGCGGCCGGTGCGGCCTACGGA
>CABUXJ010000043.1 GCA_902495455.1 uncultured Prevotella sp.
AAACGGCCGCTGCGGAATTTCCGCAGCGGCCGTTTCTGATTTTATCATTGGGATTGATGTTCTCACGCCTCGCCTTTCTTCTTGCCTTCTTCCTGTTTTTTCTGAGTGCCGTCGGGGTTGATGATATTCTTCACCGTCTCGCCGATGGGCAGTTTGTCAAGCACACCGAGGCTCGGGGCCACGGTCTTTACGAGCGTATTGAGGAAGTTGCTTGTCGCTCCGTTGCCGCCATCGAATACGGTAACGTTGCCGAGCTGCATCTTCTCGAACGCCTTGACCTGTTCGCCGGCGATTTCTTTCCACTGGTCGACCATCTTGTATTGGATGGCGATTGACGGGTTGAGCTCGGCTGCCTTGACCATAGCCTCGAATCCTTCGGCCTCTGCCAACAAAGACATCTTCTTACCTTCTGCCTCTGCCTCCAGTTTCATGCGTATGGCCTTGGCCTCGGCTTCGGCCTGTGCCAGTGTGGCCTTGGCGCGGGCGTCGGCCTCTCGGGTCACCTTCTCGGCCAGCGCGTCAGCCTGGAGGATGGCCTCCTGCTTTGCAACCTCGGCCGGCACAATCTTCTCTGCCTTCAGCGACGACTCAACCTTGAGCGCCTTGGCCTCCTCAACCTCCTTCTGAGCCTGCTCGCGGGCGGTCTGGATAGCGGCCTCGGAACGTGCGGCGGCCTCACCGGCCTCCTTGTCGGCGTTGGCCTGTGTCACCTGAAGCTCGGCGTCAGAGCGCGCGATGTCTTTCTGAGCTTCATTGCGTCCGACGGCGGCTTTCTTTGCGGCGTCGGCCTTTTTGATTTCCATGTCGGAGTTGAGCTCGGCGATGCGGCTCTCCTTGTCGGTGTTGGCCTTCTCGATGTTGATGTTCTTCTCAGCCTCAGCCTTTGCCACCTGAGCCTCTTTCTCGGCGTTGGCCTGAGCCACCTGAGAGATACGGTCGCGGTCTGCTTGAGCCACCGAAATCTCCTGGTCTTTCAGTGTTTCGGCTATAGCGATTTCCTGTTCCTTCTTTGTCGATGCGATGGCAACCTCCTGATCCTTGCGTGTCTCGGCAACCTTTGTCTCACGCTCGCGAATCTGGTTGGCAATCTTGATAGCACCCAGCTTCTCCTGCTCCTCGATGTTGGCCTGAGCCTCGTTCTGCGCCTTGCTCTCAGCCTCCTTACCGAGGTTGACGATATAGTTGGCAGCGTCGCGGATGTCACTGATGTTGATGTTCATCAGATAGAGACCGAACTTGCTCAGTTCAGTGTCGATGTTCTCTTTCACCTTCGACAGGAATTTGTCACGGTCGGAGTTGAGTTCCTCGATGGTCATGTCGGCAATGACGAGACGCATCTGTCCGTAGACGACATCGGTGATGAGGTTCTGTTTGTCTTCAAATCCTAATCCGAGCATACGTTCGGCAGCGTTCTGCATGATTTCCGGGTCGGTGGAGATGGCGACGGTGATCGTCGTCGGGACGTCCACGCGGATGTTCTGCGCTGAGATGGCTCCGGTCAGCTTGCAGTCAATCTGCATCGGCTTCATCGACAGGAACTCATATCCCTGAACGATAGGCCACACGAAGGCGGCACCGCCATGATAGAGTTTTGCCGACTTCGCTCCGCCGGTCTTACCGTAAACAACGAGCACCTCGTCACTCTTACACTTGCGATAGCGTGAGAGTATGCCCACGAATGTAATAACTACGACGACTACGAGTATGGCCGCCATTATCAAAAGGTTTTGATCCATAATTATAATGATTGATTAATAGAATTGTCGGTGAACTTAATTTTCCATTCTCCTTTGCAGGCATCGCAGTATTGTCGACACGTCATTTGACATAATATACATTGTCCTTATAGCTCTTCACGGTCAGCCGCTCGCCCGTCTTATAGTCACGACAGAGCGAATCGGAGATGACGTCAAGTTCTCTCAGTGCCCCGTTGTGATTTATCTGGAGGACATAGCGTCCGTCGCCCATATTGGTGTAGACCGTCCCGTAGCGTCCCACGAGTGCCTCCGGGCGTTCCGACGGAGTCTCCTTTTGGAGGCGTCCGGCCATGACATAAAGTTTCCAGAGGACGAACACAAACACCAGTCCGGTGACGGTGGCTGTCAGTAGGGCCGCTGTCGTCGCCTCGCCGGCCAACACCATAGCCCAGCCGAAGCCTATGCCGAAGTGGACAAGTCCCTTGAAAGAGACGATGCTGCTCATGTCCGTGTCCACCGAAGAATCGCCGTCGATGTCAACGTCCACGTCTCCGAAGAAGATGGAAATGACGAATTGGATAACGAAGACACCGGTCGAAACCAGTGCTATGAGCCAAAAAATCTGTGTTGCATCCATATTTTACCTTATATTAAGATGTGTGTTCGAAAGCAATCGTCGTGATGCTCCCATTCTTCAAAATTAGTTAAAAATGACGATATGCGTATGATTGAGTTTTGGTTTTTATTTTTCTTTAACGTTGGAAGACGTGACGGCGCATAATTGAAAGAGAAAGACAGTTAGTCAATCAGTCCTCTTTCATGTCATAAAAAATCCAAAAAATTAACACTTGAGAATTTTAATAAAAGAGCGTAATAAAGCCGAAATATTGACATTTTGCCGCCGTTGTCATCCGAAATTTTTTCCGTCGCCGACCAATAAGGGCCTCCCGGGGTCGCAACGGGCACGCCGTTGTTCTGCAACGAGCGCCCCGTCGTCATGCAACGGGCGCCCCGTTGCAACCCCGTAAGGGCCTTACGGCAAAGCCTTCGACGTAATTTCCATTGCACATTTCTGCTGTTTTGGTTGTAACATCTTGTGTGTCAGGTAATAAAAGATGCACGCTCAAAATTCGCAAATTTGTGCCCTTTTGTTCATCATTTCGGAATATCGCGAAAAATACAGAAGCACTTGTCAGTTTAATTCCGAGCTTTTAACAATTCGATTTCGACCTAAAAACACATGGACGCGAAGATTTTTTGTAAGTCGTAGCAGCACTTGCTGTAAATGCGGATGGCGTACCCGCTTGTCGTTTAATAAATCCTTTGTAACAAATTGGAAAAGAAAGATTAAGTCCGATGGATATTTAGCGGATTATTTTCGCCCAATTGTGAAATTTTTTACTTACTTTTGCAGAATCAAGCAAATTACACGTTAAGTGATATGATAGATAATAGCACTACGAACTTAGGACAGACTAATCATATAGAACGTACATTACGGCCTGAAGTGGAGATTGCACCACAGGAAAGTGAGCTCCCGACAGAGGCCGACCAAGCACAGCAACAGAATGAAGCACATGCAGTCGTTTGTCCGATATGTGGCGCTCCGGTAGATGAAGGAGCCGACTATTGTGAATCGTGCCACAGTTACATCAACACGGAGGTCTGCTCTTTCTGCGGAGCACACGTGGACCCCGCGTCGGCCTATTGTCCCGAGTGCGGCAGTCCTAGAGCGGGAATAGAGTGCCCCGTGTGCAAGACCATCAACCACTTTTCTTTCTGCAAACGCTGTGGAACACCGCTCACGCCGGAAGCCGCAGCGATGGCGCTTGAACGCAGACAGGGACCACTGTATGAGGAAATGATCATACAAACACGCGAACTGTCACGTCTGGAGCGAGTGATGCCATACACCTCGCGAAGTGACATGGAGACAGACCGTACCACCGAGCTGTTGAGACAGAGAGTTCTGGAACTGCTGGCATCCGACCGTGGGGAAGATCCGGCGGCGGTGGTACCGCAGGAGTCGGAGCGCATGACGGTTGAGGAACTGGAAATGCGCAAGAATGAGATAATGGAAAAACTGTCCGCCCTGTTGGGGCAGATACCGGTCGAACCGAATCTGTCGCCCGTGAAGGCCCGCAACTGCATCATGGCCAGCAGACCCGCCGGTCTGCGTGTGGCATGGTTGTGCAACTACAAGCATGCCATGCACAGCAGTCCTTGCGGATGTGCCAAGCCACAAATGGGCGGAAAGTGGATAGTGCTGGGAAAAAACAGTATGGAGCAAATTAAAGACGACAAGTGAACATGGACAAAGACGAACTTACGATACGGGCGGGAGAGGCCGACAATGATGCGACAATCGGGCTTGCAGAATCGGGACCGTCGCAGGACAGCACCTTGCGACTCGGTGGTCGGACGGCCGGAACGGACGCTTCGCCACTGCCCGTCGGACGGCAGGAGACCTTTGAGTTGCGGGGCCTGACATACGTATGCCGCAAAAGCCTTAGCGACACGTCGGGTGAGGCACAGGTCTTTCTTGTCAATCATGACGGTCAGGACTATGTGCTCAAGCTATATTATCCCGACGTGCGTCTCAAGAAGGATGTGCTGCAGGTCGTGTCCAACATCCGGTTTGACATGATTGTCCGCTTCTATGATTTCGGAAAAATCTATATCGGCGGCCGTCTGCGCTACTACGAACTGATGGAGTATCTCAGTGGCGGAACGCTCGGAACATATAAACTCGGAAACGACATGGACCGTTTCCGCCGCATAGCCCTTCAGGCTGCGGCCGCCCTTGCGTGCTGTCACAACTACAAGGTGATACACAAGGATATCAAGCCAAGCAACTTCTTCTTCCGTGATGAGAAACAGACTGAACTGGTGCTCGGAGACTTCGGAATATCGTCGGTTATGAAGGGTGAAGGCCACCTCCACCGCACGATGCAGGCACGCACACCAATGTATGCCGCTCCGGAGATGTACAACGACGTCATCGACGGTGAGGTGGAAATCTCTACTGCCGCCGACTACTACTCACTCGGCATAACACTGCTCACCCTGTGGAATGGCAAAAATCCGCTCGGGAGTGACGAACGGGTGATGATGAAACGAAAGAACGAAGGTCGTCTGAATGGTGTGCGCGAACTGCCGGAGCGCGTGCGTATGATTGTCCAGGGACTGACAGCCGTCAAGCCGACCTCGCGATGGACTTATCATGAGGTGGAACAGTGGTTCCTCGGAGAATCGCCGAAAGTGGATGTGACGTCACCACATCTGCGATACCGCAGCTTCATCGTCGATCCGGAACGCAATCTTGTCGCAGACGATCTGGAGGAACTCATACCGTTGCTATTGGATAATGAGCGTGCGGCGTGCGGCTTCCTATACAGTGGAAAGATCACGACATGGCTCGAACAAAGCGGCAACAGCAAGTTGAGTCTCTATGTGGACGACATCGTGAAGAACAAATATCCGGTTGACCGTCATGCCGGTTTCATGGAGTCGATCTACACGATGGCTCCGGACTATCCCTACAAGGACGTGAAGGGCCGTGACTTGAGGAAAGTGCGCGACGTGGTGGTCTCCCTGTTGGAGAACATCGACGAATATGCAGTCTTGCTCGCCAATCGCAACGACAATCTCTGGCTTTATCTGGAGACCCATACGGAATGTGCAGTGGACAGAATGCGCGGATATTTTGCGAATATCTCCGGTGAGGCTGCCGGACGGCATGCCGTGATGCGCGTGGTGTATGAACTGGATCCCGGCGTCCCCTTCATTGTCGGTCACAAGTCTTCTACGCTGAAAGAAATCGTCTGTTGCTTCGGTTACGGTCATCTGCCGGAGGACACATGGCGCAGCCTGACGGACGGGCGTCTGTTGTCATGGATGTACAGTCACGAAGAACTGATGGCTTGTGAGTCACTGAGAATATTGACCGAAGGAAAGCCTTATTCGGAACAACTGGCCTATAAGGTGCTATACAACATAGACCGCACAGCGGCCTACGACCTCCGCGAGGCAGACACGCCCCGGAAAGTCGGTGAGTTGATGAATGAGCAGCTTCTTAAATGGCAGCATCTGGACGATGCGGCCTTTGCCGAAAAAATGACCGAATACAGCAGTCGTGACGGACGTTTCCAATATTTCGCACGTCTGCACGGTTGGATGGAGCAGATTGGTGAGGCTCAGAGATGTTTCGACTTGGACAGCATTGACAACCGTGAGCGTTTGGGAGCATACGACCTGCGTACTGCAGCGTATAGAATGTGTTGTATGCTTGGTGTTGTGCCGTCATACGAATTGCCGGATGGTGGCGTGTTGAAGGATGGTCTCGACATAGACAACAAGCACCGGTCGGCCATCCGGACCGAAATACGTTCGGGACATTTCCCCCAGTGGTTGTCTGTCTTCTATCACGAAAATCCTCAAGCAGATTTCGGAGAGGCTTACAGCTATGAGCGCATGCTCGAGCGCTGGATAACGGTGTTGGGCGAATATGATGCCCAGATGACATACAACAAGCGATTTATTGCCGCAAAGACCGAAACGGCCCGCAAGTACGAAGAGGTGCGCCGTGGATATGAACAGGCAAAGACAAAGGAATTGTTTTGGCGGACTGCCTTCTATGGCCTCTGCGGAATATGGTTGCTGCTGTTGGTCGTGTGCGGTGTCGGCAATCATGCCACTCTGTTGAAGTACGCCATGCTTGCCGTTGGCGTCCCGGTCGGTGGAGTCACGGCGCTGATAGTCGGAGTGACGGCCTATTTCCGCGGCAACGGTTTCTTTATTTCGTGTCTGGGAGCAGTCGTGGGCTTCCTCACGTCTCTGTTGCCGATGGCCATACTGAGATTTGTGGAAATGCAGTGGTCGGTTTTGCTGGTGCCTGCCACTATTGTCCTGACACTTATATACATGGCTATTTGTCATCTGACGTGTTTCCGCGGAAACAGCTCAGAGGATACCATGCTGATGGACGATATGCTGAAAGATGATGTCAAGACCACACTGATAGAACCACTGTACTATACGTTCAAGACAAAGTCTTATCGCTTCAAGGGTTCCAAGTTTGGTATCCTTGATGACACTCAGGACCGTATACGGGCCATGTCCGGCGAGGTTGTGATCCATTATGCTCTTTGGACATTGATGGCGGCATTGCTTGTGATAGAGATGGTGGTGTACAGTCCGAAACTTCTCGATGTGAATGTACCCGGACAGTCCAATACGCATGAAACTGTCATGACGACAGTCGTACCGTCACAAAACAATATCAGGTAGGGCGAGTATGAAGTGCGAGCATTGCAAAAGGAACAATCGTGCCATAGCCAAGTATTGCCGATGGTGCGGAAAGCCGATGGCTGTCGACTCCGTACTCGACAATCTGGTCGGACTTGAGGATGTGAAACACCAGCTCAAGACAATAGTTAACACATACACGTATCTTCATTCGCGGGCGGATGTGGCAAATGTCCGGTTGAGTGTGAATGTTGTAATAACGGGTGAAACAGGAACCGGTAAGACCATGCTTGCCGAAGTCATACGTGACTATTTCCACCAGCACCACATTCTCAAGAAGCCGAAGCTGATAAAGGTGGACGCAGTGGATTTCCAACGTTTCGTCGACAAATGGGACTCCAATATCAAGGATGCGAAGGGTGGAATACTGTTCTTTGACAACGTGCAGAAGTTGCTCCCCGACAGATATTCCAATCAGGTCAATCCGTTGGACAAACTGTTTGTGGAGATGGACGGATGGAGTGACGACCCTATTGTGATAATAGCCGGATTGAACAAGGGACTGGATGACTTTCTGGTTAACAATCCGGCAGTTGCCAATCGTTTCAAGTACCGGTTTGACTTGCCTTCTCCCGGATATAAGGAACTGTATCTGATATGTCGCAACGTGTTGCACGACAAGTATGGAATAACGATGTATTCGGAGGCAGCCGAAAAGAAATTGCTACGATATTTCAAGTGGCAGGTTAAGACCAAAGACGACACTTTCGGTTATGCACATCTGGCCATCAAGGTGGCAGAGGACATATTTACGTCGTTCATAAGCCGTGGTGCCGATGTCCATAAGGTGGAGGAGGAAGACATTAGCGGATATGTTCCGGAGGACAGGACTCTCGACGATATATTGGCCGACATGGACCAATATATAGGAATGGAAGAGGTCAAACGGGCCGTGAGAGAGATAGCATACGCCGTGAAGAACGTTTCGGAACGTGCCGAACGTGGCCTTGTCGCAAAGGAAAAAATGGGCATGCACATCGTTCTGACCGGTAATCCCGGAACTGGTAAGACCACCATCGCACGCAAACTTGGCGAGATATTGGCTGCAATCGGCTATTTGGACAGCGGTCATGTGGTGGAGACAGACCGTGCCGGAATGGTGAGCCCGTATCAGGGGGAGACTCCAAAACTTGTGGACAAACTTTGTGACAAGGCGATGGGGGGGATTCTTTTCATTGATGAGGCCTATACATTGGCACCTCAGAGCACTTCCGGTGAGCGTGACAGTCAAGGCGCGCAGGCTCTCGAAAAGCTGATGAAGCGCATGGAGGATGATCGTGGACACTTTGTCGTCATATCGGCCGGTTATCGGATGGAGATGGAAAATCTGTTCAGGATAAATCCCGGTTTCCGTAGCCGCTTCAATTATTTCCTTAATATAGAGGATTACAATCCTGATGAGTTATACCGTATCCTGCTAAGATTTGCCGAAGAGAAGAATTATATCGTTTCGGAACAGGCCGGCGTGCTTATCCGAAAGATAATAAAGGACATGTATGACAGTCGCGACAAGGATTTTGCCAATGGCAGAACCATGCGCCATCTGTTTGATAATATATGTAAGAAACAAGCCGGTCGGCTGGAAAAAGAGAACTTGCAGACTCTTTCGGATGAAGAGCTGATAACCATAAAGGAAGAGGATGTGCCGTATGAGCCGCCGAAAGCAGTCGACTATAAGGACTGTCTCAAGCAATTTGACGGTCTTGTCGGATTGGATACGGTGAAAAAAGAAGTTTCTAATTTGGCCGCATACCTGAATTTACAGGTGCACCGTGGGGAAACCGGCACATTCCAAGGCAAGCATTATGTCTTTACCGGAAGTCCGGGAACGGGTAAGACGACCGTTGCCAGAATTATGGCAGAAGTATTCCGTACGCTCGGCATCCTTTCCCGTGGACACCTGGTTGAGGCGGACAGGAGTAAACTCGTCGCCGGATATAGTGGCCAGACGGCTATCAAAACAAATCAGCTGATAGACTCTGCCATAGGCGGCGTTCTTTTCATAGACGAGGCTTACACATTGAAGTCCGGAGATAATGACAGCTTTGGCGGTGAAGCCATCGACACGTTGTTGAAGCGTTTGGAGGATGATCGAGGCAAATTTGTCTGTATCGTGGCCGGATATACAGACCAGATGCATGACTTCATTGACTCAAATCCGGGATTGAAGAGCCGTTTCACGCAGACGATACACTTTGATGACTACACGGCAGATGAACTGACCGAGATATTCTTGAAGATGGCTCAGGGGAAACGTTTCACTGTCGATGAAGAAACGGAAAAGGGTATCAACCGCCTGTTCAGTCAGATGTATCTGCGCCGGGACAAGAATTTCGGCAATGCACGTGAGGCTCGTCGTGTATTTGATGAAGCAGTGGAGCGGCAGAGCCAAAGGCTTATGACGGAAATAGGTAGTCCGCAGTTCCGTGAAGAGGATATGTATCGGATTACTCTCGAAGACATTCCTGTTCAGCAAACGGAAAGAAGTCGCCCGTTGGACGAGGTACTCGATGAACTTGAGAAGTTTGTCGGAATACGTTCGGTGAAAGACCTGATAAGGCGTCTTGCTGTCCAAAGCATGTTCATGAAGCAGCGTTCGGCGCATGGAGTGGGGCATGTCCAGCAGATGGTGCTCAACTTTGTCCTGACAGGTAATCCCGGAACAGGAAAAACAACGATAGCCCGCAAGATGGGGGAGATTCTCCAAAGCATGGATATTCTGCCGTCAAGCAAGGTCGTTGAGGTTAGCCGCGCGACGTTGGTAGGTAAATACATGGGTGAAACGCCGAAGATTGTCAACAAAATGTGTGACAAGGCAATGGGTGGAATACTGTTCATCGACGAGGCATATACGCTCGGTGGAGAGAATGATACCTATGGCAATGAAGCAGTGGAGACGCTGATGAAGCGCATGGAGGATGACCGTGGCAAGTTTGTTGTCATCGTGGCAGGCTACAAGGAGCAGATGGATACATTCCTTGCACTGAACACCGGTTTGGCGAGTCGTTTCACTCATAGAATGCACATTGATGATTATAACGAGGAAGAGTTGCTTGCCATATACAAACAGATGGCTGACAAAGAGCAATACATATTGTCTCCTGCTGCTGAAGCTAAGTTGATGGATGTCATTTTCCGGAAAGTCATGACCAAGACGGCGTCATTCGGCAATGCCAGAGAAATGCGCAATATGCTTGATGCGACGATACAGCAATTGTCTGTTAGAGTGGCTTCGATGCCCCCTTCGCAGATTACGGCAGAGACATATCAGCTCATTTTGCCGGAGGACATCGTGTGATACAGTATGATACCATAAGAACAGTAAAAACGATATGAAATGATGATAACATGTCCAAATTGTAAAGAGGAGATAGAAAACAACTCCCGTTATTGCGACCAATGCGGGCAAAAATTATTCTATTGTAGCAGTTGTGGCCGTGTGGGAACAGGACGTCATTGCACATATTGTGGCGGATTGATGTGGGAGGCAAAGGATGACTCTTTGCCGACGGCAGTCTCATTTACTATTCCCGACACTATTCCCACACTGAAAATGACCAACGCTCAGTTTGGTATAAGCCTCTTGGGCGCCAATGGTGCTGTGATAGGGCGGCGTCAAGGCCCTTATCATCAGTTGCTCGAACAAAACAAATATATTTCGGGTGTGCATGCACAGTTTGTGTATGACCCTACAATCGGGTGGGGGATAGTGGACAAGAACTCTTCAAACGGGACGAAAGTCAACAACAAACAGTTGCAGCCCGGTTGTATTACTGCTATCACTAACGGCGACACGGTGTCAATTGCCACTCTTGACTTTTTAGTGGAGATATCGTGATGTCAGTTACATGATAATGGTTGGTATTAAAAGTGAACGAATAAATAAATGTTTCGACAGATATGAATAAGTTGTTGATATCGGCTTCCTGTCAGACGGGGTCTGTCAGAACCCATAATGAGGATATGGTGCTGGTGGCCGAAGAGCTTATTAGAAATCGAACATATAGTGATGAAATCATCATCGACGGTCATTCGCGTTTCGCTGTGGCACTGGCCGATGGCCTTGGAGGCTGCAATGCCGGTGAAGTAGCCAGTCTGGAGGCGTTGACCAATCTCCGCTTTTTCGTCGGAGACATGCCGGAAGGACTTGATCGGACCGGTTTTAGAGTTCTTATGAATGAATGGTTGGAGTCCATCAATCTCATCATTTCATCCAAAGGACATGTCGATTCCTCTTTGTTCAACATGGGAACGACGCTTGTCGCTCTGATCTGTTACGACGGTCGTTTCTTTACGGTAAGTTGTGGAGACAGCCGCCTTTATCGTTTGCGTGGCGGACAGTTGACCCAGCTGACCGTGGACCATTCGCTGAATACCCTCACCGGTGATGCCGCCCATTCGTGTGTCGTGACTAATTGTATCGGTGCCAATATCGCCCAATCGTGGCTTGACATCAGTGAGATATCCGATGATATGCGTGACGGTGATCTTTACATGATGTGTTCGGATGGCCTGTACGATATGTTGTCAGACAACGAGATATGCCGGTTGCTCATGTCGGGTAATGGAGATGCCGACATGTTGTGCTCAGCAGCCATAGAAGCCGGTGGATATGATAATGTGTCAGTATGTGTAGTAAGGATTATATAAAAACAAAATCAGGATAGCTTATGCCATTAAGATTGCCGGACAGACTGCCTGCCATTGAATTGCTGAAGCAGGAAAACATATTTGTCATGGACAACTCGCGGGCTGTATCTCAGGATATTCGTCCTTTGCGGATTGTCATTCTCAATCTCATGCCACTCAAGATAACGACAGAGACGGACCTCGTCCGTCTGCTGTCCAACACTCCGTTGCAATTGGATGTGAGTTTTATGAAACTGAAGAGCCACACTCCAAAGAACACTCCGATAGAACACATGATGATGTTTTACCGCGATTTTGCAGAGATGGCCGACGAAAAGTTCGACGGAATGATAATAACGGGAGCGCCGGTTGAAACCTATCGTTACGAGGAAGTGACTTATTGGGATGAGATGAAGACCATCTTTGCTTGGGCCCGCACTCATGTCACCTCTACATTATATATATGTTGGGCTGCGCAAGCCGGGTTGTATTATCATTACGGTATACCGAAATATCCGTTGTCGCGCAAGATGTTTGGCATATTCAAGCAACAGATATCAGACCCACACCTTCCGATATTCCGTGGTTTCGATGATGTTTTCAATATGCCCCACAGCCGTCATACAGAGGTAAGACGTGAGGATATTCTTGCCAATCCCCGGTTGTCACTCATTGCGGAGTCAGACGAGAGTGGTGTCAGCATAGTGATGGCACGTGGCGGTCGTGAGTTTTTCATAACGGGCCATCTGGAATATTCGCCAGACACACTGGACAAAGAGTACCGGCGTGACAAAGACGTACGCGACGATGTCGATATGCCGGTCAACTACTACAAGGATGATGACCCGTCACAGTCTCCACTTGTGACGTGGCGGGCTCATGCCAATCTTTTTTATAACAACTGGATAAACTATTATGTTTATCAGGAAACACCTTACGATATAAACAAGATAGAGTGACAGACTTAGAACTTCTTGCTCCTGCCCGCAATCTCGAATGTGGGAAGGCCGCCATAGATCATGGCGCCGATGCTGTCTATATCGGTGCCGAACATTTCGGCGCACGTGCGGCTGCCGGAAATACAGTTGATGACATCGCCGAATTGTGTCGTTATGCCCATCTGTATGCTGCCAAAGTATATGTTACGGTCAACACCATCGTCTATGATAAGGAACTTGCGGACACCCGCCGTCTCATCGAAAGTCTTGAAACAGCCGGAGTCGATGCCGTCATTGTGCAGGACCTGGCCGTCATCGGCATGGTCAGAAGGATGGCCTTGCATGCCAGTACGCAGATGGACAACCGCACGTCCGACAAGGTAAAATGGCTGCGGGATGCCGGTTTCAGCCGTGTGGTGTTGGCTCGTGAGCTTTCCGCAGAAGACATTGCCGCCATACATGCATCTGTTCCCGATGTGGAATTGGAAGTTTTTGTTCATGGAGCGTTGTGTGTGTCGTACAGTGGCCTCTGTTATGCTTCCCAATCCTGCTTCGGCCGTTCCGCCAATAGGGGAGAGTGCGCGCAGTTCTGCCGTCTCCGCTTTGACCTGACGGATGCCGACGGTCGTGTCATAGAGCGTGGCCGCCATCTGCTTTCGCTGAAGGATATGAACCGTTGCGACGGTTTGGAACAGCTCGTCGCTGCCGGAGCCACGTCATTCAAGATTGAAGGACGGTTGAAAGACGTAGCTTATGTTAAGAATGTGACAGCAGCTTATAGCCGCCAACTCGACACAATCATACGTCGTCATCCCCATCTTTATCGTCGTGCGTCGTTAGGGCGTTGCCGTTATACGTTCGAACCCAATCTGAGCAAGACGTTCAACCGAGGTTTCACCGACTATTTTCTTGACGGACGCCGTTCCGACATATCTTCAATGGACACACCAAAGGCCATCGGTGAGTTTGTCGGTACGGTCAAAGAGATTCGTGGCAATTCTTTTAATGTGGCCGGCTTGTCTTCGTTTTCCAATGGAGACGGCTTGTGCTTCCTCAACGAGGAACGCCAGTTGGAGGGCTTCAGGGTCAACAGAGCCGAGGGAAATCGCCTTTTCCCGCAGAAGATGCCGTCACGTCTGCGTCCGGGCACATGCCTTTATCGCAATAGCGACAGAGAGTTCGAGACCTTGTTGGAACGCCCCAGCGCAGAGCGTAAGATCCCATTGCGCATGACCCTTGACGCGACAGCCTCCGGTTTCAGTCTCACAGCAACTGTCATCGGCGGTCGTAGCGTGACGGTCGCGATGGAGGCACAGCATCAGGAGGCACAGCAACCGCAGCGTGACAATATCGTACGCCAACTCACGAAACTTGGCAACACACCCTACGAGTGTTCGGATGTTGTGCTCGATGGTGATTTCCGGTGGTTCATTCCTGCCGGTCGTCTGGCCCAATTGCGCCGTTCTGCCGTCGAACAACTGATGGAAGAATACCAAAACAGAATCCTTGATGACCGCGAGAGTACTGTTCCGACTTCCAAGCCGTCACGTCCGGCACCCAACTACGTCCATACCTGTTTCCACAATGTGGCTAATGATGCCGCCCGCCGATATTACGCCGGATGCGGAATGTCCGACATCTCACCGGCCTACGAACTGCGTCCCGATAGCGACGCTCCACTGATGCAGTGTCGCCATTGTCTGCGTTACGCCCTCGGCTTTTGCGTTAAGCATGGCGGACGTCGTCCCACGTGGCGCGAACCGCTGTTCCTCTCCCTTCCCGATGGTCGCCGTTTCCGTTTGGAGTTTGACTGTCGCCACTGCCGGATGTCGTTGTATAAGGAGGAAAATAGAAACTAAATCAATCAGGAAGAATGAGAACAACCGCACCATATTCTAATATCATAGGTCGCATCCTGTCTCGGCTCCGGTTTCCCGGTCGTGCCGTGGTCATGTGTCTCATGGCTTGTGTAGCCATGCTGTCGTCATGCTACAACTCCTCGGAACGTACACCCGACGCGTGGAGTCTCACCGAAAGACAGTTGGACTCCATCTCATTCTCCACAACCCATCATTATGCGCAAAACTACAACTTTGTCGTCAAGGCAGACTCATTGCAAATAGTGTGTCAGGCTCCGGACGAATTGCCTTTCGATTCTGTCACCGTCATGCGTGGCGATCGTGTCGTCGTCGCCGACATAATGACAATGCCGGCAGACACCATCGACTCCGTTTGGGTCAAGATTGCCCGCGACCAGGCCACACAAGGCTGGATACGTGAGAATATCATGCTGCAGGCCGTAAACCCGGACGACCCTATTTCGCAATTTATAGACATCTTCTCCGATGTCCATCTTCTCATTTTCCTTTCTTTCGTGGTGATAGTGACAGCCGTCTATGGCCTTCGTTTCCTCAAACGCCATAATGCGCGTATAGTCCATTTCCGCGATATTTCCTCGTTTTATCCCACACTGTTGGCCTTGCTTGTCGCCACGTCGGCCGTCGTCTACGCCTCCATCCAACTTTTCGGGGCAGAGTCGTGGCGTCATTTCTATTACCATCCGTCGCTCAATCCCTTCTCCCTTCCGCTACATCTCGGGATATTCATGTGTCTCGTTTGGGCACTCATCATCGTCTCTTTAGCCGTAGTCGAGGATGTCTTCCGGCGTCTTTCCGTCGGCGAAGCCATTCTCTATCTCTGCGGGTTGGCGGCTGTCTGTGCGGTCAACTACATCGTGTTCAGCATCTCCACGCTATATTACGTCGGCTATCCGTTGCTCGTCGTTTATATCGTCTTCGCCGTCCGCCGCTATCTCCGCTGTTCGCGTAACGGTTATATCTGCGGCCGTTGCGGGGCGGAGATGCGCAGGAAAGGCGTCTGTACCGTCTGCGGAGCGGTCAATGAGTGATAAAGTGCAAATTCACTCTCGCTGCAATAAGCGAATTACATCCGGATTGTCTGTTACATTTCTAAAAAACGTCTTTTACCCGTAGATGGAATTTATTTTAGATTTTCATCGGTTTGATACAACCGATTGAGGAATAAACTTTTAGCGGAGTTTTGAGAATCAGAGGTAACGATTTGGCAACCGTGCGAATTTCAGCGATTTGCGGTGCTGTGCTGTCAAATAACTCTTTCTGATGCAAAGGTATAACTATTTCTGGAAAAGACAATATCCGTTATTGCGTTTTTGTATAGATTCAAGATAGAAGTGCAACGCTTCAGTCCCTCCATTGCTCATGGAGCGTAGCGTAATGGGCAATGGAGGGACAACGCTTCGAATGGCAGGAGAGTTGACAGGCAATACAAA
>CABUXJ010000044.1 GCA_902495455.1 uncultured Prevotella sp.
GTCGCGACCCTACGTTTGGGTGATGCATAAACGACAAAAGATATGTATAGAGGGTAGTTTGTGAAGGCCGTGCGCATCGGGACCGTGCGCAAAGAAAAAACGGCGGGCGAGGAGTGATGTAAAGAAATGATTGTTAATTTTAACAATTGGAAATGCTCCAAAAAAACGAGGAAAACGCCGTTTTCCGACCGCGGCGGCGTCATTTTTTGTCTGCGGCGCGGAAGTTGTCTTGCCGTAAGGGCCCCGTTGGTCTGCAGCGGCGTGCTCGTTGAGTTGCAACGGCGTGCTTGTTGCGATGCAACGGCGGCCCCGTTGCAATGCCGCGGGGCCCTTACGACACGGGAAAAGCGGCGAAAAAGTTGCACACTTTGACGAAAACGTCCGTAACCTGCTGACGGTCAGACAATAAAAGATGCACGCGCAAAACTCGCATATTTGAGACCGAGGGAGCTTTTCTCCGGAAAGTCGTGTTAAATCGGAGGGCGTTTGTCAGAATAATTCCGAGTTTTTAACACTCCTCCGACCTCATTTTCGACCCCGCGGAGGCCTCCCGAGGCAGGACAAGTGTGCGGCGATGTCGTGATTTTAACTCTCTTTAACCCGCCAAATAGATATTTTTTTGTACTTTCGCACCATCTTCCTGTATTATTGCCGGCATGCAGCGCCGACATGCGGATGTAGACAAAGGACAACAACACTTGGATTATGAGAAGAGCAAACATACTCACCGACTTCACCTGGAGCAGACTGCTCGTCAAGGTGGCCATCGTCATCGCCACCGTGACCGTGATTGTCTGGGTAATGCCGGACGACAGCCGGACATACTTCCGCGTCGAGCAGGGCCGTCCCTGGCGTCACTCCGACCTCACCGCACCGTTCGACTTCCCCATCTACAAGTCGGACAAGACCATCAAGAAGGAGCGCGACAGCCTCATGCGGCAGTATGAACCTTACTACAATCTCGACACCGAGACCGAGGGAAAACAGGTGCGCCGCTTCGTCGCCGACTTTTCCAAGGGCATACCCGGGCTGCCGGACGACTACATCAGCATCATCGCCAACCGGCTGAGACGCATCTATCAGCGTGGCGTAATGAACACGACTGACTACAACAAGCTGCGCGCCGACACGTCGAAGATGGTGCGTGTGGTCAACGGAAAAAACGCCGCGAGCATACGTGTCATAAACATATATTCGGAGAAGGGCGCCTACGAGGAGCTCTTTCTCGACGAGATGCTCAGCCAGCACCGTCAGGCGCTGCAGAAGTGCAACCTCAACGACTACATCACGCCCAACCTCATCTTCGACCAGACGCGCAGCGAAGCCAGTCTGACGGACCTCATGAACAGTGTGCCGCTGGCCAGCGGCGTGGCCCAGAAGGGGCAGAAGATCATCGGACGGGGTGACATCGTCGACGAAAACGCCTACCGCATAATCGAGTCTCTCAAGATGGAGAACGAACGGCGAAACAGCAACTCAAGCAAAATCGGACTGGTCACGATGGGCGAGACCATCTATGTGGCGCTGCTCGTGCTCTGCTTCACCATCTACCTGAGCCTCTTCCGAAAAGACTACTTCGAGAAGACGCGAAGCATCGCGATGCTCTACTCGCTCATCGTCATCTTCGTCATGTTCACCGCTCTGCTCGTGGGCAACTCCATCGGCCACGTCTACATCCTGCCCTACGCCATCGTGCCCATCTTCGTCCGCGTCTTCATGGACTCGCGCACGGCCTTCATCACCCACTTCACGATGATACTCATCTGCGCCTGCATGCTGCAGTTTCCGTTCGACTTCATCGTCGTACAGACGGTGGCGGGTCTGGCGGCCATCTATTCGCTCCGCGAACTCCAATACCGCTCGCAGCTCTTCAAGACGGCCTTCATCGTCACCATCGTGAGCATGGCCATGCACGTGGCCTACGAGATGATGCGCGTGCCGACACTGGCGGATGTCGACACCGGCACACTCAACTACTTCATCGTCAACGGCACACTGCTGCTCTTCGCCTACCCCATGCTCTATCTCGTGGAAAAGATGTTCGGCTTCACCTCCGACATCACGCTCATCGAGCTGTCCAACACCAACAACGACCTGCTCAGACGCATGAGCGAGGTGGCGCCGGGCACATTCCAGCACTCCATACAGGTCGGCAATCTGGCCGCGGCGATAGCCAACAAGATCGGCGCAAAGAGCCAGCTCGTCCGCACGGGCGCGCTCTATCATGACATCGGCAAGATAACGTCACCGATATATTTCACCGAAAACCAGTCGGCCATCAATCCCCACGAGAACATGTCGTACATCGACAGCGCGCAGATCATCATCGGACATGTCACCGACGGACTCAAACTGGCGGAGAAATACAACCTTCCGACGGTCATCCGGGAGTTCATCAGCACTCACCACGGACAGGGTAAGGCAAAATACTTCTACGTCAAATACAAGAACGAGCATCCAGACGACTACGTCGACGACCTGCTCTTCACCTACCCCGGGCCGAATCCCTTCACCCGCGAACAGGCCATCCTCATGATGGCCGACACCGTCGAGGCGGCTTCCCGCTCGCTCTCTGACTACACGGAGAAATCCATTCGAGACCTCGTCAACCGTCTCGTCGACGGACAGCTGGCTGACGGATACTTCCGCGAGTGTCCCATCACGTTCCGGGACATCGCCTACGCCAAGACGGTCCTGATCGACAAGCTCAAGACTATCTATCATACGAGGGTGAGCTACCCGAAGGAGACACAACAAAAAAACGCATAAGGGAACTACCTAAGACTCATCCCAACCACCCTAAAACCCACCCCAACCCTCCCAAAGGGAGGGAGCTTGAAATGTCTTCAAGGCGGACATTGACAGAGTAAGAGAAAACTTTAATAACAAAACATAAATACATCAAGGGCGCAAAGAAATTCCAAGAGACAGTCTTTGCGCCCTTGATGTATTTATGCAACACCCTCGAAAGCATATCAAGCTCCCTCCCTTCGGGAGGATTGGGGTGTTTTTTTAGGCTTGCCCGTTAATTCATGTTAACAAAACAGCGGTTTTATCGGAAATATAGAACAGATTTGTTACCTTTGCGGCCAATTATTAAACAATAATGAGAATGAAGACGTTAAGAATCGCCGCCATAGCCATCTCACTGGCCGCGGCTGAATCCGCCCTCGCAGGCGGTCTGTTGACAAACACAAACCAGAACATAGCCTTCCTGCGCAATCCTGCGCGCGACGGTGCCATAGGCATAGACGGCGTATACAGCAACCCCGCGGGCGTGGCTTTCCTCGGTGACGGACTCCATCTGTCCATCAACCTGCAGAACGCCCACCAGACCCGCACCGTGACAACAGGTTTCCCCCTGTTTGTCTACAACGCTAACAACCCCGGCCAGACAAGCCGGAAATTCAAGGGAGACGCCGACGCTCCCATCATTCCGTCGATACAGGCGGCATGGAACAAGGGTAAATGGAGCCTCCAGTTTGGCTTCGCCATCACCGGCGGCGGCGGCAAATGTGAGTTTGACGGCGGCCTCGGCTCGTTTGAACAGGTGGTCGCAAGCCTCCCCGCAATGGCTAAGGACCTCAACGCGGCATTTGCCGGCATCGGCAAGCTGGACCCCTCTTCGCCTTTCGCAAACGAACAGTTGGGCAACGGCTATGCCTATGATTCCTACATGCGCGGCCGTCAGTATTACTACGGATTCACGCTCGGAGCCGCCCGCAAGCTGACGGACAACCTGTCGGTCTACGGTGGTCTGCGCATGCTCTACGGCACGTCAAACTACTACGGATACGTCAAAAACATAAGAGTGGAAAGCGCTATACACGGCATGGCCAACGCGCCGAAGCATTTCGGAGAAGTGCAGCTGGAGCTGGCGAAATATAGCGGTATCGCAGCCACAAAAGCGGAACAGGCACAGGCTGCCAGTGACGCATACGCAGCAGCCGGCGACGCACAGACAGCAGCAATCTATGCCGCAGCAGCAGCTCAGGCACGAAACGCAGCCGAAGCTCTCGGCAAAGGTGCCGCCGGAGCTAATCAGCTCGCAAGCAGCACGCAGGACATCGAGCTGAACTGCGACCAGACGGGCTGGGGCATCGCTCCCATCATCGGTGTCGACTATAAGGCGGGCCGTCTGAACCTCGCTGCAAAATATGAGTTCAAAACCCGTATGCGCCTGAAGAACAAGTCGGCCAACAGCGAGAGCGCCAAAGGCATCGCCTTGCTGGACAAGTTTGCCGACGGCAACAAGGTCGCAGAGGACTCACCGGCACTACTGACGGTCGGTGCGCAGTATGAAGTGACTGACGATCTGCGCGTGATGGCCGGCTGGCACCACTACTTCGACGTCGACACAAAGCAATATACGAAGGACATGCTCAGCGACAGCAACGAATATCTGTTCGGTGCCGAGTATGACATCTGCGACATCCTGCAGGTCAGCGCGGGCGCGCAGCGCACTGCCTACGGCATGAAGGATGCGGGAATGAACGACATCAGCTTCAACGTCAGCTCATGGTCGTTCGGTCTCGGCGTGGGCGTGAAAGTCTCGGAAAAGGTCAAAATCAACGCCGCCTACTTCCAGACTCTCTACGACGACTACAACAAGACGGAGGCCGTCGTGACCAACAGCTTCACGCGCACGAACCGCGTGCTGGGTCTCGGAGTGGATCTGAAGCTATGAGAACCCAACCAAACGACCTAAGACCCACCCCAACCCTCCCGAAGGGAGGGAGCTTGAAATGTCTTCAAGACAGGACATTGATAGAGTAAGAGTAAAAATATAAATACAGCAATGGCACAAAGAATATCTATTGGTATTTCTTTGCGCCATTGCTGCATTTATATTCACCCCTCAAAAGCATATCAAGCTCCCTCCCTTCGGGAGGGTTGGGGTGGGTCTTAGGTCTTTTGGTTTTCGGTCCTTCATCCCGGGTCCACATCATAATACATCATCACCGAGGTGTAACGTTTGTCCTTGGCGAGGCTCTGTTGGGCCATGCGGAGATATTCGCGGACACGGGGCAGGTCTATCGAGTTCTCAAGTTTGAGAACAATCTTCCGTATGCTCAGCGTCTTCACACGTGCCACCGACGGTTTGTCGGGGCCGAGAACACGCGCTCCGAACCACTGGCGGAGCCAGGCGGCGAGCTGCAGAGCGGCTGCCGTGACAGTGTCGTCGTGACGGTGTTTGAGGTATATATATATAAGGTGGGTGTACGGCGGATAGCGGAAAGCAAGCCTTTCCTCGGCTATGTCGCGGTAGAGAGATGTGTAGTCGTTGGCCACTACCTGCCGTATGACAGGCAGTTCGGGACTCATCGTCTGCAAAATCACCAGGCCGCGACGGCCACGGCGGCCCGCACGGCCGCTCACCTGAGCCATCATCATGTATGCCTGCTCGTATGCCCGGAAGTCGGGATAGCTCAGCATAGTGTCGGCGCTGAGTATGCCGACGACGCTGACGCGGGCGAAATCCAATCCCTTGCTGACCATCTGGGTGCCGATGAGAATGTCGGTGCGGCCTTCGGCGAAGTCACCGATGATGCGTTCGTAGGCATTGCGTGTCCGCGTCGTGTCGAGATCCATGCGCGCCACACGTGCCTCGGGGAATATGTCGCGCACGATGTCCTCTATCTTCTCCGTGCCGAAACCGCGCGTCCGCAGTTCGCGGCTGCCGCAGGCGGGACATTCCGACGGCACGGGCGTCGTCGCGCCACAGTAGTGGCACGTCAGCTGGTTCATGCTCCGGTGGAGCGTCAGGCTCACGTCGCAACTGTTGCAACGCGGCACCCAACCGCATTGGCGGCACTCTATCATCGGTGCGAAGCCGCGGCGGTTCTGGAACAGTATGGCCTGTTCGCCGCGTTCCAAAGCCTCTCTCACTCTGGCAAGGAGCAGCGGAGAGAACGGGCCGTGCATCATCCGGCGGTGACGGAGGTCGCGGACGTCGACAATCTGTATCTCGGGGAGCTCGACGCCCTGATAGCGAGTCGTGAGAGTGACCAGCCCGTACTTGCCCTTCACGGCGTTGTGGTAAGTCTCCATCGACGGCGTCGCCGTGCCGAGCAATGTCTTTGCCCCTGACATAGAGGCCAGCATGATGGCGGCCGAGCGGGCATGATAGCGCGGCGCGGGGTCCTGCTGCTTGTAGCTGGACTCATGCTCCTCGTCGACGATGACCAGACCGAGCCGCCGGAATGGCAGCAGGACGGCCGAACGGGCACCGAGAATGATGTCGTAGGGGGCGGCGGAGAGCTGCTTGCGCCATATCTCGACGCGCTCCGCATCGGAATATTTCGAGTGGTAAATGCCAAGACGGCAGCCGAACACGCGCCGCAGACGGTCCATCATCTGCACCGTCAGAGCTATCTCGGGCAGCAGATAGAGCACCTGTCGGCCGGCTTCGAGTTCGCGTTGGATGAGATGAATATATATTTCGGTCTTGCCGCTCGACGTAACTCCGTGGAGCAGCGTGACGTTTTTGCTGAGGAAAGAAAACAGGATGGCGTTGTAGGCGTCCTGTTGCGGTTGGCTCAACTGACGCATATTATCCGGACACGGGGCGCCGCCGGAGTTGAGACGGCCGACCTCGCGGGTGTATGTCTCTAAGACGCCGCGCTTGACGAGGGCCGTGACGGAAGCCAGATTGGCGTGAGAGACGTTCATGAGCTCTTCCCGCGTTATCTCCACCGGCGGCGTCTGAGGATTGTCTCCGCGCAGCGTGTCCCAATGGGAGAGCGCGAGATAGGACGTGAGAACCGCCATCTGACGGTCAGCCCGACGGAGCATGTCCATCGCGATGTGGAGCGCGCGCTCCGTGCGATATGGCGGCGTGAGGCGGACATACAGTTCCGTGCGTGGCCGATAGCCGTCCTCGTCTTTCAGTCCGGAAGGCAACGCAGCTTTCATGACCTCACCGATGGGCGACATATAGTAGTCGGCTATCCACTGCCAAAGACGATATTGTCCGTCCGTGATGCACTCCTCTGCGTCCGGTACCCGCGTCACGGGTTTGACCTCATAGCCCTCGGGGGCCTCATCATGCACTCGCACGACGACTCCCATATATGTCTTACTACGGCCGAAGGGCACGACCACACGCATGCCAAAGCGCGCCACGCCTTCCAACGACGGTGGCACAGAGTAGGTGAACAGCCCTTCAAGGGGCAGCGGTAGGATTACGTCTGCGTATCTCATCACGTGCAAAGATACGGCTTTAGCCACGAATAACAAAGATATACCACGCTTTTTTCAGAACGTCTGCGGCATGAATGAATAGATAAGACAGGCATATACATTATATATATAACCTCATACAATACATACGAAAGACGCCGGAGACTGTCATTGCAGCTCCGGCGTCTTGCCTTATTGTTCTCCGGTGTATGCCACCGGAACGTTGTCATGGTTGTGTTCGGATGTTACAGTTTCTGCTCCACCTCAATCTCGGTGAACGTCTCGATAATGTCGCCCTCGATAATGTCGTTGAAGTTGACCAGACTGATACCACACTCAAATCCTGTCGGTACCTCCTTGACGTCGTCCTTATAGCGCTTGAGCGCACTGATATCGGCCGTGTGGACCACAATTCCGTCGCGAACGACACGGGCACGGTCCGAACGGTGCACCTTGCCTTCGGTGACAATGGCTCCCGCAACGGTGCCGACCTTGGATATTTTGAATACCTGACGCACTTCGACCTGACCCGTGACAATCTCCTTCTTCACCTTGTCGAGCATGCCTTCCATAGCCGACTTGATGTCCTCGATGGCATCATAGATGATGGAATAGGTGTTAATCTCCACACCTTCGCTGTCGGCCAACTTGCGGGCACCCGAAGACGGACGCACCTGGAAGCCCACGATGATGGCGTCGGAGGCGTCGGCCAACTGGACATCGTTTTCCGAAATCTGACCCACGGCCTTGTGGATGACGTTCACCTTTATCTTCTCCGTGGAGAGCTTGATGAACGAATCGCTCAGAGCCTCGACCGAACCGTCGGTATCTCCCTTGACGATGAGGTTCAGCTCCTTGAACGAACCGAGGGCGATGCGGTGGCTGATGTCGGCCAGGGTCAGACGTGTCTGTGTGCGCAGACCCTGCTCACGCTGCAGACGCTCACGCTTGCCGGCTATCTCCTTGGCCTCCTGCTCGGTCTCCATCACGTGGAACGAGTCACCGGCCGTAGGAGCACCGTTGAGTCCGAGGATGATGGCCGGTTCGGCCGGAGCCGCCTCCTGGATGCGCTGATTACGCTCATTAAACATGGCCTTGATACGGCCGTAGCTTGTTCCGGCTACAACATGGTCACCGACTTTGAGCGTACCGTTGCTGACAAGCACCGTAGAGACATATCCGCGGCCCTTGTCGAGTGAGGACTCGATGATTGAGCCGGTCGCGCGACGGTTCGGGTTGGCCTTCAGGTCGAGCATCTCTGCCTCTAAAAGCACCTTTTCCAAGAGGTCGTCGACACCGACTCCCTTCTTGGCCGAAATCTCCTGACACTGGTACTTGCCGCCCCACTCCTCGACGAGAAGGTTCATCTGCGACAGATCCTCGCGTATCTTGTCGGGATTGGCACCCGGTTTATCTATCTTGTTGATGGCAAACACCATCGGCACATTGGCTGCCTGAGCGTGCGCAATGGCCTCTTTGGTCGTCGGCATGACGCTGTCGTCGGCCGCGATGATGATGATGGCGATATCCGTAACCTGTGCACCACGGGCACGCATGGCCGTAAATGCCTCGTGACCCGGCGTGTCAAGGAACGTTATGCGGCGGCCGTCGCTGAGCGTAACGTTGTATGCTCCGATGTGCTGGGTGATACCTCCGGCCTCACCGGCGATGACATTGGTGTTGCGGATGTGGTCCAAGAGTGAGGTCTTACCGTGGTCTACGTGACCCATGACCGTCACAATCGGTGCGCGGGGCAGCAGATCGCTCTCGTCATCCTCCTCCTCGTTGATGGCTTCGCTGACTTCGGCGCTGACATATTCGGTCGTAAATCCGAACTCGTCGGCCACGATATTCACAGTCTCGGCATCCAGACGCTGGTTTATGGACACCATGATACCAAGGCTCATACATGTTCCGATGACCTTGACCACAGGCACATTCATCATCGTCGCCAGCTCGCTGACCGTGACATACTCGGTCAGTTTGAGCGTCTTGCTCTCTGCCTGCTCCTCACGGCGCTCCTCGTTGAGACGCTCCTGAACAGCCTCTCGCTTCTCACGACGATACTTGGCGCCCTTCTTGTTCTGGTTGCCCTTGCTCGTGAGGCGTGCCAACGTCTCCTTTACCTGACGTGCCACATCCTCTTCGTTGACCTCCAACGGCTTCGCCGGCTGGCGGTTCTTGTTCTTATTGCGGTTCTTTCCGCCTTGTGCGCCACGGTCGGCAGCGTTCTTTCCGCCACCCTGACCTGCGGCACCCGATGCGCCCTTGGCCTTGTTCTTTTTGCCGTTGCCGGCGGCACCTCCGGCCTGTTTGGCCGCTGCCTCTATGTCGACGCGCTCCTTGCCGATGCGTACTCGTTTCTTGCGTTCGCCTCCATGCTGCTGTCCGGCCTTGTCCTCACGCTCCTTGCGACGTTCCTCCTTTGACTTTTTCTTCGGCCGCGTGCTCTGGTTGAGGGCGGAAAGGTCTATCTTGCCGAGCACGTTCACCTTTGGAGCGAGCTTGGCTTCACTTTTCAAAGTGAATATCTTGGGTTCTCCAGTGGCGTTTTCCGGCTCTGCAGCAGTGGCGGCCGGTTTTTCCTTGGCTGCTTCTGCGACGGCGGCCTTGGCGTTGACCGGAGTCTCTGCCGGAGTCTTGACGTCCGACTCCGAAGCCGATGCGGCAGGTTTGGCGGACTTCTCCGAAGCCTCGGTTGATGTTTTCTTGGCCGGTTCAGTCTCTGCTGCCGTTCCGCTATCGGGCTTCGCTGTCACTTTCGGTTGTTCCGCTTTCTGAGTCTGTACGTCCTTGACGGGCTTCTTTTCGGCGGGCTGTCCGGTTTCGGCAGGTTTGGCGTCAATTTTCTCTGCCGCCGTGGTGGCCGTAGCCGGCTTTGCCTCCGCTGTTGCGGCAGCCTGACGTGGCTTTTCCATTGCGGCCTCCTTGCCCTGCTGTGAGGGTTTGCGGTCGATGCTGTCAAGATCTATCTTTCCCAACGGTTTGAACAGAGGGCGCTGCTCAAGCAAGTCCTCGGCTTTGGTGACCTTGCGTTCCGGTTTCTTTTCCTTTACTTTCTTGGCAAAGATTTTCTCTGCCTCGCTCTTTATATCCTTATCGCCCTTGAACTCACGCACAAGTGCGCTGTACTGCTCATCGGATATCTTCGTGCTCAAGTTGGCGTCTTCCCGTATCTCGCCAAGGTCCTTCTTGGCTTTCAGGAAGTCGACCGCCGTCTGCAGTCCGATGTTCAGTTCCGTTAATACTTTATTTAATCTGATGGCCATATCTTACTTTTAAATTCGTAATGCATAATGCACAATGCACAATTAATGTCCTGTTTCTTAACTCGTCCCGTTTGTCAATGCTCATCCATAATTATGCATTACGAATTATGAATTATGCATTTGGTTATTCGAACTCGGCCTTGAGCACGCTCAACAGATGATCGACGGTCTCTTCCTCGAGGTCCGCCTTCTCTATCAGCATTTCGCGGGGAGCGTTGATTACGGCCTTTGCCGTATCCAGTCCGATGGCTTTGATGGCGTCGATGATCCACTGGTCGATTTCATCGGAGAACTCGTCGAGATAGATATCCTCGTCGGCTTCATTCTCGCTGACCACGCGGAACACGTCGATTGTAAATTCCGTAAGCATCGAGGCCAGCTTGATGTTCATTCCTCCGCGTCCGATTGCCAACGACACCTGGTCCGGCTGGAGATAGACCTCGGCCTTGTGGTTCTCCATGTCGAGCGTAATGCTGGAAACGACAGCGGGGCTCAGAGCGCGCTGAATGAAGAGTTGGGTGTTGTTCGAATAGTTGATGACGTCGATATTCTCGTTGCAAAGCTCGCGGACGATGCCGTGAACACGGCTTCCCTTGACTCCGACACAGGCTCCTACGGGGTCTATGCGCTCGTCATAGCTCTCGACGGCCACCTTGGCACGCTCACCGGGCATACGTGCCACGCGGCGGATGGTGATGAGTCCGTCGTTGATTTCGGGTACTTCGGCCTCCAACAGACGCTCGAGAAACTGGGTGCTGGTGCGGCTGAGAATGATACGCGGATTGTTGTTCTCGTTGTCCACGCGCAGCACGATGGCTCTCACGGTCTCACCCTTATGGTAAGTGTCGGACGGGATCTGCTCGCTCTTGGGCAGGTGAAGCTCGTTGCCTTCGTCGTCGATAAGCAGCACTTCGCGCTTCCACATCTGGTAAACCTCGCCGCTGACGATTTGGCCGACCTTGTCCTTATACTTATTATATAAGGAGTCATGCTCCAGTTCGAGGATTTTCGACGCCAGCGTCTGCCGCAGGTTGAGGATTGCACGGCGGCCGAAGTCGCTGAAATGCACTTCCTCGCTCACTTCCTCTCCCACTTCATAGTCTGGTTCTATCTTCTGTGCGGCGGAGAGGGAGATCTCCTTGTTCTCGTCCTGCACTTCTCCGTCAGCCACAACCACACGGTTACGGTGTATCTCAAAGTCTCCCTTGTCGGGGTTGACAATCACGTCGAAGTTCTCGTCGCTGCCGAACATCTTTGCTATCACGTTGCGGAAGCTCTCTTCCAACACACTCACCAGCGTGGTACGGTCGATATTCTTTGTCTCCTTAAACTCCTGAAAGGTCTCTATCATGCTGGGGCCCTTCGTTTCTTTCTTTGCTGCCATAGCCTGTTTATTTGAAACTTAATAGGTATTTTGTATATTTTACATTGTTCATATCATAGTCATAGTCCACGTCGGCTATCACGGGGCGCTTCTTTCCCTCGACCTTCTGCTTCTCGCGGACGGTGACGGTAAATGTCGTTCCGTCGACGGCCTTGAGGACGCCCTGCACCTTCCGGCCCTCGGCCGTGAGCACTTCGACATCCTTTCCTATGTGGTTGACATACTGCCGCGCCACCTTAAACGGTTGCCCGAGTCCTGCCGACCCCACTTCCAGCTCGTAGTCATCCAGCTCTTCGCCGAGCCTGTCCTGCACAAAGCGGCTCAGTTCGGCACAGTCCTCTATCCACACGCCGTCGGCATGGTCTATCTCCACCACGATGCGGTGGTCCGGCGACACGTTGATGTCCACGAGAAAGTAGTCGCCCGTCTGCAACCACTCCTCCACAATCGTCTCAACTACGTTCTTATCTATCATACACATTTGGGTTATTAAAAATGAAAATGAGGAGCTTTCGAGAAGCCCCTCATTCCACTGAACGCTGCAAAGGTAGTCATTTTTCCTGAAATACGCAAGAATATTCTGTTTTATTTCATCGCTTCCTGCGGGCGTGACGAAATGGCAGAGTCAACCAGCAAGTGCAACATTACGAAAGATTTTTGAAAAACACCTCTTTCGGAGTGTTAAAATTCAGTTTTTCTCTCGGTCTGGCATTGATTTTTGTTCTGATTTTCTTTA
>CABUXJ010000045.1 GCA_902495455.1 uncultured Prevotella sp.
AACGTTGCTTTTTCGCTGCCGTAAGGGCCCCGCGGGGTCGCAACGGCGTGCCCGTTGGAGTGCAACGGGGCGCTCGTTGCAGACCCGCGGCGGCCCCGTTGCAACCTCGCGGGGCCGTCACGGCACGACCGCCGCCTGACGAACGTGATTTTTCGGCCATTCGGAGCCAAAATTCTCACATTTTTGTTTGTCCGGATTTTTTTAGCAACAATGTTTACAACACCGCTTGCGGGCGACTGGAGGCGACCGGCCGTTGTGTTGATGTGGACAGAGCTAAAGATATGTCTTATAATAACTCCAAATTCATTTATTCTGCTAATTGTCCGATTATTAGTTTTTTTCTTCGTATCTTTGCGATCTTAACAAGAAGTGATAGAAAATACGAGATTACTTAATTAATAAACTTATGACAGATTTATTTGGAAGTTTCCTGAAGTGCGTATGCATGTCCATCGGCATGGCTGCCGTCTTCTTGATGTTCGGACATCAGTCTTCATACGCTTCTCCGCAGTCAAAGGAACTTCTCATCATCAACTCCTACAACGAGAGTGCGCCTTGGGTGCAAGACTATATCACGCCTTTCATGCTGAAAGCGGCCGAGACGGATGGGCTCAACTGCAACATGGTCCACATGAACAGCACGCTCATTCGCACGGATTCCATGTACAGTTCGGTTGAAGAAGGCATCTTCAACCGCTTCAAGGACAACCGGCCTAACTATCTCGTGCTGATAGGCAAAATGGCCTTCTCCCTCCGTGACCGCATAAAGAGGGAGTGGGGCGACATCCCCATGCTGGTCCTCGGCGCCAGCGACAAGATAGGGATAGACGAAAAATATCTCACCGGCGACACGTCCTATCTGGATTCGAAGCAGATTTCCCTGTCTGACATAAGAGACCAATACAACTTCACCTACATCGAGATACCCGACTTGTATAAAGAGACCATCGACATGATGGTGCAAATGCAACCGGAGATGAAAAAACTCGTGTTCGCATCGGACGACCTTGTGACCAACATGGAGTTGGACAATAATATCAAGGAGTATCTCTCGACGACATATCCGAAGCTGGAATACGAACATCTGGTGGCGTCCGAGACGTCGCGCAGAGACATGCAGCAATATCTGCTGTCAAAGGATCTGAACACTGGCGTCCTGCTCTCGTCGTGGTATTATTCCCGGCCGAGCGCGTTCGGATTTCCAATGCTTGTGACGGGCGACTTCAATCTGATATCCACATCGCCACATCCCATATTCTCTCTGAAGGAAAACTATCTCGCCGCAGGAGCCATCGGAGGATGCTTTGCGGAACGCCGTTCGATATTGGCTCGCTGCGTGTCAGTGCTCCAGGTGATGCTGACAAGCGGCAATATGCGCGATCTGCCGTTCGCCTATCCTTCAAAAGGCGTCAAAATAGTCGACTACGAACGCCTCCGAGCCTCCATGATACCCGAGAGCCGGTGTCCGGAAGGGACCCTGTTCATCAACAAGCCGAAGACTCTGTGGGAGCTCTACAGCTGGCAGATTGTGCTTGGAGGAGTCTTGCTGTTTGCCATCATGTGTCTGTTGGGCGCTTCCATCCTGTTCCAGCGCAAGCGCATGGCATATATGGCGGCACGCAACAAGATGGTGGAGAACATGCCTGTGTCCTACATGACGGGCAAGATAACCACCGGCAAGAGCGGACAGGTCACGGACATCGTCTTCACCACAGGCAATCGCAAGGCAGACGCGCTTGTGGCAAGAAATACGGACAACGACGACATCAACAAGCTGTTTGACAAGACGTACATAATTAAGGAAATCGAAAAGTTGTTGAACACCAAAGAAAACGTCATGTTCACCTACTATTTCGTCAAGACGGATTCTCACTACGACTTCCGTATATGCCAGACACTGAGTGATGACGAAGTCGAGTTCTTCGGTGTCGACGTCACCGACAAGGTGAAATCGGAGAAGTCGCTGAGCGAGACGACCAAGACTCTGGAAGTGACTCTGTCCGTCGCCCACATCATCCCGTGGAAGTGGGATCTGAAGAAGCGCATCATAGCCTGTGAGGCAAGCCGGATACTGCAGCACATGAACTTCCCGAAACACTCCGAATCGACAATGGAGACCAAGATTGTGGAGGAGGACGAATACTTCAAGCGCATCCATCCTGCCGATGTGGAAGCCGTCAAGAAGATATATGAGGATTTCCGCAATGGCGCGACACAATACGCAAAAAGCGAATTCCGCATCGTCACCGAAAACAACGGCAGACAGATCGTCGACTGGATGGAGGTCAACGCCTCTATATCAAAATATGACGAAAACAACAGGCCGGAAGAGCTGATCGGCTCGCTGCTTCTCATAACAGGACGCAAGAGACAGGAAGCCAGCCTCATCGCGGCAAAGGAAGCGGCAAAAGAGTCCGACCGTCTGAAGTCGGCGTTCCTCGCCAACATGAGCCACGAGATACGCACGCCGCTGAACGCCATCGTCGGATTCTCCAACCTGCTCGCCATAACGGACGACAAGGAAGACCGCAACAAGTTCATCAACATCATCGAGAAGAACAACGACCTGCTGTTGCAACTGATCGGCGACATCCTCGATCTGGCAAAAGTGGAAGCCAACACATTGGAATTCACTTACAAACCCACAGACCTCAACGTCCTGTTGCACGACATCGAGATGTCCGTGCAGGCCAAGGTGCAGGACGGCGTGATGCTCAACTGCGTGAAAGGCTTGGCGGAATGTCAGATCGAGACCGAGCCCACACGTCTGACGCAGGTCCTCATCAATCTGATCACGAACGCATGCAAATTCACAAACAAGGGCAGCATCACGTTCGGATATGAACTCCAGGGTGAGAACACGCTCTACTTCTTCGTACGTGACACCGGCTGCGGAATATCCAAGGAAGGCCAGGCCCGCCTCTTCCAGCGCTTCGTCAAGCTCAACGAGTTTGCCCAAGGCACTGGACTCGGTCTGTCCATCTGCCAGAACATAATAAACAGGATGAAGGGCACCATCGGGGTCAAATCGGATGGCGAAGGCAAGGGCAGCACGTTCTGGTTTACGATACCCTATCTGCCGGCCGTCATCAAGAAGGAAAATGACAGCAGCGAAGAAACGAAAGAATTTATCGAGCGCGACAAGGTGACCATACTGATAGCCGAAGACAACGAGAGCAACTACATATTGTTTGAGTCTCTGCTCGCCTCCCGCTACAAACTGATACATGCGTGGGACGGCATCGAAGCCGTGGAACTCTACAAGGAATACAACCCGCAACTCATCATCATGGACATAAACATGCCGCGCATGGACGGATATGAGGCGACACACGAGATTCGCAAGATGTCCGCCAACGTCCCCATCATCGCCGTTACGGCTTACGCATACGCCTCCGACAAAGATAAAATCCTGGAAAACGGTTTCAACAGTTACGTGTCAAAGCCCATCGACGCGAAGAAATTCGATGAGAAGCTGAAATCGGCTCTCACGTCCCACTTCGTTTTCCTGTGACGCCGGAATTGCCGCGGTAGCGGTTGTGAACATATCATAAAGTTCGCCGGCTACAATCCCGATCTGCTTCATATCGGATTTGTAGCCGGCGTTTTTCCGTAGTCGGTCAAAAGGGTTTTTACAGCGCGCGACCCACCTGTTCGGCTATCTGGCTGTGGCCTTTCACAGTCGGATGGCCGCTCTTCTTGTCGATGTCTTTCAGTTCGATACACGGGATGCCATAGTGTTTACACACGGTTTTCGCCGATACGGCAATCTCCTCCCGCAGCCCGTCGTTGAGGATGAAGTATATCTCTGTCGACGGATAGCGGTCCTTGACGTAACGCAGCAGACGGGCCATAGCCGGACGGAAAGTGTAGAGTTCGGCTTCCGTGATGTCTTCATACTTGTATTCTCCCACGGGTGCGCCGGCCCAACTGTCGTTGGTGGCACCGAAGATGAAGATGATGTCGGGACAGCCGAGGTCGTCCATACGCGTGATGAACGAACGGTCGCGATAGTCGCTGCCTCGGTAGCCGCGGTTGCAGATGGTCGAACCGGAGAAGGAGTTGTTCTGGCACAACCGCCAGCCGCGCTCGCTGATGAGGCGGTGCCACCAGGTCTGTCGGACGTCGCTCACGTCGGTGTTCTTCAAGTCGGGCTTGGCGTAGTACCACGTATAGTTTGTCCGTGGGGAGATGAAGCCCTCGAACGTCGAATAGGAGTCGCCGAGCACCGACACGCTCTTGGTCTGCGCCTGCATGCCGAAGCTGACAAGCACGAAGATTACTACAGCCGACAGACGCAACAGTGTTGTAGGTGAAAGAGAATGACGGATGCTTCCGTCAGAAATTGCTGTAAATATTGAAAACGCTTTCATAAACTTATTGTTTTTTTGTTCCACATCTTTTAAAATAATTCCCCTGTCACACCGTTACCCTCCGGTACAGGTAAAGTATGGTGATGACCGACAGCGTCAGCACTTCGGCCGCGGGGATGGCAAGCCACAGGCCTTTTGCTCCGAGCATAGAAGGCAGGACGAGGAATGACGGCACGAGGAAGATGATACCGCGCAACATAGTGTAAACAGTGGAACGCGCGGCGTTTTCTATGCTCTGATAGTATCCGATGAAGGTGATGTTGAGGGCGAAGAACACCGTGCACGTACCGAGCAGCGGCAATCCGGCGGCGGCGATGGCATGGGCCGCGTCACCCGATGGGATGAAGAGGCTGCTGAGCATGGGAGCGCCCGCCCACATACCGGCGGTGATAAGCAATCCGCAGATGATGGCGGTGCCTATCGAAATGTGCAGGGTGCTGCGCACGCGGTCGGTGCGGCCTGCGCCATGATTGAAACTGATGATGGGTTGTGCGGCCTGTGCCACGGCGTTATTTATTGAGAATATGATGGGGAAGAGGTAGCAGCCCACACTGTATGCCGCCACTCCGGCCTCGCCGAGCATCGACATGAAGGCGTAGTTGCCCGTGACCATCATCACGCCCATAGCGAGTTCCGAAAGGAATGTGGCGGAGCCGATTCTCATCATATAACCGACGTTGCGCAGCGACAGACGCAGCGACTTCGCCGTCAGCCGCAGGCGGTAGAAGCGCAGCGTGACGGCGCTGAAGATGAAATACAGCAGTATGAGCAGCGCCCCTGCCGCGCACGATATCGAGGTAGCTATGGCCGCGCCGGCGATGCCCATCTCCCACTGCCACACCATGAGCCAGTCGAGGAAGATGTTGAGCAGGGCCGCGCCCACCTGTATCATCATCGCATAACGCGGCGAACCGTCAAGGCGCATGAGAATCATCCCCACACATTCTATATAGAGGAACAACAGGCCGGGCAGAATCCACAGCAGATAGTCGGTGGCGTATGTCTCGAGCACGTCGCTGCACCCGAGCACCGCGAGCAGCCGGCGGGTGAAGAGCAGCGTCGCCACGGCAAAGACCATAAACATCAGCGTGCCTGCGGCGAAGGCCTGCGTCATTATTATCCGCGCCGCCTTGATGTTATTCTCAGCCATGCGGATGCTGCATATCACCGACGAGCCGATGCCGAACATCAGCCCGATGCCGGTCCATAGCAGGAACACCGGCGCCACGATGTTTATCGCCGCTAATGCGTTGCTGCCCACACCGTGTCCCACGAACATTCCGTCGCAGATGTTAAGCAGCGAGTTGAACACCATTCCGATGAGCGTTGGGAAAAACAGCGCCCTGAAGAGGCTTCCGATACGTTCGTTCCCGAAGTCGAGTCTGTCTCTGTTCATATTCCTTTGTATTGTTGTATTCCATTGTCATGCCGGCAGTTGGACATGCCTTGCAAGTGGCTGCAAAGGTAGCAATTTATAGTTTAATAGGCAAAAAAATCCGAATATGTGGCGTACATATCCGGATTGTCAGTATGAAAAACGCATTTAAACATCACACATAAGAAAGCCCGTCATATCAAATCCTCTCTGAGCGAGCGCAACGCCGCGGCGCCTTGATGATTGATGTCGGCAGCGGTGAGTTCGTCGAGATAACGCTGCGAGCGCTCCGTGTCGCCCAGTCCGCGGTAACCAAGGGCCAGCATGTAGAGGCAGTGGATGCGGTTGCGGGCGTCAAGCGAGTCCTCCCAGATGAGCAAGTCGGGCAGCGAGACGGCGAAATAGTCCATCACCTGCGGCTCGAAGATATGGTTGCGGCCGTAGTTGACAAGGCGGTTGAAGCGGCCGTTGGCCTCGTCGCGGCGTCCGAGGCGGATGAGGGCGAGACCCTGATAGAAGATCTTGTCGGGCTTGGCGTCGTTGTAGTACATCGCGGCGGCGGGCTCCTGCGGGCCTTCCGTGGCCAATGTCCACCAGCGGCGGGCGGCCTCCTCGTCGCCCTGAGCGCTCGCGGCGCAGCCCAGCAGATAGTGGAAGTCGTTCTCCTGAGCGCCATACAGCTTGCCCTCGCCGAGATGGTGAGGATATTCGAGACATTCCATGAGCAGCTTCTCGGCGCGCGCGGCATTGCCGGCAATCAGCGCCTGCTTGGCCAGCTCCACGCGGCACGTCTGATATTGTGCCGAGACCTTGCCTTCGCCGCCCTCCCACGGATGGAAGACGTGGCCGTCAATCAGCGCCATCGCCTCCTCGTAGCGGCCCAGCTGGTTGAGCAGCGTAGCCTGTTCGAGCACGAGGTCGTCACGCCCGGTGACGATGTCGGCATGGTCTTCGAGCAGCGCGAGGCGCTCCGCGTGCGGCCGTTGCATGCGCCGGTAGAGCTGGTCGAGCTCCATGAGGATGCGCGCGTCGGCGGGGTTGAGGCTGAAGGCGCGCTCCATGTAGTCCACGGCCGTCGCCTTGCGGTCGAGTTTGTTGAAGTAGGCCAGCGCCAGATTGCGCCAAACGGTGGGGAACTGCGGGTTGAGTTCTGCCGCACGCTCCCACGCCTTGATGGCCACGTCATACTGACGGCGGTCGTAGTAGAGACATCCGAGATAGTAGTAGGCTCGTGAGCCGAAGGGATTTTCCCGTGTCGCGGCGGTCAGGGCGACCACAGCCTCGGGGCGGTTGGGGAAGCAGTAGTCTGACGAGGCGGCCTCAGCCTCAGCCCAGCGGCCCGTATAATAATATGTCATGGGCGACACGGCACCCTCCTCCTCGGCCATCTGCCATATATCGCAGGCCTCCCCGCGACGTCCGGCAGCCATATAGTCGAGCGCCACCTCGTCGTAGTTGTGGGACGAGCGGCGGAGCATGGTGCGCATCGTGGCCAGTTCGGCGTCGTCGCCCGTGGCCAGCCAGCGCTCGTAGCGGCAGACATAGTTGAAGCGGTCGAACGCCAGCGACTCGTCGATGAAGCGCAGACGCTCCTCCACCGCATAACCGGCAAGGCGCATGATGACCGCCCGCAGCGCGCGGCACTTATGATTGTGCCAGTTGGCGATAAGACAGCGGTCGGTCTCGTCCAGCGCGTCGTCCAGCCGGCCCTGCGCCAGCGAGATCTGCGCAGCCTCAAAATAGCCCGCGTCGGCCCACGCCTTGTTCCACGTCGACTTCCAGAAACGTTCGTAAGCCTCATCGAGCCGGCCCTGATACTTGAGCGCAAGACCGAGGTTGTATATCGGTTCGCCGTCGTAGGGATTGGGATTGCGCTTGGTTATGACGGCCACGGCGCGGCGCAGATAGTCCTCAGCGATGTCGAAGCGGCCGCGGCGCAGATACCACAGTCCTATCGCGTTGCAGCAGCGGTAGTCCTTGGGGTCGCGGCGCAGCGCCTCCTCGTAGTATTCAGTGGGGCAATATGTGGCGTGACGATACTGTTCCAGATGCTGTCCGGTGAGATAGAGCTGCTCCGTGGTCTTCACGTCCTGCGGCAGCTGCGCAGCTTCGGCTGCGGGCGGAATGGGACGGATGTCGTCGGGCTCGGGAGACCATTTAAGTGAAGAACGAAGAGGGAAGAGTGAAGAAGTTGCTGCCGCCGTGGTATTGGATTCTTCACTCTTCACTCTTCCTTCTTCATTTACCTCTTCACTTACCGTAACTTCGATATTCTTGGTGAGGAAAGAAGTTGTTGCCACCGGAGTATTGGATTCTTCCCTCTTTACTCTTCCCTCTTCACTCAAAGAAATCGTCTCGTCGAAGACTGTTTCGGGCGAGAGGTCGAGAGTATTGTCATAGAAGACCGTTCCGTCGACGGTGGAGCGCAGGACGATGCGTGTACGCTTGCGCGAGGTTGCCATGAGACGGATGCGCACGTTGTTGTCCGTGGCCGGTTCGACGTTGAGGATGTAGTCGCGCGAAGCCTGCTTGACCATGCCCAACTCGCGATAGGGCATGAAATACTGCGTAAAACGCTTCTCCTCGTATGGCATCAGCCACGTGAAGTCGGGCTGATTCTCGGTATATACGCCCGCCATCAGCTCGATGTAAGGGCCGTCGGCGTCGGTCAGGTTGCGGTCCCAGGCGCGGCCGAAGTCGCCGTTGCCCCACGTCCACTGCTTCTTGCCGGGCGACAGATGGCGCGAAGCCACGTGAAGCATGCCTGCGCGGGTGTCGTTCTCATAGCCGCCCTCGAAGTCATAACGGGAGTTGACACCCATATACGACGTCGGCACCTTGATGTTGCGGTAGTTGGAGATGTCGACGCCGGCCGAATAGTCCATCTTGTAGTATGTGCCTGTGGCGATGGGGAAGCTCGACACGGCGCGCTTGCCGTGGTCGAAGACGGCGTTGATGTCGGGCGGGAAAACACTCTGATAGTCGTCGTTGACGGCCACGGCGGGGTTGGCCCACCACAGGAATGTCTGCGGCATGTCGGTGCGGTTGTACACCACGCCGCGTATCTCCAGATAGGCGCAACCCGGGCGCAGCGTAAATCCGGCCATGCCCTTCTGGTGTGTCATGCGCTCCATTTCGTTGACCCACACCGTCACGGAGCCGTCGGCATGCTCCTCTATCGACGAGTCGACGGGCAGATAGGTCGACGGACGGTGGTGCTGCGGCCAGTTGAACTCGATGCCGCCGCTGATCCACGGGCCGGTCAGACCGACCAAGGCGGGCTTGATGACGTGGTTGTAGTAGACGAAATGACGTTGGCGGATCTTGTCGTAGGCCATCTGCACGCGCCCGCCCAGCTCGGGCAGTATCATGACCTTGATATATTCGTTCTCGATCCATACCGCGTGATATTCCTCATCGGTCTTCTCGTCGCTGATACTTTCTATCACGGGATACGGATAGACCGCTCCGCTCGAGCCCTGATAGACTCTCTTTTCGAGAAATATCGGGTTCTTCTCCGGTTGTCCGATTCCGTATGTCGGGATGACAACCGTCTCTCTCCATGCTTTTACCATATTGTGAATGTTGAATGTTGAATTACGAATGTTGAGTTGTCGGCCTGCGGCCGATTATGAATTATTTAATTATAGATTGTCCGGCGGGGCCGTGGCATGTCGTCATTCGAGCCGTTTCCCCTTTGTCTCCGGCAGTCGGAAGATGAAGAACAGCAGTCCCGAGAAGCATATCGCGCTGTACAGCCAGAACGTGCCGCTGCTGCCGAGCGAGGCGTTGAGCGACGGGAAGGAGAACGTCAGCGTCGTGCATCCCGTCCAAAGAGCGAACGTGCAGGTGGCCATAGCGACGCCGCGGACCCTCGTGGGGAATATCTCGGAGAGCAGCACCCACGTCACCGGACCGAGCGACATGGCGTAGCAGGCTATCGCCGCCACGACGAGCACGACCATGAAGAAGCCCGTCACGTGCAGATGGTAGCACGTGCCGAGGATGAGATAGACCACACCGAGACCGCCGGCACCGAAGAGCATCAGCGAACGACGGCCCCAGCGGTCGACCGTATAGATGGCGACGATGGTGAAGACGACGTTGGCCACGCCCGTTATGACGATATTGAAGAGCACGTCGCCCACGCTGTAGCCGGCGGCGGAGAATATCTCCTGGGCATAGTTGAAGATGACATTGGTGCCGCACCACTGCTGGAACACGGCGATGAAGACGCCGAGCACGAGCACCGGAACGTAGCGGCGGGAAAACAGTGTGCCGAGTCCGCCGCTCTCACCGGCTTCGGCAGATGCCGCCCCGCGCATGGCCTCGACCTCACTGCCGGCATAGTCGGCTCCGCCGATGTGCATCAGCGTTACCAAGGCCTTGTCTTCGCGGCCGTGGAGCATCTGCCACCGCGGACTTTCGGGGATGAGGAACGACAAAAAGAGGAACGCCGCGGCGGGCAGAGCCTCGGCCCAGAACATCCAGCGCCAGCCCATCTGGCCGTTCCACGAGGCGACGATGTCGGCCTCGGTATAGCCGGCCGGCACGGGCTCGGCCAGCTGCCAGTTGACTATCTGCGCGCCGAGTATGCCGAGCACGATGGTCATCTGATTGAGCGATACGAGCCGTCCGCGGACCCGGGCGGGCGAGATTTCGGCGATATACATCGGTGAGAGCGCCGACGCGACGCCGATGCCGACGCCTCCGATGAAGCGTGCTATATTAAATAAGGTGAAGTCGCTCACCGCCCCGGTGGCCACGGCCGACAGCGTGAAGAGCACGGCCGAGACGACGAGCAGGGGCTGTCGCCCGTAGCGGTCGGCCATGCCGCCGGCCACCATAGCCCCCACGAGGCAGCCCACGAGGGCCGTCGACATGGCCACGCCCTGCATGACGGGGTCCGCGGAGATGCCGAAGAAGAGTTCGTAGAAGGGCTTCGCCCCGCCGATGACCACCCAGTCGTAGCCGAAGAGCAGACCGCCCATTGCCGAGACGAGGCAGATGAAGTTGACAAACGTCTTGTTGTAATCGTTCATAACGTTTTCAGTTTTAAAGGTTAGTGGTGCAAAGATAGACAGTTTCACGGAAGGCTCAAATAGAAAATAAGGAAGAAAAGATGGACTATCTTATGTTTTCCGCCTGACGGCAGATGTACGGGAAGAGCCGGCTTTTTATCCTTGAAATTGAAAATCTTGGGAATTTCTGATTGAAAATCTTGGGAATTTTATATATTTGCGTTAAAAACAAGATACCATAATTAACAAATAGCATGAACCTGAAAGACGGATTCAGCGGCGAGCGCTCCATCGTGCTGCCGCAGATGATAGTGGACATGGAGCGGGAAGACCCGTTGGCGTCAAGCCTCTATGTGACCGACATCGGATATTATCCGCATGCCGGAGGCCACCGCCGCGAGCGGACGGAACCTATCGGCCAGCATGTGCTGATATATTGTGCCGACGGCGCCGGATGGTACAGCGTTGGCGGCCACACCCATACGGTCACGGCAAACCAGTTCTTCATCCTCCCCGCCGGCCGTCCCCACTCCTACGGGGCCGCCGACGCCAATCCCTGGACAATCTATTGGGTCCATTTCACCGGCACCCACTCCGATGTCTACGCCCAGGGCGCCACCTGTCCGCAGGATGTCCGGCCCGGCGTCCACTCGCGCATCAACTACCGCAACAACATCTTTGAAGAAATATTCAACACGCTCAACGCCGGATACAGCCTCGACAGTCTGCGCTATGTCTCGTCCATGCTCCACTACTATTTAGCCTCGATGCGCTATCTGAACACGTTCCGCGATGCCGCCCAACGCATCGACGACGGCAATGTGGTCGCCGCGGCCATCCACTACATGGAGGAGAACCTTGAAAAACGCCTCACCCTCGACGCCATCGCCCGCTATACGGGCTACTCTCCGAGCCACTTCTCCACGCTCTTCAAGCGTCAGACGGGACAGAGTCCGCTCAACTATCTGAACGGAAGAAAGATGGAGGAGGCCTGCCGCATGCTTGCCGAAACGTCTATGCGCGTCAATCAGATATGTCACAAGGTGGGATTCGACGACAGCTATTACTTCTCGAGGGTGTTCAGCCGCACGACGGGGATGTCGCCACGGGAATATCGTGAGAGAGCTAAGGGGTAAAGAATGAATCGGGTCCTCACACGCAAAATACCTCCAGTCACCTGCGAACGATGTTGTAAACATTGTTGCTAAAAAAATCCGGACAAACGAAAATGCGAGTATTTTGGCTCCGAATGGCCGAAAAATCACGTTCGTCAGGCGGCGGTCGTGCCGCGACGGCCCCGCGAGGTTGCAACGGGGCCGCCGCGGGTCTGCAACGAGCGCCCCGTTGCACTCCAACGGGCACGCCGTTGCGACCCCGCGGGGCCCTTACGGCAGCGAAAAAGCAACGTT
>CABUXJ010000046.1 GCA_902495455.1 uncultured Prevotella sp.
GGTCGCGACGGGTTGCGACCCTACGTTTGGGTGGTTTTACAACGTCAGCGTTTGGGTGGGGATGCAAATTCTTTTCTAAAAAAGAGTAATATTGGAAAAAAAAACGTAAATTTGCACAAAATATCAATTATCCATCCATAATTAAGGTAATGGCCGAAAGAAAAGTCAGGGTGCGTTTCGCGCCCAGCCCCACCGGGGCACTGCATATCGGCGGTGTGCGTACCGCCCTCTACAACTACCTCTTCGCCCGTCAGCACGGCGGCGAACTGGTTTTCCGCATCGAAGATACAGACTCCAACCGCTTTGTGCCCGGAGCCGAAGAATACATCATAGAGTCGTTCCGCTGGCTCGGCATCCGTTTTGACGAAGGTGTCAGTTTCGGCGGCGACCGCGGTCCCTATCGCCAGAGCGAGCGCCGCGACATCTACAAGAAGTATGTCCGTCAGCTCCTTGACGCCGGCAAGGCATACATAGCGTTCGACACTCCGGAGGAACTGGAGGCCAAACGCAAGGAGATCGACAATTTCCAATATGACGCCCGCACGCGACTCGAAATGCGCAACTCGCTGACCATGCCGAAGGAAGAGGTCGACGCGCTGATAGCCGCAGGCGCGCAATATGTCGTACGCTTCCTCGTCGAGCCGGGTCAGGAGATTCACGTCGATGACCTCATCCGCGGCGACGTGCGCGTCATGAGCGACATACTCGACGACAAGGTGCTCTACAAGAGCGCCGACGAACTGCCGACATACCATCTGGCCAACATCGTCGACGACCATCTGATGGAGATCAGTCACGTCATCCGCGGCGAAGAGTGGCTGCCCAGCGCACCGCTCCACGTCCTGCTCTACCGCGCTTTCGGCTGGGAGGAGACCATGCCGCGCTTCGCCCACCTCGCCCTGCTGCTCAAGCCCGAGGGCAAGGGCAAGCTCTCCAAGCGTGACGGCGACCGCCTCGGATTTCCCGTTTTCCCGCTCGAGTGGCACGACCCGAAGACCGGAGAGGTCTCGTCGGGCTATCGCGAGAGCGGCTATTTCCCCGAAGCCGTCATCAACTTCCTCGCTTTCCTCGGATGGAATCCCGGCACGGAGCGCGAACTTTACTCGCTCGACGAGCTCGTTCCGCTCTTTGACATCACCAAGTGCAGCAAGGCCGGAGCACGTTTTGACTATCAGAAAGGCATCTGGTTCAACCACGAGTACATACTCGCCAAGTCCGCCGAGGAGATTGCCGCGCTCTTCGCACCCATCGTGCGCAGCCACGTGCCCGCCGAGACCGACGAGCGCATCACCGACGTTGTCCGCATGATGAAGGACCGCGTCAGCTTCGTCAGCGAGCTGTGGCCTCTGTGCTCATTCTTCTTTGAGGCACCCGCGGCCTACGACGAGAAGACACGCAAGAAGCGCTGGAAGGAGGACTCCGCGCAGCAGATGGCCGAACTGGCCGACCTGTTGGAGACCATCGACGACTTCTCCATCGAAAGTCAGGAGCGCATCGTCGAAGAGTGGATCGCTGCAAAGGAATATAAGTTGGGCAACATCATGAACGCCTGGCGTCTCACGCTCGTCGGCGAAGGCAAGGGCCCGGGCATGTTTGACATCTCGGCGTTCCTCGGCAAGCAGGAGACCATCAGCCGTATGCGCCGCGCAATAGAGCGCATGGGATGCTAAGCCCGTCAACTATCTACCATCAGACATCTACCATCTTCCATGTACAACATAGCAATCTATCTCTACCTGTTGGGTGTGGCCGTGGCCAGTCTTTTCAACAAGAAAGTGAAAAAGATGTGGCGCGGCGAACGTGAGGCGTTTGATGTGCTCAAAGAGAAGGTCGACCCATGCTCCAGCTACGTGTGGTTTCATGCCGCATCGCTTGGAGAGTTTGAGCAGGGCCGCCCGCTGATGGAGCGACTGCGCCGCCGTCATCCGGAGTATAAGATACTGCTGACGTTCTTTTCTCCCTCCGGATATGAGGTGAGAAAAGACTACGGAGGGGCGGACATCATCTGCTATCTGCCCATCGACACACCGCTCAACGCCATCCGCTTCCTGCGGTTGGTGCGTCCGGTGATGGCGTTCTTTATCAAATATGAGTTCTGGTACAACTATCTGCACATTCTCAAGCACCGTCACGTGCCGGCATACAGCGTGAGCAGCATCTTCCGGCCGGACCAGATTTTCTTCCGTTGGTACGCCCGCAGCTATGCCAGGGTGCTCCGTTGCTTCACCCACTTCTACGTACAGAACGACCAAAGCCGCGATCTTCTCGCCAAAATAGGCATCCATGAGGTCTCCGTTGTCGGCGACACGCGCTTCGACCGCGTGCTCAACATCCGTGAACAGTCCAAACAGCTGCCCATAGCCGAAGCCTTCTCGGAGGGCCACCACGTTTTTGTGGCAGGTTCGAGCTGGGCTCCCGACGAAGACATTTTCATCCGTTACTTCAACGAGCACACTGGCTGGAAGCTCATCATCGCACCCCATGTCATCGACGAGGACCACTTGGAGCAAATCATGCATAAGCTCGGCCGACGTGCCGTGCGTTACACCAAGACGACGCTCGAGGAGGCACGGGAAGCCGACTGTCTTATCATCGACTGCTTCGGACTGCTCTCCAGCATCTACCACTATGGCGATGTGGCCTACGTCGGCGGCGGTTTTGGTGTCGGCATTCACAATGTTCTTGAGGCAGCCGTATGGGAAATGCCCGTCATCTTCGGTCCCAACAACGGCCATTTCGCCGAAGCGCAGGGGCTGAAAGCCGACGGCGGCGGTTTCGAGATAGCCTCCTACGAGGACTTCGATGCCGTCATGACCCGCTTCATTGCCGATAATGACACCATCGCAAAGGCCGGTGCCGCCGCCGGACAGTATGTCGAGAGTTGCATGGGAGCGACGAAGAAGATTCTGTCGGAGGTACATTTGTAGGAGTAAAGAGAGGAAAAGGTATATTAAACGCAAAGACCGCAAAGACGCAAAGGACATCAAGCAGTATTCCTTTGCGTCTTTGCGGTCTTTGCGTTTAAATGTTATGTGCCTCCGGTTTCTTTATATTAATTATGTCAGACAGCCTCCGTCGCTTTCCGTAACCACTCCGCGTCAGCGGCGTCAAGCAGCGGGGTGAGTCGTTGGCGTACGGTGAGGTGGTAGTCGTTGAGCCACCGCCGTTCCTCGTCGGTGAGCATCGTGATGATGGCAGGGGCGGTGTCGATGGGGCAGAGGGTCAGCGTCTCGAAGCGGAGGAAGCGGCCGAACTCCGTTTCCATGTGTGGAACGGTGAGCAACGTGTTCTCTATGCGGACGCCGAAACGGCCCGCCAGATATATGCCCGGTTCGCAGGTGACGGTCATTCCGGCCTTCATCGGCGCGGGACGGTACTCCTGTCGTATCTGGTGCGGGCCCTCGTGGACGTTGAGATAAGACCCCACGCCGTGGCCCGTGCCGTGCATGTAGTTGAGGCCCGCCGCCCAAAGGTCACGCCGTGCCACGGCGTCGAGCTGCGTGCCGCTGGCCCCCTGCGGGAAGCGGAGCATCTGAAGCTGGATGTGTCCCTTGAGCACGAGGGTGTAAATGCGGCGCTGTTCTTCGGTGACAGGGCCGAGGGCGATGGTCCGGGTGATGTCCGTCGTGCCGTCGGGATATTGCGCTCCGCTGTCCACGAGCAGCAGCCCCTCGGGCCGTAAGGGCTTGTCGGTGGCGGGTGTCGGTTCGTAGTGGACGATGGCGCCGTGCTCCTGATAGGCCGCGATGGTGTCGAACGAGATGTCGCGGAACATCGGATCTTCCGCACGCAGCTCCCGCAGCTTTGCACTGACGCTCAATTCGGTCTCTCCGCCGCGTGCGACGGCCGTCTTCAACCACTTCAGCCATTTCACCATAGCCCTGCCGTCGCGCACCATCGCACGGCGGAATCCCTCGATTTCGACATCGTTCTTCACCGCCTTCATGGCCCCGATGGGCGACGGGCGGTCGATGACTTCGCGGCATCGGACACTATTATATAATGTATAGGGCGTCTGTTCGCCGTCCATCATAATGCTGTAACCGTCATATCGGCGCACTGTTTCCTTCACGTCGGCATAGCTGCTGACGTCGATTCCGTTGTCGCGGAGATAGCCGGTGACGTCGGGTGTCAGCTTGCGCTGGTCGGTGAAGAGCGTCGCGTCGGTGTCCGTGATGAAGAGATAGGCCGTGAAGACCGGGTTGCAGTGGACATCCGTGCCACGCAGATTGAGTGTCCAGGCGATGTCGTCGAGCGTCGATACAAGCATGGCGCCCGTGTTCATGTCCCTCATTGCCGCCCGGATGCGTTCCATCTTCGAGGCGCACGACTCGCCGGCATACTTCTCCGGATGAATGATGATAGGGTTGAGCGGCACCTCCGGCCTGTCTTTCCAAATGCGGGAAAGCACGTCCAGATTGGTGCGTAGTGTCAGTCCGCCCTGCGCTTTCAGCTCTTTCTTCAGCCCGAATACCTCTGCCGCCGGACAGACCATGCCGTCGATGGCCACCTCCGTGCTGCCTCCGGCGATGCCGCGGACACCTCCCGATGTCGCCAGTTTGCGTCCGATCCACTCGGCGATGGTCGGAGTGCCGTCCATCCGTTCGCGCATCAGCGTGAATTCCGTACCTTCCAACTGCTCCTCGGCCGCAAGAAAATAGCGTGAATCCGTCCACATGGCGGCCCCGTCGAGTGTCACCACGGCTGTCCCGGCCGAGCCGTCAAATCCGCTTATCCACTCGCGTCCCTTCCAATGGTCGGGCACATATTCGCCGCAATGCGGGTCGGTGCTCGGGAAGATGAACGCCCCCAAACTCTCGCGCCGCATCTCCTGTCGCAGTGCGGCCAATCTTTCGCGTATATCATTCGTTGTCGTCATGGTTGTATAAGTATGTAAAACCCACCTAACACCCACCCCAACCCTCCCGAAGGGAGGGAGCTGGATATGTCTTTGTCCAAAAGAGGAGGTGCGGGTGCGGCCTTATTGTTGCAAATATACACATTATTAACAATACATCAATGTCTCAGAACCGAATAAATTGGCCCTCTTTGGTGGAAAAAGCGTATCTTTGCAACCGATAAACAGTATAATTTAAAAAACATAACGATATGGCATTGATAAAATCAATCAAAGGACTTACGCCGCGTTGGGGGCGTGAGTGCTATTTCAGCGAGAACGCTACGATAGTGGGCGAGGTCACTATGGGTGACGAATGTTCGGTGTGGTTCAACGCCGTCGTGCGCGGCGATGTGGCCCCGATCACCATCGGCGACCGCACGAACGTTCAGGACGGAGCGTGCATACACGTGACCAATACGACCGGACCGACCGTCATCGGCAACGACGTGTCTATCGGCCATAACGCCACGGTCCATGCCTGTACCATCCACGACGGTGCCTTGGTCGGCATGGGGGCCACACTTTTAGACAACTGTGAGGTGGGCGAGGGTGCCATTGTGGCCGCCGGAGCACTGGTCTTGCAGGGCACGAAGATAGGCGCCCACGAGATTTGGGGCGGCGTGCCGGCCAAATTCCTTAAGAAGACGGCTCCCGATCAGGCCGAGAGCTTCGCCGCACATTATGTGGAATACTCCAAGTGGTATTTGTAAACCCACCCCAACCCTCCCGAAGGGAGGGAGCTTAAAATGCTTTAAGGGGTGACATATAAAGACAGCAAAGGCATAAAGAAATCCCGATAGGTATATTCTTTATGCCTTTGCTGTCTTTATATTTTCACTCCCATCCTATGTCCAGTCTTGAAGGCATATCAAGCTCCCTCCCTTCGGGAGGGCTGGGGTGGGTTTTGGGTCTCAGGTCTCAGTTATTACCCACAATGAAAATGCCTTCTCACCAACTCCATCATTTTTTCGTTGTCGCCCTCGATGTCGCGGCGCAGCGTGCGGTCGTCGAACGCGCGGAGGCGGCACGCGATGTCGTCAATCATCGCCGGACTAAACACACCGTGACGTTCGAAGGCTTCCCGCTGACGGGTGAGACAGTCGGCTGATGCCACGCAACTGTCGGGCAGCGACGAGAGCGCGGCGAGACGGTCGCGGTTTTCGTCCTTGTGGATGTTGACGTTGACGTATGTGCGTTCCGCTATGTCGAGCGCGTCGGTCAGTTCAAAACCGTGGCGGCAGGCCACGGCTAGCGCAGCCAAGAGCAGATAGACATCCGCCGAACCGTCCGCCGAGCGTATTTCGACCGTCTGCTTCTGTGTGGTGTCGCGCACTACCGGTTTCTCGAGCGGATTGGCTGCGGCCGACATGTCCGTCGCGGCCGACCATCCGAGCGGTACACGGACGAGAACGGAGCGGTTGCGGTCGCCCCAGCAGATGTTTGTCGGTGCCTCCTGATGGGGCACGAGGCGGAAGTAGGACGTCGGATTGGTGTTGCCGAAAGCCGTGATGGCCGGTGCCAGTTCCATCATGCCGGCGATGGCGCGGCGGGCCGTGTCGGAGATGCGGCCGTCGGAGAGCATCATGTTGCGTCCGTCCTTCATGATGCGCATGTGGATGTGCAGACCGGAACCGGCCTTGCCCGTCGTTATCTTGGGTGCGAAGGTGACGTCGAGGCCGTATTGGTGGGCCAGATTTCGTATGATCCATTTCGCCACCATCAGCTGGTCGGCAGCCTCTTCGGCCGGCACGGGGAGAAACTCAATCTCGTTTTGCTCATATATCTTGCCGTCGAGCGTGAAGTTGCCCACCTCCGAGTGGCCGTATTTGATGCGTCCGCCGGCCTGTGCGATGTATGCCATGCAGCGTGTCCGGAAGTCGCCATACTTGGCGTAGGGTGCCGACTCGTGATAGCCGCGCTGGTCGGTGGCGGGGAACGTCTCGTCGCTGTCGCCGATGACGTAGAACTCCAGTTCGCCCATAGCCTCAAACGTCATCCCCGTCACGTCGGTAAACGTACGGCATGCCTTGCGCAGTGTCTGTTCGGGCGCACTCTCGAGCGGCCGTCCGTCTTTGTCGAAGAACGAGCACAGCATGGTCAGTGTCGGCCGTTCGGAGAAGGGATCAAGGAAAGCCGTGCGGTATCGCGGTATGACATAGAGGTCGCTGCTGCCCGCCTCGATGAAGGGGAAGAGGCTTGATCCGTCGACGCGCTCGCCGCAGGTCAGTATGGCCTCGAGATAGTCGAGGTCGTTGATGACGAAGTTGAGTGTCTTCAGCCGTCCGTCGGCTGCGGGATACATGAAGTTGACCATCTCGACGTCGTTTTCGCGGATGAACTTGACGATGTCTTCGCGTGTAAACTCACTGTGCGGTTTGCCCAAGAAAGCCACTATCCGGTTCGGGCTCATTTCTATTTCCTTTTTCATAGCCAGGTTGTTTTGAAGTTGTTCAGGTCGTAATAATTATGCGGTAAAGATAGCAAATAATATCTGTATTGGCAAATAAAACACCCCAAATCACCTCATAAACCACCTCAAACCCACCCCAACCCTCCCGAAGGGAGGGAGCCGGATATGCTTTAAGGTATTCAAGCTCCCTCCCTTCGGGAGGGTTGGGGTGGGTTTGAGGTGGTTTATGGGGTGGGTTTTAAGGTGGTTTTTGAGTCGTAGATGTCTGATATATATTTACAAAATCGTGTTCGGGAAAATGCTCAAAGATTTGTGTTTTCATGACCAATAAGGGCCTTAAAGGAACTGACGGCCCCCTCCGGCTCCCCCAAGGGGGAGAGACCTTCGGTTTCAAACAACCCTTTAAGGGCCCCGCGGCTTTCAAATTTTACAAAAATTCGCGAGTTTTTGATTGCCGGAAAAAGGCAAAAAAGCGGGTTCCGTCGAGCAATGGGGCCCCCGCGGGGTTGCAACGAGCACGCCGTCATGTTGCAACGGGGCCGCCGTTGCAATGCAATAGCAGCCCCGCCAGAGAGCAAGGAAGGCCTTACGGGAGGGCCCCACCCCGCCCTCCCCAAGGGGAGGGAGATCTGTGTGATTGTAAGTAATTGTGTAACAATGGTTTGCAAAAACGGCGGTTTTTCAGTCGAAAAAACCGCGCGATTTTGACCTTCTCAGGATTTGAAAATTTGGGAGCGAGGCGGGAAAATTTTGAAAAGTACCCCTGAAAAACAGCGTTAAATTCAGAATTAATTTGACAAGGGATGCTTGGTTTATGTTAGATGTCAGATGTCAGATGCCAGAGCTTTTCCCTTCATCTCGTAGGCACCCTCCCCTTGGGGAGGGTCGGGGTGGGGCCCCGGTCCCCCGGTTCCCCGTTTCCCTCCCCGCTGTGGTCAGGCTGTCAGGTCGTCTATCTGACTCAGTATCTCGTGGTATTTGCGTTGGATTTTGACATGCGTCGCATATCCGCATATTCCGCCTATCACGCCGCCGATGACCCCGCCTATCAGTCCGGCGGGAACGAAACCGTAGTGTCCGTAGCCCTCGAGGAAGAACCAGATGAGCCACAGGATGACCGTCGGGATGCCGAACTTCAGCCAGTCGGCGTCCATCTTCCGCGCCCGGGCTATCTTCAGCCCCGCCTCGACGAGGTTTTCCTCCATGAGAAAGTCGCGGTTGAGGGCTCTCATATTATACCAGGTGTAGGCGGCAGCTGTGAGCATGAAGAGGCATGTGGCGATGGCAAACGCCAGCGAGAGGCCGACATGTTGGAAGACGATGAGGCTGTAGGGCACCATCAGCAGTGACATGACTATGCAGAGGATGTACCGGCGGCGTATCCACGAAGTGTTGTTCTTTGCGGCCCGGCGGAGTATCCGGTCGTTGACGATCGCCTGACGGTTCAGTTGTTTCTTCAGCGCAGCCATTTGCGTGCGCATGCTTTCGAGTTCGTTCAGATTTTCCATATACTTGTAGTTTTCTATTGGTCCGACATTCTTTTCAGTTGTTCCTTAATCCTGTACAGTCTCACGGAGACATTCTTGGCCGTTATGCCGACGATGGCTCCGATCTCTTCGTAGCTCATGTTCTCCAACCACAGGAGCACAATGGCACGGTCGAAGGGACGCAGTTTCGTAATCCTGTTGTGCAGCATGGCGGCCTGTCCGGCATCGTCGTCGCCGCCCCGAAACAGGTCTACGTCCATCGAGAGCGGGATGGCCGCCCGTCGTCGCGCCTTGCGGTCGGCTGAGATACATGTGTTGAGGGCCACACGATATATCCACGTCCGTATGTCGCTGCGCTGTTCGAAGTTGTTGAAGTCGCGCCACACGTTGATCAGCACCTCTTGGAAGAGGTCGGCCACTTCGTCGGCATCGTTCGAGAACATGTAGCAGACGGTGTATATCGTGTTCCGGTGCTGCTTCACCACTTGGGAAAATTTTTCTTCTGTCTTGTTCATACCGGTTGTTTCTGATGTTCATAACTGTCTGTTAGACGCGCGGCGGGCGTGAAAAACTACATGGAAAATGATGTTTTTTCGCAATTATTTCGTTTCAGGTGGGACTGTAAACTGTCCTTGCCGGATTTATGTAACCCACCAGAACGACATTGCCTGCCGGCTTGGCTGACGCATGTCCGCCTCCGCTACGCTTTCGCGTGGTCACGGGTCGGGCACGATACGTCCTCCATTTCCGGCAGGCAATGTGCTTACTTATGTCGCGTTAGGGCCGTGGGATTATCCCTCTGCCTCCTCTTCGCTCTCCTCCTTCTTCACCGTCTTGCGTATGGCGCGCTTGCGGGTCTTCTTGTCCTCCTGTGCGGCGGGCTTCTCAACCTTCACTCCGGCCAGTTCGGGGTCGATGAGGATGCGTCCGCAATACTCGCAGACGATGATCTTCTTGTGCATGCGGATGTCGAGCTGGCGCTGTGGCGGAATCTTGTTGAAGCATCCGCCGCAGGCGTCACGCTGGACGTAGACCACGCCGAGACCGTTGCGGGCGTTCTTGCGGATGCGCTTGAACGACATGAGCAGACGCGGCTCTATCTTCAACTCCAGTTCCTTGACTTTCAGTTTGAGTCTCTCTTCCTCGGCGCGGGTCTCCTCCATGATTTCGTCCAACTCGCTCTTTTTCAGTTCGAGGTCGTTGCGGCGGTCGGCAAGGTTCTCCTGGCTTGAGGCGAGTTCGGCCTCCTTGTCACTGATGCGCACGAGAGCTTCCTTGATCTTCTTGTTGCAAAGTTCAATCTCCAGCGACTGAAACTCTATCTCCTTGCTCAGTGTGTCATACTCGCGGTTGTTCTTCACATCGTTCAGCTGCGTCTTATATCGCTCTACGCTGAGTTGTGCCTCTGAGATTTCGGCTTTCTTCTGGCTTACGGCCTGACGGAACTCCTCGATGTCCCGCTGTATCTTCTCGATGCGGGTGGACAGTCCGGCGATTTCGTCCTCAAGGTCCTGCACCTCGAGAGGCAGCTCACCGCGCAGTGCCTTCTTCTCGTCGATGGCCGACAGGGCCGTCTGCAGCTGGTAGAGAGTCTTCAGTTTCTCTTCCACAGACAAGTCTGTTGTTTCTTTCTTGATCATGTTCATATTATTATAAATTTATGAATTTGTTCTTGTTTGCTTTTCTCAAAGATAATATATCGGGTTGGTGCATGTCCCGGCGATGTGTGTCGGGACTCCCGGACAGGCCTCTTCGATCACCCGGCGGAACACTTCGCTCGTGAACTGCTCGCTCTGATAGTGGCCGATGACGCAGATCTGTATCTGCTGCTCGTGTCCGAAGTAGACGTGATAGTGCATCTCGCCGGTGACAAAGGCATCTGCCCCGGCTCTCACGGCGTCGTCGAGCAGAAAGTCGCCCGCACCTCCGCAGATGGCGACACGACGGATTTTGCGGCGCAACAGTTCGTTGCACATGGCACACTCCACGCTAAACGCGCGCTTCACCATCAGCACGAAGTCGTCGGCTGCCATCTCTTCCGGCAGTTCGCCGATCACGCCGCTGCCCGCCTCAACGCCGTCGACGGTCTTCGCCGCCATGAAGCGCACGTCCGTCAATCCCATCTTTTCGGCCATCTTGTGGTTTACTCCGCCCGCGGCGTTGTCCATATTGGTGTGCATCGAGATGACCACGATGTCGTTTTTGATGGCCTTCACGACCGTCCGCTGCACGTAGTCGGCGTCGCCGATGGTCTTCAGGCCGCGGAACAGCAGCGGATGGTGGGACACGACGAGATTGCATCCCTTTGCAATGGCCTCGTCGATGATGCTCTCGTTCACGTCAAGGCACAATAAAGCCCCTGAAACCTCCGCCTCTGTCAGTCCTACTTGCAGGCCGGCATTGTCCCATCCTTCCTGCAAGGGCAGAGGCGCGAATCGTTCAAGGGCGCTCAACACTTCCTTAATCTTCACGCTTTTCAGCTTTTAATATGTAAACTTTGAACTGCAAAAGTACAACTTTTCGGGCATAGCGCAAAGCCGAAGTGACTGATTTTAAGTCTTTTTAAGCATCTTGTCGCGTTCATTGGTTGTTCATTGCTCTATAGATTCAAGATAGAAGTGCAACGCTTCAGTCCCTCCATTGCTCATGGAGCGTAGCGTAATGGGCAATGGAGGGACAACGCTTCGAATGGCAGGAGAGTTGACAGGCAATACAAA
>CABUXJ010000047.1 GCA_902495455.1 uncultured Prevotella sp.
ACAACGGGGCCGCCGCGGCAGACCAACGGGGCCCTTACGGCTCGGTCGCGGAATTTTTTCGGTCGGAAAACGGCGCCGAAATGTAAAAATCACGGCGTCGCTCCCGTTTTTTCTGGAGAACGCGAAGTGTTAAATTTTTGATATTATCAGGACATGTTTTGCATCCTAAAGTAGGGCTGCGACCCTACTTGAAACATCGTTGGAGTTCCGCAACATCATCTCGGGGTGACTTCTGTTTTTCTGTATAATGGCAAAATCCTCCCTTCTGCCGCAAATTCTTCATTCTTCATTCTTCATTTTTCATATAAATCAGTACCTTTGCACCCGATTTATAGGTATTATCAAAAAATGCAAGACATCAGAAACATAGCGATTATCGCCCACGTCGATCATGGTAAGACGACACTCGTGGACAAGATGATGTTGGCCGGCAACCTCTTCCGTGAGGGACAGGACCTCAGCGGCCAAGTGTTGGACAGCAATGATTTGGAACGCGAACGAGGCATAACCATCCTTTCCAAGAACGTTTCCATCAACTGGAAAGGAGTCAAAATCAACATTATAGACACTCCGGGACACTCCGACTTCGGTGGCGAGGTTGAGCGCGTGCTCAACATGGCGGATGGCTGTCTGCTCCTCGTCGACGCCTTTGAAGGCCCTATGCCACAGACCCGCTTTGTGCTCCAGAAGGCTCTCGAAATCGGACTGAAGCCCATCGTCGTGGTCAACAAGGTCGACAAACCCAACTGCCGCCCCGAGGAGGTCTACGAAATGGTCTTCGACCTGATGTTTTCGCTCAATGCCACGGAAGACCAGTTGGACTTCCCCGTCGTCTACGGTTCGGCCAAAAACGGATGGATGAGCGCCGACTACAAGCAGCCGACTGACGATATCACATATCTTCTGGACAAGATCGTCGAGGTCATCCCCGCGCCTAAAGTCATCGAGGGCACGCCCCAGATGCTCATCACGAGCCTCGACTACTCCAGCTATACCGGACGCATCGCCGTCGGTCGCGTCCACCGTGGCGTGCTCACCGAGGGCATGCCTGTCACCATCAGCCATCGCGACGGCACGACGGAGAAGACCCGCATCAAGGAGCTGCACACCTTCGAGGGCATGGGCCACGTCAAGACCCACGAGGTCCAGAGCGGCGACATCTGCGCCATCATCGGTCTGGAGCGGTTTGAGATTGGTGACACCATCTGCGACGCCGAAAGTCCCGAAGCGCTTCCGCCTATCGCTATCGACGAACCGACCATGTCGATGCTCTTCATGATCAACGACTCGCCGTTCTTCGGCCGCGAGGGCAAGTATGTGACCAGCCGCCACATCAACGACCGTCTCATGAAAGAGTTGGAGAAGAATCTCGCCCTGCGCGTCAGCCCGTTTGAGGATTCGACCGACAAGTGGGTGGTCAGCGGACGCGGTGTGCTCCACCTCTCCGTGCTCATCGAGACCATGCGTCGTGAGGGCTACGAACTTCAGGTCGGCCAGCCGCAGGTGATATACAAGGAGATAGACGGCCGGCGCTGCGAACCCGTCGAAGAACTGACCATCAATGTGCCCGAAGAGTTTGCCAGCAAGATGATAGACATGGTGACACGCCGCAAGGGCGAGATGACCTCGATGGAGAGTCAGGCCGACCGTGTCAACATAGAGTTTGACATACCCTCGCGCGGCATCATCGGACTGCGCACCAACGTGCTCACCGCGTCGCAGGGTGAGGCCATCATGGCCCACCGCTTTAAGGAATACCAGCCATACAAGGGTGAAATCTCGCGCCGCGTCAACGGCTCCATGATAGCCCTTGAGACCGGCACGGCTTACGCATATTCCATAGACAAGCTGCAGGACCGAGGCAAGTTCTTCATCGATCCGGGTGAAGAGGTATATATCGGCGAGGTCGTCGGCGAGCACATCCACGAGAATGACCTCGTCATCAACGTGGCCAAGGCCAAGCAGCTCACCAACACCCGCGCCAGCGGATCGGACGACAAGGCCCGCATCGTGCCGCGCACAATCCTCTCGCTCGAGGAGGCGCTCGAGTACATCAAGGCCGACGAACTTGTCGAGGTGACGCCCAAGAGCATGCGTATGCGCAAGACCATCCTCGATCACAACGACCGCAAACGCGCCAACAAGGAGTAATCCTCCATTCTCTCATAATAAGACAAACGCAAAGACGCGAAGAAGCAAAGTCATCATCACTTTGCATCTTCGCGTCTTTGCGTTTACAATATGCTGCTGATGTCGCCCCGTTTCGGTGATTAGAGGTCCCGCTCCGGGTATGTGAGGTTTTCGTCGGCGATGCGGTCGAGCACTTCCGAGACATATTTGCGCGCCTCCCAACGGGCCATCGGCAGGTCGTGGAGCAACCAGTTGCCGCAGTCTTCGGGTGCCGCGCCGGGTATGTCGCCGTTGAATTCGGCGATGAAGCTGAACGTGCGGCGCATCAGCGGGACTATGTCACGGCTGCTGAGGTCACCCCGCAACAGCAGATAGTTGCCCGTCAGACACCCCATCGGTCCCCAGTAGACGATGCGGTCTGCCCATTCCGGGTCGTTGCGGAGATAGGTCGCGGCCAGATGTTCGATGGTGTGGAGTGCGCCGGGATGGAGCGCCGGTTCGCGGTTGGGTTCCTTCATGCGGATGTCAAACGTGGTTACGGTCTCTCCGCCCACGCTGTCCTTGCGTGAGACATAGATACCGCGCTTCAGGCGGTTGTGGTCGATGGTGAAACTGGGAATCTTCTTCATTTGTCCTGTATGTTTGTTAGAAAGGCTTTGGTGACGTTGAACGAGTTGTCGGCGACCGTATCCCAGAAGTCAAAATACTGTTGCGCCTTGTGATCGCTCAGCGGAATGTCGCTGACGATGCGGAAGCTGATGAAGGCGACGCCGCGGCGGTGGCATGCCTGCGCGATGGCGGCAGACTCCATGTCGACAGCCATTGCCTCGGGGAAATGGTCGAGGATGGACCTCATCTTCTCCCGCGAATCCACAAACCAGTCTCCCGTGACGGTCAGTCCGGTGTGTATCTTTGTGGCGCAGTCTATCTTTGTGGCGCACTCGAGCAGTTGGGCGTCGGCTTCAAAACGTGCCGGCTGGCCGATGATCTGGCCGTAGGCCACCTCGTTGCCGCAGTAGACGTCGTGATAGCAGGTCTGCCGGGCCACGACGACATCACACACGCTGAGCGCCGTCGACGCTCCTCCGGCCACACCGGTGGAGACGATGGCATCTGGCGCAAAGGCCCCGATCAACTCTGTCGCGCCGATGGCGGCGTTGACTTTGCCTATGCCGCACTGCTGGAGGACAAGTTCGTTGTCGCCCAGCCGGCCCGTGACGTAGCGTCGTCCGTCGATGACAGACTCTTCCGCCGCCTCCAATAGCTCCCTGATGCGGCTGAACTCCTTGTCCATCGCGATGATAATACCTATTTTCATAATGTCTGTAATTGGTTTACAGGCGCAAAGTTAGCCAATAAATATGAATTAATGGTTATGTAATACGGATTAAAATCAGTAACTTTGCAGCCTGATACAGTATTAATATAAACGTTTATATCAAAAGATGATGATGAGTTCATGGAAACGATGCCTGCCCGACCTGCTGGCAGTGCTGTTATTCGCTGTGCTCTCCTTTGCCTACTTCTTCCCGGCAGACATGGAGGGCCGCATCCTTTTCCGTCATGACTCGTCCGCCGGTCGCGGGCTGGGACATGAACAGCAGGAGTATCGTGAACGCACGGGAGAGCGCACCCGCTGGACAAATGCCGTCTTCTGCGGTATGCCGACCTACCAGCTCGCACCGTCATACGACAGTCTTGACGGCGTCTCGACGCTGGCCGACGCCTACCATCTCTGGCTTCCGGAGAACGTGTGGTTCGTCTTTGCCTATCTGCTGGGATTCTACATCCTGTTGCGGGCGTTTGATTTTCGTCATTCGCTGGCCGTGCTTGGCTCGGTGATATGGGCTTTCAGCAGCTACTTCTTCATCATCATCGCCGCCGGCCACCTCTGGAAGGTGATGGCGCTGGCCTATCTTCCGCCGCTGATAGCCGGTGTCGTGCTTGCCTACCGGGGCAAATATCTGTGGGGGCTGATAGTGACGGCCGTCTTCACGGCGTTTGAGATACTGGCCAACCATGTCCAGATGACATATTATTATATACCGGTCATCCTGTTGATGGTCATCGCATGGCTCATCGACGCCATACGCACGCATCGCATGGCCCACTTCATGAAGGCCACGGCAGTCGTCGCCGCCGGCGCGCTGCTGGGCATCTGCCTCAACATCTCCAACCTCTATCACACGTGGGAATACTCCAAGGAGTCGATGCGCGGCAAGAGCGAGCTCGTCAAACCCAATTCCGCCAACCAGACGTCGAGCGGTCTCGAGCGCGATTACATCACGCAGTGGAGCTACGGCATCGACGAGACATGGACGCTGCTTGTGCCCAACGCCAAGGGCGGAGCGTCCGTTCCGTTGTCCATGAACAAGACAGCAATGGAGCATGCGGACAACAACTTCATCCCCGTCTACCAGCAGTTGGGTCAGTATTGGGGCGACCAGCCCGGAACGAGCGGCCCCGTCTATGTCGGCGCCTTTGTGCTGATGCTCTTCGTTCTCGGCCTGTTCATCGTCAAGGGGCCGATGAAGTGGGCGCTGCTGGGCGCTACCGTGCTGTCGGTGCTGCTCTCGTGGGGCCACAATTTCATGCCGCTGACCGACTTCTTCATAGACTACGTGCCCATGTACTCCAAGTTCCGGACCGTAGCGTCGATACTCGTCATCGCCGAATTTACCATCCCTCTGCTGGCCATGCTGGCCTTGAAGCGCATCGTCGACGAGCCGGAGCTGCTCACCCGCAAGATACGCTATGTCTATGTGAGCTTTGCCCTCACCGGCGGCGTGTGCCTGTTGTTCGCCCTCATGCCCGGAGCGTTCTTCTCCAGCTTCATCTCCGCTGCAGAAATGCAGCAGTTCACCCAGATCGATGCAGAATATGCGCAGCCTCTGATGGTCAATCTGACGGAGATGCGCAAGGCAATGTTCACAGCCGACTGCTGGCGCTCGTTCTTCATCATTGTCCTCGGAACGCTCCTGCTTCTGCTCTTCAAGGCCCGCAAGCTGAAGGCCGTCTATATGGTGGCGGGCCTGACGGTGCTCTGCCTCGCCGATATGTGGCAGGTCAACAAGCGCTATCTCAACGACGGCATGTTCGTCGAGAAGAGCGTACGCGAGACTCCGGTGCAGATGACGGCCACCGAGGAGCACATCCTGCAGGACAAATCGCTCGACTACCGCGTGCTGAATATGGCGACGAACACGTTCAATGAGAACGAGACGTCATACTACCTGAAGAGCATCGGAGGCTACCATCCTGCCAAGCTGCGCCGCTATCAGGAGATGATTGAGGCCTATATCTCACCCGAGATGCAGGGACTGTTCGGTGCGGTGGCCGAGGCCGGTGGTGACATGACCCGTGTCAACGGCGACTCCATCTTCCCCGTGCTCAACATGCTCAACGCCAAATATTTCATCATGCCGCTTCAGGGCGGTCAGACCGTGCCCGTGCGCAATCCCTACGTCTACGGCAATGCGTGGTTTGTCGACCACGTCCACTATGTCGACGACGCCAATGCGGAGATAGCCCGCGTCGGACAGCTCGGTCTGCGCCACGAGGCCGTGGCCGACAAGCGCTTCCGCGACATGCTCGGAACGAGCGCCGCGCAGGACAGCACGAGCCTCGTCACCATAACGTCATACGAGCCCAACCGCCTCACATACGACGTGCGGTCGGCCGCCGGTGGTGTCGTTGTGTTCTCGGAAATATATTATCCGGGCTGGACGGCAACGGTCGACGGCGTCGAAGTGCCCGTCGGACGGGTCAACTACGTCCTGCGTGCCATCAACGTCAAGCCCGGTGACCACAAGGTCGAACTGACATTCCGGCCCAAGACGCTGGCCACGACGGAGACGATCGCATACGCCGCCTACGCCGTCCTGCTCATCGCAATCCTCGTGATGGCTTTCGTCGGAAGACGTTCGCGCCGGATAGTCAAGACCGAAGAATAAATAAGCTCTCGGCACAACACGCTTGTGCTGACATACCGGTATGCCGGTGAATATACAGCCAAAAGGCCGCGACACAGATTTGTGCCGCGGCCTTTTTCGTATAAGAGCCTCCAAGCCGGTGTCGTGGCTTATGCGTTGTAGTCGTGAGTGATGTTGTGGCGGACGTAAGCGCGATGTCCGTAGAGTGCGATCACGACAAAGCAGATTAGCGGAATGATAAACGAGATGTTGGTGGCGGGCAGTCCGAAGACGGTCTTGCCGGTGTCGATGATGGCTGCCTGCAGCGGAGGGAAGACCGAACCGCCGAGTATCGACATGATGAGACCGGCTCCGCCGAACTTGACGTTGTCCCCAAGGCCGCGCAGGGCGATGCCGTAGATGGTGGGAAACATCAGCGACATGCAGGCACTGATGGCCACGATGCAGTAGACTCCCGTGCGGTCGGTGAGGAAGATGGCACCCGCTGTGGCTGCCACGCCGAATATGGCGAGCACCGAGAGCAGTCGTCCGGGCTGGAGATAGCGCAGGAACCATGTGCAGATGAAGCGGCTGCAGGTGAAGAGAACCAATGCTATGATGTTGTATTTCTGCGACAATATCTCCGCACCGCGTTCGTCCCATCCTTCCTCCATGAACACCCGCGTGCCGTACTGGATGATGAAAGTCCAGCACATCACCTGCGCGCCGACATAGAAGAACTGGGCTACGACGCCTTCGCGGTAGTTTTTCTGACGGATCAGCTCACGCAAGGCCGTCGTCAGACTCTTCTTCGAGCGCGTGTCGCCGGCCTTCGGCATCTTCATCAGACGTATGGCGATGAGCAACAGGATGACCACGGCACCGATGAAGATGTAGGGTTGAATGAGCACGTCGAGGTCGTGGCTCTTGAGTATTTCAAACTGGGCGTCGGGCAGTTCGGCCCGTGCCGCAGAGTTCATCGGGCTCATTTGGGCCTGTACGTAGTGCATGGCGACGAACATTCCGGCCAGCGCACCGATCGGATTGAATGCCTGTGCGAGATTGAGACGCCGTGTGGCGGTCTCCTCGCTGCCCATACAATAGATGTATGGGTTGCAACTCGTCTCGAGAAACGACAGTCCGCAGGTCATCACGAAATAGGCCAGCAGAAACGGATAGTACATTCCGATGGCCTTGGCGGGCAGAAACAGCAGCGCGCCGGCGGCGTAGAGCGTCAGTCCGGTGAGCACTCCGGCCTTGAACGAATACTTCTGTATGAACATGGCGGCGGGAAAGGCCATGACGAAGTAGCCGAGATAGAAAGCCACCTGCACCAATGCGCCTTCCGTCACGCTCATGCGGAATATCTTGGAAAACGCTTTCACCATCGGGCTGGTTACGTCGTTGGCGAATCCCCACAACGCAAAACATGTGGTTATCATGAGGAACGGCAGGAGCAGACTCACGCCGTTTTTGGTCAAAAGACCGTCTTTATTGTCCATCTTCTATAATTTTTGATTTGCAACTTTATGGCGGCAAATTTACAAATAATATGGGAAACAAAAGAAAGAAAATAGGGAAAAGCACCCCGACAGCCCTACCCCCCATCCGGCATATCGAATGACATCCCATTCGCAGAGTGTTAAAAACTCGGAATTATCCTAACAAAACAGTTGCGAAATCCGCGTGGTTCTGAAATATCAGCCTTTTGGACCTAAATTTGTGATTTTTGAGCGGTTTTTGTAAGTCTCTGTCGCTGAGTGACTTACGTATGACGGCTCCGCAACGGCAATTTTGACGGTTTGCCGTAAGGCCCCCGCGGCATTGCAACGGGGCCGCCGTTGCATGACAACGGCGTGCTCGTTGCGACATGGCGGCGTGCCCGTTGCAACCCCGTAAGGGCCCCGTTGCTCGGAAGCGGGTCGGATGGCGCACGAAAACGGAGCCGAAATGTCAAGATATTTGCTTGATTTCGCTTAAACTACAAAAATCCCAAGTGTTAAATTTTTGATATTATTATGACATAAAACATGTCAGGCTCATCCGGCATTTGAAGTGATATGGCTCACTTGACAAATGTGTGCCGTCAGCGGCCGCGTGCAGTCATTTTCCATCGTTTTCTTTCTTTCGTTTCCCATATTCTTTGTAAATTTGCCGCAAATACTGAAAAAACAGTCGCTATAACGAAGAGACATATTTATGAAAAAGTTGCTATCCCTGCCTCCTAATCTGGTGGGTTGTTTCCATGAGATAACAGGGCTGTCGCCCGAAGAATATTTTTGTACCAACGATCCTGTCGGACGCAAGCTCGGCAGTGGCGGCGGCACGACGTGGCTGCTGGAGGCGTGTCACCGCGCATGGGCCCGTGACGGTGCCGACTTTGACACGTGGCTGTCCGCAGAGCGTCGTCTGATCCTCCATGCCGGCGGTCAGAGCCGCCGTCTGCCGTCCTACGCACCGTCCGGAAAGATACTCACGCCGGTCCCCGTGTTCCGCTGGGAGCGCGGCCAGCGTCTCGGACAGACTCTGCTGGACCTGCAGCTGCCGCTCTATGAGCGCATCATGGCCCAGGCGCCGGACTCGCTCCACACGATGATTGTCAGCGGCGATGTCTATATCCGTGCCGCGGGACAGATACCGCCCGTACCCGAGGCCGATGTTGTCTGCTACGGACTGTGGCTCGACTCGTCGATAGCCACTGACCACGGTGTCTTCGTCTCCGACCGGCGCACGCCGTCGGTGCTCAAGCAGATGCTTCAGAAACCGTCCGTTCAGGAGCTGGCAGAATTGCAGAAGGACCACTTCTATCTGACCGACATCGGTGTCTGGCTGTTGAGCGACCGCGCCGTCAGACTGCTCATGGAGCGCTCCCGGCGTAACGGCGCCGACGGCGACATCACGGAATATGACCTCTACGGCGAGTTCGGCTGCGCCCTCGGCACCGACCCGACCGTTGCCGACGACGAGCTAGCGGAGCTTAGCGTGGCCGTGTTGCCCCTGCCCGGTGGAGAGTTTTACCACTATGGGACCAGTGCGGAGATGATTTCGTCGACGCTCGCCGTCCAGAACATTGTCAATGACCAGCGGGAGATAATGCACCACGGCCGCAAACCGCATCCCTCTATCTTCATCCAAAACGCGGTGACGGAGATTGCCGTGACGCGCTTCAACACCAATCTGTGGATTGAAAACAGCCACATTGGCCGCTGCTGGACGCTCAGCCACGACAACGTCATCACCGGCGTGCCGCGCAACGAGTGGGCCGTGACTCTTTGTGCCGGCCAGTGTGTTGATGTCGTGCCTGTCGGCGAGCGGTCGTATGTCCTGCGGCCCTATCGCATCGACGACAAATTTGCCGGCCGTCAGCAACAGATGCGCATCTTCCCCGTCTTCGATGACGTGGAGGAGATGGGCCGTGTCTTGGCGTGGATGCTCGCCACGGAGTATGTTCCGGAACATCTGAAGAACATCAATATGCCGCCCGCTCCGGAGTTAGAGGGACACCGGCTGATGAGCGCGGAGGAGATTTCGACGGAGGCCAACCTCGTGCGCCTCGTCGCCCAGCGACGCGAATATCGCAAAGAGAATTGGCCGGCATTGGCCCGCAACTATGAACACAGTGTCT
>CABUXJ010000048.1 GCA_902495455.1 uncultured Prevotella sp.
GGGGAAACTGATACAAACGCAAAGACCGCAAAGACGCAAAGAATTTTATATAAAGCGAAATTCTTTGCGTCTTTGCGGTCTTTGCGTTTGTATAAATCTACTTATCCGAAGTCACCCCGGAACCGCAGGCTCCTCCTATTTGGGGAGGTCGGGAGGGGCTTTCGGGATGGTCCTCCTTTAAAAAAACATCTCCAACATGCTCACATTACATATTTTATGTTTACCTTTGTCCCCGATTCGTTGGCGCGTCGTTTTTCGCATCATCGACCTGACGGTTTTTACGATATGACTTCGGACAACTTCTTGTCACTCAGAAACTAAACGTAAAGAGGGTAAGAAACTTAAGTTTTTTAATGTCAAAATAATATGAAGAGAGTTTTATTATTTATCGCAAGTGCGGTGATTGCCCTTTCGGCATCCGCCACTTCTGCGAAATCAGTGAAAGTTGTGGAGAAGAGCGCTCTGAAGAACACTCTGTTCCGCTTCGCCCCCAAGGCAAAGGCCGAGATGAGAGAGAACGGCTCGGCGGACCGTGCGAACGCCCGGATGCAGAAAGGTGCGAAGGACGGCATGCAGGTGAAGACGGCGAGCCAGAACCTTCTCATGACCACACTTCCCGCTGCGGACGAACAGGGATTCATGGACGGTCCGAACGACGAGACATGGTATTACACTATGGATTACGTCAAGGAACTCGTTGATCATGGTGCTTGGAAGGAGTACATGATAAAGGGTTACAAGATTACCGTCTATGACGCCGCTTTCAAGGTCGTAGGCACGGTCGAGGACAACGTCACACTCGCCGAGGGTGAGACCAAGGTGGCACAGATCGAGGTCGGCACGCTCGTGACCCAGAAGTTCTTTAACTTTGATACGTCCTATGAGATTATGGTGGGTATCGCCTGCAACACGGTCGACTACGTCAACAATTACTCGACACGGGCCTATACGATCGGCAAAAACGAGCCCGTGGCCACTTTCGCCGGATATTATGTATCGGCAGTGAACACGGCGACGGACGCCTGGAGCGAGAAGTACTGGATCACGTTCCAGACGGAAGAGGAGACCGAGACTCCGGAGATAAACGGCATCATGAATACGGTCGACTATGTGTTCAAGACATACAAGTCGGCAGGTTACAGCGGCATGGAAGACCCGAAGCTCACCGTGCGCATACCGGGAATAACCACCGCCGGCGAAAACGCCATACCGTTCTTGAGTGCCAGCCACAACGGCATGCCCTACTTCGCGACAAACCGAATGAAGTATTGCTGGTATGAGGATCCGTTTGATTATACGAACGATAATCCGGCGGCCGGCAACGAGCTGATTTGCGATATCTACACGACTCCGTCGGCATGGGCATCGAACATCGAGCTTTACAGTACGACCAAGATAGCGTCGACCGCTACGTTGGACAACTGCTTCTTCCTCTACAACGGTGCTTTCTCTTACAACGACGACATCTCTTTCGGCCGTTATACTGCCGACGACACGCCGTCGCTCATCATCACCCGCGAGCACTTTGTCCCCAGCAAGGATGAATACAGTTACGACTATTTCGTGACCACCGCCGCTCCGAAAGGCGAGACGGCAGAAGGTGTCAAGAAGACGGACCTCGCCACCGACGTGCTGGGCGGCTTCTTCCTGAGTGACATTGCCGGCGAGAGCCCGATGGTGATGTTCGCAAAGGCCACTCTGGACGGAAACTATTCTTTCGACTTCACGGACCTCGTGACCGGTGAGGTAAAGTATAACCTGCCGTTTGACCTCGGCAACGGAGTCTATCTCACCACCGAGACCGACCGCGTGGCTACGACCGGAGGCTATCTTCTGGTCGCTCCTCAGACACACGGCTCGAGCGACGAGGCAGGCAACATGTACACCAACGTGGCATACGTGAAGACGAGCGGTGAGATAGACCACATCGACGCTCTGAATCTGGGCCAAAATGTCGACCTCGCACAGATTTACTCCAATGTGAATGCTTTCAACCCATACATATTTAATATAGATGATGCTCGCGAGTATCTCGTGCTCGTGAAGCGGCGTGACGTCCCCGGCCAGGTCGGCAACCACGAGGAACTGCTCGTGATAAGTTCCAACCCGGAGAAGGGCATACTGATGCAGCTCATTCCCGACGCTGAACTTGGCAGCCTGCGCTATATCTCGCTTGTCAACATCGGCAAGGACAACCCGATACTGTCCGTTATATATTATAATGGTGAGAAGATGACCAACCAGAACTACTCTCTGCCGCTCAGCCTCTACGAAGAGGGAGAGGGTACGATGGCCAACCCATACGTCATCACCACTGTCGGCGGTCTGCAGCAGATCAAGGCCAATCCGGCCGCCCACTATGTGTTGGGATGCGACATCGACGCGGCAGGCAATGAGGTGAACAACGAGAAGAGCTTTGTGTTCTCCGGTTCGCTCGACGGCCGCGGTCACATCGTCTCCAACCTGAAGGTGACAGGCCGCGCGCTGCTCCCGATGGTGACCGCTCCCGACAACAGGACTGAAGGCAACGTCTACGCCACGGTCAAGGACATCAACTTCGTGGATCCCGTATTCAACGCCACCGCTGACGGCCAGGGTTTGCTCATAGGCAACGCCTCGGGCGCTACGGTCAGCGGCATCCATGTCTATGGCGGCAAGGTGAGCGGCGAGGCCGGTGTGGCCGGTCTTGTCGGCAAGGCTGCCCTCTACACGACAATCTCCGGATGTTCTTTCGATGGAGAGGTGACATGTACGAGCGACGAGTATGCCGCAGGTATCGTGGGCTCGACACTCACATCGACGACCGTCAGCGCATGTGCCTTCACCGGCAAGCTCTCCGGCGACAACACCATCGGCGGCATCGTGTCGTCGACAAGTTCCAACGCCGGAGCCATAACCGACTGTCACGTCAACGCCGACATCAAGGGTAAGCACACCATCGGCGGTATCGTGGGAGAATCGATGCGTGCGCCCATCGCCAACTGTCATGTGGAAGGATCCATCGAGGCAACGGAATCTCCGCGCTGGGGCGGCGGTCCCAAGGCTGGCGGTATCGTGGGTGAGCTCTATCCCGCATCGTCATCGACCGGAACGGAAGAGGGTGAGGACCCGGTGACACCGGTGACTGTGATAAAGGGCTGCTACGTGAACCTCACGTCGCTCACTTTCTCCGGTACGAACGGCGAGGAGGAGTATCCCGGACAGAACGACACCATGCACCGTATCGTCGGTAAGTCAAGCGTCAACAACGAACCGGAAGTCGTAGACTACGACCAGGAGTATAACCCGATCTACGGAGAGCCGGTCGCTCCCGAAGCATCTATTGCCGACAACTATGCCGTAGCATCATTGGCAAAAGTAGCAGAGGCTATAGCAGACGACGCGACGACGACCGAAGGCAAGTCAATAGCCAAGGACGAGACTGGCGTCAGCTTCTTCTCCGGACTCGGCTGGGCCTATGGCAACACCGTTGCAGAGCCGTGGTCGATGACCGGCGACCAGACATGTCCGTCACTCTATTTCGAGGGCGGTCTGCTCATCGCCACACCCGCTGAGGCTACTGTTGAGGTAGACGATGAACTGACTGTCGAACTCTCACTCGCCGGTGATGAGATCACAGAAGAGATGCTCGACGGCTTCGTGTTCGAGATGTCTGACGAGTCTATGCTCGAGATGACAAACATGGGAGCCGCCGACGGCAAGATTTCCATCACGCTCAAAGCGCTCAAGGAAGGCAAGGCCACACTCACATTCGGACTGAACGGCAAGACTGCCACCGTCAACGTGACCGTAGTGAAGGCATCGGCCATCGCAAAAGTCAACGCCGAAAATGCGGCCATCCGCGTCAACGGACGCACCGTGACAGCAGAAGGATGTGTGATTGATGTCTATTCCATATCCGGAGCGCATCTGACGAAGGGCAGCGGCAACGTTACGCTCAACAGCGCCGCAGCTGCCGGTGTCTATGTTATCAAGGCAACAGCTGCCGACGGCACGGTGATATCAGCAAAGATGGTCATCCGATAAACGTCAGTACGACTGTATTATAAGTATGGAAATGGGGATTCTTTTGAGTCCCCATTTCTTGTTTTCATACGCTTCCTCGTTGTCTTTACACATTCTCTTAAACATATTCTCTTATGGCGGAGCGTTGATTTTGCGTTGATTTTGACAGCAAAGACACACACTTTTCAAATATTTTGGTTATCTTTGTCGTCGTAAGTCTTTGGGCTTGCATGACGGATATAAGTTATAATTAAAGCGTTGTGCTTTTCATCATGTTAAAAAACGGTAGCAGCGCCGCAGGCGTGGACGGAGAGAGACGGAGCCTTTTTCTCCCCCCCCCCTTATGTTTTTAGCGCAGAGGGCTTGAACTGGGCCGGCGGACAGTTTGCCGTGGCTTCCGTAGTCCGTGATGAGGAGCATGGCAGGTCTGCGTTTTTAGTTTCACGAAAGGCTGCTTTTGGACTTGCAAGCCGCCAGTTACAATGTTATGCAAAAATTAAGATTGTTCACATCGCTGCTGCTGTCAGTAGTGGCGGCAACGTGTGTCTGGGCTGACGACCGCAGACTTTTCAATCTGAAGGGGCCTGTGAAGAAAGCCACTTTCGTGACGACAATGAGTTTTCTCGGCTATCCGGAAAAGGAGCGGACCGTCGAGTTCTCGCCCGACGGTACCTTGCAGGAGTTCCTGCAGAACAAGGAGCGTGTGACGCGCCGTGACGACCGGGTCATAGCCACGAGCGCCGACGGAACTTCCGAGCGGACATGGATGATCAACGACGAGGGACTTGTCTGGTCATTTCAGGTGGAGACATCTGCGGCAAAGTTCTCGTTCAGCCCTCTCTATTCCTATCCGCCGAAACGGCAGATGACGGCCGAAATCTTCAACGGCAAGCTGTCGTCCGACGGTTCGGAATATACGTCGCAGGTGGCGTATGAAGTTCTCGACACCGATTCTCATGGGAACTGGACCCGCCGCAAGGCCCGCGTCAAGGGCAGCAAGGAGATGACCGTCGTCGAATCATGCGTAATCACCTATTATAATATAGAGCAGGTCCGCACCGATGTCAAGTTCACCGCCCCGGTCATCGCTGATGACAAAGACATCACGCGGGAAGCCGACGCCACGACGGATGATGCGGCAGTGTCGGACGACAGAGTGTGGGATACCGTGGAACAGATGCCGCAGTTCCCCGGCGGCGATGCTGCCATGCTGTCGTATGTCGCCACAAAGCTGCGCTATCCGCTGATTGCGGCCGAGAACGGAGTGCAGGGACGTGTTGTCGTTTCGGTTGTCGTCCGGCGTGACGGTACGCTTGAAGTCACGGGGACAAGCGGTGTCAGTGATCCGGCCCTTGTCAAGGAAGCACGGCGTGTGGTCGGCAGCATGCCTAAATTCACCCCGGGAAAGCAAAACGGCCGGCCGGTGAATGTCCGATATAACATTCCGGTAAATTTCAGATTAAAATAATGAGAGAACAATGAGAACAAAGATTTTATTGGCGGCAGCGTCAGTCGTTGCCATCCTTACGGCCTGCTCCTCACAGTCAGACAAGTCCATCACCGAACCGTTGACGGCAGACGAGAAGCGTGAACTCTTCAGTCACGGTATAGTGTCGGACGCTTTCGTTCTTGCCGAGAAGCTGCAGGCCGATCCGTTGTTTAACGAACTTGAAAGCCGTTTCAGTGAGATAACATACAGGCGCGCCAGCGATTTCTTCAAGTCCTACTTCGACTGGAAACCGGATGAGGCCAAAGCCGAATGGGACAGGCTTTATCAGTCAAAACTGGATTCCGTGCCGGCCATAATGGCAAAATATGCGCAGGATATAAGAAACAACTTGCCGGAGAAAAAATATCTCGATGTGAAGTGGACGGCCTCTCTTGTCGGTGACGGCTATACGACGGACAATGCCGACATCGTGTTCACGCTGACACCCAAAGGCCGGACGATAGAGGAGTTCTATCTCACATACGGTCTGATAGACCGCGAGGACTCCGCGTCATGGATGAAGTTCTCGACATTGCTCCACGATTGCAATTCCATCCACGGAACGAATGTGTCGCAGGCAACCGAGTTCAGATCGTGGCTGAAATATCGTGATGACGAGATAGAAGAGGAGGACTTCAACCGCCTGACCACCGGACAGCTCATGGCGAAATACTATTGGGGAATGCTTCTCCGGGTGAAAATAGGCGGCAAATGGTATTCGGAACAGGAATACATCGACACCCTGCCGGTGAGCGTACGTCTCTATATGGAGGAACAGAAGAAGAATCACGGGCAGGAACCAACAGACTTCACACGGGTGAAGGATGTCGCCCAAGACTTTTTCGGCATAGAAATTCCCGATAAGGATGATTTTGTGGAGCAGAGACACGAAAGTTTCGCACAACAGCTTGACCCCTTGGTCTATGAAGCCTTCGAACTCGTAAGACATTGATGACATGAGAAAAGATATATCAAACGTTCTGCTGACAGCCGCGTGTGCAGTGCTGTTGGGTTGTGCCGGCGCCGGACCAGGTGAAGGAACCTCGGTTGTCAACAAAGAGCTGATGCCTGTCAAGCAGGACGGCATCTGGGGATTTGCCGACCAGAAGGGATCCGTAGTAATCGAACCGGCGTTCAGTTCAGTCACACCTTTTGTCGACGGCCTCGCGGCAGTCTGTGTCAGTGGCGACGGAGACGAAACCGGCTGGGCGCTGATTGACATGGACGGCAATTACGTCGTGCGCCCGTCATATTCCGACCTGACTGCTCCGTCGGAAGGCATCGTATGGGCTATGGACGGAGACGTGGCGACGGCACTTGACACGGACGGGAAGAAACTGTTTGAACTGCCTCAGGCTGACATGGTCTGGGGCTACTCCGACGGCCTGGCCCGCTTCACCTGTCCCGACAGCACGGGCAACCGTGTCTATGGATTCGTCGACAAGAAAGGAAAGGTCGCCATCGAGCCAATCTTTGAAGACGCCGGCGATTTCTCCGATGGCGTGGCGGAGGTGAAGAAAGACGGCGAACGCTATTATATAGATAAGGACGGAAACAACGCTTTCGGCGACCAGACGTTCAAGGCTTTTTCCGGATTTCGCGACGGACGGGCCACGGTCTTTATCGACAATAGATCCAGTGTCTCCGGCGTGATAGACCGTGACGGCAAACTCCTCTTCACCCAACCGGGCGTCCTGAAGGATGGCGGTGACGGCTACATTTATTACACAAAAGAGGGAACCGGCTGGGTGGACAGCAAGGGAGAAGTCGTGATCGAACCCCAATTTGAAGCCATGCGCCCGTTCTATGACAACGACCTCGCTCCGTTCAAACTTGGTGACCGCAGCGGTTTCGTGGACCGCAGCGGACAAATCCGGCTCAACCCTCAGTGGGACGACGCAAGCAGCTTCGTCGACAACAGCTTCGCATACGTGGCCATCGGCGACAAGTGGGGGATGATTGACCGCAACGGCAAGTATTTAGTCAATCCCAAGTGGGAAGACGTGAGCATGTCATACGTGAACGGCTGCAACGGACAGCCCTACGTGGGAAGCGTGATGTCGGACTTCTATTTCGTGGATTGTGCCGCCGTAATCATCCGCAACTTCATCAAGGACGGCCGAATCGACGGATGGGACCTTAGCTGGACGGCCGAGGACATAGCCAAACACATCGGCATGAGCCGCTATATGTACGGGCGATACGGCCGCGAACACATGCTCAAACGTATGAAGATAGGGACATCCAATGAGTCGGTCAACGCCCTGATATACCTGCGTGGCGAGTTCTTCAAGAACCAGACGGACAAGGCCTTCGCCCCGCTTGACTACGTCGAGGGCGTCAAACCCGACAACGTCATGATACAATTCTGGCAGGACGACTACCGTGCGGACTGGTATAACAACCTGTTCATCAAACTCGAAACCATGCTCGGCCTCGAGCATCACGCCGACGGACAGGGCCAATACGGCATCGGCAAGCTGGCCGGCCATCCGTTGCTCCTGAGCGAATTTGTCAGTCCGAATGTCGGAAGAAAAGGCGTTCAGATAGAGTTCGGCAAGGGCATCTCGTTCCCCTCCGGCCTGACCTCCACCGAATCTTCTGACGATGTCGACGACGGAGCCGGCGATGACTACGTGGAGGACACGACATACGAAGGCACCGTGGGCGACAGTCCCATCGTGATGGAACTCGGTTTCGGTGGTGACGGGACGATGTCCGGCCGCTATCGCTATAAGTCTGAAAGCCGTTGGATAACCCTCTCCGGCACCAACGACGACGGAGTCATCGACCTCACGGAGAAGGTGGACGGCAAAACCACCGGCTCGTTCTCGCTTGCCCTCAACGATTTCAGCCTCATGGGGACATGGACGGACAGCGGCAAGGCGAAACTGCTGAAAGTGGAACTCCACAGCGTGGAATAGGACAGACCGTTTGCACACGCTCATAGCCACACATCCCCGCAGCAATCCCTGCGACAATGGCACATCCTGACATGTTACCACATACACCGTGCCACACATCCCCGCCCCACATCGTGCAGACACGATAGGGCAGGGATGTTCTGTCTGCGGCCTGTCATATCCCTTCGTGAAAATCCGACCGGCCGATGTCCTGATTTTTCCTGTTTTTAAGCCCGCGAGAGTGGGGACTTTCTGAAAAAATTCCGCCTCGTCTCCAAATATCGCAGCCACGCGCGTATCAAAAATCACGGGTCGCCGTGACGATATATTTACACATTTCGTAAATCGCTCATTCATAGCTACATACAAACAGCCGCCATTCTGCCATCGTCCGCCGACGCCTCAAAAGCCCTGCCGCGGGGCCCTTACGGCATTGCAATAGCGGCCCCGTTGTGACCCCGCGGGGCCCTTACGGCTAACCCGAACCCACATTTCTGCCCGTTTCCGGCAATCAAAAACTCGCGAACTTTTATGTTTTTGAAGAGCTGCGGGGCCCTCCCGGCATGTCGAAGACGCAAAAATGTGTCCGTCGCCGCATTTGCGTCAAAAGCAAAGCGGCCCTTACGGCCACCAAAAAGCCTCCGAAACGAGCAAAACAACGGCTTTTTCAGAACAGAGTTTTGTAAAATAAAATACCTGTCTGACGATGACGCTTTTTTAGCTGAGCGTTATAGATTCAAGATAGAAGTGCAACGCTTCAGTCCCTCCATTGCTCATGGAGCGTAGCGTAATGGGCAATGGAGGGACAACGCTTCGAATGGCAGGAGAGTTGACAGGCAATAC
>CABUXJ010000049.1 GCA_902495455.1 uncultured Prevotella sp.
CCATACTTACAATGATTGAACGCAGCACCAACTTCCTGCTAATGGAGAGGTTGAAACACGGGAAGAAAGCCAAACCGCTGGCAAAAACCGTCTATAGGTTATTGTTGCCCTACAAGGGAAACGGACTGAAGACAATGACGACAGACAACGGGAGTGAATTCGCCGAGCATGAATGGATAACGAGGAAGCTCGGGGTGCCGGTTTTCTTCACTGACTCATACTCCTCTTGGCAGAAAGGAGCGGTTGAGAACACTAATAAGCTCATAAGGCAATATATACCGAAAGGTACAGATATAAGCTCTATTACTGACAGGAGAATTGCGGTCATACAGGCCAAAATAAACCGAAGACCGAGAGAAAAATTACATTTTTCTACACCTGTTAGAGAGTTTTACAAAAACTTTTCGTAATATTGCACTTGCTTGTTGACTCTTTACACAAAAAAATATGGCCTGCAGTTTGGCCGTATGTCATAAATGAGCTAACTTTGCGGACACTTGGAGGTCTCGGACAGGGCGTTTCACCACAACAGCCGCATCGGAAGCGGGGTGGCGGGCAGCCCGAAAGAACCTTCTGACAACGTCGAAACAATGAGAATCCCTCTGAACACATCTCGATGGTATGACCGCATCCTGGCGTCATTCATCTTCTATACACGTCTGCCGCTATGGCGGATACGCCGTCCGTCGGACGCCGCTTTCCGCTGTGTGGCGGAATATTGGCCCCTGACAGGATGGCTGACCGGCGGTCTTACGGCTGCTATCATCTATTGTGCAACCGCGATTGTCCCCTACCCCGCAGCTGTCGTGCTGGCTATGGCCACACGCGTTTGGCTCACGGGAGCCATACACGAAGACGGGCTGCGCCGCTTCTGTGACAGCATGAGCTACCGTACGGATGATCCGCACCGGACTCTCGCCGTCATGAAAAGTCCGCTGACTGGAACCCGAGGTGTGGTAGCCATCGTGCTCTACGAACTGGCCGTCTGTGCGGCTCTCTGTTCCATGACACCCGTTATGGCTGCCGCAACAGTCTTTGCGGCCGACCCCTACGCCAAGATGGTGGCCGGACAGCTGACCGTCATGATGCCTCACGTGCGCACGGAGGAAGAGGCTGACGCCGGACTGACATTCCGACGCATGCCCGTCAGCGCAGGAATTGGTTTCGCCGTACAGGGCCTGCTACCGTTGGCGGCATTTATATATATAATAATGTGTAAGGGAATGGACTGGCAGATGATTGTCTTCACACCCTGTCTGGTCATGTACGGACTTTATCTCCTTGTCAACAGACGGCTGCACGGATACACTCACGAATGTTGCGGAGCCGCATATCTGCTCATGGAACTTACATTCTATCTGACCGCTGCGGCCTTGATGTGGAGCAACGGATCCGTCACGACATGACAAAAACGGGCTTCACAAATCATCGTTTACATTAACAGACAGAGCATTAGCCGTCTTCCCCGCATACTTTTCTATCATATTTTTTCACTCGTACGTGTCTTTTTCACTATACGTTTATGCCCGTTTTAAAGCCATTCAATCAATAAAAATCAATATTTTCTTACTTTTCTTGTAAAAAAGTTTGGCGTATTGAATATAATTTATACCTTTGCAGCAGAATTTTAACCCAATTATTAATTTAAAAAGGAAAAATTATGAAAAAGTTATTCTTGATGGCAGCCATGATGGTTGCAACACTGGCAGCTAACGCACAGATTTATGTCGGTGGATCACTCGGTTTCGAATCAAGCAAGGAGAACAAGGATGCTGACGCTCTGACAAGCTTCTCTATCAAGCCTGAAGTAGGTTATAACCTCAGCGACAACTTCGCAGTTGGTATCCAACTCGGTTTCTCTTCTGAAGAGCAGAGCAAGGATGTTACTGTAAGCACGTTTGAGATTGCTCCCTACGCTCGCTACACATTCGCAAAGGTAGGTGCTGCTTCTTTCTTCGCTGACGGTGGTATCCAGTTCATCTCTTACGGTAGCGATGCCAAGGGTTCTACTTTCGGTATCGGCGTACGCCCCGGCGTTAAGTTCGCTGCTTCTGAGAAAGTTGACGTTATCGCTAAGCTCGGTTACCTCGGCTACAAGAAAGACAACGACGACCTCGGCGGTGGTTCTGCTTTCGGCCTGAACATCGACAATACCAACCTCGAGCTCGGTGTATTCTTCAACTTCTAATTCTGAAGAACAAGAACATCACATACGGCGTCCGGTCTTACGACCGGACGCTTTTTTGTTATATACCATTCTCTAATACAACCACAACATCATCATATTTCCGCAGGCATCGCAAGACAGCACGAATTTATTGCACACATAAAATAGATGTGCGCAATTTGAGGAAACTTCTTTTTAAAATAGTTTAAATAGGTGATAGTTTATTCGCTTTTTCTGATTATATAAGCTATCTTTGCATAATAAGGATTGTGTCCGCGGCCCCAACAGACCGGAACAAGGCGACTTGGGTTTTACGAAATCAGGACACATAGTAAATCGAATATAACAATAATAAATACAGAAGATGTTTGAGAATTTAAGTGACAGACTGGAACGCTCGTTTAAAATACTCAAGGGCGAAGGCAAAATCACTGAGATTAATGTTGCGGAGACGCTGAAAGACGTGCGCAGAGCACTTCTCGACGCTGACGTCAACTATAAAGTGGCAAAGACTTTCACCGACACGGTGAAGAAAAAGGCTATGGGTATGAACGTGCTCACGGCCGTAAAGCCGAGTCAGCTCATGGTCAAGATAGTGCATGACGAGCTGACGGAACTGATGGGTGGAAAGGCCGTGGAGATGAAACTCGAAGGACGGCCCGCCATTATATTAATGTCCGGTCTGCAAGGTTCGGGAAAGACAACATTCAGCGGAAAGTTGGCAAACCTCCTGAAAACAAAACAACGCAAGAATCCGCTGCTCGTGGCATGCGACGTCTATCGTCCGGCTGCCATCGAACAGCTGAAGGTTGTCGGCCAAACCGTAGGCGTTCCTGTCTACTCTGAGCCGGACAGCAAGAACGTTCTGGACATCGCGGCCAATGCCATACGCGAGGCAAAGGCCAAGGGAAACGACGTTGTCATCATAGATACCGCCGGACGTCTGGCCGTAGACGAGGAGATGATGAACGAGATTGAGGCTCTTAAGAACGCCGTCAATCCTGACGAGACACTCTTCGTCGTCGACTCAATGACCGGTCAGGACGCTGTCAACACAGCCAAGGAGTTCAACGACCGGCTCGATTTCGACGGCGTTGTGCTCACCAAACTTGACGGTGACACACGCGGCGGTGCCGCCCTGTCCATCCGCACGGTGGTGACCAAGCCTATCAAGTTTGTCGGAACAGGAGAAAAGATGGAGGCCCTCGACGTCTTCCATCCCGAACGTATGGCCGACCGCATCCTCGGAATGGGTGACATCGTCAGCCTCGTGGAACGCGCTCAGGAGCAGTTTGACGAGAAACAGGCCAAGGAATTGGAGAAGAAGATTCGCAAGAATCAGTTTGACTTCAACGACTTCATGGCTCAGATTCAGCAAATCAAGAAGATGGGCAACATCAAGGACCTGGCTGCCATGATACCTGGCGTAGGCAAAGCCATCAAGGACGTGGATATCGACGACAACGCCTTCAAGGGCATTGAGGCCATCATCAACAGCATGACACCAAAAGAACGTACCAATCCGGACATCATAAACCAAAGCCGCCGCATGCGCATCGCCAAGGGTTCAGGTACAAGCATTCAGGAGGTCAACCGTCTGCTGAAGCAGTTTGACCAGACCCGCAAGATGATGAAGATGGTGACCGGCACATCAAGCAGCAAGATGATGCAAATGGCCAACGCGATGAAGCACATGAAAGGCATGTCAGGCATGCCGAAGATATAACATCTTACACATAACATCTAACATCTTACATTCATGCAACTGATAGACGGAAAGGCCACAGCGGCCAAGATAAAGGAAGAAATCGCTCAGGAAGTAGAGCAGATTGTGGCAGCCGGTGGCAAACGCCCGCATCTGGCAGCAGTGCTCGTCGGACACGACGGCGGTTCGGAGACATACGTAAAGAACAAGGTGTTGGCGTGCGAGGCTTGCGGATTCAAGTCGTCACTGATACGCTTCGAGGACAATATAACAGAGGCTGAGCTACTGGAATGTGTGGACAAGCTCAACAAGGACAACGACGTCGACGGATTTATCGTCCAACTCCCATTGCCAAAGCACATCGACGAGCAGAAGGTGATAGAGGCCATCGACTACCGCAAGGACGTGGACGGATTCCATCCCATCAACGTCGGCCGCATGGCCATCGGACTGCCCTGCTTCATCTCTGCCACACCGCTGGGCATCATAACACTGCTGCGCCGCTACGGCATAGAGACCAGCGGCAAGAAGTGTGTCATCCTCGGGCGCTCCAACATCGTCGGCAAGCCGATGGCACAGCTGATGATGCAGAAACAATACGGTGACGCTACGGTAACGGTATGTCACAGCCATTCAAAGACACTTAAGGAAGAATGTCGCGAAGCCGACATCATCATTGCTGCCATCGGCAGCCCCGATTTCGTAACGGCAGACATGGTGAAGGACGGCGCCGTTATCGTCGATGTGGGCACGACACGCGTTCCCGACGCATCACGCAAGAGCGGCTTCCGCCTCAACGGCGACGTCAAATTTGACGAAGTAGCCCCCAAATGCTCCTTCATCACCCCCGTTCCGGGCGGTGTCGGACCGATGACAATATGTTCATTGATGAAGAATACTCTGGCCGCAGGCAAGAAAGAGTATTATAAATAAGGATGAACAGCAAAGACTACTACGAGCGTGGCAACCGGTTCAGACGCGAAGGCAACTGGCAGGAGGCTATCAACTGCTATATTGCCGCAATAGAGCTCGACCCATGCAGCCCCGCCGTTGAAGCAAAACAGATGCTTGACGACATACTGGGCTATTATAATAAAGACATGTATAATCCATAAATACAGAGCGATATGGGAAGAATAAGAGGTGCCATTGTCGTAGATACAGGCAGGTGTAAAGGCTGCGCATTGTGCGTGGAAGCCTGCCCTAAGAACGTAATTGAATTGGCGAAGAAAGTTAACGTCAACGGATATACATACGCCGAAGCCGTCCGTATGGAAGATTGCATCGGTTGTGCATCATGCGGTATCGTGTGTCCGGACGGGTGTATCACCGTATATAAAAAGAAAATGGAGGGCTAAGAATCATGGCAGAACAGGAAGTGACATTGATGAAAGGCAACGAGGCGATAGCCCGTGCTGCCATACGGTGCGGCGTTGACGGATATTTCGGTTACCCGATCACGCCCCAAAGTGAAGTAATCGAGACGCTGGCCCTCGACAAACCTTGGGAGACCACCGGCATGGTGGTATTGCAGGCAGAGAGCGAAGTGGCGTCAATCAACATGGTCTACGGAGCGGCTGGAGCTGGAAAGCGCGCCATGACATCGTCATCCAGCCCTGGCATCGCACTAATGCAGGAAGGCATCGCCTATATGGCCGGTGCTGAAATACCAGGAGTTGTGGTCAACGTCCAGCGCGGAGGCCCCGGTCTGGGCACTATCCAACCCTCACAGAGTGACTATTTTCAGGCCACACGCGGCGGCGGCAACGGCGACTACAATGTGATTGTCCTCGCCCCGTCGTCAGTTCAGGAGATGGCCGATTTCGTCGACCTGGCCTTTGAACTCGCATTCAAATACCGCAATCCGGCAATGATACTGAGCGACGGCGTCATCGGTCAGATGATGGAGCGCGTCGTATTACCTCCCTACAAGCCCCGCCGCACGGAGGAGGAAATCAGACGAGAGTGTCCTTGGGCTACAATCGGCCGCACCAAGGACCGCCAACCCAACATCATGACCTCATTGGAACTTAAGCCGGAGGTCATGGAAAAACACAACATTCACTTACAGGAGAAGTACAGGAAGATACGCGAGACCGAAGTACGCTATGAGACATGGATGTGCGATGACGCCGACTATGTGATTGTCGCATTCGGCAGTGCCGCCCGTCTTTCCCAGAAAGCCATTGACATGGCACGTGCTCAGGGATTGCGCGTCGGACTCTTCCGTCCCATAACGCTTTGGCCCTTCCCCACCCGCGAAATTGAGGAGATGGCAAAAGGCAGGAAAGGCGTGCTCGTCGTCGAGATCAACGCCGGCCAGATGGTTCAGGACGTACGCCTCGCTATCAACAACAACGTGCCCGTCGACCAGTTCGGACGCCTCGGCGGCATCGTACCTGAGCCTAACGAGATTGTAGACGCCATTCTGAAAATGAAGAATGAAGAATGAAAAATGAAGAATCTGCTGCCGCCGTCCACTCTGAGCGAAACAATCTTGATATAACAAAAGACCGTTCTTGCAAAGCAATGACAGCGCAGTGCTAAAACAACCATAAGTTATGAATACAGAATTAAACGAGATAATATCTCCGGAAAATCTGGTGTACAAGAAGCCGGAACTGATGAATGATGTTCCGATGCACTACTGTCCAGGATGCAGTCATGGTGTGGTACACAAGTTGATTGGCGAAGTCATTGAGGAGATGGGCATGGAGGAAAAGACCGTCGGCGTCAGCCCCGTCGGTTGTGCCGTCTTTGCCTACCGCTATCTGGACATCGACTGGCAGGAAGCAGCCCACGGACGTGCTCCAGCCGTCGCCACCGCCATCAAGCGCCTTTGGCCCGACCGTCTGGTATTCACATATCAGGGTGACGGCGACTTGGCTTGCATCGGCACTGCCGAAACCATCCACGCGCTCAACCGCGGCGAGAACATCGTCATCATCTTCATCAACAACGCCATCTACGGCATGACCGGAGGCCAGATGGCCCCCACCACCCTCTTGGGCCAGAAGACAGCCACATGTCCCTACGGACGTGACGCAGCGTTGCACGGCTATCCACTGAAGATCACCGAGATTGCCGCCCAATTGGAAGGCACGTGCTATGTCACACGCCAAAGCGTCGAGACCGTGGCCGCCATACGTAGCACCAAACGAGCCATACGCAAGGCTTTCGAGGCCTCGATGGCCGGCAAAGGCAGCAGTCTGGTCGAGGTTGTGTCGACGTGCAACAGCGGATGGAAGCTCTCACCGATTAAAGCCAACGAATGGATGAAGGAACACATGTTCCCGTTCTACCCGAAAGGCGACTTAAAGGATACGTTAACCGGGGAGTAAACGCTCCTCTAACTCCAAAACAAAGAACACATACTACTATGGAGAAAGAAATAATAATCGCAGGTTTCGGCGGTCAAGGTGTCCTTTCGATGGGCAAAATCTTGGCCTACTCCGGTCTGATGGAAGACAAGGAGGTCACATGGATGCCGGCATACGGACCCGAACAGCGCGGCGGAACGGCCAACGTGACGGTCATCGTGAGCGACGAGCGCATCTCGTCCCCCATCCTCAGCAGCTACGACATAGCCATCGTGCTCAACCAGCCGTCTCTCGAAAAGTTCGAACCGAAAGTGAAACCGGGCGGCATACTAATATACGACGGCTACGGGATTATCAATCTGCCGACACGAAAGGACATCACCGTCTATCGCGTTGACGCAATGGACAAGGCAGCCGAGATGAAGAACAGCAAGATTTTCAATATGATTGTGCTTGGCGGACTGCTCAAAGTATGTCCGGTCGTGAGTCATGCCGGCATGGAAAAAGCCCTCTACAAGACACTGCCCGAACGCCACCACAACCTCATTCCACTGAACATGCAGGCGCTGGAAGAGGGCGGAAAGATTATAACATCGGAACAATAACGACAAGAATACCGTCTTTTAGGAATTGGACATTGCTTGAGCTTTCTTTTGGAAAACCGACAATGTCCAATTCCTTTTTTGTTCCCAACTATAGATTCAAGATAGAAGTGCAACGCTTCAGTCCCTCCATTGCTCATGGAGCGTAGCGTAATGGGCAATGGAGGGACAACGCTTCGAATGGCAGGAGAGTTGACAGGCAATACAAAA
>CABUXJ010000050.1 GCA_902495455.1 uncultured Prevotella sp.
TTTGTATTGCCTGTCAACTCTCCTGCCATTCGAAGCGTTGTCCCTCCATTGCCCATTACGCTACGCTCCATGAGCAATGGAGGGACTGAAGCGTTGCACTTCTATCTTGAATCTATACATATTTTTTTGTGTGACAACATGTCGTTCAGCCATCTGTACGTCAGTCAGAGATTTCCGGGCGGTAGTCGTTTCATATATTTTTGCTTTATAATTAAAAAAATTATGACAAGTCAGCCCGTCGTTTTCTATAAATCTGTTATCAAACATTGTACTTACGTAAAATGTTTGGATATATGAAAACTATTTATTTACTTTGCAATTGGAAAACAGCCGCAGACAGTCAGACGTCGGAACCCAAGGCACGAATGACGGTTGTGGCGGCCGCAGACCAAATGAAGTATATTTACATATATTGTAATGTTTAATTTTAAAAGTTAGTAGTATGAAAAAGCAATTACTCATGCTTGCAGTCGCAACATTGACTGCACAGTCAATGACAGCTCAGACCTTGACGGAGAGCAAGTTGACGGACAATTGGTACATCGGTATCAACGGTGGAATGAACGCAAAGACGACTCACACGTCTATCTTCCAGAATCTCAATCCCTCGGCCGGACTCCGCATCGGCCGCAACATCACTCCCGTATTGGGCTTGGCTGTAGAGGGAGAAGTCTATTTCAATAACCGCGGCAGCGAATACCGGCCTTTGGGCACATTTGTCAAAGGCCTTAACGTCTCGCTCCTTGGAACGACCAATTTCAGCAATCTCTTCGGCGGATATACCGGGCGGCCTCGCGTATTTGAAGTGGTCGGTGTCTACGGAATCGGCTGGGGACATGCTTTCAGCACGGCGTCCAATAACATTCCTGACAAAAACGCGCTGACCTCCAAGCTGGGTATTGACTTCGCTTTCAATATCGGTGAAGCCCGCGCATGGCAGGTTTATGTCGAGCCGAACATCACATACGGTCTGGACGTGGACTACAATCACACCCGATACAACATCAACAACTCGGCTTTAGGACTGCTGGTCGGTGTCAACTATAAGTTTGGCAACAGCAACGGAACTCACAACTTCACCATTGCCGACCTGCGTGACCAAGGTGAAATCGATGCTCTCAACGACCGCATCAACGAGTTGCGCGGCACCGTCGAAATACGTGACCGCGAGGTAGCCGCCGCCGCTCGCACCATCGGAGAACTTGAAACCCGTCTGCGCAATCAGAAGCCACCGGTGATCGTCAACGAGACCAAAACGACGAACGTGCTCCAGCCTTCTGTCATCTTCCGTCAGGGAAAGAGCACCATCGACGCGGCCCAGTATGCGAGCATCTCAATGATTGCAACGTATATGAAGAATCATAAGGACTCGAAGATTCTCATCAAGGGATATGCTTCTCCGGAGGGCAGCATGGAACTCAACCAGCGTCTGTCCGAGGCCCGCGCTACGGCTGTCAAGAATGCTCTTGTCAAGCGCTACGGCATCCCGGCTTCACGTCTGACGACGCAGGGCATGGGTGCGACGGACAAGATGTTTGACGAGGTTGACTTCAACCGAGTGGTGGTATTCATAGATACGACGAAGTAAGGTATTTGCATACTACTCATGACCGGCGCTCCTGCTGTCCATACATGGCAGCGGGAGCGCTTTTTTTTGAATTAGGAATTACGAATGTTGAATTAGGAGTTGTCGGCCAAAGGCCGATTTTGAATTATTGAATTACGAATTACGGCTACGCCATGCAAAAGTATGAAGGTGCAACAATAATTCAGAATTTGATAATTCGTAATCGCGCAGCGACAACTCCTAATTCAACAATCGTAATTCCTAATTAAACATTCATCGGTTGTAAAATCTCTTGCCGTTGGTGATGTATATAAGCCCCAAACGTGGGGTAGTTACAGATCGTCCCATCAGGTCGTAGATTTTTCCGGAAGCGGGAGTGTTGATTATCGGGCTATGAACTGCTGTTCCCTCATTTGTCTGCCATGACCAACCCATTTCGTTGTTGGCTATTGCTGTTCCTTGCTTGGCTACAAGAAAGTCCATTTCAGGCAGATTACCGTCGGCATCGCGGCTGACAAACAGGTGTGAAGCATCGGTAGAAACAAAGTGGCTGGCGGAAACGCTGATGGTGGTAGGTCCGAACGTGTTATTGGTAAGTGTGCTGCTGGTGGTATTGCAGTTAGACAGATGCTGCTTGTTAGGACTCCACGACACGTTGTTTGTCAGCTGGTGGTCGTAGCCGGGGACATCGACTGCCTCGTCGGTGGTCTTGCGGTTCACCATGTTATAGTTGTCGCGCTGGTTCATGGCCGAAGTATTCTGTTCCCAGCGGTTGCCTGCAAGGTGGTGGTTGGCATATATGCCGTTCGACTTGTTGCGGTAGGCCACACAGTGGTGAACGTAGTGCGAGGGGCACACCTCAGGACATTTTGTCTTGCCGGTTCCCATACCCCAGCCGCCGGCCTTGAAGCCGTTGCCGTCGCCGGCACTCTGGAAGGTCGTGGTGTTCTTTGGGTCAGACGTAGGACGATATCCGTTGTAGAACGCGAGGCAATGGTCTATCTCCACCGGAGCCGCGCAGCTGATGAGGTCGAAGCCGTCGTCGCTGTTGCGCCAGGCACGGCAGTTACGGAACACGTTGCCTGTATCATAGGTATGACTGACATGGCAGCCGAAGCCATCGACATTGCCGCCGTAGGCACCCTCGGAAAAGTCGTCGTAGTTGTTGTAGGCATCGCAGTTCAACACAAGGTTGTTGGAGCCAGCCGTCTGATAGTAGCCGATGGCCATGTTGTCGTGCATGGCGATATTTTCCACGATGCAGTATGACCCCTTGCGGGCAGACACACATTCCGACTGCGTGTGGCCGGTGATGCGGACGGGCACGCCTACGATGTCGAAATTGCGCAGGTGCAGGTAGTTGGCACCCAAATAGAAGGCCGCGAACCGATACTTCCCGTCGAGCTGCAGCTGCGAGAAGTCGAAGACGGGCCGTTCGCCGGGATAGCCCATGAAGCAGGTCCGTTTCGCGGCAGTTCCCGCTTTTTCAAGTGAAAAGACGTAAGCGTAGGGATTTTTATAGCCCATCACCTGTTCGTCGGTGATGTAGTAGGTGCCACCACGGAAATAAACCGTGTCACCGCTCACTACCTTTTTATAGGCAGCGGGCAGTGTCGCCAAAGGATTGTCGATAGAACCTGTAGCACTGTCGTCACCATCGGGAGCCACATAAATATTTTTGGCCGATGCGCCAGACGGAGCAGCAAGCATGGCCACTATCATAATAAGATGTGCAAATAGTTTTTTCATTGTTCGAAATATTAAAAATAACTTATTGCTTACTTTTTATTAGAACAGTTTCCTTTTCAGCCACTCGCGGACGGGCATGTCGTAGAGTTTCAGAGATGCATAAGCCACGAAGATGGCGAGGATGAACAGACTGACGCCGACGGCGATGTGAGTAGACGCAGGCAGGTCGGGATGACTGGAGAGGGCGAAGAAGAAATCAACAGCCAGGTAGCCGTGGTTGACGGGCTGGTCGGACTCCATGTGGTAATATGTTTCCAATAGATGAAAGGCCACCACCATCATAGCAGCCACGCCGCGCAGTCCGTCAAGAATTTCATAGCGCGGCTTTGATGCGAGATAACTGTTTTGCTTTGTCATGGCGGCAAAGATACAATATTTTATTGGATTAATATATGTATAATGAGGCTTTTGTCCCTCATTTTTTTTGACTGTCATGTGTGTCGCAGCTATCTGGTGATGCTCAACAACAATCGTTCGTGACTCATAATCTTCTCATAGAAAAGTCTGTCATGATAATATCAAAAATTTAACATTTGAGATTCCTTTGAAAAAACGGCAACATCGCCCGGATTTTAACATTAGCATGTCGTTTTTTGACGGAAAAATTTTCGCGGTCTTGCCGTAAGGGCCCCGTTGGTCTCCGGCGGCATGCTTGTTGTCTTGCAACGGCGTGCTCGTTGTGATGCAACGAGGGCCCCGTTGCAATGCCGTAAGGCCCTTACGGTAAAACCTCTTTGGCCGGAACAGTTGCACACTTTTATCTGTTTCGCCTTAACATCTTGACGCTCAGGGGAAAACGGATGCACATGAAATTTTGAAAAAATTGCGGCCGTGGGACTCCGATTTTCAAATTCTTCAAAATTCGAGAGGCTTTTGTTAGAATAATTCCGAGTTTTTAACACTTCGTCTCAGTGTTGCAGCTATTCAGCGCCACGTTCCTATCGCAGAGTAGTTACGTGTGAATCCAAAAGTCATAATAGTTGTGAAAAAGTTTGCGGGTAATAAAATTATCACCTATCTTTGTAGATATGATTAGTGATTGATAAAATATGCCGACGATATTCATACTTTTCGGGTTTAAGTTTATGTTTTATGCGAATGACCATGAGCCGATACACGTACATGTCATTAAAGGTGATACGAAAGCAAAGTTCACGATATTCCCTGTCACGTTGGTTCAGAACAAAGGCCTGAAACCGTCGGAGCTGAAACTCGTTGAATCTATAATAGAGGAGAATCAAGAAGTGATAGCAGAGCATTGGAATAAGTTTTTCAATAAAACAAAGTGATATGGAAACTGTCAGCATAGAAAAAATATGGCTTACGGACACCGCGATATGGATTCGTACGACAGACGGACGGGAAGCCTGCGAGAAGTTTTCGGATTATCAAAGGCTGAAGTGGGCTACACAAGAACAGAGAGCCAACTTCACAACGAGTGATGATGGCATCCATTGGCCGGAGCTTGACGAGGATTTGAGCTTTGAGGGATTTTTCCATAAGAGTAAGAATACTCCTCTATATGATTTGTTTATGGCCCATCCGGAACTGAATGTTTCGGCCGTTGCCTGCAGATTGCGGATATCGCAGAGCTTGTTCGCACAATATATAAGCGGAACAAAGAAGCCTACGGAAGAGCGTTTCAATGAAATATTGCAGACAATCCGTTCCATCGGATGTGAGCTGGCCGCTGTGTGAACGGTTGCGTGGCGAGAACATGTTTCAGAAAAACAGGACAAACAATTATAAATTCTACTAAACATAAAATATGAAACGAATAGCATTAATCTTTTGTGCCGTGATGGCGCTGCTGCCCGCTGTGGCGGCCGATGACGCGTCACGGATTGTGGAGACTCTCAATTTCGACTGGCGATTCCATGCCGGCGACGCCGCCGGAGCCGAACGCCCTGACTACGACGACAGCGCGTGGCAGACGGTCACAGTTCCTCACGACTTCCAGATCAGCCAGCCCTGGGTGGCGCCCGCAAAAGGGGAGAAGGCCGACAACAGTGATGCGGCCAGCAACGTCAAGAGCCGCCTCAGTTCGCGCGGATTCAAGGAGATGGGCATCGGCTGGTATCGCAAGACCATCACGCCCGACGCTTCGTGGCGTGGCCGTCGCGTCGTGCTCGACTTTGAGGGCATCATGCTCGTGGGTGACGTCTATCTCAACGGTCAGCGCGTCGGCGGGACTGACTACGGATATGTCGGTTTTGACATCGACGTGACCAAACTGCTCAAGTACGGCCAGCCGAACGTCATCGCCGTCAAGGCCAACACGCAGCGGCCGGAAAACTCCCGCTGGTACACCGGAGGCGGACTCTTCCGCGACGTCAATCTCGTGGTCACCGACGCGCAGCAGTATTTCACGCGCCATCCGCTATATATCACCACACCGTCGGTCAGCGAAGCCAAAGCAACGGTGAAGATCGAGGCCGAACTGGCATGCTATCTGAAAATAAAGGACCTTTCTGTCGGCGTGACTATAAAGGACGCCGCAGGTGCGACGGTCTATGAGGCAAAGAAGGTCATACCCTTCAACCGCGGACAGAAGATCAACGAACATCTCATCGACAGCATCACTCTCACCGCTCCGAAACTTTGGAGTTGCGAGACGCCCCACCTCTACACCGCAGAGGTGACGTTGCTCCGTCCCGACGGAACGGTGGCCGACCGCGTGAGCGAGCATTTCGGTGTGCGTTCGATTGAATATTCTCCTGAGTTCGGATTCAAACTCAATGGCAAGAAAGTCATCCTGAAGGGCATCGCCAACCACCACACGCTCGGCGCGCTCGGTGCTGCAGCCTATCCGCGCGCTATGGAGAAGCGCATCCAGCTGCTCAAGGAATATGGTTTCAACCACGTGCGCACGTCTCACAATCCTTACAGCAAGTCGTTCCTTGACCTCTGCGACAAATACGGTATGCTCGTTGTCGACGAGCTGTATGACAAGTGGCTGACGCAGTTTGCCGGCGGACGTACCGAGTGGGTCAACCTCTGGCAGCATGACGTTCCGGAGTTTATCCGCCGCGATCGCAACCATCCTTCAGTCGTGATGTGGAGTCTCGGCAACGAGCTTCAGACCTACTGGAGTCTGCCTTACGCCGACTGGGGCGTGACGCCTTATCGTCTGCAGCGCGAACTGCTCTACCGCTACGACAAGACACGTCCCGTGACCGTGGCCATGCACCCGCGCGGACGCAGTCAGCAGACGGACTCGCTGCCGGCTCCGCTGGTTCATGAGACCGACATCGCGTCCTACAACTACCGCTATATGTACTTCCCCGGCGACGGCCGCCGCTTCCCCAACATGATTTTCTATCAGAGCGAGGCCAACACGGCCATGATGGGACCGAACTACTACGAGATGGACCTCGACAAGGTCGTCGGTCTGGCCTATTGGGGCATGATTGACTATCTGGGCGAGTCCAACGGCTGGCCGGCGAAGGGCTGGGCGAATGGCGTGTTTGACATCTCGCTCGAACCGAAACCGATTGCCTATTTCCTCCGAAGCATCTTCCGTCCGGAAGAGCCGGTGGTACATATCGGTATCATCGACAGCGACGACAACACGGTCTGGAACGATGTCAAGGTCGGCACGCAGCGCATGTCGGACCACTGGAACCGCAAGGCCGGCAGCAAGATGTCGCTCTACACTTACACCAATGCCGACGAGGTGGAACTCTTCATCAACGGCAAGAGTGTGGGCGTGAAAAAGAACGTCCGCGAACCGAAGACCCGTAACAAGATAAAGTGGGACGGTGTGAAATATGAGGCCGGCTCAATCGAGGCTGTTGCCCGCACCGCCGGAAAGGTTGTCGCCCGTCACAAGATTGAGACAGCGACGGATGCCGTGGCGCTGAAAGCCGAGGCCGACAATGCCGCATGGCGTGCCGATGGTCAGGACTTGCAGCACATCCGCGTCTCTGCCGTCGACAAGAAAGGACGCCGCGTGCAGGGTGAGCACGGTCTGCTGACGTTCACCGTTGACGGTCCGGCAGAAATCGTCGGTGTCATCAACGGTGACATCATGAGTGAGGAACTGACCGTCGGCAATACCCGCCGCCTCTACAACGGTACGGCCACCGTCATCCTGCGCTCGAAGCGCGAGGCAGGCAAGGTGACTCTGACCGTTACGGCCGACGGCCTGAAGACAGCCAAGCAAACGTTGAAGACTTTATAAAGGTCTGTCAATCGGACGTCTCGTATGACGTCATACGAACCAAATCAGTCCCGATGAAGCGCGACTCAGCGTCTCATCGGGATTGATTTTTCTGAAATTCGTCAACAATCGTCAACAATATTGGCTGTTCATCGTTTATAGATTCAAGATAGAAGTGCAACGCTTCAGTCCCTCCATTGCTCATGGAGCGTAGCGTAATGGGCAATGGAGGGACACCGCTTCGAATGGCAGGAGAGTTGACAGGCAATACAAAAA
>CABUXJ010000051.1 GCA_902495455.1 uncultured Prevotella sp.
AAATATTTGGTGTACATATACAAAGATACAAAAAATAATCGAAATACGCAAGTATCTACCTGAAAATCATACAATTGGAAGAAATAAAACTAAGACAAAGATGTGTGCAGAGAGTAGCTTTCCAAGGAGGGGTTAGGGGTGGTTGGTCATCCGCGGTCATTCAAAATAATGATTTTCAATAAGTTATCATCAACCACCCCTAACCCCTCCTTCGGAAGGAGGGGAGTGAGATTAGCCCACTTAAAGACGTCCAAATGGGGTTGTTACGTTGTTTCTAATAAGACAAAGGATGTGTGCGGAGAGTAGCTTTCGAAGGAGGGGACTGAGATTAGCCCACACAAAGACTTCCAAATGAGGTTGGTGTGTTGATGTAAACAGAGATAAAAGATGTGTAATTCATCACTCGAAATGTCGGATTACCCCCGGATTGCTTGTTGACGGTACACCCATTATGCTTGCTGTAGGTTAAAAAATGATTAAATCTCTGCGACAATCAAAAAAATAGCGACGTTTTTCCTTTGTCCGTATAGATATTTGCACTATATTTGCGGCATTATTAATAATAATCTTTAAAATAAGTGTTTTATTATGAAACAACTCTACATGTTTAAGGCCCTCCTGATAGCCTGCATTATGATATTTTTCGGGGGGGTAATTTTGCGTTAGCGCAGACGACGGAGACCGTGATTATTTGGAGTGAGGATTGGAGTTTTGCATCAAATGGTCAATTAGCTACGAATGTAACGAACGATAATGCGACTTATAGCGTAACCAATTCGGGATCGACTGTTTACACAACAGGAACGATGTCTGCTGGTGGAAAATCTCCTGAACTTTTGATTAAAGCGAATGATAGTTGGACTGTTAAAATAAAAGATTTGAAAGGTTGTACCGGTGACTTAACTCTAACTTATAAGTCAAATAGAACCTCTCCAACACTTACTGTCACAGCAAATGATAATACTGTAAAGATGTCGTCCACATCAACAACTAAAGAATATACCGGTACAATTACATTATCCGAAACTGATACTGAGTTAACATTAGTATTCAAAGCCACGTCTAATTCCCGTATCGACGACGTCGTGTTGACGGGAACAACAACCGGCGGCTCCGGTGGTGATGACCCCACAAAAATGACTCTGTCATTTGGTCCCAAAGCCGGCGAATATCCCGCTGCACAGAATGTCACTCTGACTTCTTCTGTTGATGGTGCAACGCTATATTACACAACTAACGGTGACGAACCGACAACAGAGTCTGCAAAATATACGGCAGCTATCCCCGTCACAATCAGCGGAACAACGATTAAGGCTCTTGCCGTAGCAGATGGTTACGAGAACGCAACAGCAGAAGCAGCATATACCATCAAGCCCGACCAGCCTAAGTTCAGCGAAGAGTCGAAGACATTCAAGGATCCGTTGGCCGTGACGCTGACCTTGCCCGAAACGGCTTCAGCCGGTGCTAAGATTCACTATGCGATAGGCGGAACAGCAACGGCCGAATCAGACGTTTACGACGGAACGCCAATCACAATCAGCGGCGAGAAGATTATTCTTCACGCTGTAGTGGTCGATGAATACGGCAATGTGGGCACGGAGAAGTATTGCACCTATACATATTCAGATGCCATCATCTTTGACTTTACGGCAAATCCGAATGTGTGGGGGATTGAGCCTGCAAGCGGCAATGGCAATACAAAAAGTAATACAGACGGCCAAGAGCTTGAAGTCTCTGGTGTTGTGTTGACGACAGCATCAGGAACGGGAACGTATAAGACCTGTATATATGGAACATCTTCATATGCTCTTCGAATGTATAAGGATGGCTCAATAACTCTGACCGCTCCTGCTAATTATGAAATTACATCTGTCACTTTCACAGGTTCGTCATTAAATAATCTTAAGGAAGAGACTACAGGAACGGCCGTATCCACTACCAATAACAAATGGGAAGGAAGTGCACAGGCCATTACATTTGTTGCTCCTGGCAGTTGCCAAATCAAGACTATATCCGTTACTCTGAAAAAAATGCCAGCCACCGGCACCTTCACCTTCACCGCTCAGGATGCTGAGGGCAACTACTACGCTACGTTCAGCACTGACCATTATATCGTATTCCCGGAGGAAGTTGAGCTTTCCGTGGTGAACGGCATCAATGAAGACGGCACATTGAAGTACTTTGTTAAGACACCTGATGAAACACCTGTTACTGACGAAGTGGGATCCGTGAAAGGTAGTCTCGTTCCGAAAAACACCGGTGTGCTGCTGAAAAGCTCGAAAGCCGAAGTAACCTACTATTTCCCCACGAGCGACGTTACAGGAAGCATTATCAGCTGGTTTAAGCCGGTAACGAATGAGGACGGTACGTTCGAGGGTCGCGAAGGCTACAAATATTATAAGTTGGCATACGACAACTATGCTGATAAGACAGGACTCGGCTTCTATTGGGGTGCGGAAAATGGTGCGCCGTTTAAGTCGAAGAAGGGTCTGGCCGTTCTCGAAGTGCCGGAAACGACAACTTCCGGAGCAGCTCCGACACACTTCCTCATCGGCGGCGGCACGGACGGCATCAGCAACGTCAAGAGCGACGTGAAGGCTGACAAGGACGGCGTCATCTACAACATCGCCGGACAGCGCGTCAACGCAGCCACAAAGCCCGGACTCTATATCATCGGCGGCAAGAAGGTCGTTGTCAAATAAAACAAGAACAAAGAATAATAAAAGAATAAAAAAAACGAAATGACAATGAAGAAATATATCAAGCCCGAAATAACCGTTGTGGACATCGAGACGGAAAGCATCATGCAGGCTTCCGGCAACTTGGATAAACTTACCGATTCGCGTCCGACCTATGACGACGATGCGAACAACTTCTCCAAAGGTCACACCGACATCTGGGGATTTGACGAGGATGAAGACTAATCACTCCCTCCGGCGGTAACGACACCGCGAGGACAACTCACTATGGCTGCGGCCGAAGAGACGACAAACGCTCTTCGGCCGCAGTCGCTTTTTAGAGCCGCTGTTGCTTTCGCATGGAGACCACGGCCTTTTGCATGGAGAGTTGACGCCGATGTGCCATCCACACAGTCTCCTCCCCTTTGGGGAGGTCGGGTGGGGCTTCCTGTCGGATAGGCTTTGACCTTGTTCGTAATCGTTTACGTCTAAAAACTTTGCCGTGGTAGACCGACAATCGGATTTTTGCCGTAAATTTGTCATCTGAATAATCAGACCTTGTCATACTACAACCGGATTCTACAAAACCAAAAACATATCACACATTATGAAACGATTACCTATCTTATTGTCCTCTCTCCTCATGGGCGCGACCGCTTCATGGGCGGACATGGGACAGACCGTCACTATCGACGGAACGGTGGTAGCAAAGTTCGCCAGCGGACTGACCTTCGACGGCGACAACGTCATTCTCACCTTTGAGGACGGCACGAGCCGGACAGCCGACATGTCGCTCGTCTCCATCGACCTGACATACGACGGCACGGCCATCACCGAAGTCACGACCGACAGTGAGGCCGCAACGCGCGTCTACACCATCAGCGGCCAGTATGTCGGAACAACGACGGAAGGACTGCCCGGCGGACTCTATATCGTGGGCGGCAAGAAAACAATAATCCACTAATGCAGCAGAAAGGAAACACGAGAATGAAGAAGTTTACACATTATTATATATATAGCATCCTCGCGTCAGTGATGATGCTTTCGGCCGCCACGGCCACAGCCCAGACATGGGACTTCTCGTCTGTCAGCGCCACCGACAAGGCCAACCTCGCCGCCGACGCCGCCGGCTGGACACACGACACGTCGTCGAGCAACGACCGCTACACGAACGTCGGGACGTATGACGCCGAGCCGCTCAAGGCCAACGGCGCCGAACTGGAGTTCACCCGCGGCATGCTCTTCACCATCACGGCAGCCGACGCCGTGCGAGTCGACATCAAGGGCAAGCGCATGGCGATGAACAAGGCGCTGACCATCACGCTCAAAGACCTGAAGGCCGGCGACAAGCTGACCATGAAGTGCAAGACGTCGAAGTCGGGCACGGCACGCGGCGTCAACGTCACCAACCTCACGCCGGAGAGCGGTTCGTTCAACTCGACTTCGGCCGACGACCAGACCAACGTGGCCACCGTCACGGCCGACGGCGACGTCACACTGACCAACACGGGCGGACTCTATGTCTACGCCATCAGCGTCACCGACCCCTCGGGCGGCGGCGACACGCCGGTTCCGGGCGGCGACGACCACTCGACGACGCTCAACACGACGCGCAGTCAGGCTCAACAGACGACGGCCGGCAACGTCATCAAATACTACAACACGGCCGACGTGGCCGGCATCGCCATCGACCGCACTGCCGGAACGGTCACCGTGACACCGAAGTCGGGCGACTGGACGGATGTCTTCACACGTTCGGTGAGCAACATCGCCTTCTCCAAAGCGTCGCAGACGGGCGGCGGCTCGGACATCGAAAACACCGGAGTGGTCATCACCCGCGCCGACGGATGGAACGAGTCTGTATATGCCGAGTGGCAACTGCTCGACGGAGCGACATCATATAAGGTATATGTCAAGGGCGGAAAGCACGCCGATTGGACTGCCGTCGACCGCGAACTCGTCCGCAACTACGGCACTTATGGACGTGTCGACGTGGTCGGTCTGACGGCTGCGGCAGGTTACGCGCTGAAGGTTGTGCCCGTCATCGGCGGCGCAGAGGATGAGACGAAGGCCAGCACGGCGTCGGGAATGACCGTCAGGAGCTATGACCGCTCGGGCTTCGCACACTTCAACAACAGCGGTGTTGGAGCATACGAGGACGACGGAACGCTCAAGACCACGGCCCGCGTGATATACGTTACGGCCCAAACGGCCAAGACGGTGACGCTCGATGTCATCACTGGAAAGAACGACAAGACGGAGACGTTCACCGGTTTGCAGGCCATCATCAACGCTTATCAGAAGGGACTGGAGACCCGTCCGCTTGATGTCCGCATCGTCGGAACCGTCCGCGACACGGACATGGACTCGTTCGGAAGCTCAGCTGAGGGTCTGCAGGTGAAGGGAAAGAACAACACGACGCCGATGAACATCACCATAGAGGGTGTCGGTGAGGATGCCGCCATCTGGGGCTTCGGCATGCTGCTGCGCAATGCGGTAAGCGTCGAGTTGCGCAACTTCGCCGTCATGCTCTGCATGGACGACTGCATCTCGCTCGACACGGACAACAAATATTGCTGGGTTCACCATATCGACCTCATGTATGGCAACACCGGCGGCGACAGCGACCAGGCAAAGGGCGACGGCTCGATTGACATCAAGAGCGACTCGCAGTATATCACCGTGGCCTACTGCCACTTCCTCGACTGCGGAAAGACGTCGCTCTGCGGTATGAAGAGCGAGTCCGGACCTAACTATATCGACTACCATCACAACTGGTTTGACCATAGCGATTCGCGCCATCCGCGTGTCCGCACGATGACCGTACACGTTTGGAACAACTACTATGACGGTTGCGCCAAGTACGGCGTGGGCGCGACGATGGGCTCGAGCGTATTTGTGGAGAACAACTATTTCCGCGGAACGAAGGACCCGATGATGATCTCCAAGCAGGGAACGGACGCCAAGGGCGACGGCACTTTCTCGGGAGAGAACGGCGGTATGATAAAGAGCTACGGCAACGTGTACGCCGAGAAGGGCGCAAGCAGCAACTATACCGTTATCACCCATCATGAGAGTGCTACCGATTTCGACTGCTACGAGGCTGCCACACGCGACGAGCAGGTGCCTTCCGCATATAAGGCTCTCGTGGGCGGAACGACTTACAACAACTTCGACACCGACCCGTCGCTCATCTACAAATATACTCCCGCCGCCGCGACGGACGTCCCCGCTGTCGTAACAGGCTACTGGGGAGCTGGCCGTCTGAACAAGGGCGACTTCCACTGGACATTCAACAATGCCCTCGATGACACCGACTATTCCGTCATCACGGAGATGAAGAACGCTCTGAAGAACTATCAGAGCAAGCTCGTGGGAATCTTTGAATGATGAATGGTGAGTGTTGAATGTTGAGTTGTCGGCCTCGGCCGATGAAGAATTATTAAATGAAGAATTGGCTGCGCGGAGAGTTCTGCGTAGCCAATTCTTTTTTGAATGATGAATGGTGAGTGTTGAATGTTGAGTTGTCGGCCTCGGCCGATGAAGAATTATTAAATAAAGAATTGGCTGCGCGAAGAGTTC
>CABUXJ010000052.1 GCA_902495455.1 uncultured Prevotella sp.
GCATGTGTCGGACATGTGACACTATGCGTCGGATAAAAACAGTTAAATTTTATAAGTAATTGAATATTAACGGTTAAACAAAGATAAAACTTATCCAATTATTTGGATAGCAACATAGAGGGAGGGAGAGCTGACGCCATTCATAAACAGCTAAGAATGAATGTGTTGCAAAAACGTCGATTTTCCCACCGAAAAAACCGTGCGATTTTGACCTTCGCGAGACTTGGAAATTTGGGAGCAAGACCGAAATATTTTCAAAAGTGGGTCTAAAAAACGGCCTTAAATTCAGAATTTTTCGGACACAAGGATATCTCAACCGACAACTCATTCGGACTTCGACTCCAAATGCCGTCTATTGATAGTGTCATCGGTCGCCGGAACACTTAAAAAACATGAAAACGGTTGATATTCCGCGCCCTTTTGATAGTCTGGCGATGGAAAAGCGTTATCTTTGTGATGTTTAAATCACATCAGATTATCAATATGAAAACAAACAAACTATTAGCCGTACTTCTGCTCCTGTTGCCTTTCGCGGCCTTGCAGACCGAGGCGGCTCGCAAGAAGACAACCGTGTGGGAAAAACCCGTGACGATGTATGCCAACACAGGAACAATCGAAGTGACGCGCGTGGAGTTTGCCGACACGGCCACATTGTTATATATGCATGCTGAACACACGCCCAAGGAATGGATAAGGATAGCCGAGGAGAGCCGGCTGACAGGCACGGACGGCAAGACATACCGGCTGACGTCGGCCGACGGCATCGTGCCCGGAAAGAAGTTTTTCATGCCCGACAATGGCGAGACGGACTTCACCTTGCGCTTCGCTCCGATGCCTAAAGGCACGAAGATGATGGACTTTGCGGAGGGCGAGGCGAAGGGCGACTGGCGCATCTTCGGCATACATGACGACAGTTACAGTCCGGAGATTGGTCTTCCCAAGGAGTTGAAAGAGAAGAAGTATGAGGGCGACGAGACGTTGCCCGTGACGAGATATGCTCCCGGGAAAGTGAAGGTGCGCTTCAAGGCCTACGGCTACAGGCCGGAGATGGAGGCGAAAGTAGACGGGTGGTACAGCGTCTTGGGAGAAAAGCAGCAACGCCGTTTCGCCGTGAAGCTCAACGATGACGGGACGGCCGAAGTGGAAGCCGAGCTCACCCATCCGTCCGTGATAGTCGCCGGCATCCGCAACGTGAACTATGCCAGCATATTCGCCGTGCCGGGTGAGGAGGTGTCGCTGGCCTTGGACCTGGCCAACGGGCAGAAAGATGATGCTTTCTTCGGCTTCACCGGCTCTTTAGCGCACACCAACAAGGTCATAAACGGGAACGTGTCCGGACTTCAGCGGCTCTTCATGTCATCGTACGACTCCCTGATGACCACCGGAACGGACGGGTGGTCGGCAGCGGAATATGTGGCCTTGATCAGCAAGACGCTGAAAGAGAAGAAGGAGGAGGTCAATTCATTCAAAGGACTGACGGACGCCGCACGCGCCATCCTGCGCATGAATCTGGAGAGCACGGCTCTCAACTGGAAGTATGATTTCAGCCGCTCATGGGAACAGGCGAAGATCCGTCGGGCGGGCATAAAGACGGCAGCGGAATATGAGGAACTGAAGAAGAGTCTGAACGTGCCGCATTTTGACGCCCCGCTGACCGACGGCAAGCCGATGGAGATCCTCGAATCAGACTACGCCATGTTCGGCAACGGTCTCTCGTCGGCATACTCCTACAGCCGGCCCGTCGTCATAAACAACGCTTACAACCGTCAAGTGGCCGTGGTCGAGGCTTTCCTCAAAGGCCGGATCTCTCTCGACGCAGCCGCCGAAGCGACCATTACCGATCCCGCACTGAGTTCACTGATAGCCGGGAAGCGCGCCAAGGACAAGCAACTGGAGGAGGAACTGGCGCGCCGCGGCAATGTATTCTTTCACAAACTGGACGACGTGAAGCCTGAGAACATTCTTGCGACGATACTCGACAAATACAAGGAAAAGGCTGTCGTGGTGGACATCTGGGCCACATGGTGCGGTCCGTGCAATGCCGGCCACAAGCGGATGAAGCCGCTAAAGAAGGAGCTGGAGGGAAAGGACGTGGTCTTCATCTATCTCACCGAACCGACATCGCCGGCCGAGACATGGCAGGAGATGATCGGCGGCATCGACGGCGACCACTATTATCTGACGCGCGAACAGTACAGACATATCCTCGACACGTACGAATCTGACGGCATACCGACCTATCTCGTCTTCGACCGTGAGGGCCGTCTGACGTTCAAGAACATCGGTATGGTCGCAAACGATAAGATGAAAGAGGAGATAGAGAAGGCGCTGGAGTGGCTCTGAGAAGCCTGAAAAGACAGTACGAATAAGGTTCATGCACACGGTAGGGACACGTTTTTCCCTACCGTGTGCATGAACCTTTTTTGATATTCCCCCGTCCTATGGTCTCTCCGTCATTTCCACGGCTCCATGTGTATGCCGATATGGGTCCGCTCTCCGAACTTCTCCTTCAGTGCCGCCTCTATCCTCTTGGTTATGTCATGGGCCTCGCTGAGCGTCATGGAGCCGTCGAGCCTGATGTGGACCTCTATCGCTATGGTGTTGCCGATGTAGCGCGTGCGGAGATGATGGGGCGACCTGACACCCTTGAACGACAGGATGACAGCCGTTATCGAGTCCTCCATGTCCTTCGGCAGCGACTTTTCGAGCAGCTCGTCGATGCTCGGCTTCACCAGCTGCCAGGCCACCCGGACGACAAACAGGCTCACCACTAATGCCGCCAGCGGGTCGAGCACGCGCCACCCAGGAATATGGCTCCGCCGATGCCCGCCATCGTGCCTACCGACGACAGGGCGTCACTGCGATGGTGCCAGGCGTTGGCTATCACGGCCTTTGAGTTCAGCCGGCGGCCCTTGATGACGGTATAGCGGTAGACGGCTTCCTTCGACAGCACCGACACCAGCGCCGCCACAAAGGCCAGCATGCCGGGGGCTTCGAGGCGTTCTCCGCGCATGAACCCGACGATGTTCGTCGCCGAATCGGCAAATATTCCGACGCCGACAAAGAGCAACGCCGCTCCTATCAGCGCCGTCGCGAAGGTCTCATACTTGCCATGACCGTACTCATGGTCTTCGTCCTGCGGCTTGCCCGATATTCTCACGAACGCGATCACGACGATGTCGGTGACAAAGTCGGACAGCGAATGGACGGCGTCGGCTATCATCGCCGAACTGTGGGCCGTGATTCCGGCGACAAACTTGAACACGAGCAGCAACAGATTGACCGCCCCGCCACAAAGGGTCACCTTGTATATCTCTTTCTCACGGGATGTATTATCGGATTTTGTCATACAGTAGTGGTTTTGTTATTGATGGATGGGAAAAGACGGAAGGGTGGGGAAGTGTCTATCGCTTGGTGGAAGCTATCATGAACATCACGGCCGTCACGGCCAGCGCGATGCCCGCAACGATATTCATGGTCAGCGGTTCGCCGAACACCAGCGTGCCCACGAGGATGGCCGTGACCGGTTCGAACACTCCGAGCACCGACGCCTTGGTAGCGCCGATGTTGCGCGTGGCCACCGCCAGTGTCGCCGTGGAGACGATGGTGGGCAGCAGTGCCAGCCCGACGAGGTTCATCCACGACCATGCGCCGTCGATGCCGGCCGTCACGGCGGTACCGGACACGGCAATCTTGACGAAAAAAATGACGGCTCCCACACAAAGGGCATAGAATGTGAGCAAAGTGTTTGGTATGGGCTTTATCACTTTGCTGCGGTTTATTATCACGATGAACAAGGCATATACCAGCGCCGAAGCCAGCGCGAGCATTACTCCCAAGGGATTGACCGGCTGCGCTCCGTCGCTCCAGGTCATTATCAATACGCCAGCAAATGTGACGGCGATGGCCAGCCACACGGGCCACGACGGCACCACGCGCAGGAACACCATTATCACGGCCACAAGCACCGGATAGAGAAAGACGAGGGTCGTGGCCAGCCCGGACGCCACATAGTTGTAGGCGGCGAAGAGGAACGTGCTGCTTGCCGTGTACAGCAGACCGAGCGTCAGCAGCACGCCGGCCTGACGCCACGATAGCCGGAAGCTCTGTCTGCGCGCCGTCAGGAATATCCCCAAGAGCAGGACAGCAAAGCCGTAACGGAAAAACAGTATTGATTCAATGGCCGCGCCGTCATGTATCAGGGGCATGGCAAACAGCGGATTAAGGCCGTAGGTCACTCCGGTTATTATTCCGGCGGGGTATAGATTCAAGATAGAAGTGCAACGCTTCAGTCCCTCCATTGCTCATGGAGCGTAGCGTAATGGGCAATGGAGGGACAACGCTTCGAATGGCAGGAGAGTTGACAGGCAATACAAAA
>CABUXJ010000053.1 GCA_902495455.1 uncultured Prevotella sp.
GCCGTTGAGAACACTAATAAGCTCATAAGGCAATATATACCGAAAGGTACAGATATAAGCTCTATTACTGACAGGAGAATTGCGGTCATACAGGCTAAAATTAACCGAAGACCGAGAGAAAAACTAAAATTTTCTACACCCGTGAGAGAGTTTTACAAAAACTTTTCGTAATATTGCACTTGCTTGTTGACTCTTTAGGTTGTTCATTGCTCGCGGTAGGAAGGGGCGTTTTTTCATCCCGCCGGTGGCTATTCTCACTTTTTTATTGTACTTTTGTCGTCAAAACGATAAGACAATGTTGGAAATCAAGAACGCATCGCTGACGGTCGGCAAGTCGGAACTCTTCGGCGGACTGTCTTTATCCGTCGCCGACGGAGAGATGGTGGCCGTCATGGGACCCTCCGGTTGCGGCAAGACGACGCTGCTCAGGACCATGCTCGGCTTTCGTCCGCTCGATGCCGGACATGTCAGCATCGACGGCGAACTGCTCACGCCCTCCTCGGCCGTGGAGTTCCGCAAGCTCATCGCCTACGTCCCGCAGGAGGTGGCGCTGCCGGTAGAGTGGGTGAGCGACATGGCCGCCATGCTCTTCCGGCTGCGTGTCAACCGCGGCATGACCTACTCCAAGAAACGGCTGATGGCGGAGTGGAGCCGCTTGGGACTAGATCCGTCGCTCTACGACAAACGCGTGGCGGAGCTGAGTGGCGGTGAGCGTCAGCGCGTGATGCTCTCCGTGGCGGGACTGATGGCCAGACCGATAGTGCTCGCTGACGAGCCGACATCGGCACTCGACCCCGAGGCGTCCGCTCTCGTGGGCGAATATCTGCGGCAGATGGCGTCCGCCGGCACGGCGATAGTGGTCGTCACGCACGACGAACAGCTGGCCGGCTATTGCGACCGCCGCATCGTGATGACGCCGAAGGTATTGACTGACGTGACAAAAGAAGGACAATGAGTATGGGAACAACAGACATTTCGTATATAGGTCTTGCCGTCGGACTGCTCCTTATGGCGGTTCCGATCTGGTTTTTCCGCATGTTCGGCGTGCGGCAGATACGCTCCACGCTGACTGCCGTCGTGCGGATGGTGGTGCAGCTCTTTCTCATCGGGATATATCTGCGCTATCTTTTCGAGTGGAACAGTCCTTGGATAAACACCCTCTGGGTGCTGCTGATGACGGTGGTGGCCTCGCTGACGGCATCCCACCGCACCCATCTGCGCCGTCGTGTGATACTCTTTCCGCTGATGGGCGGTCTGCTTGGGTCGGCACTTGTCGTGGGACTCTACTTCCTCACGCTCGTCCTCAGGCTGCCTCACCCTTTTGACGCGCGCTACTTCATCCCCATAATGGGCATCCTCATGGGCAACATGCTCGGTGTCTGCGTCATGGGACTCAACACGTTCTACGACGGATTGCAACGCGAGCGTCAGCTCTACTACTATCTGCTCGGCAACGGTGCCACCCATCTGGAGGCCGTCACGCCTTTCGTCCGCCGCGCCATTGAACGCTCGTTCGCCCCGTGCATAGCCAACATGGCCGTCATGGGCATCGTCTCCCTGCCGGGCACGATGATTGGTCAGATACTCGGCGGCTCGGCTCCGGGCATCGCCATCAAGTATCAGATGATGATAATCGTCATCACGTTCACAGCCTCGATGCTCGCGCTCATGGTGACGCTGCATCTCGCCGACCGCCGCTCGTTTGATGCTTACGGCCGGCTGCGCGACGTGAGGACGGGAAAATGACGGATGCGGATGCGGGACGGAAGTTTTCACTTACTAAGCGTAAAACAATCAGAAGAACAGAATGTCAATAGAAAGAAAACAGTGGATAGGGCTGGTCGCCGTCTCGCTGACGATGCTTTCGTGTAGCGCCGGAACCGGCGGGCGCCCGCTGATGGGCGGAAATATCGGCGGCGAAGACCGTCATAAGACTGCCGTGATCAGGCCGGACGGCGCTGTGGAACCGGCCGAGGGACTCGAAATGCCGGTTTTGCGCCCCTCTTCGGGCGAGCAGATACTGCGCCGCACGGCCTACACGGCGTCATACGACGCGGCCACGCGGCTGCCGAACTGGGTGGCGTGGCATCTGACGGCTGAACATGCCGAGGGCAAATATGGCCGTAAGGGCATAAGATTTCGTGAGGATGAGGAAGTGCCCGCACCGCGGGCCACCGACGCTGACTACTACAACTCGGGCTACGACCGCGGTCATCTTTGCCCGTCGGCAGACTGCAAATGGAGCGAGGAGGCGCAGCTGGAGTCGTTCCTGTTCACCAACGCCTGTCCTCAGGTGCACAGTCTGAACGCCGGCGACTGGAACGAAATCGAGCAACAGTGTCGCTGTTGGGCCAAGGAATATGGCAGCCTGTATATCGTCAGCGGCCCGATACTCTATCGTGGCAGCCACAAGAAGATAGGCCGTAACAAGGTTGTCGTGCCCGAAGCCTTCTTTAAGGTCGTGCTCTGTATGGACGGCGAGCCCCGTGCCATCGGCTTCATATATAAGAATGTGTCTGGCAACCGTCCCAAATCAGCCTACGTCAACAGTGTCGATGAGGTCGAACGCATCACCGGACTTGACTTTTTCCCGGCCCTGCCCGACGACATCGAGAAGCGCGTGGAGAGCCGGACAGACCTTGGCGAATGGGGATTGGAATGATGATGACACTTGAGGAACTACGTAATAGGCTGTCCGGGCGCCTTCATGCCGCCGACATCAGCGAGCTGTGCCGCATGGCGCAGGATGAGGCCGGCGACGAAATGAAGGACGCTCTCCTTGGATTTGCCGGCGATGAGGACCGTCGGGTGGCGTCAAACGCCCTTTGGACGTTCTCCTATTTTGATGCGCCGGCGCGCCGCTGGCTTCAGACGAGACAGGCGGAACTGACCGACATGGCCCTGACCGCGCCCAATGTCACGAGCCGTCGCCTCCTCTTGACGCTGCTTGAGCATCAGACGTTTGAGGCGGAAGCCCTGCGCACGGACTTCCTCGATGCCTGTCTCAGCCGCTTGGTCTCCGACTCCGAGCCTGTGGCGATACGCTCGTTGTCGATGAAAATCGCATACAAGATGTGCCGCCACTATCCCGAATTGCTCGAAGAGCTGCGCATGGCGATTGACATGACAGCCTCTTCTCCCACTGATTCCGCCGGTCTGAGGTCGTGCCGACGCAAGATTTTGCGGCTCATCGACAGATAGAGGAAGTCCCCGAGGCCCCACCCCGGCCCTCCCCAAGGGGAGGGTGCCTACGAGATGAAGGGAAAAGCACTGACATCTGACATTTAACATCTGACATCTAACATAAATTAAGCATCCTTTGTCAAATTAATTCTGAATTTAACGCCGTTTTTTAGGGGTACTTTCCAAAATTTTTCCGCCTCGCTCGAATTTTCAAATCTCACGAAGGTCAAAATCACGCGGTTTTTTCGACGGGGAAACCGCCGTTTTTGCAAACCATTGTTACACAATTACTTACAATCATATAGGTCTCCCTCCCCTTGGGGAAGGCGGGGTGGGGCCCTCCCGTAAGGCCCTCCTTGCTCTGCAACGGGGCTGCTATTGCATTGCAACGGCGGCCCCGTTGCAACATGACGGCGTGCTCGTTGCAACCCCGCGGGGGCCCCATTGCTCGCCGGCGACCACTTTTTTGCCCTTTTCCGGCAGTCAAAAACTCGCGAACTTTTGTGTTTCAGAATAGCCGCGGGGCCCTTAAAGCATCCCAAGCTCACCCTTTGGGGGAGTCAGAGGGGCTGTCTTAATGGTCCGTCGGGCCCTTTAAGGCCCTTATTGCCCATAAAAATCGCAAATCTTTGAGCATTTTCTCAAACATGATTTTGTAAAATATTATTAGTGTCCGGGGAAACTGATACAAACGCAAAGACCGCAAAGACGCAAAGAATTTTATATAAAGCGAAATTCTTTGCGTCTTTGCGGTCTTTGCGTTTGTATAAATCTACTTATCCGAAGTCACC